>CAZDWC010000003.1:0-165613 GCA_964509075.1 uncultured Pseudomonadales bacterium | reverse complement strand
ACGACGGCTTGCCCGACGCTTACGAAGATGCGCACCCGCCACTGGATAAAAACAACAGCGCCGATGCCGCGTTTGATCTCGACATGGATACGCTCAGCAACCTGCAGGAATTTGCCGCCGGCACTAACCCGCAAGTCGGTGACAGCGATGGCGACGGTCTGAATGACAACAGCGATCCGTGGCCGACCAACACCGCATACAACATCGACAGCGACAACGACGGCCTGCCCGATGCGTGGGAACTGGCACACGGCCTGGATCCGTACAACGCCAACGATGCCAATGATCCGGAATTCGGTGACTGGGATTTGCTCACACCGCTGCAAGAGTTTGCGCTCGGCACTGATCCGCAAAGTGGCGACACTGATGGGGACGGCGGTATCAGCGACGACCGTCATGACGTTGATCCCACACATGCTCATGGCTTCGACATGGATCTTGATGCGGATTTCGATGGCATGCCCGCATGGTGGGAAAACCTGCCGTGGAATGGCTGCTGTACGGATGACAGCTTCGCCTTCGATGGCTTTGATGACATGGACGGCGACGGCGTGAACAACCTGCAGGAATACCGGAACGGCACTTGGCCCGATATTGCGCAAGATCGCGACGACGACAACGACGGCATGCCCAACGGCTGGGAAGCCGCTCACGGCTTACAACCGACTGACCCGTACAACGGCAGTTACGATCAAGACGCCGACGGCTTGAGCAATCTCGACGAGTTCAAAGCCGGCACCGATCCGATGCTGGCCGATTCCGATCGCGATGGCGTGAACGATGGCGACGACCACTGGCCGATGGACGCGCAGTACGCACTCGACAGCGACGACGACGGCTTGCCCGACGCTTACGAAGATGCGCACCCGCCACTGGATAAAAACAACAGCGCCGATGCCGCGTTTGATCTCGACATGGATACGCTCAGCAACCTGCAGGAATTTGCCGCCGGCACTAACCCGCAAGTCGGTGACAGCGATGGCGACGGTCTGAATGACAACAGCGATCCGTGGCCGACCAACACCGCATACAACATCGACAGCGACAACGACGGCCTGCCCGATGCGTGGGAACTGGCACACGGCCTGGATCCGTACAACGCCAACGATGCCAATGATCCGGAATTCGGTGACTGGGATTTGCTCACACCGCTGCAAGAGTTTGCGCTCGGCACTGATCCGCAAAGTGGCGACACTGATGGGGACGGCGGTATCAGCGACGACCGTCATGACGTTGATCCCACACATGCTCATGGCTTCGACATGGATCTTGATGCGGATTTCGATGGCATGCCCGCATGGTGGGAAAACCTGCCGTGGAATGGCTGCTGTACGGATGACAGCTTCGCCTTCGATGGCTTTGATGACATGGACGGCGACGGCGTGAACAACCTGCAGGAATTCACATGGGGCACAGACCCTTCGCTGGAAGACAGCGATGGCGACGGCCTCAGTGACGGCCACGAATTCTTTGTGCTGCACACCAACCCAGCCGCAGCGGATACCGATGGCGACGGCGTGAATGATGCCATCGACAAGTTCCCGCTGGATGCCAGCGACTGGGCCGACAATGATCTCGATGGTATCGGCAACAACGCCGACCCGGATGATGACAACGATGGCTGGAATGACGTTGTGGATGCTTTCCCGCTGGATCCGTCACAGCACGATGCCAACACGGTTTATCCGCTGAGCGGTATGTTCCGTGGTTCCAGCATCCACGAACACGGTTTCGTGCAGTAACCTCACCCGGCGCGCGCTACGCGCCACCCTCTCCTGATTCAGGAGAGGGTTTGCTCTATCACCACTGCGCTGCTGTTTTTCCTTCTCCCACTCGTGGGAGAAGGTGCCCACCGGGCGGATGAGGGCTGATACGCACCTACAGACACCTCCCCCGCGCATCCGGTAGAATTGCCGGACTTTTGCCGCCGTAGTTGTCATGCTTGTAGCAGCCATGTTCAAGGAAATCCCCCTCACCCGCCCGCACACGCCCCTGCTCGACGCCATCAGCAGCCCGGCGCGGCTGCGCGATCTGGCTGAAGAACAGCTGCCGGAACTGGCAAAGCAGCTGCGTGAATACCTGCTCTACAGCGTCGGCCAGAGCGGTGGCCACTTCGGCGCTGGCCTCGGTGTGATCGAGCTCACCATCGCCCTGCACTACGTCTACCACACGCCGGAAGACAGGCTGGTATGGGACGTCGGCCACCAGACGTATCCACACAAGATCCTCACTGGCCGCCGCGACGAGATTCTGAAAATCCGCCAGCAGGACGGCATTTCCGGTTTCCCAAAACGCAGCGAAAGCGTATACGACACCTTTGGCGTCGGCCATTCCAGCACTTCCATTTCTGCCGCTCTGGGCATGGCGTTGGCCGCCAAGGCACAAGGTCGCAAGCGCAAGGCAGTGGCAGTGATTGGCGATGGTGCCATGACCGCCGGCATGGCCTTCGAAGCACTGAACCACGCCGGCCATGCCGGTGCCGACATGCTGGTGGTGTTGAACGACAACAACATGTCGATCTCGCACCCGGTCGGCGGTCTGGCCACCTACTTCGCCAAGATCTGGTCCAGCAAGCTGTACACCTCGGTGCGCAGTGGTGGCAAGAAAGTGTTATCCAAGATTCCCCCGGCCTTTGCCCTGGCCCAGCGCACCGAAGAACACATGAAGGGCATGGTTGCACCCGGCACGCTGTTCGAGGAACTGGGTTTCAACTACATAGGCCCCATCGACGGCCACAACCTGCAGGATCTGGTGCACACGCTGCGCAACCTGAGCGAGCTCCCCGGCCCGCAGCTGCTGCACGTCATCACCACCAAGGGCAAGGGCTTTGCGCCGGCGGAGGCCGACCCTATCGGCTACCACGCCCTGTCCAAGATTGACGCCAAGCCAAAGGTGCAGGCTGTCGATGACAAGCCCAAAGGACCTAAGTATCAAGATGTATTTGGCCAATGGCTGTGCGACATGGCCGCCAGCGACCCCAACCTGATAGGCATCACCCCGGCCATGAGCGAAGGCTCCGGCATGGTGGCCTTCAGCCAGCAGTATCCGGATCGCTTTCACGATGTAGCCATCGCCGAGCAGCACGCCGTGACACTGGCAGCCGGCCTCGCCTGCGACGGCATGAAGCCGGTGGTAGCTATCTACTCCACCTTCCTGCAGCGCGCTTACGATCAGCTGGTACACGATGTCGCCCTGCAGGATCTGGACGTGCTGTTTGCTATCGACCGCGCCGGCTTGGTAGGCGAAGACGGTGCCACCCACGCCGGCAGTTTTGATCTCAGTTACCTGCGCTGTATTCCCAACATGCTGGTGATGGCGCCGTCCGATGAAAACGAATGTCGCCAGATGCTTTACACCGGTTACCAGCACACCGGCCCGGCCGCAGTGCGCTACCCGCGCGGGCAAGGCCCCAATGCCGTGATTGCGCGAGAAATGACAACGTTGCCGCTTGGTAAAGGCCGCATCGTTTATAAAAGCGAACGCCGTGAAGGCAAGCGTGTTGCCATTCTCAACTTCGGTGCCCTGCTCACTCGTGCAGTCGCTACAGCTGAAAATTTGAACGCCACAGTGGCCGACATGCGCTTTGTCAAACCACTCGATGAACACTTAGTACTGCAACTGGCGGAACAAAACGACCTGCTGGTGACGCTGGAAGAAAACACCGTGATGGGCGGCGCCGGTTCTGCCGTCAACGAATGCCTGCACGCCCATGGCATCAACATCCCTGTGCTCAATCTCGGCTTGCCCGACACCTTCCTGCACCACGGCAAACACACCGATCTGCTGGATGCCTGCGGTCTCGGCAGTGCCGGCATCGAACAGAGTATTCGCGCACGCCTGCAAGCCATGCAACAAAAAACCTCTCTTGCTGTCTAAGGCACTGAACACCAAGCCCCACGCATCATTCAGGCAACAGCCGATAACAATGTATAAACGTTTTGCAAAACAGGCTCGCTGGCACAAGTGGACAGAACTCGGCTGGCTCACCGGCTGGTATCTGCTGGGGCTGTTGCCCGCCTTTGCGCTGGAATGGATATACGATTTTCCCGGCGTGTATTACCTGTACGACAAACGCGCGGCGTATGCATTCGATACCAGCCTCATCGTGCTGTTGCTGGCACTGTTCCTGGCCTGCTGCACGCAATATCTCGGTCGCCTGCAGAGTGCAGGCTTCATACTCATCACCACGTTTCTCACCATCTCCGGGTTAATTGCTTCTGCACACGTTGCACTGTACGCAGCACCGATTTCCGTGGGCGCCATTGATGCCATGCTCGGCACTGATCTGCACGAAGCCGTTGAATACCTGCACTTCCAGTTCTCCTTGAAACTCGCACTGATTGTCAGCGGATTTCTGCTGTATTTACTCAACAGCCTTCTGTGGCTGCGCAAAAAAATCAACGCGCACCCGCCCTGCCCACTGGCACACAGCGGCGCAGCCATGTGTCTGGTTGCACTGATCGTGTTCGGCTACCAGCGCGCTGCCGTTGCCGCGCAAACGCAACAGTGGCCGGAAATGCAACACTGGTGGACACGCGCCAGCCTGCTCAACATGCAGGTGCCTAGCGTGCGCATGCTGGTCAATATCAGGGAGTGGGTGGATTACCGCCACTGGCTGAAAAAAAACCAGGATATACGCCAGCAATATCACTACCAGGCAACCATGACAGACACACAGCCGCGCACGGTAGTGCTGGTGCTGGGTGAATCCATGCGCCGCAAGAATCTCAGTCTGTACGGTTATGCACGCAACACCACACCGAAACTGGATGCACGCAAAGACAATTTATTGGTATTTGATAACGCCATCGCCCCCGCCAATCAGACCGTGCCCAGCATTTCCAAATTGTTGACGCCTGCCACTGCGCAGCAACCGGATCTGTTCATGACGCGCCCCTCCATCATCACGGCAGCAAAAGAAGCCGGATACCAAACTTGGTGGATCTCCAACCAGGGTCGCGTCGGACAATTCGACTCACTGATTTCCCTGTTTGCACACGAAGCCGATACTGCGCTGTACACCAACACGGAATTTTACGGCGGCACCTACGACGACATTCTGCTGCATCCACTGGAAACAGCACTGCAAAACGACAGCAAACTACGCTTCATCATCATGCACCTGCAGGGCAGCCATCAGGCTTATGCCAAACGTTACCCGAAAGACATGGCGCAATTTCACGCTGCAGACTACCAGGAACATACTGCTTTCAATGACAAGCAACGCGAAACCCTGAGCGAGTACGACAACAGCATTCTTTACACCGACAGCATTCTCGACCAGATCATGGCGCGTCTGGAACAGGAAGAAAACGCCGTGATGCTGTATGTCAGCGATCACGGCGAACGCTTTTACGAAAATGGCGTCAACAGTTGCGGGCATGGCTATCCGAAAGCCACCAAAAGCGAAGTGGAAGTGCCGTATTTCATCTGGTGCAGCAACGGATGTGCAGACAACTGGGTTGCTGCGCACAGAAAAAATCACAAGCAGGAATTCAGTACGGAAAACCTGTTTTTCACCGGTATGAATGTGTTAGCGCTTCAGTTAAACCATTATCAGTCGGAGAAGGACATCCTTTCCTCCGATTACCAGCCCACGGCAGCACTGGTACAAAGCACAGACAAAAGCGTGCAGCGCTACCGCGACCTGCCATCAAAATAAAGCTTCACCGCGTCAACCCGCCACCACACCGGCTGCGCGCAACTCGGCAATCGTCTCGTTGCTGTAACCGAAACTCGCCAGCACACCGTCGGTATCCTCACCCGCCACGCGTGGCACTACCGGTTCTTGCGGTTGCGAACGTGAAAAACGCGGCGCCGGTGCATGTTGCAGCAAACCATCGACTTCGATGAAGGTCTTGCGCGCCACGTTGTGGGGATACTGTGCGGCTTCCTCAATATTCAGCACCGGCGCAAAACAGGCGCTGCTGCCTTCGAAAACTGTCTCCCATTCAGCACGCGTTCTGGTTTTGAAAACGGCTGCCACCTTCGCTTCCAGTTCGGGAATTTTCGCCAGATCCTGTTCAGGGTGGCCGAGCCACTGGTTCTCGAATTCCGCTTTGTCTAATTCCAGGCGCTCGATGAAATCGAGATAGAACTGCACTTCCAGTGCACCCACCGAGACAAACTTGCCATCGGCACATTCGTAGGTGTTATAGAAGTGATTGCTGCCACCGAACAGATGATGACCACGATCCTTGAAAGGTTTGAAAAACGGATTTTTTTCGTAACTGTACAGATACGCCATCAGTGTCGCTGCGCCATCGACAATATTGGCATCCACCACCTGCCCCTTGCCGGAACGCTGCGCTTCCAGCATGGCGCAGACCACACCAAACGCCATGAACATGCCGCCGCCGCCAAAATCCCCCACCAGATTCAAAGGCGGCACCGGACGCCCGGCATCACGGCCCATTTTTTCCAACACGCCGGTAATGGCGATGTAGTTGATGTCATGCCCTACGGTTTGCGCCAGCGGGCCGTCCTGCCCCCAGCCGGTCATGCGTGCATAGACGAGTTTCGGATTGCGCGCCTGCACTGCCTCCGGGCCCAGACCCAACCGCTCCGCTACACCGGGGCGATAGCCTTCGATCAAGGCATCGGCACTCTCGCACAGTTTCAACACCAGCTCGACGCCTTCCGGTTTCTTCAGGTTCACCACCATCGAGCGGCGATTGCGCAGCGTCGGGTCCACCGGCCGCAAGCCGGGAATACCCGCCGCGCGCTCAATGGTGATCACCTCTGCGCCCATATCCGCCAGCATCATGGCGCCAAACGGCGTCGGCCCGATGCCCGCCAGCTCAATCACACGCAAACCTGTCAACGGCCCCATACATCACCTCGCAAAAATAGATGGGACGCATGATACGCACACAGCCACAGCTGTCGATCCGCGTTATGCGCAGGCACAAAAAAACCCGCGTCGCAAGGCGCGGGTTTTTTTGGCACGAGAAGACCGATCAGTACTTGTAGATCAACTCCAAACCAAAGGTGCGTGGATCACCCCAGTTGTTGAGGGCGTAACCGCTGGACGGCACACCGGTCAGCGCAGTGAACTCAATACCGAACGTATTGTATTCCTCGTTGGTCAAGTTCTTACCCCACAAGGCTAACGTCAAATCACCGGTAGTCACTGGCACATGATTAAACGCCAGACGTGCATTCCACAGGGTATAGGCATCAGCCTTGCTCATGTCACTCGGATTGGCATCAAACCAGGTTTCGCTCTGGTGATAAGCGTCGATGCGCGCCACCGGTGCACCCATTGCAGTTTGCGGAAAACTGTATTCTGCAGCCACGCTAGCCGTTTTGCGTGGAGTAGACGAGAAGTGTGCATCGTCACCGATATCCACTTTCGCACAACCAGGACCACCGCCACCCAGCGGATCGCAGATTTCCCAATCGCCGTAACGTGCATCAATGTAACCAACGCCTGCTGACAAACGCAATGCATCCGTCGGCAGATAAGCCAATTCAGCATCGATACCCTGCGTCGTGGCCTTGCTGACATTGGTCATGAAGCTGGTTGTACCCGCACCGGATGGCGAGAATATATTGCGTTGCAGATCGCGGAAATCATTGTAGAAATACGCCGCGTTGAATTGCAGCGTGTTATCTAACCACTCCGACTTCAAACCCAGTTCATACGAAATCACACTTTCGGCATCAACCGGGCCAAACGTAGCAGCAGAAGCTGCACGACCATTGTAGGCACCGCTTTTGTATCCGCGTGCAATGCTCGCATACACGTTGACATTTTCCTGTGCCTGAAAAGCTGCTTTTACCATAGGCGACAGGTCGTGATAATCCTTGTCACCTTCGATGTTGTCTACGATTGGCACATAGAAGCTCGGCGCAACCAACACACGCAAATCGCGATCGGTATGACGCGATTCCTGTGTATAACGCAGACCCGCTGTCAACGACAAACGATCATCAAGAATCGCCGGAATATACGTCATCTGCCCATACAACGCTTTCGATTCATTATCGATACCAGTAAAGGAACGCAACATGGTGTATGGCGATGTGAACGGCGGTGTTGTAGGCGCAGGGGCAGTGAGGAAAACTTGGGGGTTGTTTTCCGTGCCTTCCTCTCGATCGTAATACAGGCCAACCACATAATTGAGACGCTTGTTCAGCTCACCAATCAATTGAAATTCTTGCGAGAAAGTGTCGACGTCGATATCACGCACAGCAGTGCCATTGGCAGCCGCAGATCCATCAAAATCATTCGCATCCTTGTTCTCCACCTTGCGCTGTGAAGTGATGGAGCGAAAATCCAGATTGTCGGCCATCGCATAGTTAATGGTGAGGTTATGACCCTGCACATTCACACGGTTGTACAACTCATCCGTGTCCAGATCGGTGATGGCGCCAATGCCTAACGCCGAAGGAGCATTGGCATACGTGCCATCATCCGGATCAGTATTCACCAATCCACCAAGAAAACCGGTGCCATCTTCAGTCATGGTGACGGCCAATGGATTTTCATCGATATGCGTATTGTCGTAAGCGTAATCCACCATCAGCTTGTCTGTTGCTTCCAGACGCAACTGCAACATGCCGCTGGTATTATCCAGATCACTGTAAGAACCGGCCCCCGCACCAACGCCATCAATTTCGTAAAAACCATCACGTTTGGCACGATTGAAGGTCAGCTTGCTGCTGAGCTTGCCCAGGCCTTCACCGGTAGTACCGATCGAATCGAAATTCAGCGCCGTTTTACTGCGCATGTAATCGTAATTGCCAACATCCACCGTTTCCGTGAAGCCGAATTTGCCGGTGGGTTTGGCGGTAATCAGATTGATCGCTCCACCCGTGGTATTACGTCCATACAGTGTTCCCTGTGGGCCACGCAAGACCTCTACTCTCTCAAGATCGGCAAAATCGAGAACGGAACCTGCAGACTTACCGGTATAAACACCATCCACATACACACCCACGGTCGGGTTTTGCGTGACGATGGGATCCTGCGTGGCCGCACCGCGAATGCTGATCGTCGAACCGGTTGAACCCGCGCCCGCTGGCACCACGGTCAAATTCGGTGACAACTGCGGCAGATCGGCAATGCTGGTGACATCGCGCGTTTCAATCACATCCTTATCGGCCACGCTCATCGAAATCGGCGTTTCCTGCGCCTTGGTTTCGCGCTTCTCGGCAGTCACCACCACCTCTTGCAAGGTGCGCGTCTTGCCTTCTTCTGCGGCGACTGCAACATTTGCAGCAGAAATGGCGAGCGCAAGACAGCTCAACGGAATCGTTTTCACAATGTTTTTCATGTTATGTCCTTGTCGTGATCAATGGTTTTGAGGCCTGCAATACTGGCACCACTCAGCGCTCACGCGGAGCACCTTCCAGAAGCGAGGGCGTTATACAGGAGAACAACATCAGGCTCAAGATTGACAAAAACACTGTGGTATCACTCCCAGCCAGCAGATAAACTGCGCGGCGTTCGATACACAGGCCCTGCCATGCCCTTCATGCTGCTTAACAAGGACAATACGCAGACACTGGCGACGCTAGCTGTCTCCGTGCTGTTGCATGGCGTGCTGGTCTACCAATGGCTGAACCACCATCCGGCACCGGCGGATTCCGCTGCACAGCTGGAAATGACGGTTGATCTGGTGGCCGCCGAACCAGAGCCTGAGCCGGCGCCAGTTCCACCACCGCCGCCGGAACCTGCGAAACCGGAGCCGCCACCGGAACCGGAAGCCGAGATCCCCAAACCCGTTCCCAAGCCTGTGCCGAAAAAACCACAGCCGGAAAGACCGCCGGAGCCACCCCGCCCCACGCCGCCACCACAACCGGTTGCGCCGCCGCCTGCAGCGGAGCCGGTGATCATTCCACCCAGCCACGAGGCGGATTACCTGCACAATCCGCATCCGGAATACCCGAGTATCTCGCGGCGTATGGGGGAAGAAGGTCAGGTACTGTTGCACATACAAGTCAGTGCCGACGGCCGCCCCAGCAATATTCAGATTAAAAAGTCTTCCGGGTTTCCACGCCTGGACGATGCCGCCCGCAAGACCGTAGAACGCTGGCGTTTCGTACCGGCAAAACGTGGCAGTGAAGCCATCGCATCCGAAGTGGATGTCCCCATAAAATTCAGTCTGCAAAAGTGACTTTTACAAACGAGAGGATCGCGCATGGAATTCAATCTGGATCTCGCCACATTTTGGCATCAAGGTGATGTCATCACCCACAGCGTACTGGTACTGCTGCTGACCATGTCACTGTGCAGCTGGGCCATTATTTTCAAAAAAAGCCTCAAGATTGCGCACCTGCAACACTGGAGTGCCGGTGCAGTGGATCGTTTCTGGAGCGCCAAGGATCTGGATGCCGGTCGTGCAGTGCTCAGCAAACTGGCGGCTTACAGCGAGCTGGTCGAACGCGGCGCACAGGCGCGCAGCAGTTTCCAGCAACACCCTGCACAACTAGGTGCGGATTTATCATTGAATGAAATGGTGACGCGCGCACTGCGCCAGGGCTTGAACCGCGTCACGGCTGAGCTGGAAAAAGGCCAGACGTTCCTCGCATCGGTAGGCTCGGTATCACCGTTTGTCGGCCTGCTCGGCACGGTATGGGGCATTTATCACGCACTGTCCGTGATTGGCGCAACCGGACAAGCGAGCCTCGACAAAGTCGCAGGCCCGGTGGGTGAAGCGCTGATCATGACGGCCATTGGTTTGTTCGTTGCCATTCCCGCCGTGCTCGCCTACAACGCCTTCAACCGCGCGCAACGTTTGATTGTTGCCGATCTCGACGGCTTTGCGCACGACCTGCACGTCTACTTCACGCTGGGCGGCCCGCTCAATGCACCGCGCGGCAATACGACGGGAGCTGCATAATGGCTTTCGGCAATTTCGACCAAAACAGTTCTCAGCCGATGGCTGACATCAACACCACACCACTGGTGGATGTGATGCTGGTGCTGCTGATTATTTTCATGATCTGCACGCCGTTGATGACACAATCCATCAAGGTCAACTTACCAAAAGCGACAGGTGCTGCGACACAGGAAAAACCGGACGTGGTGAATCTTGCCATTGCCGCTGACGGCAAGATCAGCTGGAACGGCGAACCCGTAGCAGACGATGGACTCACGCAGTGCCTCACCGACCTGGCACAAAAAAGTCCGCAGCCGGAGTTGCATCTGCAAGCCGACAAGGATGTGCGCTACGAACGCGTGGCGGAGGTGATGGGATTGGTACGCACGGCCGGCGTCAACAAAATGGGATTCGTGATGTTGGCGGGTGGAAAATCCGCACCGTAATTGCGCCTGTCACGGATTGCAGCAAAATCACAAGCAGGCTACTGTGACAAAAAAGTCAACGGTGCCATCATGCAATTCGCCATCCCCGTCGCCCTTTGTGATCCCGCTGAACTCACGGCCATCGCCCGCACCGCTGACGAATGCGACTACGGCTGGATAGCCCTGTCCGACCACCTGATCTATCCGCAACATTTTTCGCAACCCTATCCGTACACCAAAGACGGCAAACCACGTTTTAGTGAAGACACTGCGTGGCCTGACCCATGGATTGCCATCAGTGCCATGGCCGCCGTCACGCAACAGCTGCGTTTCTACACCAATGTTTATGTGTTGCCCGCACGCAACCCTGTGCATGTCGCGAAGTTTCTTGCCACACTTGCCATCATGAGCAACAACCGTGTTGCACTCGGTGCAGGCATGGGCTGGATGTCGGAAGAATTCGCAGCCAGCGGCCAGGCATTTGCAAAACGCGGCGCCCGCGCCGATGAAATACTGGCGGTGATGCAAAAACTGTGGACGGGCGAGATGGTAGAGCACCACGGTGACTTCTACGATTTCCCTGCACTCAAAATGCGCCCGGCACCGTCGCAACAGGTACCGGTTTATGTCGGTGGCTTTTCCGAACCTGCACTGCGCCGCGCAGCGCAACACGACGGCTGGATTTCCGATGTGCACAGCAGCGAAGAGCTCCAGCAGTATTTCAATAAAATCCAGCAGTACCGACGTGAACTGCAGCGCGAGCACCTGCCCTTTGAAATGTTGTGTTTCAACGCGCGCGATGCGTTTGATCTAGACGGTTTCAAGCGCATGCGCGACATGGGTGTAACAGCCCTGTGCACACCGCCCTGGTTTTTCTACGGAGGAAAACCGACCAGCCCACTGGGTTTCAAGCTGGATGCCATCAAACGCTTTGCGGATGACTACATCGCCAAGTTGTAATCAGCGGCGACGCTTTTTGAAAAAAGCCGACATCATGGCCGAGCACTCCTCGGCCAGAACTCCGCCCTCGTATTGCACACGATGATTGAAGTGTGGCGCATCAAATAACTGCAGCTGACTCACTGCCACACCGGCTTTCGGTTCCGGCGCGCCAAACACCACGCGACTGACACGCGCATGCACCAGCGCACCAGCGCACATCGCGCAAGGTTCAATCGTGACATACAGCGTGGTATCCGGCAGCCGGTAATTGCCTGTGCGTGTTGCCGCATCGCGCAGCGCCATCACCTCGGCATGTGCTGTCGGGTCGCAACTGGCTATCGGTTGATTGAAGCCTTCGCCCACAATCTCGCCTTTGCTCACCAATACCGCACCCACAGGCACTTCGCCACGCTGCTCGGCTTGCGCAGCCAGCGCCAACGCACAGCGCATGAAATGTTCGTCTTGTGAGTGAGTCACAGCAAAAATCCACGAATGCTTTAACAAGAGTTGTCAGAACGGCATTAGACACTATGATGCACGCAATCCCAACCACTGCGGTTTGCCATGCCTCGCACCGACTTGCTGATTGTTGAAAAAGGTCTCGCCTGCTCGCGCTCGCAAGCTCAGCGCCTGATTGCGGCCAAGGGCGTGCAATGGCAAACCGCATCCGGCGAGTGGGAAACCCTTGCCAAAGCCAACCACAACCTCCCCGCCAATTGCGCATTGCGGCTGTGCGATGACAGCGAGGCCCGCTATGTCTCGCGCGGCGGGCTGAAGCTGGCGGGGGCCTTGCAACACACAGGGCTTGATGTCGCCGGCATGACTTGCCTGGATATCGGCCAGTCCACTGGCGGTTTTACCGACTGTTTACTGCAAGCCGGCGCTGCACGCGTGATCGGTGTCGATGTCGGCCAACGCCAACTGCATGCATCACTGGCCGATGACGAGCGCGTGGTTTCTCTGGAAAAGATCAATGCCCGGCAATTGCCGGCAAACTTGCGCGACTACAGCAAAGACCAGCAGGGATTTGATCTGGCGGTGATGGATGTCTCCTTTATTTCACAAACACTGATCATGCCGTCGCTGGTGCCACTGTTGCGCAATGGCGGTTACCTGTTGAGTCTGGTCAAACCGCAATTTGAAGCAGGCCCGGAACACATAAACAAACAAGGCTTGCTGAAAAGCCGCGACGTACTGCCTGTCATTGAAGATCGGTTGCGTCACAGCTGTACGCTGTGCGGTCTTCAGGTGCTGGATTATTTTGACAGCAGCATCAGCGGCGGTGACGGTAATCACGAGCAGTTCATTTTTTGTCGGGTATGAAAAAGGCCGCGCTACAGGCTTATGCGGGGATCCAAGCGCCGTGTACGCTTTTCGTGTACGATCGTGTACCGTTAGTGATTCCTAACCGCCAACCCGTTGGGGTTGGTGGGCACGAATGGACTCGAACCATCGACCCCCACCATGTCAAGGTGGTGCTCTAACCAACTGAGCTACGTGCCCTTTTCAGGATCTGCCATTGCGACAGGGGCGGCAATTTACCAGCGCCCGGCATGCTTGTAAAGCTGGAGATGGTATCGCCTTAACAGCGCCGCTATGATGCGTGCGGATAACTTCAAGATGTTGCCATGCACCGAATTCTCGTCCTGCTGCTGATCTGCCTGCCTTTAATGACAGGCTGTAAAAAGTCGAATCCTGTCAACAGCGATGCAGTGACAACACCGGTTGCACCGACAACTTCCGCCGCAGCTGAAAAAATGCCAGAACCGGCACACTATGTCGGCAGTGAGGAATGCCATTTCTGTCACACCGTGCAATTTCAGGACTGGCTGCAATCCGATCATAATCAAGCCATGCTGCCTGCAAACAACAATAATATGCGTGGCGATTTTTCCGGGAAAACACTCGCCCATCATCAACAGCAAACCAAATTTTCAAGTGATGGCACGAAGTTCAGGGTGCACACCGATCAAAACTCCGCCACACCCGCCGAGCTTGAACTGCAATACACTTTTGGCATTTTCCCTCTGCAACAATATCTCACTGCACTGCCCAATGGCCGCTGGCAAAGCCTGCCCTTTGCCTGGGACACCCGTGCTGCCAGCGACGGCGGCCAGCGCTGGTTCCATCTTTATAACGACGAAAAAATCACAACTGGCGATCCATTGCACTGGCGTGCGCCATCGCACAATGCCAACCACATGTGCATCGAGTGTCACAGCACGAACTTTACCAAGAACTACGACGCCAACACTGACAGTTTTCATTCAAGCTGGCAGGAAACTGGTGTCGGCTGCGAATCCTGTCATGGCCCTGGCTCGCAACATCTGCTGTGGGCACGCAGCAGTGACAAGTCCACTTTCACGAACAAAGGCTGGAACATCGCACTGACATCCGGCGCTCTGGATCTGTGGCAACGCCAGACGCCGCAGGCACCTGCACAGCGCACAAGTCCAGGCGATGACATGCAGGTAGAGCGCTGCGCCCAATGCCACAGTCGTCGTTCGCGCATTGATATCCGCAATGACGCGGATTACCTGCTGGACGCCTTCATGCCCTCACTGCTGGACGAGAGCCTGTACCACGCTGACGGACAAATACAGGATGAGGTTTACGAATACGGTTCATTCCTGCAAAGCCGCATGCACGCAGCCGGCGTCACCTGCAGCAACTGTCACAACCCGCACAGCGGCAAGACGCACGTAGAAGGCAATGGCCTCTGCCTGCAATGCCATAACAGCAGCTATGACAGCAAACAGCACCACATGCACCAACCGGCAACGTCCGGCAGTTTCTGTGTCGACTGCCACATGCCGGCAACAACCTACATGCAGGTTGATGCCAGACGTGATCACAGCCTGCGGATTCCGCGACCCGATCTGAGCACAAAATTTGACTCACCCAATGCCTGCAACGCTTGCCACAAGGACAAGACTGCCGACTGGGCAACCAACAAAATGGATCAGCACTATGGCGGCAACTGGCATAAACCACATTACGGAGAAACATTGCAGCAAGCACGGCGCAGCCAACCTGCTGCCTATGAGGCGCTTACCAGCCTGATTCTGGATACGAAACAACCCGCCGTCGTTCGCGCCACGGCTCTCAGCCTGCTGCCGAACTTTCCCACACGTGATTACCGCCCACTGCTGGCAAACATGCTCGGCGACAACAATGCCTTGATCCGGTACGGTGCCTTGCGCGCGGCAGAATCACTGCCACCGCAAGACAGGAAAATGCTTGTGCCGCTACTGCAAGACAAACACCGCAGCTTGCGCACAGAAGCAGCGAGGCTGTTATCGCAACAGATACTTCAGCAGCGGCCGGAATTGCAAGAAAACGACGATTACCAGCGTGCTCGACTGGAATACATTGCCGCGCAAGACCTGAACCGTGATCGCGCACCCGCACTCACGGCACTGGCAGCTCTCGCCATCAATGAACAACGCTGGGAAGATGCCGAAAACCTGTTGCAGGAAGCCATACGTAAAGAACCCTATTACGTGCCGGGCTCCATCAATCTGGCGGACTTTTACCGTTTGCGAGCACGAGATAGCGAAGCAGAAAACATTTTGCAGAACGCGTTGAAACATGCACAGGACAACGCAGAATTACACTTGGCATACGGGTTGTGGCTGGTGCGCAATCAGCAAACACAAGCTGCAGTTCAACAACTGCAGCAGGCTGCAAGCCACAGTCAATTGCCGTATTTTCATTATGTTTACGCCTTGTCTCTGCAACAACAAGGGGATATTGACGGCGCATTGGCAGCACTGGATCGCGCCGCAAAGCTGGACGTGTACAGCCGCGATGTGCAAATGGCTCGCGTGGATCTCGCCCATCGCAGTGGTCAGCGATCACGCGCACAACAGGCTCTCAAGACTTGGCTGCAAGCAGACCCGCTTGACCCTGCTGCGGCACAATGGAAAACCATGTTTTTTGCAGACCCGGCAACAAACTGAAGGTAAACAGAGATAATCAATTACGCGGAGGACGACGCAGCAATGGTGTTACGTTGTCACGATTGATTGATGAAGTTGCCGACGCAGTATATTCCGCACGCTCACGCTGCCAGACGATGTCATTGATAGCATTTTCGGAAAACTCTCCGACAATTTCAGTCAGCAGATGTTTTACGCTGCGACAGTCACCTTCCTGACAAGCCTGCTCCATCTGTTCAAGACAGGCAACCAGATTCACCAGCTCAACGGACTTTTCATCCGCCTGCATGATCATCGGGTGACCTGTACCGGTGATATTGTCGCCCAACACCAATTCTTCATACAGTTTTTCACCCGGACGCAAACCGGTAATGCGTACTTCAATATCACCTTCCGGGTTATCTTCATTGCGGACGGAATGGCCCAGCAAGGCAATCATGCGCTCAGCCAGATCCATGATCTTGACCGGCTTGCCCATGTCGAGCACAAACACTTCACCGCCACGCCCCATACTGCCCGCCTGCAGTACCAGTTGCGCCGCCTCCGAGATGGTCATGAAATAACGCGTAACTTCCGGGTGTGTCACCGTCACCGGCCCCCCCGCGTGGATCTGATCGAAAAACAAGGGCACCACAGAACCGGAGGAGCCGAGCACATTGCCGAAGCGCACCATGCAAAAACGCGTGGCATTGTCGGCACGCGCATAGGCTTGGCAAATCAGCTCGGCGCAACGCTTGCTCGCCCCCATGATACTGACTGGCCGCACTGCCTTGTCTGTCGAAATCAGCACAAAGGTTTCCACCGCTGTTTCCGCAGCAGCACGCACCAACGACCAGGTTCCCATCACGTTATTGCGCACGCCTTCGACCATATTGCTTTCCACGATCGGCACGTGCTTGTAGGCTGCAGCATGATAAATAGTCTGCACACCGAATGTGCGCATGATCTGCGCCATGCGACGCTGATCTGTAACATTGCCCAGCAAAGGAACGATTTCTGTCGCCTGCAAATGTTCCAGCAGCTCCTCCTGCTGCAGCTCCTGCTCCATACGATAGAGACCATACTCATTGAAGTCGACCAACAATAACTGACGCGGACGATTCAGCAGAATTTGCCTGCACAGCTCACTACCGATGGAACCGGATGCACCTGTAACCATCACCACACGGTTTTCAATGCACTGGTGCAACAGCGCCTGATCCGGTGCTACAGGTGCGCGACCGAGAATATCGTCGTAGACACTGCTAACGTCATTGCCGCGCAAGCTGCTGTCCAGCAACTCCTCAATACCGGGCACCATTTGCACAGAAATATCCTGAGCTTCAAGATCGTGCATAATTTCACGACGACGCTGCAGGGAAACCGAAGGCATGGCCAGCAAAACCTTGGTGATACCGTATCGCTGCAACAAGCGCTGGATATTGTGAGTTGCATGCACAGGCAGGCCGTCGAGAATCATGCCCTGCTTGCCAGCATTGTCATCCAGAAAAACAATCGGCTTGTAATCCTTGCCATGCAGCAGCGCCTTGTAGACCTGCAAACCTGAAGTTCCAGCTCCGTAAATGGCAACGCGCTCGCGGTGTATTTGCAGCCCTTTGTGGTAATAGGCGCGAATCACAATTCTTGAGCCGCCGATAAAGACGTAAGCGAAACACCAGTAAATCACCGGCACAGAACGCGGCATGAATTCATCGCTCATGAATGATGCCACCGCGATGATCAGTGCCGACAACGAAACTCCCTGCATCACCGCAAAAATCGCCTGCTGCCCCATGTAGCGGATGATGGAGCGATACAATCCCAAGCGCATGAAAGCAAAGAGACTCAACAGCAGTGACAGCACCAGCACCACATATTGCGGCACGCGGGAAGGAAACCAGACCTCACCCAAACGCGCCCACAGAGCAAACAGCAATGCCGTACTGAGCAAGGTGAAATCCACCCCCAGCATGATCATCTGTTTGTAGTAGCGTCTGAGTACCTGTCGGGTAGAAATCACTTCGATTGCCCGTTATTTTTGTATATCGCCACGCCCTTTCAGCGCAGATATGTCGCTTCAGCGCTTCAGGGCAGCTTCACTGCCAAGAATCAACAGCACGTAAGCAACGCCCCAGCCACCGAACATTGCGACCTCATTATAACCAGCTGCCCAGACTTGCCAAGCAAGTGCCGAGAGCGTGCAGAGCAACATTAGTACATACTCCACCAGCACGACTTGTCGATGACCGTACCCCGCCAGCACCCAACGCTGGTAGTAATGCTGGCGATGCGCCTGCCAGACTTTTTCACCGCGCAGGAGCCTGCGAAACAGCGTGATCGTTGCATCCACCCAGAAAGGCGAGAATATCAGCAGCGGCACCCACGCGGGATAAAGCTCCCGCTGCCAGCCAGCAAGACTGGCCGCCACCATGATAAAGCCGAGTACCGTGGAGCCGCTGTCGCCCATGAACAGGCGGGCAGGCGGGAAATTGAAAAACAGGAAACCCACATTGGCGGCAACCACCAGACCGCAAAAGCAGGCAAAGGCCGTATCACCAGCCACGATGGCCATGGCTGCCAGCGCCGTGAATCCGATAACAGCCATACCGCCAGCAAAACCATCCATTCCATCCATAAAGTTGTAGAGATTGGTGCCCCACAGGTACATCAGTAAACCTGTTACGCCCCACAGCCATGGCATACTTTCCGTATGCCAGAAAATACCAGCACCGAAAACAGCCAGACACGCCGCCAACAACTGACAGAAAAAGCGCACCGATGCCGGGAGTGATCGCACATCATCCAGCACGGCGACCCCCCACAGCAGCAACACAGCCACGAGCAGTGGTGGCTCAAACAGCGAATGCCAGATCGGCCATGCCAACGACGCCCCGGCAGCCATCCCCAGACAGATGGCTACACCGCCCAATCTCGGCACCGGCATGACATGCAATGAGCGCTCACCAGGCTGATCCAGCCACAAACGATGACGGCGGCGCACAAACCAGCCGCACAGCACTGCCGACACCGCCAGGGCCAACAAAAGCGAGGACAGTAGAAGCAGCACACTATCGCTCATCGCTCACCCTGACGATAGGCAGCAACCATCGCAGGCAATTCACGATAAAGCGTCGTTGAGGGCTGCCAGCCCAACGCCAGCAATCGGTCAGCCGAATAAGAAGCAGGCCCCGTCAATCGCGACAGGACTTCACTGTTGAATGGCCAGGATGCAAAACATCGGGAAAACCCATCGCCGGCAGCCGCCAGCACACGTAATAAATTGACAGGCACTACCCGTGACGCCGGCTGATAACCCAACGCCTGCCGCATGGCCTGATAGACAAGATGTGCCGTATAGGCCTCGCCATCAGCAGCAATCAGTACTGTCCGGTTGGCTGCTGCCGCCTCGGCCACAAGCAGCAAGGCACTTGCAACATCGGCCGCTGCGACCATCGAGCGAACAGCACCGGTTTCCGGCAGCGGGGGAAAATAGCCGCGATCAATCGCCGATAGCATGCGATACAGATTGCCTTTGACACCGGGACCATACATCAGTGTCGGCCGTAGAATTGCCAAATGCGGCAGCGCGATTTCATCCAGCAAGCGCTGCTCTGCCTTGCGTTTCCAGTATCCGTAGGGATCCGCAGGCCATGTATCAAAGGTTTCGTCCACTCTCGAACTGCCGGGATCAGCCACAGCCTTGACCGAACTGACAAAGACGAAACGCTGCACACCGGCGAGCTCGGCCGCGCGGGCAAGGGCCAGTGTTGCCTCGCAATTGATCGACTGATAGCGCGAGGCTTCTTCCCTGCTATGTGCAATACCCGCCAGATGGAATACGGTATCCATGCCATCCATTGCTGCCCGGTAGTTTTCCGGCCTTTCAGTCAACTCACCCTGTACGCACTCATGCCAGTCATTGCTCACGCAAGGCCGCCGCAATAACACACGCACAAAAAAACCTTCAGCCGCCAGGCACTTCACCAGCTGCTTTCCCAGAAAACCGGTGGCCCCGGTTACCAGACAACGACGCATCACTCTCTTCGCTCATTTTTCAACCGGCAGAAAGCAAAAAACCAGGGCATGCCCTGGTTTTTTGTTGGAGCCAGTCAGCAAATCTTATTTGCCCATCTGACGGAGGTTGGCCGGGCTGTAGTATTCATCCGGGTGACGCTCTTTGGGAATACCCTGAATACGGCCTTCTTCGTTAACCAGGTTGTTCAGCAAATAAGCACCTTTTTGCAGATCGTGATAGATCTCCTGACGCGGGCTCATGCCGGGCATGTCGTATGCGTTCACGAAAGTACGCATGCTGGTACGCCACAAGCTGCCCTGACCGTCATAGTTATCACCGAGCAGTGCAGCCCAGCTGTCTTCATCCATATACAGACGACGCTTGGCATAGATGTGACGCTTGCCTTCTTTCAGCGTAGCCAGCACAACCCATACCCGGTGCAGTTCGTAACGCATGAACTCCGGATTCGGGTGGTTCACGGTCAGGATGTCCGAGTATTTGTGGCTTGGATCATCTGCCTCATAGTTGTTGTAAGGCAGGAAAACTTCACGCTGCGGCTCGAGTTTCCAGTCGTAGCGATCGGTTGCGCCGATGAAGGTAATGGCATCGTCAACGGTACGCAGACCACCAGGGCCGTCCGGGAAGTCATAAGCGATGGTCGGGGCACGGCGTACACGGCGAGTACCTGGCAGATATTGCCATGCGTTACGCGGCATTTCGGTCAGATCCTGAAACTCGTGTACCAGGGTTACCTTGCCTTTTTCACGCGGAGGATCGGTAACCTCAACCAGAACGGCAGCGTTCAGGTTGGTTTCATGGTACTTCTCTGGCGTCAAGGCTGGATCAAACACGCGGAAATAACGGCTTTCGAACTGCTTGCGCATGGAGATGCTGCCGTTGTTGAACACCGCGCCACTGGCCACAACGCCTTCGGTGAAATACAGCTGTGGAGAATATTCATGGTTCCAGACCACTTCCACACCATTTTTCGGCAGTGGGAACGGCGAACCACCGAATGCACCCTGCACACCGTTACCGCTTGGTACGATATCAGCAGTCACTGCATTCAGCTTGATGTTCTTGTGAATGAAATCGTTGTAACGCACATCCCGCTTGCTGGGATAAACCTTCATTTTGAAAGTGTCGGGATATTTCTGGAACAGCGCAATCTGGCCGTCGGTCAGGTTCTTCTTGTACTTCTCCCAGTTCTTGCCATCAATAACAAACAGCGGCTTTTCGTTAGGATAAGGATTCGGGTAGTAGCTGCCGGTGCCTTTGTAGTTCACGCCTTTGGGTACACCCAGCGTGGTGCCGGTGTACGCAGGAATGCTGCCATCAGCATTACCCTGCGGATTCGCCCCCATCGGAGTCAGATCTTTGCCCAGTCGATCTGCTTCTGCCTGAGAAACCTTGGCCTGAACCTGTGTGGCAGCTGCCATCAGCAAAACGCTGGCTGACACTACCGCTTTTATTTTTGTCTTCATAAGCTTCCGTGTACTCCTGAAAGTTAACGGGTTTTTACGGGTATGCCCCATGACTACTGAGGATGCGGTAGGGTAACCAAAATCCCCTCACCATAAAAGCAGCATTTGCCATTTTTCTGGCGATCACTGCTGCGACAAATGTTGTACGGCAAAAAGCGCATGCAACACGCTGAAACACAAATCACGGACATTGACTGCTGTTGGGAGGGTGCAGGTATCCGGCCGTGTGAGTAGAATACGCCATCCTTAATATGACACTGGCAGGCAATAACATGAGTTTCACTGGCGTTGAGAACCTCAATGTAGAATCACAATCCGTGCTGATCAGCCCGGCCGAGCTGAAAGCCCGTCTGCCACTCACTGAAAAAGCAGTCATCACGGTCAAGAATGGTCGCGAGGCCGTACGCAATATTCTCGATGGCACAGATCCTCGCCTGCTGGTCGTCGTCGGCCCCTGCTCCATTCACGACACCGCTGCCGCCATGGATTACGCCCATCGCCTGAAAGCACTGGCCGATGAAGTGAAGGACAGTCTGCTAATTGTCATGCGTGTGTACTTCGAGAAGCCACGCACCACAACCGGCTGGAAAGGCCTGATCAACGATCCGCACATGAATGATTCATTCAAAATCGAGGAAGGCCTGCAAATCGGCCGCAAACTGCTGCTGGATATCGCCGAACTCGGCTTGCCCACAGCCACCGAGGCCCTGGATCCCATCTCGCCGCAATATCTGCAAGACCTGATCTCCTGGTCAGCCATCGGCGCGCGCACAACAGAATCGCAAACCCACCGCGAACTGGCCTCCGGCCTCTCCTGTGCCGTCGGCTTCAAGAATGGCACAGACGGCGGCATGGCGGTCGCTGTCAATGCCATCAAGTCAGCCGTGTCACCACACCGCTTTCTCGGCATTAATAATGAAGGCCAGGTCGCGATTATCACCACTACAGGCAATCGTTATACGCATGTAGTACTGCGCGGCGGCGACGGCAAACCGAATTACGATTCCGTCAGCGTCGCCTTGTGCGAACAGGATCTGCAAAAAGCCGGCATCAAACCCAACATCATGGTCGATTGCAGCCACGCCAACTCCAACAAGAATCACGATCTGCAAGTACTGGTGATGGACAACGTCGTCAACCAGATTCTGGAAGGCAACCGATCCATTATCGGCGTGATGATCGAATCACACATTGGCGCCGGCAATCAGAAAATTCCTGACGATCTGTCGAAACTGCAATACGGCGTATCGATCACTGATGCCTGTATCGACTGGTCTGCCACCGAAAAATGCCTGCGCGCTGCGGCAGTCAAACTGCACGATATCCTGCCGAAACGGCACGGCTGAAATTGCGCAGCAATCCGCAACACTATCAACTGAAACATTAAAGCATTAACACCTTGAACCAGCGCCCGCTGTTTTACAGCGGGCAGTACGCATTGGAGATTCTTCATGACTTTTGCAATCGGCATCGGCATCGGCACCCGGAACAGCAAGGGCGAATATCTGGAAGTGTTTTACCCGGCTCCATTACTGCATCCCGCTGCAGATATAGCCAGTGCCATTGCCAGCAGCTGCCACCACACTGGCGGCAATGCCGCGATGGAAATCAGCACTGCGCAGGCACAAGTAATCAACAAGACACTGCAGGCAAACGGTCACCACTTTGCCTGGCTCAGCGCCATGACCGATAGCCAGCGCCACCTGGTAGTGACCATTCTGGAAACCGATGCCGCACCTGCGTCTGTGGCGGAGGTTTACCTGAAACTGCACCTGCTGTCGCACCGGTTGGTGAAGCCGCACAGCATCAACCTCGGCGGCATTTTCGGTTTACTGCCCAATGTGGCATGGACCGATGAAGGCGCCATCGATATTCGCGAATTGCCGGAGCGCCAGCTCGCCGCACGCCTGCAGGGAAAAACACTGGAAGTGTCCTCTGTCGACAAATTTCCGAAAATGGCGAACTACGTTGTACCTGCCGGCGTGCGCGTGGCACACACCGCACGCGTGCGCCTTGGCGCCTATCTCGGCGAAGGCACCACCATCATGCACGAAGGTTTCGTCAACTTTAACGCCGGCACGGAAGGCCCCGGCATGGTCGAGGGCCGCATCTCTGCCGGCGTATTTGTCGGCAAAGGCTCGGACATCGGTGGCGGCGCGTCCACCATGGGCACACTGTCTGGCGGCAACAACGTGGTGATTTCGCTCGGCGAAGGCTGTCTGCTCGGCGCCAATGCCGGCGTCGGCATTCCGTTGGGAGACCGCTGCACCATCGAAGCCGGCCTTTACATCACGGCAGGCTCGGTGGTGACATTGATCGACAGCACCGGAAGCAACGCCGGCAGCTGCAAGGCACGTGAACTCGCCGGCAAATCCGATCTGCTGTTCCGTCGCAACTCGAAAACCGGCGCCATCGAATGCCTCACCAACAAATCCGCCATTGAGTTGAATGAAGCGCTGCACAAACACAATTGATTCGCGAACGAGCACACAAAACCGATGACACCGACACTCACCCTCACCTGCCAGCTAATTGAGCAAGCCTCTGTAACACCGCACGATGCCGACTGTCAGCAGATCATGATGCAGCGTTTGTCCGCTCTCGGCTTTACCTGTCGCGAAATGCCTTTCGGCGATGTAAAAAATTTCTGGGCCACGCATGGAACAGAAGGACCGATTTTCTGTTTCGCCGGCCACACAGATGTCGTCCCCAGCGGCAACGAACAGCACTGGCACAGCGCACCGTTCAAGGCAACCGTGAAGGGCGATTATCTTTACGGGCGTGGCGCTGCCGACATGAAAGGCAGTCTCGCTGCCATGATTACCGCGTGCGAACGTTTTGTGACTGCGAATCCCGATCACAAAGGCCGCATTGCCTTCCTGATCACCAGCGATGAAGAAGGGATTGCCATCGACGGCACTGTGAAAGTAGTCGAGCAGCTGCAAAAAGAAAATACATTGATCGACTGGTGCCTGGTCGGTGAACCGTCCAGCAGCAAAGTTACCGGCGACGTGATCAAGAACGGACGGCGCGGCTCACTCGGCGCCAGACTCATCGTCAACGGTGTGCAAGGCCATGTGGCTTACCCGCATCTCGCGCGCAATCCCATCCACGATGCTGCACCGGCACTGGCAGAACTCGCCGCCGAAGTGTGGGACAGCGGCAATGCTTTCTTTCCTGCCACCAGTTTCCAGATCTCCAACATCCACGCCGGCAGCGGCACCACCAATGTCATTCCTGGCACATTGGAGATACTGTTCAATTTCCGCTTCTCCACTGAAGTAACGGAGCAAGTGCTGCGCGAGCGCACCGAAGCCATCCTGCAGAAACATGCTCTGGACTACAGCATCGAATGGGCATTGAGCGGGCAGCCCTTTCTCACCGACTGCGGCGCTCTGGTGAATGCCACGGTTGCAGCTATTCGTGAAGTCAGCGGTATTGACACCGAACTCTCCACAGCGGGCGGCACCTCGGACGGACGCTTCATTGCACCGACTGGCGCCCAAGTGGTAGAACTCGGCCCGGTGAATGCCACTATCCACAAGGTAGATGAAAACACACACATCGGTGAACTGGATCAACTGTCCCGAATTTATGAAAAAATTCTTGAACAGCTACTAATTTGAACCAGACCCGATCAAATATTTGCTTTTTTACTTCGAGGAACTGGATTCTATCCTTTTGCTGTTATCAACAAATCCAATGCCGTTATATTCCAACCAATACATAGGCTTGGTACCACTCACGATAGGATAAAACTCATACTGAGGATACTCAGTACTATTCTCCAGCAAGGTCATGGTGTAGGGAATTTCCTTTATATCGACACCCAGACTGTTAATCTCAGCGAATTCATCGATAACGATAACATCGTAGTACCCAGCCATGATTTTTTCACGAGCTTCTGCCCGTATTGAGTCAATCAACTCAGAGTTTCCCGCCATCATGACGTCCTGCAATAGCAACCGGTGTGAGCAAAAACCCTTACCTGCCAGATAACCCAAATAACCATGCATAGTGACACACACCCGCCCCGGCACTTGCGAAATCTTTTTTACCAATGCATCGCCTACAGCATCATCGCCACCGGCACGGCGCGCAGGAACATGGTACTCAGCAGCTCCCACCACCCAGCCATGGTAAAAGTTGAAGGCCAGCAGCACTGACAAGAAGCTCAGAAGTCGATTACGCGAGTACCTATACCGCTCGACCATAAGCGAGAAGTAGCTCACTGCCATAATTATTAGCAACATAAAAAATGGCATCAGCACATTGCTCTCACCACCCGGATACTTGCGCGACACAAACGCCATTGCACCGAAACCTGACAACAGCACCAGCCAGCCGCTTCGCACCCTTGCATCGCCACTCACAACCTTGATAAACAGCAAACTGAAAGCAGCAACGAACAAAACATTGGCAATGACGTCACCCAACAGAAATATCCAGAGAAAATCCTTTTTTAAACCATGATGCGGCGCCATCTGCATCGTGAAGTAAAAAAACCAACCATCGGAATGCCACTGGAAAAAAGCAGATAGCACCAAAACCACCACTGCAGCCATGACAGCAAATACCCACGCGAAGCGCAAACCACTCCACAGCCAGATAACCAGAAACAAAAAAGGCGCAAGAAAAAAAGAAGCCTGCTTGGACATTACCGCCAGCGCAAAACAAATAGCAGCCAGAAAGAGTACGCGCATTGAGATGATCATTTGATAACGCAACAAAAGCGCAACCGTAAATGCCAGCCACATCGTCCAAACGTTATCCACCCTGGCAACATCGAACCAATAGAGAGAAAACTTGTACATGGCGCAATAAGCCAGAAAACCCAGCAAGGCCGCCAAACCGGATTTCGTTACCTGCCAAACAGACAATGCAATTGCCACACCGGTCAGCGCACTTGCCAATACTGAAACGGCACGCAATGCAGGCAGACCCACACCAAGAACAAAGGTCATAGCGGCGGACAAGTAGTAGTAAAGCGGCGCATACAATGCGGGCACATATTCAAAACCGGGTTTTGCATAGGGAGCATGACCGTCTAGAATGCGCACGACCTGCTGGAGAATACCCCCTTCTATCCACTCCAGCTCATAAGCAAAACCTACTCGCTGAAACATCATCCAGACGACAATGACTGCAGCACTCATGGCCGCCGCCATGGGCAGCGAATACAAAATCGCCCTCCGGTAACGCGGCAGAAAGAAAAGGGCGACTTCCATACCGAACGCAGCCGGCAATAAAGGAAGAAAAAATAACGTCATCCCAATTAACAATTCCACCTATCACTCCTGCAAGGAATATCAATCTTTCAACCGTATCTTCGAGAAAACTTCGGCAACACGCTTCTCGGAAACCGGCAGCAGGGTTTTCATCGGCTGCGCAAATAAAGCGATGCGCCATTCCTCCAACAACCAACGCAAAGCCTGCTGCGGTTCAGACAACTCTACCAGCGGGTTCTTTTCCAGCCATTGCAACACCGGCTTCCAGTAACGCTGCAGCTGCGCTACAGCCTGCTGGTCGCGCGGCACACCACCGCGCAATTTTTCCAGACGTTTCTGCAGTGCCTCCATATAGCGAGCGTACTGCAGCAACTGCTCACAAGGTGTCTCGCGCAGGAATCCGGAAAACCATAACCGAGAGAGTTGCGACTGGATATCCTCAACCGTCATTCTGGCTTCAGGCGCCCGCAGCAATTCGAGTTGCTGACGAATTGCCTGTGCCTGCAATACAGCCTGAGACAACACCCTGTCCAGTTGCTGAGCTGTCACCGAGAGCTGCGATTTCAATGCCGCAAGACGCTGTTCAAATGCAGCCTTGCTACGCGGAAAGTCACCACTGGCAAAAAATGCCTGTGCAAATGCAGCATCGATCAAGTCACCCATCAATTCACTTGCCGAGCCAAATCCTGCCAGCGCCAGACGCACACGGTTATCGCGCAATAATTCTTTCTGCAAATATTTTACTTGCTGCGGCAGTGATAACACAGCGAGACGCACAAGACCTCTCCGGTGTTCTCGCTCCGCTTGTTTTTTGGTGTCATACAGAGTGAGATCCACACTGTCGCCGGCGTCGCGCAAAGCAGGGAAAGCCAGCACACGCATATCACCGCGCTGCTGTGGCAAATTGTCGACAAGATCAGGAAAATCCCAACTTCGTATACCATTGCGTGAAAAATCCGCCTGTGCCGCTTCACGCACAACTTCACGTGCCTGGGTCGCAAACTCTGCACGCAGTAATGCCAGATCACGCCCCTGCGCCAACACCTGGTCGCGCTCGCCCAGCACCTGGACATTCATGCGATAAAAGGAATCCAGCAGCGATTCATCGAAATCGCTCACCGGCACGCGCAAACCATAATAGCGAAAGAGGCATTCCACCATGGCATCCAGCAGAGATTTATCTTTTTGCGGCAACTGCATCAACAGCGCAGCCATACGCTCAGCAGTATTCGGCAACGGCACCAGTGTCTTGCGCAAACTCTTCGGCAGGCCACGTAACAATGCCTGCACCTTGTCTGCCAGCAAACCCGGCACCAGCCAGCTCAATTTTTCCGCAGGAATCTGATTCAACAGCACCAGCGGCACTTGCAGCGTCACGCCATCCTGCGCATGCCCAGGATCAAAGCTGTATATCAATTTCAATGCATTACCGCTGCAATCCAGATGATCAGGAAACTGCACCACGGTTTCATCACCGGGATCGCGCACCAGCACATCCGCCTCACGCAAGAGCAATAATTGCGGATCCTGCTGCCTCGCCTTGGCGTACCAGCCATCAAGTTCACGAACGGTTACCACATCTTCTGGAATGCGTGCCGCGTAAAAGGCAAACAGAGCACTATCATCCACCAGCAAGTCACGGCGACGGATACGCGCCTCCACATCCTGCACTTTTGCAATCAACGCCTGATTGCGCGCCAGAAAATCCGCGCGCCCCTTGTAATGGCCGGCAACCAGGGCTTCACGTATCATCAACTCGCGAGCCTGCTCACGATCGATGTCGCCATAAAACACTCTGGATTTCTCGACCAACACCAAGCCGTAAAGGCTGATACGCTGGTGGATCATAGGCATACCGCGCGCTTCATCCCAGAACGGCTCGAAGTAATCACGCTGAATCAGGTGCCTGGCTAGCGGTACCACCCACTGTGCCTCTATCATCGCCACGCCGTGCGCAAACAATTGTGCCGTTTCGATCAGGCTCGCCGCTGCAATCCAGCGCGGTGATTTTTTTGCCTGCGCAGAACCGGGAAAAACGCGCAACTTGCGCTGACGACAGCCGAGATATTCACGATCTTCCTGACGCAGTGCAATGTTCGACAATAAACCTACCAGCAATGACTGGTGCAAATTGGCATAAACCGCAGGCGACAAGCTGCTGTAATCCAGCAATTCCTGATTTTCCTTCCAGCCACGCTCCTGACAAGCCACATGCAACTGGTGATGAATGTCACGCCATTCGCGCATGCGCTGCCATGACAGAAAGTTCTGCTCGCAATATTTGCGCAGGGCATTTTGTGACAGCAGTTGCCGCTGACTTTCAAAATCCGACCATAATTTGAGGTAACTGACGAAATCAGAGCGATCGTCTGCCCACTGCTTGTGCTTTTCATCCGCTGCCTGTTTTTTATCAACCGGTCGGTCGCGCGGATCCTGTACGCTGAGCGCACTGGCAATTATCAACACCTCACGCAAACAGCGCTTTTGTTGCGACTCGACCAACATAGCACCCAGACGCGGATCCAGCGGCAAGCGCGCGATATCGCGGCCGCGCGCTGTGATCTGGCGCTGCCTGTCCACCGCACACAATTCTTCGAGCAAACTGTAGCCTTCATTGACATGACGCGAATCAGGCATATCAAGAAAGGGAAAGTCTTCCATCTTGCCAAGACGCAATTGCAACATCTGCAAAATGACCGACGCCAGATTGGTGCGACGGATTTCCGGGTCGGTAAAAGCCGGGCGGGACAGGAAATCCTGTTCACTGTAGAGACGAACACAGATGCCGGCCTCCAATCGCCCGCAACGGCCAGCGCGCTGGTTGGCACTGGCTTGTGAAATGGATTCAATCGGCAAACGCTGCACGCGTGTGCGATGACTGTAACGACTGATACGCGCATCACCGGCATCAATCACATAGCGTATACCTGGCACAGTGAGTGACGTCTCTGCCACATTGGTGGCAAGCACAATACGCCTGCCGGTGTGCGGTGTGAAAATTTTCTGCTGCTCCTTCAGAGTCAAACGCGCATACAGCGGCACCACCTCGCAATGCTTGATTGTGGCATTGAACGCTTGTTGTTTACGCAAATAGCGAGCCGTTTCCAGAATATCTCGCTCACCCGACAGAAACACCAGCACATCACCACCGCGCACTGCACGCGCTTTTTCGCCTTCCAGCAAATAGAGCAACCCTTGCTCAACACTCTCGGCTATATCCTGCGGCTTCTGCGGCATTTCATCGGGAGGCAGATAGACAACATCAACAGGGTAGGTGCGCCCTTCCACTGTAATAACTGGAGCATTTCGCCCATCCGCATCACAAAAATGCTGCGAGAAACGAGCAACATCAATGGTGGCAGAAGTAATGATAACTTTCAGGTCAGGGCGCTGCAGCAACAAGCGCTTGATGTAGCCCAACAGAAAATCAATATTCAGCGAACGCTCGTGCGCCTCATCTATGATCAGCGTGTCATATTTTTTCAGCAGACGATCGCGCTGGATTTCCGCCAGCAGGATACCATCTGTCATCAATTTGATGCGCGTATGCTCACTGCTGTCATCGTGAAAACGCACCTGACAGCCCACCGTCCGCCCAAGCGGCTCATTCAGCTCCTGCGCAATGCGCGTCGCCACCGTGCGCGCGGCCAAACGCCTCGGCTGGGTATGACCAATAATACCGCTCTGGCCGCGACCGAGCTCCAGACAGATCTTGGGCAACTGTGTAGTTTTACCGGAACCGGTTTCACCCGCGACAATGACCACCTGATTTCGCTGAACAAGCTCGGCAATTTCATGTCGGCGCTCAACAACGGGCAAACCTGCCGGATACTGAATGACCGGCATGACAGACACAGGCCTATTCCTTGAAAAGCATTTATTTCAGCTCTTGATACGCCACCCGCTCATGCACTGTTTTTGCGCACTCGAGCATGCGAATACTGAAATCAGAAAGCGTCATGTGCTCCATATGGAAAGCATCCAGCGTTTCCTTGCTATTCCATTTTTCCACCCAGACAATACGCTCATCTGTCAAACACAACATCTCAATACTGGCGTAACCTGGCATCTGGGCAATGAAAACACACCAGTCATCATAGATTTTTTTCACCTCGTCACGCTTGCCTGCACGCAACGAAATTTTATCTATAACGGTGACCATACCTTTTGACATATAAACCCCAACTCTCACGAACGCGTATCAGACACCCGCCAAGGCATCTTCATTATCAAGACATTGCTGCAGATGCAGCATGCGCTCCGGCGAAGCCGTTCGCACCATCTGCTCGCCATAATAACGGGTAAAACCATGTTTGGCACTTTCAGAAATCAGACGACGCAGGTCCGGAATATCCTGCTCCTGCACTGTTTCTGCCGCACAGATAGTAAACATGCGTCGCAAACGATCACTACCAAAGCATGTCGCATGCTTTACCCTGAAATCGAAAACCAGCATATCGCCCGGCTTTGTCGGAATAACCTGGCATGGCACCTCATGATCCTGCAAACCCATGCCATCCAGAAAACTGTCGCTCTTGCCAAGATAGGATTGCAGTTTGTTCGAGAATTTGTCACCAAAATGCTGGCTGCCCGGAATGACACGAAAACACCCGCTGTCCGCAGCCAGGTCATCGAGATAAAAGGCGATTTTCACATTGCGATACTTGAATAACGCGCCGTAAGTATCGGAATGCCAACAGGTAGAACAATTGAACAAGTTCGCATCACTGCCGCGATAGCTGAAATCCTCACCCAAAAGGGATGCAAGTATTCCGTGGATGCGCGGATCATCAATCAATCCACTTAAATAAGGGTGCCTATCAATAAATTGAGGTAAAAAACGTCGCTGCTGCTCATAGTGCGCACGGTGCTGCCAGTCCCACATCTCCGCCTCGTAGCAGCTTATCGTCTCGGCAAAAGCTGCCTCTATCCGAGCAATATCGTCAGCAAACAAACCTTCGAACTTCAGGTAACCGAAAGTATCAAAGAAATTCAATTGTTGTTTCGTCAACTGCACAATCAAGCTCCGCGACTCATTAATGACCGACAGCAATAACATCACCCGACAAATCATCTGCCAGCAGATCTGCTCGCCAGTCTTGCACAGCATACAAATCGGGATATTGCTCCTGGTCACGCTTCATGATTGCAATACGATTAGCTATTCGAGACTTTGGCAGCTCACCCTGCTCAACCTCGAACATCGCCTCACGAACCAGGTTAACAGGGTCATAGTTACACCTCTGGCATGCACGATTTCCGCGAGCAATACTCCGCATTTTCACAGTATCCAAAGTATCAATACTGTAATCGAATACCGTACCAAGCGGCTCAACCTTTTCATAATCGCTGCAGCAAATATAGTAATTGCCGTTCCATCCGACAAAGGGAGCAACAAACGCCAGATGACAAAGCGTTGAAACACCCTTTTCCGCCAACAGCTTTTCGGCCTCTTCGACAAACCGGTTACTACGCAAAAAATAGTGCCCCGTCTCACAGGCACCACCACGCGTGATCTGGCGATACACATGTACGCCTGTCACCGCCCTGGATTCCCAGTATTCACGCATGAGAGGGATCTTGTCTCGATTAATGTCGTGCTCCACGACGCTGATCCAGACTTCTGCACGACTGCTTTCTTCTCTCGCGGCGTTTTGTGCCATGAAAGCATCGACATGGCGATGCATCTGCTCGACGTCAAGGTTGTAGACTTCCTCGTAGTCCTCACCCAGATCGCTGACGCTGAATGTCACACGACGGATACCGCGATCAAGCAGAAAAGCCGAGCGTTCGGGCGTCAGCAATGCTGCATTGGTGGTCAGTGCAAACGGCACTTTCCGGCCGGCAAGGTAATCTATACACGCATCAAAGCGCGGATGGATCAGGGATTCACCCTGTCCGGTCAGCATCACCTCCACGCCCGCCTCTTCCGCACGACTGACTGCCTGACGAAAAATCTCATCACTCATAAAACCCTGCTCGGGCGTCTTGTCGCGCGGACAGAAGTTGCACAACGCATTGCAACGGTTGGTCAACTCCACATCCAGCGCCAGTCTTCTTATTTTCACACTGCAGGAACCAGGACAGCTACTTTCGAGACAGGCTACTGGAAAGGCAACGCGATAACAACCGCACTACTTCAGAGGGCGTATACCCACCGCCTCACGCAGGGCTTGCATCAAAGGCCGTGCTGTAGCTCGGGCTTTTTCCGCACCTTTCTGCAATTCAGCCTCAATTGCCGACGGATTTGCCAGCAGGATTTCATACCGTTCGCGGGCTTCGGCAATCTCGCCGTCGATCAAGGCACACAAACGTTTCTTGGCCTCACCCCAGGCTATACCGGCCCCGAACTCACGACGCATCTCTGCCGCCTGCTCCGGTGTAGCGAAAGCCTGCCATATCTGGAATACAGTAGAGGTGTCAGGGTCTTTCGGTTGCCCCGGTTCCAGCAGGTTGGTGACAATCCTGTTGATACTCTTCTGCAGTTGCTTCGGCGGCAGGAACAGCGGAATAGTATTGCCGTAGCTCTTGCTCATTTTGCGGCCATCCAGCCCCTGCAACACCGCGACATGCTCCTCCACCACCGCCTCGGGCAGCACGAAATGTTCACCGAAATGATGATTGAAACGCTGGGCGACATCGCGCGCCATTTCCACATGCTGGATCTGGTCACGCCCCACCGGCACGTGTGTGGCCCTGAACATCAGGATGTCGGCAGCCATCAACACCGGGTAACTGAAAAGCCCCATGGTGATGCCTTTGTCCGGATCATTGTCACCTTCTTCCTCATTGGCCTGCACTGCAGCTTTATAGGCGTGCGCACGATTCATCAACCCCTTGGCCGTCATGCAAGACAGCAACCAGGCCAGTTCGGTTATTTCCGGCACATCTGACTGACGGTAGAAGGTCACGTTGTCGGTATTCAGGCCGAGCGCCAGCCAAGTGGCGGCGATTTCCAGTGTGGAGCGATGCACATGCTCAGGCTCATGACATTTGATCAGTGCGTGATAATCCGCCAGAAAATAGAAAGCCCGGCTCTCCGGATGCTGGCTGGCGCGAATAGCAGGGCGAATCGCACCGACATAGTTGCCGAGGTGCGGCGTACCGGTGGTGGTGATGCCAGTTAAAACGGTTTTCATGCAACATCTCTAAACATCAGAATAAAAAATCAGGCAAACGATCCACCCCGCCCATTATCAACACTGCATGTAGTGCGCATGGCCGAGGCTCGCTTGCGAAGGCGGCAATATAGCACATCGTTTGGCGCCGGAAATCGCACCTCCCCCCCCTGTCCGGGCGGCAAAAAAAACAGAGAGCCACCTGCTTCCATGAACTGAGAACTGCCACTGATTGTTTCCAATTCCATTTTTTGCAGACATAAAAAAAGGCTCTCTTGCGAGAGCCTTTCTTGTCGTCTGATTAAAATCAGAACTTGTAACCAACACCCACCATGTAAACCCATGGGTCGATTTTCACATCGGAAGTCACACGCACACCGGAGCGCTTGATCGTCGCTTCGGTATCGATGTCGATGTACCAAACCGCAGCGTTCAACAGCCAGTTGCTGCCCAGATCCACGTCGACACCCGCCTCGGCAGCCAAGCCCCAAGAATCTTCCAAGTCCAGCGTACTGTGGCCACCAAGCACACCTTCAAGCTCACTGTCGACTTCTGTATGGAAAAATGTGGTGTAGTTCAGACCCAGACCCACATATGGCGTCCACGCTGATGTATTGTTGAAGTAATACTGCGCGGTCAGCGTCGGCGGCAAATGCTCGGTGCTGCCGATATCACCAGACACAGCATCAAGCTTGTTGTTGGAAGTAATCTTGTGCTTGAAAGGAGTTGCAGCCAACAGACCAACACCAACGTTATCTGTAACCATGTAAGTTGCAGTCAAACCGAGCTGGGTATTGTTATCCACGCGCACTTCGCCACCGGATACCAAAGTCGCTCCATTCAATTGCACATCGGAAGAACTGTCGTTTGGAGCAACTGTCGCTGCACCACCACGCACAATAATGTCGCCCGCCTTGTTGGCAGCCTGCGCGCCCATGGCCACGCCCATCAATACCACACCACCTACTACCGCTTTTTTCATGATGCTCATGCTTTTCTCCTCGGTCTTCATTCGGGTTACAGTCGTCATAAACTGTAGGCGCATTGGAGCACATGGCAATTCACGATTTATTGACACAAGCCAAGAAATCATGACACCTGAAAATGTATTTATTTTGAATGTTTTTGGGGTTTGATCTGGCACAATGGATTCAAATGCATGACCGTACACGATAGAGTCACACCGTTGCCAATCGCCCATCCATCATCACAAGAATCGCCACCCCATGCATAACGACTATTTCTATTTTGATCCCGAGAGCCTGCACGCACGAGCCGACGCCATGGCAGAAGGCTATCGCAACGCATCGCCCTTTCCACACGCCGTGATTGACAACCTGCTACCGGACGACATTGCCCGGCGCCTGGCCAGCGAGTTTCCTGCCCGCGATTTCGAAGGTTTCCAGCGCCGCGACAATCCCCATCAGGTATTCAAGCAATCGCGCTTGCAGGAAAATTATTTCAAGGGTGTTTCCGGCTTTGCCCGCCATATGCTGCTGCTGTTCAACGACCATGTATTTCTGGACTTTCTGGAGACACTCACCGGCATCAAGGGCATCATTCCCGACCCGCATTTCTTCGGCGGCGCCTTCCACCAGATCCTGCCCGGCGGCAAGCTGGACATCCATGCCGATTTCAACCGCGACGAGCGCCGAAAACTGGATCGCCGCCTCAACGTGCTGCTCTACCTGAACGAAGGCTGGCAGGATGACTGGGGCGGAATACTGGAATTGTGGGATGCCGACATGACACGCTGCGAGAAACGCGTATCACCCATCCTCAATCGCTGTGTGGTGTTCAACACCACCGATCATTCCTTCCACGGCCATCCCGATCCACTGACCTGCCCACCCGATCGCACCCGCAACTCCATGGCGTTCTACTACTACACCAACGGCCGCGATGATGGCTCCGGCGGCGAAGGCCAGTTCAAGACCTTGTGGCGGGACAGGCCTCGCTAGGTCTTTTCCCAACCTTCAGGCATCCTGCCACTCAGCATCCAGGCAAAAGCGATCACTTCGGCAATGGTGATGTAGAGTGATTCAGGGATATTGTCGCCTACCTCGAACGCAGCCAGTAATTCCGTCAGCAACGGATTCTGCATCAGCGGGATATTGTGCTGCTGTGCAAGCTCGATAATCTGTTTGCCCAGCGCGCCAGTGCCGGATGCCGTGATTTGCGGCGCATTGGCACCGTCGTAATACAGGGCTACCGCGCGGTAGTCACCAACTTCTTGCTCATGCCATCCCGGCAGCTGTCCGTTCTCGCTCATAGTGAGTTCCCCTGTACGCTACGCATTACGTATGCACATCGATAAAGGCATGCTGCTGCATCAACACCTGTGCCAGCGACTGTTCCTGTGTCGAGACCGGCAAATGGCCTTGATTGACTGCAACGCGCTGTATGCCGCGTTTATGCAGTCGCTGTTCCAGTTCCGCCTGTTTGCCGGCAATCTGTGCTGCCAGCAGGGGATTCTGCGTCTGCAACAACACACTGGTGCCACTGGCCGATGCACGAATCACAGCCCGCATCGGCCCAAGTTCGCCCAGATCAAAATCCAGATGCACCTGCCACACGAACTCACCCGGGCGCGACGCACTGCCCGCACCCTCCTCCCGTTCACGCACGATATGCAGGGGCACATTGAAAAACTGCTCACCGTGGCGCAACACGATGTCCTGGTGCCAATGCTGCACAGCCGTCGCCTGTTGTGCGTGCTTGTGCAAGCTCTCAACACTTTGCCCATCCATGACACTTTGCACCTGCTGCACCACAATGCGTGACAATGCTGATTGCAGCAGTTTTTCCATGACATCCAGCACCTGTTTTTTTTCCGTCATGGTGGCAAAGCCAAGCTGCTCCGGAACCACAGCGTTATGCTGCAGGTCGAGCACCGGCAATGTAGCCTTGAGCGCAACAAACTGTTTCAACATCTGCAGCAGCAAGACCTTGCTGTCCTGTTGTTGCAGCGCTTGCATTGCCGCAGCAACTTGCGCAACTTTTTCCCCTGCCGGCATATCTGTCGGCATGCTGCGCACAATCTCAGCGAGATGCTTTTCCAGCTGTGATCCGCCGTGCTGCAACTGCTGTTGCAAGCATTGCGGCTGCTGCAACAACTGCGCTGCATCCGGCACTCGCTGTAACCAGGCTGCCAGCTTTTGCAGCAAGACTGGCACCTGGGCCTCGACATTGCTCGCCTTGGCTGCATGCACATCGCCATCTGTCAGCCAGTGCTGCGCAAATACAGGCAACAACGACTGCAGTTTTCCTGCAACCAGCGCGATGTTTTCCTGGCGAGGCAATGCCATACGCAAACTGTCATCAACTGCAGTCTGCACGCTATTCAGCAATGGTGTAGACATCAGTGGCGCTGCAGCCGAAATTGTCTGTTTGCCACCGGAAGGTATTGCATTGGCACTGGGTTCAATCAGCAACTTGCCGGCAGCTGACCGCCGGAGCGTGATCTGCTCACCCGGCTGGAACGGCACATCACTGCCGAGCAGCAATTGCTTCCCCGCCACGTCCAACACCAGAATCCACGTGCTTGCCGGAAGTTTCACACTGCTTTTTGCAACAACACTCTCTGTCCCCAGCAGATCACTGATCAACACGGATTCCAGTTGCGAAACCGAACGTTTAACGACCGCAGACAACAGCGACTGATGTTGCTGCTCCAGTTGCTGCAACAGATTCTCGGCATCCAACACCTGCACCGACGTGAAAGGCACCGACTCCATCACCGGCTTTGCCGCGTTCACGCCGCCCACCGCGCTGTAGGTGATATGGGAACCACCGACAGGAGAGGAGCCGCTGATGCGCGGGGGCATGGCCATGGGTATAATCCGCAAGCTTTATAGAACCCAGTATAGACACCGGCATTTTCCGCCACGGAACATCATCTTGGGAGTATCGCCTTGACCCCCCGCCTGCAACTCTCTGCCATCCGCTGTGAAAAAGGTGGCGAACCATTGTTTGCAGACATTGATTGCACAGTGGAAGCCGGCGAACTGTTGCATGTGGCCGGCGAGAACGGCAGCGGCAAAACCACCCTGCTGCGACTGCTCGCAGGCCTCAACCGCGATTACCATGGCGAATTGCACTGGTGCGATGAGGATGTGCGCCGCTGCTGGCCGCTGTACGCACGCGAACTGCTCTATCTCGGCCATCAACCGGCATTGAAGGCGCGACTGACCGCACGCGAAAACCTGCACTGGTATGCCGAATGCGCCGGGATCACTGATTGCGAGGAGATGACGGCTGCTGCGCTGGCCGATCTCGGACTGCGCGGAAAGATGGATCTGCCCTGCCATCAACTGTCAGCCGGCCAGCAACGCCGCACCGTACTGGCGAGACTTTTTTTCAGCCGCCAGCGCCTGTGGATACTCGATGAACCCTTTACCGCCATTGATGTGCGCGGCTTTGCACCTGTGCTTAACTGCCTGCGCGCCCATTTGGCACGTGGCGGCATGGTGGTGATGACCACACACCACGGCATGGAAAACATCGACATCCCCCACCAGACGCTGACTCTGAGCGGAGCCACAAGATGATGCGCATTCTGCGGGCAACCCTGGCGCGCGAGTGGCAACTGGCCTGGCGCAACCTGAGTGATGCCATCAACCCGGTGGCGTTTTTCCTGATGGTAGTCACGCTGGTTCCACTTGGCGTCGGTGCTGACAAGACACAACTGGCAGCAATTGCGCCAGGCATGCTGTGGGTAGCCGCCCTGCTCGCCAGCCTGTTGTCGGCTGACATGCTGTTCCGTCGCGACTACGACGACAGCACACTGGAGCAATACCTGCTACTGCCCGAAGCGCTCTACGGCATCGTCTGGATCAAGGTACTGGTGCACTGGCTGATGGCCGGGGTGCCACTCGTCATGACGGCCCCGATATTGGGTTTGATGCTGTCTCTTCCAACTGCAGCTCTCCCCGTACTCATGCTGTCGCTGGCGCTAGGTACCCTGGGGCTGTCACTGATTGGCGCCATCGCCGCTGCGCTCACGGTGGGCCTGCGCCGCAGCGGTCTGTTGCTGGCGGTAATCGCGCTGCCGCTCTACATTCCAGTGCTGATTTTCGGTGCCAGTGCCACGGCACAGGCTGCAGCCGGCATTTTCCCTTCCGGGCAACTTGCCCTGCTGGCCGCATTTGCGATTTCTGCACTAGGGCTGTCGCCGCTGGTGGTCATAGCAGGACTCAAAATCGCCGCCGAATAAGCAGTATCACGACCTGCGCGGCTGTTTGAAATCGACCACCGTCTGACCAGGATGCAGCAGGCTCGCTTTCTCGACACGGTTGCGACCATTGGCCTTGGCCTGATACAAAGCAAGATCAGCCTTTGCCAGCAAAACTTCGCGATTGCGTGTGCGATTAGCCTTCAGCGCTGCCACGCCCATGCTCACCGTGACACAGGGCGCGGCACGCGAAGTCTGGTGTGGGATATGCGCATCGCCGATAGCGTCATGTATACGCTGCGCCAACGCAAATGCGCCATCCTCACTGGTATTCGGCAACACCACCACAAATTCCTCACCACCATAGCGCGCCAGTAAATCGCCTTCACGCTGCACAACTGTTTGCGCAATATCTGCCAATTTTTTCAGACAGGCATCACCCTGAGGATGCCCATACGTATCGTTGTAGCGCTTGAAATCATCAACATCAAAAAGGATGATCGCCACCATGCCATGTGCCAACGTTGCTCGTTCCCAGACAGCCAGTAAATATTCATCGTAACAACGCCGGTTCGACAAACCCGTCAAACCGTCACGATGTGCAGACTCGTACAGCTCCCGATTTGCTTGCGAGAGCGAATCGACAACCTGTTCTTTTGCGTTAACTTCTGTTTCCAGCATTTGACGCTGCCGAAAGAACTCGATGATCAGATGCGCAAGGCGCCCCATCTCGTTGTGCGTCTCGATATATTTGAAAAGAGGTTCAACACTCTTGCTGTTCAAGGCATCAGAAAATGCCTGCAGCGGCGAAATAATCCAGCGCCCCATACACCAGTAGACCATGGCCAACATCAAGACAACAGCGACCAGAGCCAGTCCATAGATTCCCATGAACATCAGGAACAACTGATAAAAATCATGAAAATCCTTGCGAATCACCAGCGTGCCAGCAGGCGGCTGCCCGGCAATCGCCGGCAGGGCATATCCGGCTTCGACCTGCCAGGCACCCAACTTGTGCTTACGCGGTGCCGACCAGCCAGAATTCTGCAAACTGACCTGATCACCCAGTGTTTCAGACAATCGCGTGATAACATCCTCATCAATTTCACGGGCAAAAACCAGCCAACCACTGAATTCACCTGTACGCTGAAGATCGCTGGTATGCATGATCTGCATCGCACGCAACTCCAGCAATGCGCCGCTGTCGAGACGCAAAAAACCGTGCAGCCCTTTCTTGCTTTCAACATCATTGAACGCAAAAGCGGCAAACGGCGGCGCGAACAGTCGATCATCCCTTTCATCATCTTGCGCCTGGAAAATACAATCACCGGAACGATTCAGCACCCAGACATAGTCAATCTTGCTGGCCGCCGACAATACAGTGCCAATATTGTCTTTTGCCCAAAGTAAATCCGGCTCCGGTATTGCTTTGTCTCCGGCAACACCATACACACTGTCAACACGCTCGGCAAATGTGTACATCTCATCCCACAGAGTGTAATCGTTGAGCATGGTACTCATCACCTGCCCGTTCTGGTCAACCGTGCGCTGCAGGGAGATAACCAACTCTGCCTGGCGACCATAAAGTGACTCGGTCATCTGCCAAAGCAGGACGCCGAGCAATCCTGAAAATGCCACAATCACCAGACACGATATCGCACCCAGCAACATGACAATTTTCTGACGTACACTCCGGTAGTACACAGGCAGCCCTCCGCTATTAAGCGTAGCAGCCACAACCAAAAGCGGAATCGAATCAGGGCTTACGCTGCAGATCTGCCGCCGTTAACAGGAAAACACCGTCGCCGCCGCGCTCGAATTCCAGCCAGATGAATGGCAAATGCGGAAATGCAGCCTCTAGGGCAGGAGCGCTATTGCCCACTTCAACAATCAACACGCCCTGTTCCGTCAAGTGATCCGCAGCGGCGTCTAACAGGCGCCGGGTAAAATCCAGACCATCACTGCCGGAGGCAAGTGCCAGCTCCGGCTCATGGCGATATTCATCCGGCAGCGTCGCCATGTCCTCGGCATCAACATAGGGTGGGTTGCAGACAATCAGGTCATAGCGCTGTCCGGCCAGATTGCTGAACAGATCGGATTCCACCAGACGCACCGCAGCCGCATGACGCTCGACATTGATTTGCGCCACAGCCAGTGCATCAGCAGAAATATCCGCCGCATCCACACGCGCATCCGGAAAATGTGCTGCGCAGGCGATGGCGATACAGGCGCTGCCACAACAGAGATCCAGAATGCTGTCCGGCGCCTGCTTCAACCAGGGAGCAAAGCCGCGTTCGATGGATTCACCCAGTGGTGAGCGCGGAATCAGTACGCGCTCATCGACATAGAAAGGCATGCCGCAAAACCACGCCTGATGAGTGATATAGGGCACCGGAACACGCTTTGCGATACGCTGCTCGCGAGCAGCCGTCAGCATTGCAAGCTCCACCGATGTCAGGTTGCGCGACAGCACATCGCGCGGTGCATCAAAATCGATGCCCAGCAGAGGCAAAGTCAGGTGCAAGGCCTCATCCCAGTCGTTGTCAGTTCCGTGCCCCAGAAAAACCTGTTCATCACCCAGCAGCTGTTCTGTCTGCTCAAGCCACTGCTGCAAATTCATGTTGAAACCAGCTCCCCGATTATTCCCTTGCATTGTATCGCCGAAAAAACCTTACAAAACACAGACCAATGAAATTACCGAAATTTTCCCGTGCGGCCTTTACCTCGGCAAAGGCATCCCTTACTGTTGCCGCAATTGACGAGGACAGCACCATGCAAGAGTCTTTTGCAAAAATCATCACCAGTATCGGCGAAGACCTGAACCGCGATGGCCTGCGCGATACGCCCGCTCGGGCTGCCAAGGCATTCCAGTTTTTGACGCGCGGCTATCACCAGAATCTCGATGAAGTCATCAACGGTGCACTGTTTGATTCCGATTGTAACGAGATGGTCCTGGTCAAGGATATCGAGCTGTACTCGATGTGCGAACACCATCTGCTGCCCTTTATCGGCAAATGCCATGTCGCCTATATTCCGACCGGCAAGGTATTGGGACTTTCCAAGGTAGCCCGCATTATCGACATGTACGCGCGCCGCCTGCAGATACAGGAAAACCTGACCAAACAGATTGCCACCACCATTCGCGATGTCACCCACGCAGCAGGTGTTGGTGTGATTATCGAAGCCCGGCACATGTGCATGATGATGCGTGGTGTGGAAAAGCAGAATTCCGTGATGAAGACATCGGCGATGCTCGGCGCTTTCCAGACAAACCCGGCTACGCGATCCGAGTTCCTTTCACTTACTGCCGACTAGACAGCTATTTCATTTTTTCAACTGCAACCACAAACGAGGGCGAGGCCCGCCTTCCACGGGCTCAAAATCATGCACGATCTGATAATTGTCCAGATGTGACACGTCATAGGGAATCGTGGACACATCCACATAGCCTGTAAGCTCAGGCATGCTATCAAGCAGCAACACCTCGTAGTGCAGCCCCCCAATACGTCTGCGGAAATCAGCATACAGGCGATCACGCATCTCGGTATTGCCACTGAACATGATGTCCGTCACCTGCGACTCATGCGCACAAAATTCCTTGCCCGCAAGATAAGCCAGATAACCGTGGCGAAATATGCATACATCACCTTTCACTTCAGATATCCGTTCAAGCAATGCATCACCATATGCCCTGTCTGCTGCAGATGGGATATGCCTGGCCGGTTCGAAATAGCCCGTAAATATGTTCAGGCACAACAGCAGGCACCAGACAAGTTTCTCCATGATCCACGGCGAACGACGCACGCGATAGTGGAAACCAGCTACAGCCAGCACCACCACGAAGAAATCCATTGACATGACGACATTAAGATATCCGCCAACATACAGGCGGGACAAGAAGGCCATACCTGAAAAACCCAGCAGCAGAAATAGCCACCCGGCAAACACACGGCGCGAACTTTGCCAAAAGCCCGTCAACCCCACTATCGCCAGCACCAGAAAATAACGTAACACATACCCCAGATCTCCCCAGACAAAATGCCCCGGAAACCCCTTGGTAAATCCATGGTGCTGGGCCATCTGCATGGTAAAGAACCAGAAGCGCCCATCTGAATGCCATTGCATAAAACCAAAGAGCAAAGCAATCGTCAGCGCAAAAACGACTAAAAACCGCAGCAGCGCTTTTCCAAAACCATGCCAGGCGACAATCGCCAAACACCAGAAAGGCACAAGAAAGAATGAGGTTTGCTTGGTGAAAACCGACAACCCGAGCAGAAGAGCGGATGCCGTCAGCCATAACCCCTGACAGGTTAAACGCGAAGACACAAGGCCGTACAAGCTCCCCATCATCAATGCGACCCAGAGACTGTCCACTCGAGCAATGTCGTACCAGAATCCGCAGCCATGGAAAACGCTCGCGTACAACAACATGACCAGCAACACCGCAAGGCGGGATGCCGTTATACGCCAGACGACTGCCCCCATAAACACACAAGAGAACAATGACGACACAAAGGAAACCAGACGCAGCGCGGGTAGTCCCGCGCCGACAAAATGCGCGACCACTGCCGACACATAATAATAAAGCGGCGTATACAGTGCCGGCGCGAACTCCATATCCGGCAGCACATAAAGCTGCTTGCCCTGCAAAATTCGCACGACATGATGCAACACGGAACCTTCAATCCATTCGAGTTCGTAGGGATAGAAAATTCTTGCTGTGACAACCCGCAATAACAGATACATGGACCACGCAGCCATCAGCAGCGGCGGCACATAGAAATGCCACTCACGGAGAACCAGCCAACCCCGCAAACGATTCATATACTTATCCACCTGCCACCGCCGGCACGCATTGCACAGGAATTTCTTCCGCAGCAACAGCCATCATCACGGCAGACAGATCCCGATAGGAGCCAGGATCACCCGCCAACAGATAGACAACATTTTCCGCCTGCGCATGCTTCACCAGCAAATCCGCAACCGACGCTGCGTGTTGTACGCATATTTGCAATGCATCACGGCGCGCCAACGACACGATACGCGCATCGACTCGCTCATCAAACACCAGAACATCACAAGCCTGCAGACAACGCAATGCCTTGAAGGTAAGTAAATCAGGATCACCGGGGCCTGCACCCACAACAGCAAGGCTGCCCTGTGTACTGGTCGAAGAAAAACCGTGGATTACCTGCTGCAGTTTTGTCTCCGAAAAGATCTCTTCCAGATTACCCGCAGCACCAATCAACTGATCTTGCAGCAGACGATCCCAGAAGCGCAAACGCAGCCGCGCGTCAGGAATCCGCTGTTTGATTTCGACACGCAACGCGGCCACACGCGCCACAAAATCTGTCAGTGTACCTGGCAGAAAAGTTTCAAGCCGAGCACGCAGCAGGCGCGTGAGTACAGGCGCGACGCCGCCACTGGAAACAGCTACCGTAATATCACCGCGCTCAACAATGGCGGGGAAAATGAACGTACACAATGCCGGCCGATCAACCACGTTCACAGGAACATTGCGCGCCTGCGCAAAACTGGACACAAGGGCATTGAGAGCATCATCACTGCTGGCTGCAACAACCAGCATCACACCATCCAGATCAGCTTCAACAAAACCCGTTGGGAGATGACGAACAAGGGCACCGGCTTTCAACAGCAGTCGCCGCTTGCGTTCTGCGACTTCACCCTCACCAACCAGCAGGCAAGTTTTCTGATGAACATCCAGAAACACCGGCAGTGATTTCATGAGTCACCCTCTGTCGGCTTTATTTGCCCTTGTCTCAGGATTTCCGCCTGCCTGCAGGCTTTTTCGCAGAAGATTTGGAAGCCGCCACCTTGCGCACACGCGGCGATTCGTCATCATCGCCAGCCCCCTTGCCCTGCACCCACTTGCCATCGCTGTAAAACGCGCGCCAGCCGGTAGGCTTGCCTTCAATTTCCGTCTGCACATATTGCTGCTTGGACTTGCGACTGAAACGAACAATGGCCGGATTGCCATCCGGATCCTGTTGCGGCGCACTGAAAAGGAATTCATATTTCGGATCGATTTCATGCTTGTGCGGCAACAATTCCATCACCAGCGGCGCGCGGGTTTCGCGGTGTTTGGGGAACTGACTCGCGGCGAGAAACAGGCCGGAAGCACCATCACGCAGCAGATAGAAATCATCCACTTTCTCGCAACGCAGCTCTTCCATTTTCACGACATCCATTTTAGGCGGCGCGGCTTCACCACTGCGCAGGAGTTTGCGCGTGTTCTTGCAGTCGCTGTTGGTACAGCCAAAATACTTGCCGAAGCGCCCGGTCTTCAACTGCATATCGGCACCGCACTTGTCGCATTCCAGCAGAGGACCTTCGTAACCTTTCAGCTTGTACTGGCCAACTTCAATTTCATAGCCATCACAATCCGGATTGTTACCGCAAATATGTAACTTACGCTTTTCATCCAGCAAATAGACATTCATCGCCGTGTTGCATTTCTGGCAGCGATGCTTGTGGCGCAGCTGCTGCACCTCTGCATCATCGTCGTCGGCAATCTCGTCACCGGGAATCAGGTTGATGGTGGTCTTGCAGCGCTCCTTGGGCGGCAGCGCATAGCCGGAACAACCGAGAAACACACCGGTGCTGCCGGTGCGGATCTGCATCTTGCGGCCACAACTCGGGCAATCGATATCAGTTTCCGTGGGATCATTGGCACGCATGCCACCTTTTTCGCCCTGTGCCTTTTCCAGCTTCTTGCGAAAATCACTGTAAAAGTCATCAAGCACTTTTGTCCAGCGCTTGTGGCCTTCAGCCACTTCATCCAGTGATTCTTCCATGTTGGCGGTGAAGCTGTAATCCATCAGGTCGCTGAAAGATTCCGTCAGACGCTCGGTGACAATATCGCCCATTTTCTCGGCATACAAACGGCGCTTTTCCAGTTTCACATAGCCGCGATCCTGAATCGTGGAAATGATCGCCGCATAGGTAGACGGACGCCCTATACCGCGCTTTTCCAGCTCCTTGACCAGGCTCGCCTCGGTAAAACGCGCCGGCGGACTGGTGAAATGCTGGCTGGGATCGAGTTTCTGCAACGCCAGCGTGTCACCCACCTTCATATCGGGAAGAATATTGTCTTCGTCGCTGTCTTTCTTGCTCGGCTGCGGCATCACCTTGGTGTAGCCGTCGAACAACATCACCCGACCGCGCGCGCGCAGTTCGAATTCGCCAGCCTGCACATCGACTCGGGTACTGGTGTATTGCGCCGGCATCATCTGGCAGGCGACAAACTGCTGCCATATCAAACCGTACAAACGCTCCGCATCACGCTCGACACCAGAAATCTTATTTGGATGCAATTGCACGTCAGACGGACGAATTGCTTCGTGTGCCTCCTGCGCACCTTCCTTGCTGGAATACACATTCGGCTTGTTCGGCAGATATTTTTCGCCATAGTTCTTGCTGATGAAATCACGACAGGCTGCAACTGCATCGGCGGACAAATTAGTCGAGTCCGTACGCATGTAAGTAATAAAACCGGCCTCATACAAACGCTGCGCCAGCATCATGGTTTTTTTTACGCTGAACCCCAGACGCGTGCTCGCCGCCTGTTGCAGTGTGGAGGTAATAAATGGCGCAGACGGTTTGGATTGTGTGGGCTTGTCTTCGCGGTTGACGATTTTGTATGCGGCTTTTTGCAAAGCGGCAACAGCAGCCATCGCCTGTTGTTCGTTGACCGGGCGAAAATTGGCCTCACCCTGTTTGGCAACTTCAAACACCACTGGCGTACCGGCCGGCGTGTTGAGATCGGCATGAATCTGCCAGAACTCTTCCGGCACAAAAGCGCGGATCTCGCGCTCGCGCTCCACTACCAGACGCACCGCAACCGACTGCACGCGGCCGGCTGAAAGACCGCGCGCCACCTTTTCCCACAGCAGTGGCGACACCATGAATCCCACAACGCGATCGAGAAAGCGACGCGCCTGTTGGGCATTCACACGATCAATATCCACCTGACCGGGCTTGGCAAAAGCCTCCTGAATGGCTTTTTTGGTGATCTCGTTAAACACCACACGCTGATACTTCGATTTGTCACCGCCAATGGCCTCGCTCAAGTGCCAGGCAATGGCCTCTCCCTCTCTATCCAAGTCGGTTGCGAGATAGACGGTGTCCGCCTGTTTGGCCAGCTTGCGCAGCTCTTCAATGACCTTTTCCTTGCCGGGCAAGATTTCATAGCGCGCCTTCCAGCCATTTTCCGGATCAACACCCATACGGGTCACCAGTTGCTCGCGAGCCTTTTGCGCCCGGTGCGCCGCCTTCTCTTCCGCCGACATCTTGCGGGTTTTCGCCGCCTGTTCAGCACGGGCCTTGGTGTCGATCTCCTTGCCGCCACCGGCAGGCAGATCGCGAATGTGGCCGATGGAGGACTTCACAATGAAATCACTACCGAGATACTTGTTGATGGTCTTGGCCTTGGCCGGAGACTCTACGATAACGAGGGATTTGCCCATAATGCCTTCTGGATACCCGAAAACGTGCTGCCGATCTGCAGGGCCTGGAAGCAGGCGCTGCGCAGAGGGTGGGAATATATAAGAGGGAAGACTCGAGCGGTCAAGCTAAAAATCCCGGACAACAGCAAATGCCTACTGTGTACAATGGCCGCCCGCACCACCTTTACCGGAGAATAGACGTGAAACTAGCCATTCTGCCAGCCTGTGCCCTGCTGCTTGCCACCTCACTTGCCCATGCCGGCCCTAACTGGCAAGCCATAGAAACCGCCCGCCAGGAAAAGGAGCAGGGACGTGAAGTGGCTGCCGAACAGCACAAGCGTCATCAAACCTCCATGGAAAAGCTCAAGGCAGCCTGCGACAAGGCACAAGACAATGCGGAAGTCAGACAGGCCTGCGAGGAGATGATGGCCGCCTGCCACGAGATGATGTGAGCGCGTTCACTCGGCGTCGCGCAGCTGCTCTACCCAGAACAGCGTAGCTGCGCAAACTGCTGCCGGCATCAGCAGCAGGTTGAGCAAGGGCACCATGTTGCCTAGCGTCACCAGCCCGCCAAAACCAAGACTCTTCCAGCGGCGTGCCGACAAGCGCCTGCGCACATCAACAAAGGCAATGCGGTGGTTATCCATCGGGTAATCACAATATTCGACGGCAGTCATCCAGGCGCTGAACAGGAACCACAACACAGGAGCAACAAGATTCACGACTGGAATGAATGAAATGATCAGCAAGGGCAACAACCAGCGCAACTGAAAGCCAAGCTTGTGCAATTCTTTCACGAAAGTGCGCGGCGACTGCTTCAGGGCACCCCAGACAGTTTCCTTGTTGTTTACTGCCTGCCCTGTCAGTAATTCTTCTGCCTTCTCCGCCAGCAAGCCATTAAAAGGCGCTGCCAACAAATTGGCAAAACTGCTGAAGGTGTACATGACAATCAACAACACCAGCAACACCGCCAGCGGCCACATCAACCAGCTCAGCCAATCCAGCCAGTCCGGCAACCAGTCCACCGCCATCCGGATGCCCAAGGCAATTTCATGCAGCGTCAGTACAAACAGGCCACCAAAAAACAAGCTGTTGATCAGCAGCGGAATCAGCACATAGGCACGTAATTCCGGATGCCAGATCAGGCGAAAACCTTCGCGCAGATAATCAAGACTACTACTGCCCGTCACAAATACCTGCCTAGCACTCAACGGCCTTCACGACGTGCCATGAACGCGAGTCGCTCCAGCATGTGCACATCCTGCTCGTTTTTCAGCAACGCACCATACAGTGGCGGAATCGCCTTGGTGGCGTCGCGATTTTTCAGGATTTCATCCGGAATATTGTCCGCCATCAACAACTTGAGCCAGTCAATCAACTCGGACGTGGAAGGTTTCTTTTTCAGGCCGGGAATCTTGCGCACATCAAAAAACACATCGAGCGCATCTTTCACCAGATCATGCTGGATCGTCGGGTAATGCACGCTGACGATCTGCTCCATCGTCGCACGATCCGGAAAATTGATGAAGTGAAAAAAGCAGCGGCGCAGGAAGGCATCCGGCAATTCCTTTTCATTGTTGCTGGTGATAATGACAATCGGACGAATTTTGGCCTTTACCGTTTCGCCGGTTTCATAAACAAAAAACTCCATTTTATCGATTTCCACCAACAGGTCATTGGGGAATTCGATATCTGCCTTGTCGATTTCGTCGATCAGCAACACCACCTGCTCATCGGCATCAAAAGCATCCCACAACTTGCCGCGCTTGATGTAGTTGCGGATGTCGTGCACACGATCATCACCCAACTGCGAATCGCGCAGACGCGATACCGCATCGTATTCATACAAGCCCTGCTGGGCCTTGGTGGTTGACTTGATATGCCACTGGATCAGGCGCTTGCCCAGTGCACTGGCTACCTCCTCCGCCAGCAGGGTCTTGCCGGTGCCGGGCTCACCCTTGATCAGCAGCGGCCGCTGCAAGGTAACAGCGGCATTGACAGCCATCTGCAAATCACTGGTGGCCACATATTTGTCGGTGCCTGCAAATTTCATGGAACTCTACCTCACGATCCGGTGGCGCAGTCTTGCCGAGCACAAGCCCGGCAACAATCCGCAGTTGTCACAGCTCGGCAGCAACAGGCCGGGAAGACAGCGTTGACGCATGTCATGCCGGGCGCCTTGTGGCAGCGAAAGCGGCAATGCTAGCATGCAGGGCATAGTGGTATGAGCAAAACAACAATGTGTCCTTATATAAACCCGGAATTTCAGGGCCAGGCTGGCGAATATATTTTTGATCACACCATGCTGATGGATTTTGCTGTGCGCAAGGCGCCGGGCTACCGCGCAGCACAGCCCTTCCCGCATATTGTCATCGACGACTTTGTCACCGATGACATTTCACAACGCCTGCAAGCCGGCTTTCCGCCTGCCGACCCTGATTTGCAAGCGCGCGACAACACCGATTATGTAGACCGCGAGCACAAGCGCCTGCCAGCGCAGCTCAACAAGCTTGGCATCCGCAACGAGCAGGCATTTCATCCCTTTGTTCGTCACATGATCTGGGAGCTGCAATCGCAACCCTTCATGCTGTTTCTGGAACGGCTGACCGGCATCCAGAATCTGCTACCAGACCCACGCCTGCTGGGCGGCGGCACCCACCAGACCCTGCCGGGCGGCCTGCTGCGCATCCACGCCGATTTCAACAAGCACCGCTTCTACGATCTGGACCGGCGCATCAACTTGCTGCTGTATCTCAATGAAGATTGGCAGGAGGAGTATGGCGGGCACCTGGAGCTGTGGGATCGCGCACTGACAAGCTGCCAGAAACGTGTACTGCCCATTGCGCGACGCTGCGTGATTTTCAGCACCGGCAGTGATACCTGGCACGGGCACCCGCACCCTCTCACCTGCCCACCCGGTCGTGCGCGACGCTCGATTGCGCTTTACTACTACACCAACGGGCGACCTGCTGCCGAGGCCCAGCCAAAACACAAGACGCTGTGGCCGCTGTTACCGGGGGAGGAAATGCCCGTCGAAGGATTGCCCGACTCGGAATAGCAAGGCGAGGAATCAGCCACAGTCCTTGCCAAGGGTATCTACCAGTTCCTTGAAGGTTTCGCGATTTTTCTGGTTGAGTGTCATCAAAACCTGATGCGCCTGCAGCACTTTTTCACGCGCGGTTTTTTCGTCGAGACTTTCTGCCGGCAGCTCCTGCTGCGGCACTGCCGCCAGTGTGCAGCTGCGTTGCATGTTGAATATCTGGTCAAAACCCATGCTGTCCAGCAGGCGCACGATACTGTCATTGCTCGTGACAATCATCGGCTTGATTTGCATCTGCTTGCGCACAAAGAGCGCCATTTTAGCCAACAGACCCAAAGTAGTACTGTCGAGCCCCTCCACCTCGGTCAGATCGACAATCACCGCCTGACAGGCAACAGCGGCAAACATGCGCTCCACAAACTGGTCAATGCTCGAACACAAGGTCAAACGCACATCGCCCAATAGTTTCAGGACATAAGTGCCATTGTGTTCGGCGACTAAAACACGCCCATCCATCTCACACCTATTACTACATTTACTGTTTCAGGGGCCCAGAGCCGGCCCCGCCGTTTTGACCAGCGTCATGATGGCAATATCATCCGGCGCATCTTCCACCGCATCCATATTCACCTGCGCTTCTATACCTTGCTGTGTGCGGTCACTGGCCGCAACCAACTCCAACAGCATAGCCTCTTTCTCGATCAGCCCCTTGACCGGCACGATCTCCAGTACACCGTCAGAGCACAAGGCCAGGGTAAAAGCATCCGGCAACTGCAATTCGTAATTGCGGTACTCCGCCTCTCTCAGGATACCTACAGGCATACCACTCCCTTCAAGGTAGCGCACACCCTCTGCACTGGCCAGTATCGGCATGGGCAAGTGGCCTGCCACGCTGTACACCAGACTGTTATCACGTCTATCCAGCACGCCCATGAACATGGTGACGTGCTTGTCTATACCTGCGGCCAGCAACTCGCGGTTGTAATAGGCGAGCACTGCAGCCGGCGAAGCGTAGGGAGCCTCCTCGCCACGTGCCGCAGCCAGCCGGGTTTCACGGTAGACATTCAGGGAAAAATGACGCAGCAGGGCCGTGACAAAAGCCGAGGAGACACCGTGACCCGACACATCCGCGATGTAGAAACTCAGGTGATCACCGCCCACTTCCGAATATTCGAGAAAGTCCCCACTCAGATAAAGCGAGGGGATGATACGGTGAGTGAAGTGGTAGCAGCCGACCTGCAGATCCTGCTGGGGAAACAGCTTCAGCTGCAACTGACGACCGGCCTGTTGATCCTGTTCCAGCACCCGCAAATATTCGCGCAACTCACGATTGGCTTTTTCCAGCTCTTCTCGGTAGACACGGTTCTGTTCACGAAGACGTGCACGCTCCAGACAGCCTTGAACGGCGTGGTCGAGCATCTTGAAATCGACAATGGGTTTGACAAGATAATCGGCTGCGCCCAGACGCAACGCCTCAACCACATCCTGCATACTGCCCGCACCGGATATCACGATAACCGGCGCGGAATGCTCGCTCTCGGTGATTTTGCGCAACAGGGCCAAGCCATCGAGACGCGGCATCTTGAGGTCGGTCACCACCAGATCAGGCAAGACCGAACAGTAACGCTCATAACCCTGAACACCGTCACTGGCCTGCACGACGGAAAAACTGCTGTCTTCCAGAAAAGCCGCCACACTCTGACGCACCATAGCGTCATCGTCGACCAGCAATACCGTGATCGGACTGGCGATCTGCTGCCGGTCTGTAGTCTGGCTTTCCGTCATTCTGCTTTCCCGGAGGGCTTGATCATACAGGTTTCTGAATGGTGCGAAACCCTACCCTGATACGAGCAGGTGCGCAAGCTTGATTAAACCCATTTTTATAATCGGAAGCGGCAGCTTTTTTGACAGCTATGCAAACAGCACCTATAAAACAGTAAGGAAGAAACGATGGAATGGATCGAAATGGCAAGACCCATCAGCACAAGCTCCGACCGGCGTCACTTCCAGCGCGCCAACGTGCGCAGTGCTGCTCGCGTCTGGCCCGAATATGCCGCCCGCCCGATAGAGGGAAAGTGCTGCGACATAAGCCGTGCTGGCGTCCTGCTGGATTTACCGGAAAAGATGGAACAAGGCACCATCGTCGCCATGACACTGATGGATCCCCTCAGCCTGAACCCGCTGATGTCGGCCCGCGCCCAGGTCGTGCGCTGCGAGAAAAACACCCACGGCCATTACACCGTGGGGCTTACGCTACTGACGGTAGATCAATAATCGCTCAGGGTGTTTTGCTTTCAGCATCCATACAGCGAAACTGGTAATACAGATAATAATCCGCCCCTTCCACCGGCGTGCTCCACTCGCTCATTTTCTGGAAGCCATTGCCACAGTGTGAACTCATCTGGCGATACAGTTCATTCTGGGCTGACACTGGCGAGAACGACGCACGCGAGTGCTCGGGATCCAGCGTATAGCGCACTCTGATATTGATGGCGCGACCCGCTTCCACAGGCTTGCCGTTCTCCATGACTGGCGCAGCAGTCGGACGCGCTGCCGTTGTTGCAGGAATTTCAGCCGCTTCACGCTTCACTGCTGCAGCAGTGGCCGGTTTGCTTTCCGTCTGCTCATAGGCATTCACAGCTTCGCTTTTGCTCCAGGGTGCCTGGCCGTCGCTGGACCAGATGGCATCCGGGTTCTTGGTACTGTAGAACTCCTGCTGATTCAGACCGTCAGCCATATCCACGAGATGTTTTTTCTTTGCCGTTTTGGTTTCATCTGCCTGTACTGCGACAACAGCCAACAATACGGAAGCAGCCAGTATTGATTTTTTCCACGCACGCATGAGGTATTCCTCTATTTTTTTGAATACGAAAGTCTAAATGATTTATGCAAACAAAACAGGGCGCATCGCGCCCTGTTTTGTTTTTTCATGGTTACTGACAATCAAATCAGAACTTGACTTCGAAACCTACGCCACCGGTTTTCAGCTCGGTGTCATCAACAAGATCAGAAGCTTCGTCTGCATCAACATCGATCTGAGCCACATAGGCAAACACTGTTACATTTTTGCTCATGGCGTAATCAACACCCACTGCAGTCTGCGTGGCTTCAAACTCCTTGCTGTCACCGGCATCGAAACCATTTGCCGCAGTAGGATCAAATGCTTCTGAAGTGCTGGTACCGTACTGTGCTTTCAATGCCCAGTCGCCTATCTGGTATTTGCCGTTGATCATCCATGCATCCTGGCTTTCAATACCTTTGTGGTAGTCGTCGTTGGTACCATCCAGCGCCAGACCAACACCACGCGAGCTGCTGATGACCATACCGTCACCTTCTTCCTGCAAATTCGCATCTTCATCAAGGTTGTCATTGCTGACTTCAGCAGACTGGATGTGCGCATTCAGAGTCAGATCGCCAAAGATGGCATTGGCATTGAAACGCACGATATCAGCGTTCTGCACATTTTCATCCGCAGACAATGCGAACCACAAGTTCTCGGTAGGCGCATACTTGGCAGCTACAGACAACTTGTCAAACAAGCCGTCATCCTGTTCGTCAGCATCACCTTGGCCATCTTCCTCGCCTAGCATGGTGGCAGCAGTCAACGTAAAACCACCCATGGTTGGCGTGTTGTAGATAATGATATTGTCTTCGCGGTTTTCACCCACCATGTAGGCATTGATATCACCCAGCCACAGGTCATTGAACATATCGGTGCCATCAGCAGCCATTTTCAACGGGGTATCATTCTTGCCACCGATGATCTGGCCCCAGGTCTTGCTGCTCAGACCGGCATTGATATTGCGCTGGTTAAACTCGGAGCTGAGCTTCTGTGTTTTGCCATCGCCATCCTTAAGGGTGCTACCGTCATCGCCGTCATCCACAAACACTTCATATTCCATTTTGAAAACAGCATCAAGATCATCATTGATTTTCGCCTTGCCCTTGATACCAAAACGCGAAGCGTTGTTAAGCATTTCCCAGTTATCTTTGCTGTCAACGCCCTGGATTTCATTGCTCAGCTGTTGTACAGACAGGTTGGCCTTGCCGTATACGGTAGCATCGGCCAGCACCACACCGGATTGTGCTGCGGCAGCAGCGGCGATTGCCAGAGGCAGAAGTTTACGTTTCATCATGTTTCCCCATAAGGTTAAGGTTTGGTTAACACTCCCGACGGCCCCCGCAACTCCCTGGATGAACCATCTGCATAAACGACCTCTGGCCGTTTGCTGGAAATGAATTATGCGAACACTCTATGACAGCTTTGTTACAACGTAGACGAATATCAAAATTTTGCAAACTTCCTGTGCAAGAAATGATCAACGCCGACCATGCCAGGGTATCCAGTCCCGATTACAGTTTGTTGAAAAGTGACAAATTACTAATTTTGGCAAAGCTTTGCTGAGCTGCCTCCAACACAAAACTCTGGAAACTCAGACGGCTAACCGCCTCGGAATAATCAAGGTCTTCAAGGTCAGACAGCAGCTTGCGGGATACCAGCTCTGAATCCTGATGCAGGCTTTCCATGCTCTCCAGCGTATTCAGGCGCGCACCCACCTTGCTACGAGTTTCCAGCACACAGGTCATGGCGTTATCGATATTGCCGAGCGCCTTGTCGATCAAGCTCTGCAAACGCGGGCCATCGGCAACACTGTCACCGATTTTCTGCAGCCCCTCGGCCAGCTGTTTGATATTGGTCAGTGTGTCCAGCGTCGCAGAGGCATTGACTGAAAAACTGTCGCCCTCCTGCGGGCTGCCTTCAATCATGAACTGCACGCCATTGACGGTGATCGGCGAACCACTGGTAAACAAGGTATTGGACTGCAAGACCTTGCCCGTGCTGCGTTCTATGACGTTGTAATTCTGCTGATTGGGCACAACCGCTGTCGGATCCTGAAACTCGATAATCATGTCTTCAGGATAAAAAGCATCAAAGGCCTCCTGATCCACGACAAATCCGGCACTGATGGTTGCCGGCGGCACGGCCTTGTTGATCTCGCTGGCACTGGTGGTAAAACTGTTTTTGACCGATGACACGTCGACAAAAAGCGCATGCCCGGAATCGCCGGTAGCAATATAGGTACTGGACGCCACTTGCACCAGGCGCTGCCCTTCATCACCCTGATAGCGCACGGTACCCGTACCATTATCAACAAATGCCTGCATGTCACCCTTGAATCCGGAAAACAGGAATTCATTGTTGGCATCGCGCGTGTTCATCAAATCCAGCAATTCCTGCGCGCGCACCGCGATCTCTTCGGCAATCGATTTGCGATCCGCATGAGAGTTGGCGCCATTGTTGGCCTGTATCGTCAACTCCCGCACCCGCATCAGCGAATTGTTGACGCTATTGAGAATACCGTCTTCCTGCTCCAGACGATTCTGCACCTGCTTGATGTTGTCCTGGTATTGGGAGCGCAATGCACTTTCCTGATTCAGCTGCATCACCTGCGTGGCGGCAACCGGATCATCCGACGGCGACAGCATGCGCTTGCCGCTGGAAATCTGCTGCTGCGTTCTTGCCGTTTCCTGCTGGACATTCAGCATGTTACTGACGCCCGTATTAAAAACCTGCAAGGATGAAATGCGCATGATGGGTACTCTCAATTAATCAGAATGGTCAGCTGAAAGCGTTGATCAAGGTGTCAAACATTTCCCGCGCGACAGAAATAACTTTACTGGACGCGTTGTAGGCCATCTGGAACTTGACCAGATCTGCCGCCTCTTCGTCGAGATTGACGCCGGATACCGTGTTGCGCAGCTCCTCGGTCTGCTGCATGACACTGGCACTGGCATCGAGATTGACCATGGCCTGACTGGTTTCCGTACCAACCCGCGATACTGTTTGCGCGTAAGCAGAACCGAATGACTGCGTGCCGCTGATCAGATTCTTGCGCTGCAAGGCAATGGCATCGACCAGATTGCGATTATCCGACACACCATTGCTGTTGAAGTTGGCAGAAAACGTATCACCGGCATCCGGATAGCCGTTGATCGAAAACGCATAACCGAAATAATTGCTGGCCGCAGGTGGCTGGCTAGTAAAAATATTGCCCATGCCAAAAGCACTGGAAGTGAGCGCATAGCCCGCCTGGAGCGTGACACTCAACTCACCACCCACTGTCAGCGCGTTGTGTGCCGGCAACGCGCCAGCACCAGCAACAGCGACGATATCCGTCGGCACTACAGCACCTTCAGCTGCTGCCGAAGTCAGGCCCAACACATCATTTGTCACAGCAGCGATGGCAATCGTGGCCGTGTGCGCGTTGTCAAACGTGCTGAAACTCAATGTGCCGTCAGGCTGTGCCTGCACCACAACCTTGCTCGGGCTGTTGAAAGTGGTATCAATCTGCTGCTGGATGTAGGCAACTGCAGAGGCCTGATCATTGAACACACCGGCAAGCTGGATGGTGCGCGGACCGGTACCGATATCGAGAGTAAAACTGGTTGGCGCGCCGGCATTGAAATTAACACCATTGGCAATACTGACGGTGCTCTGCAGGCTGGCAGGTTTGTCGCCTTTGACCAGCACGGCATCGGTCGCATCCCCTCCCACCTGCAGCTGGAAATCATCGCCGCGTGAAGAATAGATTCGCAAGGTAATGCCATCACTCACTGCGCGCACACCGTTGGCTGCCAGCGTGCTGTTATTGATCGCATCTGCAAGGTAATCCGTCGTCAGCGGCACCGGTGGATACACCAGACCCGTTGTGCCACTAACCGGCGCGGTGAGATCGACACCGTTCAGTGTCACTTCCAGACGCTGCCCTGCGGCATCGTCCTGCAGCTGCAACGCCATATAAGTGGAAGCTGATGCGCTTACACCCTGCAAGCTCGAAAGCGTGGCGGCGATATCGCGCGCACTGGTACCGGCAGCGATGCCCAGCGTAGCAGGCACTGCAGACATACCGGTGACGGGATCCGTGTAGGTAATGGACAAGGTCTCTGCCTGAAACGCATTCGCCGGCTGCGGACCCGGCGGAATTGTCACCACATTGTTGGCAATGCGCCCGGCATTGAATCCGTTACTGGCAACCGTGGTCTGGCCCGGTTCCGTTGCCAGTATGTTGTTCATGCGCCCGGGCACGAACATCAGGTTGGTCAGCGGCGGCGTCAACGCTTTCGGATGGGCGGGATCACTGTTGTCGAGAATATCGTACGTTGTCGGCGACGTGAAACGCACGATCAGCGGCGGAGACAATTTGCCCGGATCAGCAAAGGAAGACAGACGCGCTCCATCACTGCCTATCACCTGCAGCATCTGCGCCTGCGTCACCTTCCCGGTGCCGGTATTGCCGAGATCATTACTGGTAGTGACAGGCGCCGCAAATGCCAGCGCCTCGGGCCGCGTAGCCTCCAGGGCAAAATCGCGCGCAGCAAAACGTGAAGGCACTATGCGGAAGGCATCACCATTCTGGAATGTTCCACTTTCCAGCGTGATGGAAAATCCATCTGCTTCTATGACAGCCGGCCGCGATGAAAACGCACCGGCTGCCACTTCCGTGTTGTCTGACAAACGCACAAGACTGTAACTGCCCGCACCCTGCCCAGACAGTTCAAGGCGATATTCGCTGTCGCTCAATTTCGATGTGTCATCAATATTGACACTGACAACACGGTCATCAGGTTGTGCATTGGTAGAGGCGGCCACCACGCGATCCAGCGTCATCTGTCTTTCATTGATGTCACTGAACAACAAGCCACCGTAGTTACCTCGCAAATCCAGGCCGCTGGCCTGCTGGCGATTCATGGCATCCGACAATGCGAGCGTCAGCCGCCCTACCTCATTGAAACTCTTGTCCAGCACATTGTTGCGAAAATCCAGCAAGCCGCCCAGTTTACCGCCGGTAATGTCGCGCGACACCTGCAAAGGCGGCATGCCATTTTTTCCGACATAGGCAATTTCCTTGCGCGCGGAACCTGCATCACCATTGATAACCTGCAAGCGGCTCACAACATTGCCAATCACCAGCGGCTGGCCTTTGCCAATAAACACATTGGTCCGCCCATCTTTTTGTTCAGCCGTGGTGATGTTGACGTAACCTGACAAATCACGCAGCAACTGGTCGCGCTTATCCAGCAAATCATTGGCAGGAATACCGCCAGCGGTAGAACCCTGCGTCAGCGCGATGGTATCGTTGATCTCGGCAATGCTCACCGCCAGTGTATTGATCTGTTTGACATTGCTGTCCATTTCAGAATTTACAAAACTGTTGATTTCATCCATCTTGGCGTAAACGCCATTGAAGCGCTGTGCCAGCACGTCACAATTGCTCAACACCAGCTGGCGTGAAGGAATGGATGCCGGACTGTCACTGGCACTCTGCAAACTGGCAAAAAAATCATTCATGGCCGAAGAAAGGCCGGTACTGGAATCACCCAGATAATTATCAAGCTGCTCCAACTTTGTTGAATAGGCATCCAGCTGGCTGTGCATGGAGGTGTCGGCGCGCAACTGTTGCACCAGGAATTCATTGGCAATACGCGAGATGGCAGAAACGTGCGCGCCCGTGCCCAGATAACCGACACCGACACGATACGGAGCATTGGCTTCTGCCTCGACACGCTGCCGTGTATATCCTTCCGTGTTTGCGTTGGAAATGTTATGGCCTGTTGTAGCCAGTGCACTCTGGTTGATGCGCAAACCACTGATGGCAATCGCCAGCAAGTTAGCCATTGTCAGCTCCTACCTGCCGTAGCAGAGGCGTCAGTATTGCGTGCGACATCCTGCACATGTGTTCGGCTGGCAGGATTATCCAGCTGTGCCAGTACTGGGCTTTTATAGATACTGAACATTTTCTTCGCGTAAGCCGGATCAGTCGCATAACCAGCTTTCTGCAGCTCACTGAAATATCCGACAGGATTGCCACCCTTGATGATGGCAGAACGGTAACGCGGATTCATCGCCATCATGTGCACATAGTCGCGCACACTCTCTGCATAGTTGTCATAGGCGCGGAAGCTGGCAACGGTTTTGACCGGTATGCCATCACTGTATTCGGTGGTGGAAACCTTGGCGATAGCGCCCTCCCAACTACTACCCGCCTTGATGCCGAAAAGATTGCAAGTATTACTGCCATCCGCACAGCGCATCATGTGCTTGCCCCAACCGGTTTCCAGTGCTGCTTGCGAAAGCAATGCCCGCGGATCAAGCCCGAGTGGCTCGGCATATCGCTGGAACAATGGCATCAAGGTATCGACGAAATCCTGTTGTGATTCAAAACGGCCGTCACCACCATTATCCGTATTGGCAATCGGGCTGAAACTCTGACGTGTATCCGGTGTTGATACCTGCACGCTATTGCCCCAGTTGGCATGCGCACTGTTCGCAATTCCATCGCTCACCACTTCCACATCCAGTGCTACAGCATCCTGCAGGGCACGATTATCCATCGCTGTCTTCAATGCACTGACAGCCGCACCAGGAAGAGAAAATCCTCTTTCCATGCGCGCAGCACGATCCAGTGGCTCGATATTGCGTGTCGTCTCCCCGATTTCCCGCACCGGCTGCGCTGCACCATGCAAGGACAGGCCCGATCCGGAAGCCCGCTCAGTTGAAAGCTGGCCATTGCCTGAGACAGCTGCCGGTCTGGAATATTGCATGCGAAACTGTTTCGTCAATACTTCTGCCAGACCAATGCCCTTGCCCTGACTCAAGGACAACGCCAATTGCTTGTCATACATGTCGCGGTAAAATTCGGATTCCTGACCGTGACCGATATTGCCGTCTTCAAATGCCTTGTTGGCATCGCGCATGGATTTCATCATCATGCCGGTAAACAGCGATTCAAACTGTTTCGCAACTGCTTCCATACCAGCTGCAGAATTTTTTCGGCCCAATCTGCTGATGTTTTGCAAAGCAGAAAGATCATTGTAATTGCTGGCAGCCGCTGCCGGGCTGCCGTTTTTTCCCATGCTGTCAATGGCTGAGTTCATGGCACTCACTTCATCAAATGACGATCAACTCTGCTTTCAAGGCACCGGCACGTTTCATCGCTTCCAGTATCGCCATCAGGTCACCGGGGGCTGCACCGACTTGATTGACGGCCTTGACGATATCCTCAAGACTGGTCTGGTTGGGAAACAGGAACATCGGTTTCTTTTCTTCATCCACGCTAACCTTGCTCTTCGGCACTACCACTGTCTGCCCTGTACCACCACCCAGCGCACCGGCATTGGGTTGGCTGACCTGCATGTCTTCGGAAACCGTCACCGTCAAACTGCCGTGCGTTACTGCAACCGGAGATACTTTCACCTTGTTGCCAACCACAATGGTTCCTGTGCGCGAATTAATCACCACACGTGCCGCTTCCTCACCCGGATCAATTTCCAGATTTTCCAGCATCGACAGGAATGTCACCTTGCTGTTGCTGTCTGCCGGCGCATCGACATGCACGGCACCGGCATCCAGCGCACGCGCCACACCGGGACCAAAAACATCATTGATACTGTCGGCAATACGCTTGGCCGTGGTGAAATCCGAACGATTGAGCTGCAAGGTCAACGCGGGATTGTTTTCAAAACCGCTGTCGACCGCCTTCTCCACTTTTGCGCCACCGGGCACACTGCCATTGTTCGATTGATTCACTTTTATTTTCGAACCGTCTGTACCTTCCGCACCAAATCCGGAAACCACCACACTGCCTTGTGCGATCGCGTAAATCTGGCCATCCACTGCTTTCAATGGTGTCATCAACAGCGTGCCGCCACGCAGGCTCTTGGCGTTGCCGATGGAAGTCACATTGACATCCAGCGTTTGCCCAGGGCGCGCAAATGCTGGCAGATCTGCCTGTACGGAAACTGCAGCAATATTTTTCAATTGCATTTTTACGTCTGGCGGCACAGTGACACCCAGTTGCTTCAACATGCTGATGAATGCCTGTGTTGTGAACGGGGTCTGCGCACTCTGGTCACCCGTGCCATCCAGCCCCACCACCAATCCATAACCCAGCAGCGAGTTGCTGCGCACACCTTCTACACTGGCAAGATCCTTGATGCGGTCAGCCAGTAATGAGCCGGAACACAGCAGCAATGTTGCTGTCAGGAAGAAGATTCGCAGCAAGGTATTCATCAGAAAGGCCAGTACTGACTGTTGAAGAAACGGCTGAACCAACCCATATGATTGGCATCGGCAAACTGCCCTTTGCCACTGTAGGTGATGCGTGCATTGGCCAGTCTTGTCGATATCACCGTGTTATCGGGCTCAATATCCTGCGGGCGCACCAGCCCGCTGATGCGAATGAATTCATCACCGTTATTCAACTCCATCCATTTTTCACCGCGCACAAGTAAATTGCCGTTAGGCAGCACATCGGCAACGGTGACTGTGATATTGCCGCTGAGACTGTTGCTCTGGTCTGCCTTGGCTTCTCCGTCAAAATCCCGTTTCTGGTCAATGGAAGCCGACAGTTCCTTGCCCATCAATTCCAGGCTGTCACCAAACAGGGTTGGCGCTGGCATGTCGTTGCTGCTCTCTTTCTTGATACTGGACTTCGAGGATTTTTTCGAGACGGTAGACTCCTGCAAGACAACAGTAATGACATCACCTACCTGATGCGCCAACTGGTCGTTAAACAATTGCATCTGGAAGCCTTCGTGATAAAGCGAACCGCGCGTTGCCGGCGGAGCCGTGCGGGACGGCAAATCGACTGGCGAATAACGCGGGTCGCCTGCAATCGGAGGCTCATGCACCACACACGCTTGCAGACACGCCAGCACAATACCTGCAAGGTATCCGCTTATACGCCTGGTTATCTGCAAAAAATCATGCATGACTTTTATACCGCCTGGGAGAGAACTTGCAGCATCTGGTCGGCTGTCGACAACACTTTGGAATTCATTTCGTACACGCGCTGCGTGGTGATCATGTTGACCATTTCTTCCACCACATCGACATTCGATGCTTCCAGCGATCCCTGTTCGATTTGTCCTAGACCACCCTGCCCGGGCGTGCCGGTCTGCGGCGAACCGCTGGCTGCCGTTTCTATGAATAAATTGGCACCAATGGCTTCCAATCCTGCCGGATTGATGAAATCCACCGGCTGCACCTGACCGATCTGCGTCACACCGGGCTGACCGGCAATCGTGGCATCGACAATGCCGTCCTTGCTGACAGTAATGCGCACTGCATCCGCAGGAATGGCGATGGCGGGATCAAGTGCAAAACCATTCACATCGACAATATTGCCCTGGTCATCCAGATGAAACTGTCCGTTGCGCGTGTAACCGATATTGCCATCCGGCAGCAGCACCTGAAAAAATCCGCGGCCGTTGATCGCCCAGTCCAGCGCCTGCTCCGTCACTTGCAGGTTGCCTTCAGTAAACTGTTTCTGTGTACCGACTACGCGCACACCCGTACCGATTTGCATACCGGAAGGCAGTTGCGAACTTTCTGATGATTGCGCGCCCGGCTGACGCTTGATCTGGTACAGCAAATCTTCAAACACTGCACGATCGCGCTTGAATCCCACTGTCGCCGCGTTCGCCAGATTGTTGGCGATCGTGGCCAGGTTGCGATCCTGCGCACTCAAACCGGTTTTACTGATCCACAAGGAAGCTGATGTCATGATTTTGTCTCCGCTTCAGTTCACTAGCCGACTTGCAACACACGTGCCGAGGCATCGGCGTTGCTGCTCACGGTCTGCATCATCTTGACCTGTAATTCGTAACTGCGCGCGAGCTGCAGCACGTCAATCATCTCGGCGACTGCATTGACATTGCTGCTCTCGAGATAACCCTGTGATACGCGCACGAAAGGATCCGCCTCTACCGGCTTTCCGTCTTTCATGCGAAACAAGCCGTCAGCACCTTTTTCCAGGTTCTTGAGATCAGGCTTTACCAGCTTGATACGATCCAGTGACGACAATTCATTGGCTTTGCCGCCGAGCGGGCGGATATTGATGGTGCCATCGACACCGATCTCTATTTTTTCCTGTTGTGGAATGGTGACCGGACTGCCATTGCCGAGCACCGGCAATCCATTGCCGGTGCGCAACATCCCATTGGCATCCATCTGCAGGCTCCCGGCCCGCGTGTAGGCTTCCTTGCCATCCTTTCCGAGCACGGCGATAAATCCCTCGCCATCGATAGCGACATCCAGTTCGCCACCGGTTTCCATCAATGAACCCTGGGTGAAATCACTGGCAGGATTTTCCGCCTGCGCATAGGCACGTGTCGGCAAACCGTCACCGTAGAACACCGGCTGCGCGCGCGCCTGCATGTAATCGGCGCGAAACCCCGTGGTATTGGCATTTGCCAGATTATTGGCGTGCCCCGACTGGGCCTGCATCGCCTGGCCAGCGCCCGTCATTGCGATATAAAGAGCCTTGTCCATTGCCCCCTCCGGTTTTTTGACACTTGATGGGCTTGGAGGGTTTAGAGCAAGAGCAATGCCAAGGCGGCGGGAGGTCTATATGGCACAACCCTGTGCCATCGTTTGAAAGAGCTCAATGGGATTTCAGATAACGGGATACAACGTCAGCCACAACCGCATTGCCGTCGGGTGTCCAATGCTGATCGTAGGTAAAATAGACCTGACGCCCTGCTGCTGCGGCAGCGCGCAACGGCACCGTGGTGCTGATGAAATCAATCTGCTGCTCACGGCACCAGTCCATCACGGCATTTTCCTGTGTGTCGAGGCGCGCAAACAACTGTTGTTTGACAGCATTTGCATCACCACCGATGCCATCATCGGCATAGCGAACAAAACGTAACAGGGCATCAGCAGGAATACGCTCCTGCACCAGCGGCATCACCACGTGCGGAGCACTTGGCGCATAGACCAACACCAACCGAAAATGATCGCGCGCCGCCAGCGCCGTGAACTGTTCGAGAATGGCGCGAACATTGCGCCATTGTGAAGACTGCGAAAACTGTGCGGGATCATTATTGAGATACACCAGACGCTTGGGATCAAAACTGTAGAACTGCGATCCGGATGACGTGTTTATCCGAACAGGCATCCACCCCATTTGCGCGGTGTATTCCGGTAGAGGACTATCACTGCCCACAGCAGAAAACACTTCAGCCGATAACCGTTTAAGCCCCTTCGTCACCGGAGATGCCTGAGCCAGTGTACCGATATCCACACTGCGCCGACGCGGTTGACTTGCTGCAGCTTTCTGAACATCTGCTGCCGATTTCAGGGGTTCGGCATCGCGAAAATCATTACCTTCGTACAACATCAGCAAAACCGTTTTAGGCGTGAATTTTCGCCCCAGTTGCACAAAATTATTGAGATAGACTTGCGGCGCAGTACCGGAAACGCCGAGATTGTAAAGCGACGCCCCCATATCCTTGCGTAACAACTCTGTCCACATCTGCTCGTCGGACACTTGTGATCCGGCAACAAACGAATCACCGACAGCGACCACATCGTAATGACTGCAGACACCGCCACAACCCTGATCGGCATTGCGGAAACCGTTGGCATCCGTGGTCAGCACCACAGGAAATGCCGGATAACCCTCCGGCGCATCCGGATAGCTGCGCAACTGCTCTGGCATGTCCGCCTGAATCAACTCGTAACGCTCTTTCGGCGGCCGATGGCGCGAAACACCACTCAGCACGATACCGGTTTCGGCATCAATTTCATTCAATGTTTTTTCCACATAGCGCGGCTTGTTGAAAAAACCGCTACCCACAACCAGGACAAACAGGCTCAAAGTCGTCGACAACACCGTCATGAGCACCGCGGCAAGACTTTCGCCTACCGGCTTGTGACGCGTCGCCCACAGCGGCCCAGCAACCAGCCACAAGAGCAATGTCAGCAATAGCAAACTGCCAAAGTGCGCTCGCGAATAACGTCCGAATAATACTTCCTGGTTACGTACAACCAGATCGACCACATCACTGCCCTGTATCCAGACAGCTACACTTCCCAGCACCAGGATCACGGATAACCAAGCACGCTTGTTCATGCATTGTCACTTGTCAACAGATGGTTCATAGAAATGCCTTTTCGCGTATACGTTTCAATTCGTCGCGAACTGCAGCAGCCTCTTCAAACTCCAGATTCTTCGCGTGGGCGATCATCTGTTTCTCAAGCTTCTGAATGGCTTTTGTCATTTCTTCCATAGACATGTCATCGATGTTGACACGGTATTTTCCACGACTCTCCGCGACTTTCAGTTCGCGCTTGCGGTTCTTGCTGCGCGCGCCAGGTACGGCGCCCTCCATGATATCCACGACAGATTTCTTCACACCACGCGGCACAATGCCGTGCTGGCGATTGAATTCGATCTGTTTCGTGCGACGGCGGTCAGTCTCATCCATGGCACGCTGCATGGAGCCCGTGATGCGGTCCGCATAGAGGATGGCCTTGCCATTCAGGTTGCGCGCCGCGCGGCCAATCGTCTGTATCAACGAACGCTCCGAACGCAGGAAGCCCTCCTTGTCTGCATCCAGAATCGCGACCAATGACACTTCCGGCATATCCAGACCTTCACGCAACAGGTTGATGCCTACCAGGACATCGAATTCTCCCAGGCGCAGATCCCGAATGATTTCCACACGCTCGACGGTATCAATATCCGAATGCAGATAGCGTACACGCACACCGTGATCCATCAGATAATCGGTCAGGTCTTCGGACATGCGCTTGGTCAATGTCGTGACCAGCACGCGATCATGCTGCGCCACCCGCAAACGAATTTCCGACAACAGGTCATCCACCTGCGTGGTGGCCGGCCGCACTTCTATCTCAGGATCAATCAAGCCGGTGGGGCGCACCACCTGCTCCACTACCTGCCCGGCATGCGTTTCTTCATAAGGCCCGGGCGTTGCCGATACGTAAATGGCCTGCGGCGCAACACGCTCCCATTCATCAAAACGCATCGGGCGATTATCCAGTGCCGATGGCAAGCGAAAACCGTATTCAACAAGGGTTTCCTTGCGTGAGCGGTCACCGCGATACATGCCACCCAGCTGAGGAATGGTGACATGCGATTCGTCAATGACCAGCAAGGCATTGTCCGGCAGGTAGTCAAACAAGGTCGGTGGCGGTTCACCAGGCGGACGCCCCGAAAGATAGCGCGAGTAATTTTCGATACCGTTGCAATAGCCAAGCTCGGTAATCATTTCGATATCGTAGACCGTGCGCTGCTCCAGACGCTGCGCTTCCACCAGCTTTTCCAGATTGCGCAATTGTTCCAGGCGTTCACGCAATTCCTGCTTGATGGCATCAATCTGCGACACCACCTGCTCGCGCGGCGTTACATAATGACTCTTCGGGAAGATCGTCACACGTGGCAGCTTGCGCAGAATTTCGCCTGTGAGCGGATCGAAGCCGCTGATGGTTTCAATCTCGTCATCAAACAAGGCGATACGTATGGCCTCCATATCGGAATCGGCCGGATAGATATCAATCACGTCACCGCGACAGCGATATGTGGCTCGCCGAAAATCAATATCATTGCGTGTGTACTGCAACTCGGCCAGGCGACGCAACAATTCGCGCTGGTCGATACGATCACCGCGAGTCATGTGCATGACCATGCTCAGATATTGTTCAGGATCACCGAGACCGTAGATGGATGAAACCGTGGCCACCACAATGACATCGCGCCGCTCCAGCAGCGCCTTGGTGGCAGACAGACGCATCTGCTCGATGTGTTCATTTACCGAGGCATCTTTTTCAATGTAGGTATCGGAAGACGGCACATAGGCTTCCGGCTGGTAGTAATCGTAATAGGAAACAAAATATTCCACCGCGTTGCGCGGAAAGAACTCACGAAACTCGCCATACAGTTGTGCAGCCAGCGTACGATTGGGGGCGAGCACGATAGTCGGGCGCTGCAGGCGCTCAATCACGTTGGCAACGGTGAATGTTTTACCTGACCCCGTTACACCGAGCAGCGTCTGCGCCATGAGACCGCTATGGACACCAGCAACCAATGCATCAATGGCTGCCGGCTGGTCTCCAGCCGGGGCAAAATCCGATGCAACAACAAATGGTCTGGATGCAGGAGGGAAAGCGGTTTTCAGGGAATCTGATGTCATTGCAAACGCCATCAGCTAAGGAATATGGTAGCAAGGCCCGGAATCGAACCGGGGACCCCAACATTATGAGTGTTGTGCTCTAACCAGCTGAGCTACCTTGCCAAGGTAAAAAAAAGGACACTTGCCTGAATCCCCGACTGGGATAACAAGTGCCCTCGGAATATGGCTCCGACTGGTGGGATCGAACCACCGACCAATTGATTAACAGTCAACTGCTCTACCGCTGAGCTAAGTCGGAACGGACTCTTTCGAGGCCGCGTATCTTATAAAGCGACCGTAGAGCGGTCAAGAACAAACTGCCAAAAATTTACCAATTACCGCTATAGCTGGTCAGCCATTACCATCATTTCATGGCTGTCATGCGGAATATAGCGTTCCGGTGCAAATTGCAGCACCAGATTCTCCGGGCCACTCAGCATACCGGCCATCATCGCCGCGCCTTTTCGGCTGCCAGGCAACACAGCTGCGGCAAATGCCGGGAAAAACCAGTCGCGGATCTCGGGCTCGCGGCGCACAACACAGCGCCCCTGCATGGACACACAGCGACTCATGCCCAGGGACGTCCCCTTGCCGGTAACGGCTATCGCCGCACGCGCATCACGCTCCAGCGCCCGCACTCGCCCGCAACCCGCCAATGCAGTCATCCAAAGACTCTGGTCAGCCCACAGGAAACTGACAATTGTTGCAGCAGGGCTGCCGTCGGCTCTCGTCCAGCACAAGGTGCATTCATTTTGCTGCTGCAGTAGCTGCTCAACCAGATCAATCATCGGCAAATCACACTCCATCCAAAAGCGCAGTCTAGCGCAGACATCTGCAATATCATCCATAGCGGCTTACAATGTCCGGCAAACAGCACATCAGGCTGCCACACAAAGTGAAAAAACACCTGCCATTCATTTTCTACAGTATCGGAACCCTGCTCTACGCTGCTGTATTTTTTAAAAATGCATGGGTCAGCGACGATGCATTCATCATTTTTCGCAGCCTGGAGCAGCTACTGGATGGCAACGGGCCGCGCTGGAACCCGCATGAACGGGTGCAGGTCTTCACCAGCCCGCTGTGGTACAGCTTGCTGGCAGTTATGGGCTTCGTCCACCGCAATCATTACCTAAATAGCATCCTCCTCAGTGCAGCGTGCAATGCCGTGCTGCTGTGGAATCTCCACAAGCTGCTGGGCTCCGCCTGGCGATGGCTGGCGCTGGTAATCCTGCTGGCCTTTTCCCAAGCATTCTTCGACTTCACCAGCTCAGGACTGGAAAATCCGCTTGCATACTGCCTGCTGTCATTTGCTGTCCGCTTTTATTTACTGCCAACCCCAAACAAGCTCGAAAATCTCAACGCACTATGCATCGCCTGCGGATTATTGCTGGTCACGCGCCATGACCTCCTGCTGTTTGTCATTCCGCTTCTCATGCAGTCTCTGTATGACGCCAGAAAAACGAAGACACCGCTTCTGCAACCGCTTTGCGCACTGTTGCTACCCCTGACAGCGTGGAGTCTTTTTTCACTGATTTACTATGGCTTCCCACTGCCCAACACGGCCTATGCCAAACTTGCAAGCAGCGTACCCCGTACTGATCTGCTGCTGCGCGGTGCACTGTATTTCAAGACATCCGTACCACGCGATTTCATCAGTATCTTTTTGCTGCTCGCTGGCATTCTGGCCGGATTATTGGGCCGCAACAGCAAAACCCGCCTGATAGCTGCCGGCGTTGCATTGCATCTTTGCTATGTTTTCTGGATAGGCGGCGATTTCATGCGCGGACGTTTTTTTTCCTGGGACTGCCTGCTCTGCGCCATTCTGCTGACCTACCCGGCAACTACCACAACGACTCACCGCCTTTTCAATCGCGACACCGCGACACTCTCGCTGGCAACACTGGCCGCAATCACCAGCATGACCTTGTGGCAACCCCCACTGCTCACGCCATTCAAATGGGGAGCAGAGCCGTTCCGCATGGCGGATACTGCTGATGGCATCACGCAGGAGCGTTACTTCTATTACTGGTTCACCGCCGCCTGGAAATATTTTTATCGGGACACGCCGTTACTTGAGGATCACGGCTGGTGCCAGGACAGTTTTGAACAGAAAAGGCAGGGCCTGCATGTCAGCAGCGCACATACAGTTGGCTTTCGCGGCTACTGTCTGGGCAATGATGATATTGTCATTGACATGCTTGGCATCACAGACCCGTTGCTCGCTCGCATGACAAGAAATCCCAGGCAGAAAAACTGGCGGCCGGGACATATGCAGCGCCTTCTGCCACCCGGATACTGTACCAGCGTGCAACACGATAAAAATTTGATCAGCGACGCGGAAACAGCAGCTTATTATGAAAAAATTCGCCTGCTGACCCAGTCGGAAAAACTGTTTACTACCGACAGATTGCGCACAATCTGGCAAATGAATACCGGTGCTTATAATTCGCAGCTGGAGAACATCAACAACAAACTCCACACAGTATTCTTACAAGCCGACGGCCCAGGCATACAGGCAGCCGCGCTGCGCGATTGCCCTGGCATTGAACTTCCCCCGGAAATGATTGAAAAACTGAAACGTACGGGTGAAACGCGGTAGCTCAAGATAGAGCGATCTGCGAAAAATCCCCGGCAACCTTATGCACACTCGTCGCAATTGCCGCTTCATCTGCCGTGGTGTCGGCTGGCCGCACCAACCAGCATGTCTGCAAGCCTGCCAGTTTTGCAGCTTCCAGCTCCGCTGCAATATCCGAAAGAAACAAGATGCTATCGGCAGGCAAGCCAATGACTTCCACAATCCTGCGATATGAATCCACAGACTGCTTCGACCCAATCGTGGTGTCGAAATAACCGGAAAAAAACGGCGTCATGTCGCCATATTCACTGAAACCAAAAAAAAGCTTCTGCGCCTGTATCGAGCCTGATGAGTAGACATAGAGCGGCAAGCCATCTGCTTGCCACTGTCGCAATTGCTCATATGCATCTGCATACACATGCGCACGATAATCACCGTTGCGATACCCATGCTCCCAGAGCATACCCTGCAATGTTTTCAAGGGTGTAGCTTTTCTGTCTTCGGCAATCCATCCCAACAAGACCGCAAGAATGGCTTCGTGATCGCCAGCATCGATGCCCACTTCCTGCGCCACTGCACTCAACTGCGCCTGCACGTCAGGATCATGCGCATTGGCACGCACAAACATCGGTAAATGCCGGGCGGCATAGGGAAAAAGCACATCGCGCACAAAGGAAATGGAACTCGTGGTTCCTTCTATGTCAGTCAGAATTGCCTTGATCATGAATCAACTGTCCAATCGGGGAAAACGCTCAGCGATGACACTACCCGTGTAATGCGCCACCCAGCCCTCGGGATTGTTGAAGAAACGGATCGCCGCCAGCTCAGGTTCGGGCCCAAGATCAAACCAGTGCGGCGTATTGGCCGGCACGCTCAGGTAATCCCCTTTCTCGCACAGCACGCTGTAAACCTTGTCTCCGACATGCAAATAAAACAGACCTACGCCGTCAACAAAAAAACGCACCTCATCTTCACCATGACAATGCTCACTGAGAAACTTTTGCCGCAAAGCTTCCTTGTCCGGATGATTTGAATTGAGACTGATGACATCGACAGTCACAAACCCTTCTTCCGCAACAATACGCGCAATATCGCTGCGATAGGCAGCAAGAATTGCCTCCTGACTATCGCCCGCCTGCACCGGAGCATCCGGCTGCCACTGTTCGAAGCGCACACCTATGGCATTGAGGAAATGAGCAATCTGCACAGGGTCATTTGTAATCTCTTGCGCTTGCTGCGGATTGCTTTCATGAAAAATTTTCAGTGCACTCATGATTGTCTCCTCAGACACGACGCGCCAGATGGCGCTGCCATTCACATTCCAGCAGAAATTCCAGCGCTTCCAGATGACGCATACAGGACGTGAGATCTTCTGCCCAGGTATAAAGACCATGGCCGCGAATCAGATAGGCAACACCGGTACCTTCTCGCTGCATGCGGGCCTCGACTTGTTGCGAAAGCTGAACCATATCCTGTGTGTTCTCATAGACAGGAATACAAAGCTCTGTATCGTGAGTGGTAACACCAGCAAACGCCTTCAGCAACTCATAACCACGCAATACCAGCGTATCAACACCCGGCAACTCCATCGTCAATACCGTTGCGCGAACAGAGTGCGTGTGCAATACCGCACCGACGGAAGCGTCCCGTGCATAGAGCTGTGTATGCAGAAGCGTTTCTGCTGAGGGTTTGCGATCCATCAAGGGCCGCCCCTGCAAATCAACAGCCATCACGTCACGCAAGCCCAATTCACCCTTGTGCTTGCCCGACACCGTAATCGCACAACAATCTGCATCCACACGCACGGAATAATTGCTGGATGTGGCCGGTGACCAGCCGCGACTGTAAATATCACGGCTGGCAGTGATGATGCGCTCGGCACACCGTTCAAACAGATCGTGATCAAAACCGGAATGATCCGCCACAAGAACCCCCGTTGAAGCAAAGGCGGCATTTTGCCATAAATCACAGCCGATGCAGGCGGTGCACGCCGAGCATGACAAGACCTAGACCAGTCAGCTGCAACAGTGTCACCGGTTCTCCCAGCGCAAGCCCCGCAACAATAACCGTGGCAACCGGCCCTATCATGCCCACTGCACCTGCCTTGGCAGAGCCGATCTGGCGTACACCTGCAGACATCATGAAAGATGGCAACACTGTGAACACCAGCGCTGTCACGGCACACCAGCCATAAACAGCAGCAGGCAAATGCATGAGCCCGGTATAGGCACTGGTGACACCGTAATGCAGCACCATCGCCAGTGAAGCCGCAATCATCGCCACCGCCGTAAACAAGGCACTGGAAAATGTACGCATGTAGTGATCACTGCCGACAACATAGATAGCAAAGGTGATTGCACTCAACAATACATAGACAGCTCCGCTGCCAATCTCCGACAAAGCTCCTGCCGGCTGCGCACGGATGTCCGCATAAAACACCAGCAGCAATCCCAGGTAAATCACTGCGACACAAAGACACAGATACATGGAAACCACCTTCCGCATCACCAACGTCGACAACAACACAACAAAAACCGGATACGTGTAAAGAATGACACGCTCAAGACCCGGGCTGACCGTCTGCAGCCCGAGCAGATCCAGGTAACTGGCGAGATAGTAGCCTGCGACCCCCACCAGGCAGACACCGAACCACTGTCGCACCCCGAAGATTCCACGCGCTTCCGGTAAGCGAGCAATCAACACCCACGCGTATACCGGCAGCGAAAACAACATGCGCAACAACATGACATCAGCCACTGCTGCGCCCTGTGCATACAGAAATTTGATCAACGTCCCCTTGCAGGCAAACAGTAATGCTGAAATACCAACCAGCAAGACATTCGGATCAATAAAACCCGCATACTTTCTTGCTTTTCCTTCCATAACACAGGCTCCCGGAATCGTGTCCTGCCACATTCCGCGAAGTTTTCTGTCAGTAGTGAAGTTTCACCAGATACAAAAAAGGCCGCAGAACGCGGCCTTTTGGTTCGAGACAATCAAAACGTCAAACGCAAAAAAACCGCAACACATGGCAATGCCACAGTCGCACAATTACCGGTTTTTTTATGTAAGCCATCATGACGATAAATTAGTTCAATATTAATTGAGCAGCGATAGTAATTATTTTTCCTGACTTAAACAACTCATTTCCTGCAGAATCTGCATCAAATCCTGGCCGCGCGCGCCTCTGCCATTGTCACTACCTGCGCATACGGAAAGCATTCCAGACAACCGCAATGCATCAGCAAGTCATCATCCATTTGATCATTCGCCTCAGCAGCCTGCGGCGGCTCCTGCTCATCAAACTGGGCCATAACCGCCATGCGGATGGCCTTGTTCAGACAGGTGAAGGCCTCACGGCGTGCCAGCTGCCTGTCGTCAGCAGCATTGAATGCCACACGTGTTGCCTGTTTCAGTGCCTGTATTCGATTTTGCCCATAGTCTGCTGCAAGCGCAGACCCCGTCCAGAATGTCGCCATCTACCTGCCCTCTTTTTTGGAATAATCACCAACATCACACATTTTTCTGCCTGTGTGCGTTTGTGTTTCTGCCCTATGATTGAGCCATGAGTATAGTCTCTCTACGGGACTCGCCACAGACAGTCACTTAGACGATTTACCTTCAACCAGAGAGCCGGCAATAGCTCTTTACCATAAATGCACTCGCGCCTTCATTCTGCCGTACTGTTCCTATACTTCAGACAGACCTCATCCCGGATGAAGAATGCATGACGTCATATCCCGCCAAGCGGGTTTGGCCCGATATTTTGCTCATAGCCCTGCTGCTGCTATCGGTTTACGCCTGGTGCGACTTTGCCAGCAAGAGCCAGATCCTTGCCTTTGCCGAACAGAAATACGGGCGGGGGGGGCGCGCACGCATGGAGGACTGGTACGAACTGCTGGACAAACAAAAAGATGCCTCCATCAAGGACAAGCTCAACAAGGTCAATCGTTTCTTCAACAGCATTCGCTGGATGCCTGACGAGGAGCACTGGGGCAAGAAGGACTACTGGGCCACCCCGATAGAAATGCTGGGCACCGACGGTGGAGATTGCGAGGATTTTGCCATCGCCAAATACTTCACACTGAAAGAATTGGGCGTTCCTGAAGAAAAGTTGCGTATCACCTATGTCATCGCCACCCACATCAATCAGGCGCACATGGTGCTTGCCTACTATGAAACACCCAATGCCGAACCACTGGTATTGGACAACATGAAAGACAGGGTATCCACGGCGTCAGATCGCAAGGATTTGCGCCCTGTCTACAGCTTCAACGGCAGCGGCCTGTGGCTGGCCAAGGAACGCAACACCCAACTGACTGCCCGCAAGAACAGTTTGACCACATGGCTGGATGTCAACCAACGCATTCTCAGGGAAGTGAATGCCATGCAGGCTTTCTTGCTGATTTGCTGTAGCGGCTGCTTCCCGCGCAGAAAAAGGCTGAGAAGTGCCGCAAACCAACTCACATACTTTCAAGATAAGTCTTAGCTAACGGCGCAGATTTGGATTTACCGGCGGCGACTTCTTTCAATAGCACCCTTGCCTTATCAGCCTTACCCTGCTGATGATAGATTTTGCCGAGGTTGTATTTGGCATCATCGGTCTTGGCATGATCAGGAAAGCGCTCTATCAGGGAGCCGAATGACTTACCGGCATTGTCGAAGTCTCCCTTGGTCTGGTAAACGATACCCAGCCAGTACCATGCACTGGCAGCGTAATCGCTGGTTGGGTACTTGCTGACAAAGGCCTTGAATGCAACGATTGCTCCATCGTAATCCTTTGCCTTCAGCTTGCCATAGGCCTCTTCATAAACTTCCTGCCCATCAGTATTAACTGCTGCCGCGGGTTTTGCGGCGGCTGACGGTCTATCCCCTGCTGCAGCCCCACCATCAGCAGCAGCGGCAGACGGAGCAGTACCACCAGCACCCAGACGACGATCCAGACTGGCAAAATCGTCCTGCTGTTGCTGTTTGAGCTTCTGGATCTGGTAAGCCTGCTCTTCCAGCTGGCCTCGCAGGCTGGCAACTTCTTCCTGCAGCTGCTGGAACTGACGATAAAGCCCTGCCTCACCTCCCGCTGGCGCATTACCGGAAGCATATGAGGATGAACTGCGAGATTCAGGGCGTGATTCGGAATTACTGGCTGCCGGGACAATTGGCCGTATGCCGCTATCTGCCGCCGGGCTATCGTCAGCGCCGGTGCCATAGGTCTGGGCACTTCCACCATCATCGACAGCGACACCACCGGAAACCGGCATCCGGCGCTGCGCGGCAGGCGTACTGATATCATTGACAGGAGCCTGAGCCAGGACAGGCAAAGCCCCGACAAGACCTAACAAAGCGACGACAGACAAAGCCGTTTTCATCATTGATTCCTTTTGCAAAACACGAGTTGGTCATACCCGACGATAAGACCTTGATCAGGGGAATATTATCCGCAATAGAGACAAAGTATCCATTCACGCACAAAACATGCGCACAAGAAAAAGGCCAGCATATGCTGGCCTTTTTACTTCGTCAGTTTTTACACTGACCACCAAGATCCCGCAGGATTACTTCTTGATGATTTCTACGCGACGGTTTTTAGACCATGCAGCTTCGTTGCTCTCGGCAACTGCTGGACGCTCTTCACCAAAGCTAACAACTTCCAGCTGGCTGGCAGCAACGCCCTGAACAGTCAGGAAGTCTGCAACAGCTTTGCCACGACGCTCGCCCAGAGCCATGTTGTATTCGCGAGTACCGCGCTCATCAGCATGGCCTTCCAGAGTGGCGTTATCGCCAGTAGATTTCAGCAGTTTACCGTAAGCGTTCAGGATTTCTTCTGAAGCAGGCAGGATGTCAGACTTGTCGAATTCGAAGTAAACGACGTTGCCGAACTGGCTGCGTACGGAATCCCAAGAAGCATCGCCGGTAGTAGCGGCACCAGAGTTATCGCCAGCGCCCTGGTCATCTTTGTTTTGGCTAGAGCAGCCAGCAACCAGAACCATAGCGAACATTACGCCGATCAGTTTTTGCATAGTAGACATAGGCCTTCCTTCAGTGACAGTGGTTAAGAAAACACGATTATAGCACTTCAAAGTAGTATCACGACTCTAAACTCGTGAAAAACCCTGAAGAAACTCTGATCCGCCATTGAAGCTGATGCAGCCGCTGGCGACAGCGCGCGCAATATTAGTACGGAATCCTGACGCATGCCAGTCTTTTTTGCGCTGTTTTTACGGCATTTCACGCACTTTTTTCGGGCAAATCAGCATCAGGCCCGGCGCCGTGCTCGCAAGGCGCCGGGGTTGGCAAACATCAACGCGGCTTGAATGGCCCCCAGGCAGGCTCACGAACATCCCCGCTCTGCGAAGGCAAATGCACCTGCACGCCACCATCAACGGATACCGATGACAACACACCGCGATTACCCTGTTTGGTGGCATACATCAGCATGCGCCCATTAGGAGCCAATGTCGGCGATTCATCCAGATCCGTCTGGGTCAGGATGGTGATACGACCGGATTTCACATCCTGTACGGCAGTATGAAAGATGCCTTCGCGACGGTGAACAAAGGCAATCAACTTGCCATCCGGAGACATATGGCCATGAGCATTGTAATCACCCTCGAAGGTCAGGCGATCCGTCTGGCCGGATGCCAGATTCACCTTGTACAACTGCGGCTTGCCGCCACGACTGGAAGTGAAGATGATTTCACGCCCATCAACCGTCCATGAAGGCTCGGTATCAATACCGAAATGATTGGTAACACGACGCAACTGGCGCGAGGCAATATCCATCACATAAATTTCGGGGTTGCCGTCCTTGGACAAACACATGGCCAGGCTGCGACCATCCGGTGAAAACTGCGGCGCACCATTAAGCCCCTTGAATGCCGTCAAACGCTCACGTTTGCCGGTCGCAATCGTCTGCAGGTAGATGCCAGGCTTGCGCCCCTCAAACGAGACGTAGGCAACCTGAGTGCCATCCGGAGACCAGTCCGGCGAGAGGATAGGCTCACTGCTGGTCATCAGGGTAAATTCACGTGCGCCATCCTGATCAGACTGGAACAATTTGAACGTACTGCGGCCTTTCTGACGGTCTTCGCGCACATAGATGAGCTTGGTCTGGAAAACACCGCGGTAGCCGGTGATGGCTTCATACACTTCATCACTGACGAAGTGCGCCATATCGCGCAGATTGTTGGGGCCACCCTGCACATTGCGGGTAAACATGATTTTCTGACCGTTGATGTTGCTCAGCAGAAACGTGACGGTAAAACCGCCATCACCGCGCGGCGCCAGCTGGCCTGTCACCAGATAATCGGCGCGCGACATTTTCCAGTCGTGGTAGACGATTTCACTCTCGCTATGCGGAAAAGACAGCATATTGGTCTTGTCGATGGGCATGAACTGCCCGCTGCGGTAGAGATCCGAAGCGATGATTTCCGCCATCTGGTCGCCATTGAACCCGGCCCCACTCCAGGCAAAAGGCACCACGGCGATCGGGGTCGGATCCCTTTTGCCACGCGTCACCTCGATGGTCAGACTTTCTGCAGACAAAAGCACGGGGAAAATCACGGCCAGCAACGAAACAAAACCAGTCAACAACAAGCGTTTCATGTCACGCATTCCTCTTACATCAATAAATCTTCTGGATTAAACAACAACTTGAACTTACGGAACACCTTGTCAAACAGTTCCGGTTTCATCGTGGCTATTTCCTCGAAACGACCGACCTTACGCACGGCAGTTTCTGCAGCCAAGTCAAACGCACGATCACCACTGCTTTCAACAATGGTGACATCCACCACATCGCCATTGGGCAGCAATTCTATCTCCATCACCACTTTCATGTCCTTGCGGGCATTAGGAGGTCGAGTCCAATTTTCTTCAACACGGCTGGAAATCAAACCCACCCATTTGCCAATTTCATCATCAGAAAGATCACCCTCACGTGTGACTTCCTCATCATTAAGCAAGGCCTCCAGGGCCATCTCGGCGTCTTTACTGAGTTTTTCCTTCTGCTTCTGGGACAGCGCCTTTTGCGCCTTCTCGGCTTGTTTGGCGGTCTTGGCAGTCTCAGGCGGCTTCTCCGGCGGTTTCTTCGCCGTTTCCTGCGGTTTGGGCGGCGTCGGTTTTTCCGGTTTGGCAGCAATCGGCGATGGTTTGTCGATCGGCTTGACCTCCGGTTTCACATCCTTCGGCTCCTGCACTTCCGGCTTCGGCGGCTCAGGCTTCACCTCTTCCGGTTTGGGCTTTTCCTGTTTCTGCGTCTGCGTTTTCTGTTGTGGAGCCAATGTCGATTTTGGGGCGTGCACAAGCGCCGCCTTCATCATGGCCGGAGGGCGCATGGTTTCCGGATCCGAGTGCCAGACCCAGCCAACCATGAGCGCTACGGCCAGCATGATGTGCAGCGCCAGGCTACCGCCCAGTGAACGCGGCATCTGCTCGTCGCGAATCTCCGCCACTAATACGGTCTCACTTCTTGGGCGAGCCGGGCGGCTCGGTCACGAGGCCGACGTTCTCGACGCCCACCCCCTGCAAAGCGCCCATGATTTCGACCACGGCACCGTAATCGACACGCGTGTCACCCCACACCAGCACCGGCGTCTTCGGTTTGTTGGCCCGCACCTTGCGCACCTGTTCGGCGATATCGGCCAGCGGCAGGGCCTTGTCCTGATTCGCCCCCAGATTGATGTAGGTGGATTTATCCTGCTTGATCGAGACGATAAGCGGCTCTTCTTCCGTCGGCAGCGGCTCGGTGCTGGCCTGTGGCAACTGCACATCAACGCCCTGCATCAGCAGCGGCGCCGTCACCATGAAAACGATAAGCAGAACCAGACAGACATCTATCCAGGGAACGACGTTGATCTCGGCCTTCTGCTCGTGTTTCTTGCGCCGCCTCACTCGTCCGCTCCACGCGCAATCGAGTGCGCCTGACGGTGCAGAATGCTGGAAAACTCGTCCGCAAATGTTTCATAACGCGCCAGCAAACGGTTGAGGCGTGCGGTGTAGCGGTTATAGGCAATCACCGCCGGAATTGCTGCAAACAGGCCGATGGCCGTAGCAAAAAGGGCCTCGGAAATACCGGGAGCTACCACCGCCAACGTCGCCTGCTTCATGTTGGCCAGACCATGGAAGGAATCCATGATGCCCAATACTGTTCCGAACAAGCCGATATAAGGGCTGACAGAGGCAACATTTGCCAGGAACGGCAAGCTCTTTTCAAGGTGTTCCTCTTCGCGCGCCAGCGCCACGCGCATCGCACGCTGCGTACCTTCCATCACTGCGTCCGCTTCCACACCCGGCTGTTTGCGCAGGCGCGTGAATTCCTTGAAACCGGAGCGAAAAATACTTTCCAGACCACCCACCTCGCCGTGCTGGGCACGATCATTCCCTTCACGATACAAGCGGCCGAGATCAATACCGGACCAGAAGGCATGTTCGAATTGTTCGAATTGCACCTCGGCTTCGCGATAGGCGCGCGCACGGCGGATGATCATCGCCCAGGACATCACGGATGCGCCAAGCAGAGTCAACATGACCAGCTTGATCGGCAATGCCGCATGCATGAAAAGGCCAATCAACGACAACGACTGTTGCGCTTGTTCCACGGTATGACTCCTCTGTTGCGGCACCCGGGTGCCGCTGGTCTCAACTTGGGTTTTGCGCTTCAGCGAGCGCTCTGGTCAATCAATAGCCGGTTGCGGTAGCTGCCGCAACCGCTGGTACATGTCATCAGGCATCGCACATGGGCGTCTGCTGTTGCGGTCAACACAGGCAATGCGCACTTCTCCGCGACACAACACATCCTCCCCCCGGAGGGCGCCCTGCCGGCAAACCAGTTGCTCGAACAGGATACTGCTGTGGGCGATTTTCAGTGGCCTGGCGGTAACACGCAGGGCGTCATCCAGCATGGCGGCGCCAAGATACTGCACATTCGCAGAATGCACCACAAACATTTTATCGTCAGAAAATATCGCTGTCTTGCCGTAGCCGAGCGCGCGCATGAACTCGGTACGCGCGCGCTCCATGAACTTGAGATAATTGACGTAATAGACGATACCACCGGCATCGGTATCTTCTATATAGACACGCAAATCAACCGCAAACGTCACGCATCACCCCGCGCCGGCCATGGAATGCCCAGATGTGCATAAGCGAGCCGAGTGGCAATGCGCCCACGCGTGGTGCGCGCCAGATAACCCTGCTGGATCAGGTAGGGTTCCAGCACTTCCTCAATGGTGTCGCGCTCTTCGCTGATCGCTGCCGCCAGACTGTCGACCCCCACCGGGCCGCCGTCAAATTTCTCGATCATTGCACGCAGCAGGCGGTTATCCATCAGATCGAATCCCGCATGATCCACGCCCAGCATGCGCAGTGCCTGATCGGCAATATCAGCCGTCACCACACCGCGATTTTTCACATCAGCGACATCACGCACACGGCGCAAGAGCCGGTTGGCAATTCGTGGCGTACCGCGCGCCCGGCGCGCGATCTCGGCAGCACCATCCGCCTCCATCTGCATACCGAGAATGGCAGCCGAACGCGAAACGATATGGGTGAGATCGGCAACATTGTAAAATTCCAGACGCTGCACAATTCCGAAACGGTCACGCAACGGCGATGTCAGCAAACCGGCGCGCGTTGTAGCGCCCACCAAGGTAAAAGGAGGCAGGTCGAGCTTGATGGAACGTGCCGCCGGCCCTTCGCCAATCATGATGTCGAGCTGGTAGTCTTCCATCGCCGGGTAGAGGATTTCTTCGACAACCGGACTCAGGCGGTGAATCTCGTCGATAAACAGGACGTCACCCGGCTCCAGGTTGGTCATCAGCGCTGCCAGATCACCGGCCTTTTCGAGCACAGGCCCCGATGTTGTCTTGAGCGACACCCCCATTTCAGCAGCGATGATATTGGCCAGCGTTGTCTTGCCGAGGCCGGGCGGCCCGAAGATCAGCGTGTGATCCAGCGCATCACTGCGCTGGCGTGCCGCTTCAATGAAAATAGCCATCTGCTCGCGCACTGCAGGCTGCCCTACGTAGTCGGCAAGACTCTTGGGGCGAATGGCGCGATCCAGCTGATCCTCGCGCCCCTGTTCACGCGGCGTAATCAGGGCACGGGAACTGGCGGCAAACTGGTCGGTTTCGATCATCGGGACAAATCCATCCACACAGCCTGGAACACGTGAAAAACCTTGCAAAACAGGTCTTGAAAACCGGGGCATGGTACCACAAGCCCGCTGCACAGCGCGCCGGGATTTCTTGACACCCAACCGGGGCAGGCCTAGCATGCCGCCAGCTTTTTAGCCCTATCTTTAGCAGGTTTTGCGTGCTGTCATTCCATCAGGCTGTCGAAGACGATTTCGCAGCCGTCAACACCCTGATCATCGAGCAGCTGCACTCCCGCGTGGCGCTGGTTGAAAACATCGGCCATTACATTGTCGATGCCGGCGGCAAGCGTCTGCGCCCGTTGCTGGTGTTGTTGATTGCCCGCAGCCTCGGCTACAACGGCAATCGCCATATCGACATGGCCGCCATTGTCGAATTCATCCACACCGCCACCCTGCTGCACGACGACGTAGTCGATGTGTCCGCACTGCGCCGCGGCCGCGCCACCGCCAACGCCCAGTGGGGCAATGCTCCCAGCGTACTGGTGGGCGACTTCCTTTATTCACGTGCATTCCAGATGCTGGTCGCACTCGGCGACATGCGCATCATGGGCGTCATGGCTGACACGACCAACATCATTGCCGAAGGTGAAGTGCTGCAACTGGTCAACGCCGGCGACAGTACAACCACCGAGGAGCGCTATCGCCGTGTCATCCAGTGCAAGACCGCACAATTGTTCGAAGCGGCCGCGCACTGCGGCGCCTTGATCGCAGGTGTGGATACGGAGACCTGTCTGCAACTCGCGCGCTACGGTCACCACATCGGCATGGCGTTCCAGCTAATCGACGACGTGCTTGATTACAGCGGCGACAGCACAGAACTCGGCAAGAACATCGGCGACGATCTGGCCGAAGGCAAACCGACACTGCCACTGATCTATACGCTGCTGCATGGCAGCGAAGCCGATATTGCCATGGTGCGCCGTGCGATTGACGAAAAAACTGCTGCCGATCTGCAGCAAATCGTCAACGCCGTCAAAAACAACGGCGCGCTGGCTTACACCGAGCAGGCAGCACTGCGCGAGGTAGAAAGTGCATTGGGCTGTCTCGACTCACTGCCGGCGACGCGTTATCGCGACGAACTGACGGCACTGGCACATTTCGCCATCAAACGCCGCTTCTGACATAGCCCAACTGCGGGAGTTTTTCTTGTGACTACACAGATAACAAAAAATACAACAGCTCCCGCCCTCTCCACCCGCTATGCCTGCTGGCCACAACTGCAAGCCGAGCGCATGCGCCATGGAACACAGACGCTGGAACAACTGTTTGCGCAGCATGCAGATCGCGTTAACACCTGCAGCATCAGCGCCGCAGGATTGCATCTGGATTATGCGAGAAACTTTATCGATGCCGATACGCTCAACGCACTGACCATGCTTGCCGAAGAGGCCGGCATGCCCCAGGCCATTCACGCGTTACTGGCTGGCGACAAGGTCAATCACACGGAAAATCGCCCGGCGCTGCACACTGCACTGCGGGCAAAACATCCGATCATCGCCGCTGACGCGGTGCAGGCTGCATTTGCACAGATGGAACAACTGGTGCGCAAGATTCACAGCGGTGAATGGCGCGGCTACAGCAACGAAAGCATCACCGATGTGGTGAATATCGGCATCGGCGGTTCCGATCTCGGGCCGCAGATGGCTACGCACGCACTGAAACCGTTTCACACCAATCACGTGCGCGTGCATTTTGTTTCAAACGTAGATCCATCCTGCCTGCAGGATCTGCTGGCACACCTCAATCCGGCACGCACACTGTTCATCGTCGCCTCCAAGTCTTTCACCACACTGGAAACCCTGCAAAACGCCAAAGCCGCGCGCCACTGGTTGCAACAGTTTGCACCGGGCGATGCCACGGAAAACAACGCTACCGCGCGCCACTTCGTCGCAGTTTCCAGCGCGGTCAAAAAGGCCGAGGCCTTTGGCATCAATGCCGACAACATCCTGCCGATGTGGGATTGGGTGGGTGGCCGCTACTCCTTGTGGTCAGCCATCGGCCTGCCGATTGCGCTGGCTGTCGGCATGGAAAACTTTCACGCCTTGCGGGCCGGCGCCTGCGCCATGGACGAACACTTCAGCAGCGCACCACTGGCGCAAAACATGCCGGCACTGATGGGCTTGCTGGGTTTCTGGTACAACCATTTCTGGCAGGCGAGCAGCCATGTTGTGCTGCCTTATGAGCACTACCTGCGCTTTTTCCCCGACTATTTGCAACAACTGGACATGGAGAGCAACGGCAAGTGCGTGAATCGCGCAGGCCAAACCTTGCCCTACTCCAGCGGCCCGGTGATCTGGGGCTCCGTCGGCACCAATGGCCAGCACTCTTTCCACCAGCTGCTGCATCAGGGAACACATTTCATCCCGGCAGATTTCATCCTCAGCTTCAGCACCCACCAGCAGGATTGCGCCGAACAGCACCGCCACTTGCTCGCCAACGGTCTGGCCCAAAGCCAGGCGCTGATGTGCGGCAAGTCGCTCGAAACCGTAGCCATCGAGTTGCGTGAGCAGGGACTCAGCGAGGAAGAAGTCAGCTTTCTCGCCCCGCACAAGGTGATTCCAGGCAACCGCCCCAGCAACGTGATCAGTATGGAACAACTGAATCCAGCCACGCTGGGCGCTCTGATCGCACTTTACGAACACAAGGTCTACGTGCAGAGCGTACTGTGGGATATCAACCCCTTTGACCAGTGGGGCGTGGAACTCGGCAAGCAATTATCCGGGCCGATTTTTGCAGCGCTTTGCGGCGACACAGAACACAAGGACCCGGCGACGCAGGCCCTTATTGAACGCTATCGCAGCAGCCATGCAGATGTGTGAACGCTCTCACAAACCAGACCAATAGTCGGTTTTTATTGCCGAATGGTGATGTAGTCCACACTCACTTGCCGAACTGGGGCGCGGAAATCACAACTTGACGGTATTAAGGTGAACACACGTCGACCTGAAAGGGAGTGTGTTGCCCATGAAAGAAAAATTCATCGCCAAGGTACCGGACAGCATTATTGCCCAGCCGCCGCTCTCGGCACGCACGCAGTGGGTTGGGCACTACAACGTAGCCTGCTGGTTGCGCCTGCAACAACAACGGCCATGCAAGGTCGCGCTTGTCATCCGCTATGTGGATCAGGAAGGCATCAGCAAGCATGTCACGGTAGACCAGTGCAGCACCGAGCTGGCCGCTACCATGCTGCTGTCCAGCCAGGCCGAGATTCCGGCTGTCGGTCGCATCATCGACATGGGCGTCTATCTGGAAACCTCCGACAACTGCCCTCCCTATGCCGTCGATGAGCTCTATGTACAATGCACCGACAAAGCTGCAGAAAAAGCCACCAAACTGATTTCTGCTGCCTGAACTAGCAGTGTTCGCGGTTCCATGTCGCAATGGCAATGCCGAGCAATGACTCGGCAAAAGCCTCCCATTCCTCCTGCCTGCCCAACAGCGACTCCGGCACAGACCGGAATTCCAGCCCGGTCATCCGGTTGATGCGCTGCAGATCATCTGCACCGCTTCTGGCGCGAAACACCGCAAGTTTTTCACCGCACTGCATGGCAAACACTCCCACATCAACTGCATGCAGAAGCTATCGCCAGTTCTGTGCCAAAGCACTCAATCGCTTTAACATCAAGCAGTTAACGTATTCGCACCTGAATCTCTGCCAATAAAAGACTCTTGCACCCTGCAGAAAATGGCGCACAGCTGACAAAAAACGTCGCATGGATAGAAGCCCGCAATAATTTCGGCAATAAAAAACCCGGCACACCTGAGGCGAGCCGGGCTGGTAAACAACCGTGAACGACTCAGCCGTCCAATAGAGCCAGCAACTCATCACGGCGCTGTTCCATCAACGCAGTATTGGCGCGTGTTTCGACATTCAGGCGCACCACCGGCTCAGTGTTGGACATGCGCACATTGAAGCGCCATTCGGCAAACTCCAGGCTCAAACCGTCGGTGTTGTCTTCATGCAGGGCTTCGCCGATGTAGCGATCCCGCACACGGGCAATCGCAGCTTTGGGGTCATCAATATGGCGATTGATCTCGCCACTGACCGGGTAAGCCGCCATGCGCTCTTCCACCAGTTGCGACAGCGTTTTACCACTGCGACACACCAGTTCGGCCACCAGCAACCACGGAATCATGCCGGAATCGCAGTAGGCGAAATCGCGAAAGTAATGGTGGGCACTCATCTCGCCGCCGTACACGGCATCTTCCTTGCGCATGCGCTCCTTGATGAAGGCATGGCCGGTCTTGCTCTGCACGGCACGGCCACCGAACTCTTCACACACGGCAATCGTATTCCAGGTCAGGCGCGGGTCATGAACAATCGCTTCCTGCTTGCCTTTGTGTTTGACCAGAAAGGCTTCAGCCAGCAGGCCCACGACGTAATATCCCTCGACAAAACCGCCCTTCTCGTCAAAGAAAAAACAACGGTCAAAATCGCCATCCCAGGCAATGCCCATGTCAGCGCCAGAAGCTTTGAGTGCCTCAATACTGGGGGCACGATTTTCCTCCAGCAGGGGATTGGGCACACCATTTGGAAAAGTGCCATCCGGATTGTGATGCACTTTGATCATTTCAAAAGGCAAATGCTTTTCGATTTGATCGATAACCAAACCCGCGCCGCCATTGCCAGCGTTGACCACCAGCTTCAACGGTTTCAGCTGCGTACGATCAACATAACCCAACAGGTGTTCAATATAGGCAGGACGTGTATCTTGTGTTTTGTAACTGCCACTTGCCGAGGCCTGCGCAAACACACCGGCTTCCGCCAGCGCCTGAATATCCTTCAAACCGGTGTCACCACTGATCGGCCGCGAACCTTCGCGCACAAACTTCATGCCGTTGTAGTCCATCGGGTTATGGCTGGCGGTAACGGCGATACCGCCGTCTACGCCGAGGTGGGATGTCGCGAAATACACTTCTTCCGTGCCACACAGACCGATGTCGATAACATCTGCACCCTGCTCGCGCAAGCCGCGCACCAGCGCAGCCGACAGTGCCGGGCTGGACAGACGAATGTCGTGCCCTACTACTACCGACTTTGCGTCGAGAAACTGCACAAAGGCACGGCCAATGCGATAGGCGATGTCTTCGTTCAGCTGATCCGGCACGCGGCCGCGCACATCGTAGGCTTTGAAACAGTCAATTTTTATTGAACTCATCGTGTAGGCGCTCGCCACTCAGGCTTTAGGTTTGCGATAGATGTTTTCGTACACGTAGTGCGTGGCATCGATATACCCCTCGACACTGCCACAATCATAACGTGTGCCTTTAAATCGATAGGCGAGCACAGCGCCCTCCTGCGCCTGTTGCAGCAGGGCATCAGTGAGCTGGATTTCACCACCTTTGCCCGGCGGTGTTTTTTCAAGAATATCGAAAATATCCGGCGTCAAAATGTAGCGACCGATGATCGCCATATTGCTCGGGGCTTCCTCAAGCTTGGGTTTCTCCACCATGTTGGAAACCCTGAAAATACCTTCTTTCAGCTTTTCACCTTCAATAACACCGAACTTCTCGATGTCTTCACCCTCCACTTCCTGGATGGCCACAATGCTGCAACGGAATTGCTTGTAGAGCTTTACCATCTGCGCCATGACACCGGCACCATCTTCCGGTGGCATGCACAAATCATCAGACAAGATCACACCGAAAGCCTGATCACCGACCAGACGACGTCCGGTCAGAATCGCATGCCCCAGACCTTTCATTTCACGTTGGCGCGTGAAGGAAAAAGAACAGCGATCCATGACGTGACGGATGCTTTCCAGATATTTTTCCTTGCCGGTACCGGCAATCTGATGCTCGAGCTCGTAGTTGAGATCGAAATGGTCTTCAATGGCGCGTTTGCCACGACCGGTGACAAAACAGATTTCATCCAGACCCGCTTCCAGCGCTTCCTCAACGCCATATTGCACAAGGGGTTTGTTGACGACGGGCAACATTTCCTTGGGCATGGATTTGGTGGCGGGCAAAAAGCGCGTGCCGTAGCCGGCTACCGGAAACAAGCATTTGTTGATCATGGAGAATCCTGCGATGGTCAGAAGATTTTGTTTGGCACACAACCGGCAAAGCCTGTCGCTGCGGGGCGCTAGGATACAACATTCTGACCGGCCGACAATCTGCCCAAATCAAGCAAATTCAATGTGTTGTAGATACCGCATTTTTCTGGACAAGCGCGGGGTTTTTCTGGACAAGCGGCTGACAGCCGTTAGAATTACGGCCTTTTGTAAAATCGGGATTCGAGCGAACCACCATGGCCAGACAAAGTTCCTTTACGCGCGATGAATTGCTGGCCTGCGGGCGCGGCGAACTGTTCGGCCCCGGCAACGCGCGTCTGCCGGTTCCCAATATGCTGATGATGGATCGCATCACACATATCTCTGAAACCGGCGGCCAGTTCGGCAAGGGCGAAATCATCGCCGAGCTCGATATCTCTCCCGACTTGTGGTTCTTCGACTGTCACTTCATTTCGGATCCCGTCATGCCCGGCTGCCTGGGACTTGACGCCATGTGGCAACTGGTCGGCTTTTACCTGGGCTGGAAAGGCAATCCCGGTCGCGGCCGCGCACTCGGTGCCGGCGAGGTGAAATTTTCCGGCCAGGTACTGCCCACGGCGCGCACCGTGAAATATCACATTCATTTGAGCCGCGTCATCGAACGCAAATTGATCATGGGCATCGCTGACGGCATCATGTCCGTCGACGGCAAGGAGATCTACCACGCGAAAGAACTGAAAGTCGGCCTGTTCACCAGCACTGACAGTTTCTGAGCCCTGCCCGTAAAACCCAGATGCGCTCGCCGGGCATTTGCCGCCAGTCTCCGCCACCAGTCTTCGCAATACGGGCCGTGTGGCATAATGAGCGCCCTTTCGGCCCTTACAGATTAACGAGGTTTGCATGAGACGCGTTGTCGTCACTGGTATCGGCATCACTTCCTGCCTCGGCAATAACGCCGCCGACGTCACCCATTCGCTGCGCGAGGGACTGTCGGGTATCCGTCTCAACGAAACCTATCGCGAGATGGGATTTCGCAGCCATGTCTCCGGTTCAGTCCACCTCAACCTCGCTGAATTGATAGACCGCAAGGTGCTGCGCTTCATGGGTGATGCAGCAGCGTTTGCCTATCTGGCCATGCAGCAGGCTATTGCCGATGCCGGCCTCGAAGCGCATGAAGTCTCCAACCCGCGCGCCGGCATCATCATGGGCTCCGGCGGTGCATCGTCCTCTAATCAAGTAGAAGCTGCTGACATCCTGCGCCAGAAAGGCTTGAAGCGCGTCGGTCCATACCGTGTCACACAGACGATGGGCTCTACGGTTTCCGCCTGTCTCGCCACACCCTTCCAGATCAAGGGCGTGAACTATTCAATCTCTTCGGCCTGTGCCACCAGCGCCCACTGTATCGGCAACGCAATGGAACTGATCCAGCTCGGCAAACAGGACATCGTCTTTGCCGGCGGCGGCGAAGAAGAACACTGGACACTGTCCTGCCTGTTCGACGCCATGGGGGCGTTGTCCACGCAATACAATGACACGCCGGAAAAAGCCTCCCGCGCTTACGATGCGAACCGCGACGGCTTCGTCATCGCCGGCGGCGGCGGCTGTCTGGTACTGGAAGAATATGAACATGCCAAGGCGCGCGGCGCCAAAATCTACGCCGAACTGGTCGGCTACGGTGCGACCAGCGACGGCTACGACATGGTTGCCCCATCAGGCGAAGGCGCCACGCGCTGCATGCAGCAAGCCCTCGCCACCGTATCTGGCAAAATCGATTACATCAACGCCCATGGCACCAGCACGCCCGTCGGCGATCTGGCAGAACTGAAAGCGGTGAAAGCAGCCTTTGGCGACAGCATTCCGCCAATCAGTTCGACCAAATCCCTTTCCGGCCATTCTCTCGGCGCCGCCGGTGTGCAGGAAGCCATCTACTCGCTGCTGATGCAGCAAAACAACTTTATTGCCGCTTCGGCCAATATCGAGACACTCGACCCTGAAGCCGAAGGTATGCCTGTGGTGCGTGCACGCATGGACAATGTCGATCTGCAGCGAGTGATGTCCAACAGCTTTGGTTTTGGCGGCACCAACGCCACACTGATTTTCCAGAAGCTGTAAAGTGCCCACGCGCGGCAGCTACACGCTTTTGAGTCGTAGTTGCCTGCAATTGTGGATCTTTTTGCTGCTGCTGGACTTTTCCTATCAGCTTTATTTTCAGCACAGCAACCTCAGTGACGCCTGGATTACCGCACTGATAGAATCTCTCGCTTGCTCAGGGATATTCCTGCTGACCAGACAAGTCAATCTGGCACGCCTGACACTGATTTTTCTTGCACTGCCTTATCTGTTATTCATTCCTGGCTGGCTGAATCTGCCTGTGGCGATTCTGACAGGATTGCCATTTCTCTACGCACTGTCTCGCGTCTGGCGTTTGAACACCGGCGCGAATCCACTCGCCCACAGAAATCCCGACAGACAGGAAATAACAGCATTTCTGCTCATTGTGCTCTGGGTGCATATGTCTGGCTCTGGGGGCTACAGCTATCAGAGCTTTGATTATGAAATGCACAATGGCCGCCTGAGGGACTTGGCAGAAATGACGTGGCCGATTCGCTATGGGGAAAACGCCAACCTTGTGTACTACGTCGGCTACTACCTGCCTAGCGCCATGCTGGGGAAACTGTTTGGCAATGAAATTGCCACACGCAGTATGCTGCCCTGGACACTGCTCGGCGTTACGCTGACAGTACGCTGGCTCTGTGAACTGCTGGGCAGGCCACTTTCATGCTGGCTCGCGATCACATTCATCCTGTTTGGCCCGCAGGACTTGCTGGGATATCTAGGAGCAGCCCTGCAGGCTGACTACCTACCGCGACCACTCATGCAGTGGTCAATGTGGGAAACCACCGACGATCTCGACTTCCTGCTGTCAATTGCCGCCCCGCATTTTATCGGCAATTTCCTGTCCAATACCTTTCAATTGTACTGGGCGCCACACCAGATCATTGCCGGCTGGCTCTGCGCCGCCCTAGGCTTGCGCGCCTACCTCGCACGCAGCAACGCAAGCTTGGTATTCTCACTAATGCTGCTGTGTTTGTGGGCACCCATGATAATGGTGGCTATCGCGCCGCTCATTGGCTTCATGATCACCCGCAACTGGCTGCGCGGCTGTCGCGAGTTGCTCTCATTCCCCAATCTCTTTGCCAGTGTATGGCTGGCGCCAATATTTTTGCTTTTCTATACAAGCGGCAGCGCGCTGCACAACCCCATTCACTGGATTGTGCCATCGCTGCCACAGCCGGCATGGCTTTCCCTGACAGTTTTTTACCTGCTTGGCTGGGGTCTATATGCGATGGCCTGCATTTCTGCATTACTGCATTCTCAACATAGCTCAGACCGCGTCTTGCTACTTGCGGTATGCACCAGCTTTATATTGATTTCCCAAATTCTTTATGGCGCGTGGAGTGACTTGCTCTGCCGCGGCGCAGCACCGCTCTCATTTCTCCTTTTCTTTCTGGTGATGCGCGCCTGGAAAACCTACGAGCAACAGCAGCGCCATATAATGCAAGTCACCATTATCCTGTTACTGATTGCAGGTTCGGGCTCTGCCATTGTCCATAATCACCTGGCCATCAAGCATTATGGCAAGCAAAGATCCCCCATCAAAAGCCATGAATACAGTTATGCCTATGAGTTCATCGGCCCTGATGATTCTCTGTTCGGGCGCTACTTACGGCGCCAATCATCACCTTGATTTACTCATCCGATTGGCCGCTGAGCCTGCCTCGCTGGTACAATGCGCAGCTCTTCCGCATTACGCCACAGGCCCGTTGCAATCATGACCAACTCGAAGACTTCCCCCGGCAACGCCCCCTCCCTCAGCTACAAGGATGCAGGCGTGGACATTGATGCCGGCGCCGCCCTGGTTGAACGCATCAAGCATGTCGCCAAAAAGACCCGCCGCCCTGGCGTGATGGGAGGTCTGGGTGGCTTCGGTGCGCTGTTTGAAATTCCCAGCCATTACAAGCAACCGGTACTGGTTTCCGGCACTGATGGCGTGGGTACCAAGCTGCGGCTGGCGATCGATCTGAAAAAGCACGATACGGTTGGCATCGATCTGGTGGCCATGTGCGTGAATGACCTGGTGGTCTGCGGTGCCGAACCCTTGTTCTTTCTCGACTACTATGCCACAGGCAAACTGGATGTGGAGATTGCTGCCAGCGTGGTTGGCGGCATTGGCGAAGGCTGCGAACAAGCCGGATGTGCACTGGTCGGCGGCGAAACTGCCGAAATGCCCGGCATGTACGAAGGCGACGATTACGACATGGCCGGCTTTTGCGTCGGCGCAGTGGAAAAAGCCGAAATCATCGACGGCTCGCGTGTGCATATCGGCGATGCATTGATCGGCGTCGCCTCCTCCGGCCCGCATTCCAACGGCTATTCGCTGATCCGCAAGATCCTGCAGGTTTCAAAAACTGATCCAGCCAAAACCCTGCTGAACGACAAGCCTCTGGCCGACTGGCTGATGGCGCCGACACGCATCTACGTGAAGTCCATGCTGCGCCTGATTCGCGAAGTGGATGTGCGCGCCATCGCCCACATTACCGGTGGCGGCCTCACGGAAAACCTGCCACGTGTATTGCCACCAGGCTCAAAAGCCGTGATCGATACCGGCAGCTGGCAACCAGGCCCGGTATTTGACTGGCTGCAGCAACACGGCAATGTCGAAAGACTGGAAATGTTGCGCACCTTCAACTGTGGTGTAGGCATGATCGTGTGCGTACCGCAAGCCGACGTACAAAACACGCTGGCAATTCTCGAAGGTAACGGCGAAAGCGCTTTCGTGATCGGCAGCATTGAAAAAGGCACCGCAAAAGCAGAGCCGCACGTGGAGTACACAGGAATCTGAAGCGGATGTCTGTGCGCAAAAAACTGATCATCCTGATTTCCGGCAGCGGCAGCAATCTGCAGGCATTCGTTGATGCAGTTACAGAAGAATCATTGAAGGCCGACATCGCCTGCGTGATCAGCAACAAGCCGGGAGTGTTCGGGCTGGAACGTGCAAGCCAGGCAGGCATTCCCACCGTAGTACTGGAGCACAAGGCATTTTCTTCACGTGAAGATTACGATCGCGCCCTGCTCGCAACCGTACAGCAATTCCAGCCAGACCTCGTCGTTCTCGCCGGCTTCATGCGTATCCTCACCCCGGTATTCGTAACGCCGCTGTACGGCAAACTCCTGAATATCCATCCTTCACTGCTGCCAAAATATCCGGGCTTGCATACACACCAGCGCGCGATTGACGCTGGCGACAGCGAAGCAGGCGCCACTGTGCATTTTGTCTCTGCCGAACTGGATGCCGGCCCCGCCATTGTTCAGGCGCGCGTGCCCGTGCTGCCTGGTGATAATGAAAATACACTCGCCAAACGCGTGCTTGAGAGTGAACATCGGATTTACCCACTGGCCGCGCAATGGTTTTGCGAAGGCCGCTTGATCTGTGATGGCGCACGCGCAACACTGGACGGCGAAATACTTCCGCAATATGGAAAAACCTATCCATGAACAGCCCCGACATTAATTCCGCAACATCACATTGCCTCAAATTCATCGTGTTACTGGCCTCGCTGCTGGGTAGCGCAACCATATGCGCCAAAACGCAGCCGCCCAGTGAAGTAAAGCCAGCGGGACTCACATCATCAAACCCGACGCAGATACCTGTTGCACGCCACGGTTTCACTGCCATCTATCAGGCCGCGTTCAAGGGCTTCCCACTGCAGGCAACGCACAGGCTGGAAAAATCCGGTGACGACTGGTACTTCTCGAGTATCGCCAGCGGTTTCTTTGGGCAAATCGAGGAGAACTCAACCTTTGCCTATACCACACAAGGCATTGTACCTAGACACTACCTCTATCAACGCAGCGTACTCGGGCATGACAACACCAGTGAAATCACCTTCAACACAGTTGACAAAGTCGCCAATGGCAGCAAAGACGACAAATCATTCACGGTAAAACTGGCTGGCGGTGAAATTGATCAAGGCTCTTACGCGCTGGCACTGCGCGATGACCTCGCGCGCGGCATAAAGGACCCCTGCTACCAGGTTGTCGACAACCGCAACATCGAACGCTATTGCTTTCAGGTTACCGGGCACGAAGCACTCGACACTGCATTGGGGAAACTCGACACCGTAGTGGTGGAACGCGTCCGCAAATCTGATAGCCCGCGCCGCACACGCTTCTGGTTTGCACCTTCACTGGATTACACCATTGCCAAACTGGAGCACCAGGAAGTCAAAGGCGAAACGGCCTACTCACTGGAAATCACCTACTACCGCAACGAAACCAACAATACGGCAGACAAGAAATCCAGCAAACCGTAAAAAAACTGCACTGTATCGGCCGCATTATTCGTGGCGCAGTATATCTGCCGGCTGTATGCGGGTTGCCCGCCACGCGGGATAAAGACTGGCCAGCGTACTGATCATCAGCGCCGACAGTACAACCCATGCCACATCCCGCAAACGTAAATCCGATGGCAGATAATTGACCGGATAGACATCTGTACTCAGGAAACGTATACCAAGCAAAGACTGCAATGTTTCGGCAATTGCCGGCATCGACAGCCCTAACGCCACACCCAGCGCAGCGCCCAGCAACGTCCCCAGCGCACCTATCGACAAACCGTACAGCATGAAAATACGCATGATTTGTCGATTGGGCACACCCATCACGCGCAAGATGGCAATGTCGCCACGCTTGTCAGACACCACCAGCACCAGCGAACACACCACATTGAATGCCGCAACAACGATGATCAACACCAACATCAGTATCACCATCTGCCGCGACATCTGTATTGCCTGGTAGAGATTGCCATGCGTCTGGAACCAGGTTTTCAGGTAATAACCACGCGGCAAGCTGCTCACCAATTCCCACGCCACCTTGTCGGCATCCAGCCAGTTGTCGACGTTGAAGCGAATGGCCGACACCCCCGTGATCCCGTAATACCGTTGCAGCAGAGGCAACTGCGCCACAACCAGATGATTATCCACTTCCGTTCCGGTTTCATAAAAACCGGCAACACGCAAACTGATTGCGCGCGGCGCAGCCTGCTCACCTTCGGCACCGGGCAGCATGGCGACAACAGTGGCGTCTGCCTGCACGCCCAACTTTTCGGCGAGCTTCCTGCTGATCAAAACCGATTGCGGATCTGCGCGCCAGTGCGCCCAGGCTAGCGCATCCGTAAATTCCTCAAAATGTGACAACCGCGATTCGGCTTCAGGATCTGTAGCGAACAGCAAAACAGGCTCAGCCTGCGAGCCCATGACCAGCAACCCCTGCGCTTCAATCAATGGCCCTGCAGCAGTAATTTTTTTATTCAGCAATACAGCCAGTGCTTTTTCTTTCCAGTCTTCAATATCACCTTGCTGCGGATACAACGTGATCGCCGGCACCACGCGCAGGATGCGCGTGCGCAATTCATGCTCAAAGCCATTCATCACTGACAACACCGTAATCAGCAATGCGACCGCAATGACCAATCCTGCCATCGATAAACGCGAAATAAACCCCAGCAACTGTGAGCCACTGCGCGCCCGGGCATAGCGCAGGGCAATAAAGCGCGTCAGCATCAGACAATCGCCTGTTCGCGCACAGGCTGTTCGCACAAGACACCGTGGTCCAGCACCAAACAGCGATCTTGCAAGGCTGCGAGCTGCCGGTCATGTGTCACCAGCACAAAAGCCATACCGTATTCTTTATTCAGGGCGTTCAGCAGACGGTGAATCTGTTGTGCGTTATCGGCATCGAGATTGCCCGTGGGTTCATCCATCAACACGCAAGCCGGTTTGTTGACCAGCGCACGCGCAATTGCCACACGCTGACGTTCACCGCCCGACAATTGCGCCGGCCTGTGCTCAAGTCGCGCCCCAAGCCCTACTGCAGCCAACAATTCACCAGCTTGCAGCAGCGCGTCACGTTTTTTCTGTCCGGCAATCAGCAGCGGCATTGCCGCATTTTCCAGCGCGGAAAACTCCGCGAGCAGATGGTGAAACTGGTATACAAAACCCAGCTGGCGATTGCGCCAGGCGGCGCGCGCAGTCTCCTGCATGGATTGCCAGCTTTTACCGGCAATCAACACGTCTCCTGCCTGCGGCTCATCAAGCCCGCCCAACAGATTGAGCAATGTTGATTTACCCGAACCCGAAGCGCCGACAATCGCCACACGTTCACCACACTGTATACGCAGATCAACATGATCCAGCACCAGAAGATCCTGCTCCCCCTGTCTATAGCACTTGACCAGCCGACGGCATTCCAGAACCGTTTCCGCTTGCATGTCTGTATGCATAAATCAATCAACCTATTCGTAGCGCAGGGCTTCTGCCGGATGAATGGTAGAGGCGCGCCAGGCCGGATAAAACACGGCCAGCAGACACAACACCAAGGCCATTACTGCAATCAATAATGTTTGCTGCCAGTGCCAATCACTCGGCAGTCTCGAAATAAAAAATACCTGAGGATCAATAAATCGCAAACCCGCCGCGCTTTCTATCCATGAGGTCAACGCACTGATACGCAAGGCCAGCACACTCCCCAATACCGTGCCCAACCCGACTCCAATCACGCCCATCGCCATACCGTAGATCAGGAAAATAGCCATGATGGTACTGCGCGCGGCACCAATGGTACGCAACACCGCAATATCCGTGCGACGATCCGCAACAGCCATGGTCAGGATGGAAACCAGATTAAAAATTGCAACCGCAACAATCACGAACAGCATCAACGATGTCATGATTTTTTCCATGCGGATGGCATTGAACAATGTACTGTTTTCATCGCGCCAGCTGCGCAGTGTAAAACCGGAAAGTTCCGGCAGACTGCTCAGCGACTCCAGTTGCTCCGGAGCAGTCATGACATCATCGAAGCGCAAGCGTAATGCATCGACGCGATTGCCATAGCGCAACAGTTTTCCTGCGTCTTCCAGATGCAGATACAGCTGCGTGGAATCCAGCTGTGCACCAACGGCAAAAATCCCGACAACGGTAAAACGTCGACTGCGCGGAAACAGGCCCAGCGGTGTGACACTGACGCGCGGCAGCATGATGGTGATGCTTTCGCCGACGACAACCCGCAACTGCCGCGCCAGCGACTGTCCGAGCACCACGCCATAACTGCCAGCTCGCAAATCCTGCCAGCTGCCATCGGTCATGAACTGATCGATCTGCGACACCTGCGCCTCCAGCGCCGGCTCCACACCAAACAGCTCTGCTCCGCGCACGCGCTCGCTGGATGTCACCAACACCCGCGCACGATCCTGCGGCGATACGCCTTTCACCACCGGCAGTGCACGCAGCGTGGCGGCAAGCGACGGCCAGTCGGCGATCCCCTTGCTGTCTATCACCTGGGCATGGGGCATGGCATGCAGGATGCGCCCGCGCATTTCGCCCTCAAAGCCGTTCATCACCGACAACACCACCACCATGGCCATGACACTGACAGCCATACCCAGGATCGAAGCGAAGGAAAATAGCGACATGAAACGGCTACCCTTGCGGGCAGACAGGTAGCGCAGCCCCACCAGCCAGGAAAGACTGTTCACGGCAGCAAAGCACTCACGGCAAATGCACGACAGGCAGAAAGCATTTCAGTAAAAATCACAATGCAAGAAGGCCCGGCATTCTACCGCATCCAAACGTCACTACACACGAGGCTTGACGCAGGCGCGCTTGGCAGGCCAAACCTGCGTGCTATGATCTGGCAGGGTATTGCTCAAAAGGAGGCAACCATGAAGCAGGCAATTGCACATCTTATTCACGCACCTTGTGCCCAGCTGCTGCTTGCGATTCTGTGCAGCACAACCTTGCTGCCATCAGTTGTGGCTGCCGACGAAATACGTATCCCCGTTGGTCAGCAAGGCCTTGAGCGCGGACTCAGCCTGCCGCAACGCGGCAGCTCCCAAGACAGCGTGCTGAGCCGCTTCGGTGAGCCACAGGAAAAACATGCGCCCGTAGGTCAACCACCAATCAGCATCTGGCACTACGCCGATTTCACTGTGTACTTTGAAAAAGATCGCGTGATCCATGCCGTACTTAACCCTCCTGCCACATCTCCCGCTGCGCAATAAACGCGTCACCATCAAAAAAAGGGGGAGGTTATGGACGAGTACACACCAGTCTCTGTCAGCACACTGGACTGGCAGATATCGCACCAGGATATTGTGAGCAAGCGTCGCCTCTTCCTGTCTGCACAGTCTTGCGACGACAACGAAGACGCCAGCGCCCTGCACTACCTCGCGACACTCGGTACAGAGGCTGGTGGCTACCTGCGCATCAATCAGGATGGTGAAATTGCACGGCTCGGTACGCGTGCAGAATACTGCGACGACATCCGTGCCGCACTGCTGCGCTTTGCCGTACTGGATGCCCCGCGCCATGGTTTGTCACAACTGTGGGCTCCACATCCTGCGCTTTGGCAAACAACACTGGAGGCATTGGGGTTTGTCGCAGATACCGACAAACAACGCTGCGTGCTGCACCTGCCACCCGATCGCAGCCAGCAAGCCAGCGGCTCAGCACTGATTCGCCTGGAGCACATCGACGATTTCCGCCATCTGAGCCTGCAGCTGGCGCAAAATGCCAAGCGCACATTGGCCATATTCAGCGATGATCTGGAGGCCTGGCTGTACGATCATGACGATTTTGTCACAGCCGTCATGGCACTGGCACAACGCAGCCGACACAGCGAAATCCGCATCCTGCTGCGTGAAACACGACCGATACTGGAACACGGCCATCGCCTGCTGCACGCTTGCCAGCGCAGTCCGAGTAAATTACAAATTCGCAAACTGACCGCCAGCAATGACAAACTACCCTGCTTCCTGCTTGCTGACGACAACGGCATCTTGTTCCGGCCCAATTCACAAATAGTGCAAGGTATCGGCTACACAGACTACCGCGCACGCGCCAAACAGCTGCAAGAACAGTTTGAACTGCATTGGCAAAGCGCCAGCCAGGACGCAGACCTGCGGCGGATGACCGTCTGACAACAACCTGACCCATGAGGATGCGGCCATGCGCAGCAACACACTCATCGCAACGATATTCCTGTTCTGTTGCGCATTCCTGCTTCTGGGAAACCCCAGCTACGCAGGCTCACGCAACGTGCAGGTCTATGAACTTCACTACCAGACGGCGGCACCACTGCTACCAACTGTGCAGGCATTGCTTGCAGAAGGAGAATCCGTCAACGAATACAACAACCAGCTGGTCGTGAATGCCTCGCCAGCCACGCATGCACAGATCGAAAAACTGATCGGCCAAATTGATAAACCTTTACGCAACCTGCTGATCAGCGTGCGCAATGATGCCAGCGGCGAAAGCATTGGCAGCAGCGCCGGTGTCAGCGGCGGCATTCGTACCGGCAAGGTTTATCTCGGCGCCAACGGGCCTGTTTCAAGAGAAGGAAGCCGCGACGGCGGGCTGACAGTGGAAAGCAATGGCGTGCGTGTCCAGACCAACCGCGAAGTGCGGCATCTCTCAACAGAGCAATCCCAACAGATACGCGTACTGGAAGGGACACCCTCATGGATAAGCACCGGCCAGAGCGCACCCTACCGCAGCTATGACCGCTATGGGAACCCAACCACGGAATATGCCAACGCCAATCAAGGGTTTTATGTCACGGCACGGGTGGTTGGCGAACGTGTACAGCTGGATATTTCAACCAGCAATGACAAGTTTTCTGACACACGACGCGGCGTCATCGATACCCAACAACTGCAAACCAGCATCAGCGGCCACATCGGCGAATGGATTCGTCTGGGTGGTATCAGCAGCGAATCAAACGAAACCCGCAATGGTTATACAGTACATCGCAGCACGGACAGCAGCGGAATTGGCGACATTTCCATCCGCGTCGTCCCTGCGGAATAAGAACCCTACCAGGGATGTGAACCCCGGCGCTTCATCTGCTTGTGCATCAAACCCATCAACTCGGCTTCTGCACGAGTGATACCGCAACTGCGCACAACATCTTCAATATTTGCGCCGGAATCCAGCAAGCGCGTCGCCTGTGAATAGGGTTCATAGCCTTGTTCAACCACCGGCACAGCGGCTTCCCTTTTATGCGCAAGTTTCTTCTCGACTTCCTGCAAACGCTTGCCCACCCCTACAGAGCCACTGCTCATGGAATTGACGTCCAGTCGTATGGTTTTCAGACGCTCGTCTACAGCCTGAGCCAACTGCTGATGCCTGATCAGCACAAACATTGAAACCACCAGTGCAGCTACCGACATAACAGCAACTACGACTAGCCCTATTTGAATGACGATTGAATCCAGCATGAACGCTCTCCCGCTTACAGGGTTTCCATGTCTTTCCACTCTTCGGATGACAACAACTTGTCCAGGTCAACCAGAATGAGCAGGTCATCATTTTTCTTGCATACACCCTGAATGAATTTTGAACCGTCGTCCTTACTGACATTCGGAGGTGTTTCAATTTCAGACTGACGCAAATAAACAACTTCCGCCACACTGTCGACAAGAATGCCAACCACGTGTTTTTCCGCTTCTATCACCACAATACGCGTATCATCATTCACTGTTGCCGGCTGTAGCCCAAAACGGTTGCGGGTGTCGATAATGGTCACCACATTGCCGCGCAGGTTGATAATGCCGAGCACATAGGAGGGAGCCCCGGGCACGGGCGCAATATCGGTATAACGCAACACCTCCTGCACCTGCATAACATTGATTCCATAGGATTCACCATCCAGCCTGAATGTCACCCACTGCAGTACGGGATCGTCGGCGAGATTGGTTTTGATGGCCTTGGCAGTCATGCAGGTCTCCCTGAAAAGATAGTAGCTACACCTGTTTTCACTATAGAACACAATCCTCGCGCTGCCATGCAGAGTCTCTGCAGGCGCGATAACCCTTTTATCTATTCGACAGGCGCGTTATTCCTCGCACCCGGCAAATCCTTCTGCTGTACCTGCACACGCGCAGATCTGCCCTTGTGTATAATCAATACCACACGTCGGTTTTTCATGCGGCTGCGTTCGGAAACATTACTGCCTATCGGCCGATACTCGCCGTAACCAATTACCGCAAGACGCTTGGGATCAACGCCGTGCTCCGCCAGCACCGCAACCACCGATGCAGCACGTGCAGCAGACAACTCCCAGTTGGACGGATAAATGGCACTGGTAATCGGCACGTTGTCGGTATGGCCTTCCACGGTAATATCACCAGCGCTGCCGCGTAAAATGGCTGCTATATCAAAAAAAATGCGTTCACCCTGCTCACTGGGACGCGCGCTGCCACTGGCAAACAGACTATCGCTACTGAAGGTAATTTCCAGCTGCATGTCATTGCCGGCCATGCTGATCTGTTGCTGATCGAGCTGCGCAGAAAACTCGCGCTGGATACCGCTAGCTACCTGTTGCAGGCCGTTGTCAGCCTGCCCGGCTGATTTGTCTTTTGTTGCGTTACCGCTTTCCGCATCACTATCATGAGCTGCATCAAAGGGGTCGGGCAATTCCAGCAGGGGCAACAACATTACCGGTTCGGCCAGTGTTTTTTTCTGCCCCGGCTGTGAGACGGTTTGCGAAAAAGAATCCGTAAGGGTCCGGGACAAAACACGATACTTTGACTCACTAACTTGCGAGATTGAATACATCACCACAAAGAATGCCAACAGCAGTGTCATGAAATCCGAATACGACACCAGCCAGCGTTCATGTCCTGCCCCTCCACCCGCAACAGCAGTTTGACGGCGCAGGCGTCGGCGGCGTCTCATCCGAAAAAGCCCGCAAGTTTCAGCTGGATGGAACGCGGATGTTCACCGTCTGCAATCGAGACAATACCCTCGGCAATCATTTCATGAAAATTTACACGCTCATGCACGATATATTTGAGCTTGTTGGCGACAGGCAACATCAACAGGTTGGCGAAACTGACACCGTAAACAGTCGCAACAAAGGCCACTGCAATGCCGCCGCCCAACTGTTCGGGCTCTGCCAGATGCGTCATGACCTGTATCAGCCCCAGTACGGCACCGATAATACCGATGGTCGGCGCGTAGCCGCCCATCGCCTCATAGAAATGCGCACCACCGAGCTCCCTCTGCTCATGCAGGTAGATATCCATTTCCATCGCATCGCGAATCATCTGCGGTTCGCTGCCATCCACCATCATCTGCAAGCCTCGGCGTGCAAACAGGTTTTTTTCATTGTCGGAAACATTTTCCAGACCCAGCAAACCCTCGCGCCGGGCAATGGCCGCCCAGTTGAGAATTCGATTGCGCATTTTTTCCATTTCGATTTCCGGGGGATTAAAAATCCAGGGCAACATCCGCAGCGCAAATCGCATATGTGAGGCCGGTGTTTGCAGGATGGCTGCACCGGCTGTGCCACCCAATACGATCATGGCAGCAGGCCCGTTCAACAGCACACCAACACTGCCGCCCTCCGCCATGTTGCCGGCCAGGATAGCGGCAATGCCGACAATAATACCCAGCAGGCTCAACAGATCCATGCATCAACCTTTTCAGCGCAACCTGGAGAGTTCGCTTCCCAGATCGTCCAGTTTGACAGTCTTGTCACTCAGCCCCTTGCGGGCAATTGCACCCGGCATGCCATAAACCACACAGCTCGATTCATCCTGTATCCAGACATTGCCACCATGATCCTTGACGATTTTCGCACCGCGACACCCATCTTCACCCATGCCAGTCATGACAACAGCCAGCACACCATTACCGAAACAACTGGCTGCCGAGCCGAGCGTAATATCAACTGAAGGCTGATACAGAATGCGTTCATCCCGTTCTTCACGCAAAGTAATCGCGCCATTCCCTTTCGCGTCAAACAGCAATTGTTTTCCGCCAGGAGCAACCAGCACGCAACCGGCTTTCAGCAGATCGCCCTCTTCAGCCTCTTTTACTTGCAATGCAGATAAACGGTCCAGTCTTTCGGAAAACTCGCGCGTAAAAAGTGGAGGCATATGCTGCACAATGACAATCGGCACTGAAAAACTTGCAGGCAGATTGCGCAGAATCTGGCCAATGGCCATCGGCCCACCGGTTGAAGCGCCCAGCACAAGCAGACGACAAGCGACCGGTACAACGCGAGTTGATGACTTTGTCGCGGCTGGTGGCACAACAGATTTTGCCGGCTGTACAGCAGCAGGCTGCGCCGTCTCGGCAGCTACTGCCGATACCGAAGCAGCAGCTCCGGAGACTGCAGCAGACGCAGCAAGCGGTTTGCGAGCCATCTTGCCCACCACACTGAGCAGACGCTCATGTATTTCGCTTTTGATACGGTTGTCATGTACGGCAATCTGGTCGAATTTTTTCGGCAGAAAATCCAGCGCACCTGCTTCCAGAGCATCGAATGTAACGCGGGCACCTTCGTAGGTCAGCGAAGACAACATGAGAATGGGTGTGGGATTGTCACGCATGATATGGCGCACGGCGGAAAGCCCGTCCATACCCGGCATTTCATAATCCATGGTGATGACATCCGGCTTGAGCGATGCCGCCATCTCTACCGCCTGTATGCCGTTCTCGGCACAGCCGATGACACGAAACTCTGGATTGGCATTGATAATATCGGTGAGATGGCGACGAAAAAACCGCGAGTCATCAACGATAAGGACTGAATAGGACATAGACCTCTCCGCCACTAGCCCGCGTAACGTTTCAACATGGAAGGCACATCCAGAATCAGCGCAATGGTGCCATCGCCGGTGATGGTAGCTCCGGACATGCCAGGTGTACCTTGCAACATCTTGCCCAGCGGTTTGATCACCACTTCTTCCTGCCCGATCAATTGATCCACAACGAATCCAACTCGCTGCGAACCTACAGATACAATAACCACGTGCGCACTGTCTGAAACAGTATTGCTGTTACCGGAATGAACCAGCCATCGCTTGAGATGAAACAATGGCAGTGCCTTGTCTCGCACCAGAATCACTTCCTGCCCGTCAACCACATTGGTTTTGGTCAGATCCAGATGGAAAATTTCATTCACACTCACAAGCGGCAGAGCAAATGTCTGGTGTTCCAGCATTACCATCAAGGTGGGCATGATGGCGAGCGTGAGCGGCACCTTGATCGCAAATCGAGTGCCTTCACCCAGTTTGGACTGGATATCAATGGAGCCGTTGAGTTGGGCAATCTTGGTTTTCACCACATCCATGCCCACACCGCGACCGGAGATATCCGAAATTTCCTGTTTGGTGGAAAATCCCGGTGCAAAAATCAGTTCAAAACATTCACGTTCTGACAGGCGCGCAGCAGCGTCGGCATCGTAAACGCCTTTTTCAACCGCTTTAACACGCAGACGCTCTGGATCCATGCCGTGACCATCATCGGTGATGGTCAGCAAGATGTGATCGCCTTCCTGTTCGGCAGCGAGAATGACAGTGCCTGTGCGCGGCTTTCCTGCACGCTCGCGATCATCCGGCATTTCCACACCGTGATCGACAGCATTGCGCACCAGATGCACCAATGGATCCGCCAGGGCTTCGACAAGATTCTTGTCCAGATCGGTTTCTTCACCCACCAATTCGAGATTGACTTCCTTCTTGAGGTTGCGCGCAAGATCACGCACCACACGCGGGAATCGACCAAACACTTTCTTGATTGGTTGCATCCGCGTTTTCATCACGGATGTCTGTAAATCTGCCGTCACAACATCCAGGTTGGCCACTGCTTTCGCCATGGCCTCATCGGCACTGTTGAGACCGAGCCGCACCAGACGATTACGCACCAGTACCAGCTCACCCACCATGTTCATGATGTCGTCGAGACGCTGGGTATCTACACGAACCGTCGAATCGGTTCCTGCAACTTCAGCACCTGCAGAAGCTGCGGCCGTGCGCTTGTTTTCGGCACGGTGTTCGGCAAGATTTTCGACCTTTGCTTCCACCTCCACCGGGGCCACGACTGCCGGTTTCGCCACGACAGCCGGCTTGGCTGCCGCTGCAGGCTGCGGGGTTTGCACAGGTTTTTCCGGTACCTGGGGCTTGTCCGCTGACGTCGCGACAAACTCAGAACCAACGCCAGGCCCTTTGCCCTTGCCATGCAACTGGTCGAGCAATGCCTCAAATTCATCGTCAGAGATGTTCTCCGCATCACCGTGAGCAGCAGCCTTGGCAGCAACCGCTGCTACCGGAACATCGAGGTCAAACAGATCCACATTGCCGCCAGCGGCGGCACTACTTCCCGATTCCACCGGGTTCTTCTCTGCAGCCGGCTTCACACCTGGCTTGTCCTTGCCGTGCAATTGATCCAGCAAGGCTTCAAATTCGTCATCGGTAATTTCTTCGTTGCCCGCATTGTTGGCGGTTTGCGCTGGAGCAGGTGCAGATGCAGGAATCTCTTCCTGAATGGCATCCACAAACATCGCAAAATCCTCGTCGGAAATCGCAGGTGCAGGTTCCGCAAGCGCTGCGACCTCTGCAGCTGGCGGCACCGCAACCGGAGCTGCCACCACGGGAGGTGCTGCCGCATAAGCAGGTTGACCTGCAGCCAGCCGGCCCAATGCCTCCAGCAACGCTGGATCTGCATTGCCCGGCTGCTGATGATCCTGCAAATCGGAATACATCATGTTGATGGCATCCAGTGCCTGCAGGGTGACATCCATCAGTTCGGGTGTTACTGAAATAGTGCGGGTGCGCAATTTGTCAAACAGGTTTTCCGTGATGTGACAGCATTTGACCATCGGATCAATTTGCAGAAAACCCGCACCGCCCTTCACCGTATGGAAGCCACGGAAAATCGCGTTTAACAAATCAAGATCGTCCGGTCGCTGTTCAAGATCGACCAGTTGTTCCGACAGTTTTTCCAGAATCTCGCCTGCTTCTACGAGAAAATCCTGGAGAATTTCATCATCTTCGCTGAAAGACATGTCCTGCTCCTTCAAAATCCCAGACTGGACAGCAAGTCATCCACATCATCCTGACTTTGCACCACATTCTCCATCTTGTGGCCATGTATCTGCGGGCCTTCTCCGGCAAGCAGTTTGAGGCGTACAGCCTCTTCATCTTCCACATGCTCCGTGACAATGCCAGCCAACTGCTCGATATGTCCGGCACGACGCACCAGATCAACCAGATTGCGCTCGACATCCTGCACCATGGCAATGACGCGCCTAATGATCTGCCCGGTGAGATCCTGGTAGCTCTGCGCAAGCAGGATTTCCTGCAGGTGCGAGCTGAATTCGGCACTATTGCGCGTTGCCACATCCAGAAACTCGTCAATACGTTTGTACAGACTACGAAAGTCCTCGGCGCTCATTTCGCGTTTGCGCAAACGCACCCAGTCTTCCTGCAGTGTCGAGGCCTCCTTGCTGAGCTGCTCGACGATGGGCGACACCACATCAATGCTGTCCATGGTCTTGTCGGCCGCCTTGCGCATCATCTCTATGACATAGTTCAGCCGGTGCGAAGCATCTTTCAGATCGACAGGTAAATTATTCTCATCTTTTTCAACAATATCCGTATCAATGTGAAAATCGATCAACGCCTGGTGCAAGCCGCGCGTCAGGCGTCCGACTTCCTTGTATAGACTGCGGTCGCGCGCATCCACCAGCGCACGAATCACGTCAGAAGCACCGCAGTAATCCTCGCTTTGCAACTTGTCCAGCAATATCTCTGCAGACTGTCGCATTTCGCTCAGTATCTCGGCCTCTGTTTCGTCAAGCTGTTGCTGCATTTCTGGGTCTTGCATACCATTCGCTTCCTGCACTACCTACATGAATGGGACAGGTTACCTGCGCACACGGCTGGCTCACTGCGCATCAATACGCTCGAAAATCTTGTCAATTTTTTCTTTCAGCACAGCAGCAGTAAATGGCTTCACCACATAGCCGTTGACTCCTGCCTGTGCCGCCTCGACAATCTGCTCGCGCTTGGCCTCGGCCGTCACCATCAACACCGGCAGCTGTGCAAGCTTCTCGTCGGCGCGCACTGCCTTGAGCAGATCAATGCCCGTCATGCCCGGCATGTTCCAGTCCGTTACCAGGAAATCGAAATTGCCACTTTTCAGCATGGGCAGCCCGGTTTGACCGTCATCGGCCTCATGCGTATTGGTAAAACCGAGATCCCGCAACAGGTTCTTGATGATGCGCCGCATGGTCGAGAAATCATCGACGATGAGGATCTTCATGTTCTTGTCCAAGTTGACCTCCTAACCGGAATTCACCACTCCACCTGAAATCAGTCTAGATCGAATATTGCTGACGTACAGGAAAATGGATGTTTTTTTGCTTATGGGAAACGAATGACCCTCTAGACTTTTGCAATATATGACGCATGATTTTTATGAAAAAATCACAAAACAAATCAATGCCAGGCTTCAAGACGACTGCGCAGGCGCATCGCCGCCTGGCTGTGTATCTGGCAGACGCGCGACTCACTGACGCCGAGGATCTGCCCGATTTCCTTGAGATTCATTTCTTCGTCGTAATACAGCGCCAGCACCAGCTGCTCACGCTCGGGCAAGGTCTGGATGGCGGCTGCCAGACTCTCCTTCAATGCCGATTTCTGCAGATTATCCTGCACGCTACCGTGTTGCTCGAGGAACACATCCGGATCAAGCATGTCATCGAGACTGAACAGCCTGCCACTCATACTGTCCTGCAGCATGTCGTGATACGTTGACAAATCAATATCCATTTCTACCGCCACTTCCCTGTCGCTGGCTGTGCGCCCCAACTTTATTTCGGCATGCCGGATGGCTTCTGCAATGGCTCGCGTATTCTTGTGTACAGAGCGTGGAATCCAGTCACCGCGACGCAATTCATCCAGCATCGCGCCGCGTATGCGAATACCTGCATAAGTGGAAAAACTGGCGCCGCGCGAGGGATCGTATTTGGCCGCCGCTTCCAGCAAACCGATCATGCCGGACTGGATCAAATCATCCAGCTGCACCGATGACGGCATGCGCGCCATCAACATCAAGGCGATGCGTCGCACCAATTCGGAATATTCTTCCACCAGCAGAGTCTGCGGCGGCAGCGCCTTGTCCTGCGCTACAAGATGATCGCGGTATTCACCGATCACAATATGGCTCCCGCTCAATGACAAGCCGTCACAGGCTGGATCAAGCGCTCCATGAAAAACTGCACCTGGCCACTGGCCTGGCGCGGCACCGGCAACGCATCCACGCGCTGCGCGAGTATGCGTATCCCCTGCGCCGCTGCACTGCGCGGTGCCGACTCCAGAACCGGCTTCTGCCGCTGGATGGCTTTGCGCATGGCGTCGTCATAGGGAATATTGCCAATATGCTGCAAGGTGACATCAATAAAACGATCGGTTACTTGCTGCAATTTCGCAAACAAGCTCAGGCTTTCCTGCTGACTGCGCGTCATGTTGGTGACAATGCGGAACACCTGTTTGTCATACTGGCGATTGAGAATCTTGATCAGGGCATAGGCATCGGTAATCGACGTCGGTTCGTTGCAAACCACTGTCAATACTTCACTGGCTGCGCGCACAAAACTGATGACGGTGTCGGAAATGCCTGCAGCAGTGTCGACAATCAGGTAATCAATATCGTCATCCAGTTCGCTGAAGGCATGCACGATGGCCGCATGCTGGGTTGATGACAGGTCTGCCATGCCCGACAGACCGGATGCCGCCGGCACGATCTGCATGCCTGAAGGTGCAGTTACCATCACTTCCTGCAGCGAGCAATCGCCCCGCAGGACATCGGCGAGTGTGCGACGCACGCTGATGCCCAACATGACATCGACATTGGCCAGACCCAGGTCAGCATCCAGCAACACCACCTTGCGCCCCAATGCCGTCAAGGCCAACCCAAGATTTACAGAAATACTGCTCTTGCCAACACCGCCCTTGCCACCCGTCACGGCAATAACCTTGGTAGCGCGCTGTGCACCAAACGTTTGCGAATCAAATCTTGTCGACTTGTCCATGTTCACGATTGTCATGCCTGTTACACCCTATGTGTCCTGAGTATAGATCGCTGCTGCGAAGATGCCGCCAGAAGCCTATGCAATGCTCGGCTGACGCCGGTTGTCTCGCGCCGGTTTCTCCGCCACGCGCGCCAGCTCCACGGCACGCGCCAGCAATTTGCCGATATCCGGTGTATGCAAATCGCGCGGAATCTGCGGCCCGTCAGTGACCCAGGCCAGTGGCAACTGACTGTTGAAACAGATACCGACGGCTTCGCCCAGCGAAGGTGCTTCATCCAGCTTCGTCAGTACCAGTGCCTGCGGCGCCAGCACATCACAAGCGCGCCACCATGCCGTCATGACCGGGTACTGCACGGTACTCGGCAGCGTGAGATAACTGACAATGGACGGAAATGCACGCAACAGGGCAAACAGTTTCTGCTGGCCTTCGGAGCCGATGTGGTTACCCGGGATATCAATCAATACCAGCGAGCGATTGCGCAAGCTGCGCAGCGCCAGGTCCAGCGAATCGCGGTCCTGCGCAATCTTGAGTGGCACATCGAGCATGTGGCAGAACACGTTGAGCGCCTGCTGCGCACCGATGCGTTCGGCATCGAGACTGATGATGCCGACCTGATGATTGCCGTAGCGCAGGGCATGACGGACAGCCAGTTTCTGTAGCGTGGTCGTCTTGCCGGCACCGGACGGGCCGACCAGCGCCAGCTGGCCGGACACGATGCGCTCCTCATCCGGCAGACAAGGCAGGCGCGTCGCCAGTGCTGACATCAGGCCACGCCAGCGCAAGCGTTCATCACCCGCCGGTGGCGCATCGCGCAGGATTTGTGCGTGCAGCGATGAAGGCACGCCGAGCTGTTCAAGCTTCTGGCGCAAGGATGCAAAGCGGTTATCGGCAACCGGAACCACCGGATGTTGCTGCCACTGCATTTCCAGCCATTCGCGCAGCTCCTGCAATTCGCTGCGCAACTCGCCCTGCAAGGCGTCGCGCATGTCGAGCAAACGTCTTTCCGATTCAGCCAGGCGCGCTTCGACGCGTTGATCGTCGCGCTGCAGGTCTCGCTGCATAGGTACATCATCTGCTCGCGCGGCCACACGCTCATCATCAAGCATGCCTTCATCCGCATTGGCCTGTGCCGGTGTTTTGACAGACGAATCGCCGCTGACCTTGCGCCACTCGCGATCTGCACAGGCGACCACCTCGAATCCGGCATCAGTACGTGCACTGGACAGGATCACGGCGTCGGCGCCCAGATCCTCGCGCACCATCTGCAAAGCCCGGCGCATATCCGCTGCCTTGTAACGTTTGGCACTCATCTCTCACCTTCCCCGGCGCGTGGTGACACGCCACCGATTGCTGACACTGCAACTTTTTTGACGTTGCAACCACTCAGGAGGGTTTGAGCAAGAAGCGTTCCATGCTTGTTGGAGAGACGATTTCAGGTATGAAACTGTCCGACGGTCTGGCGCAGTTTTTCAGCCAGCGCCTGCAATTCAATGGAGTAACGGCCGGTGGATTCCGTACCGCTATGAGTGCGATCAGCCGCGTTGCTGATTTCATCCACGGCATTCACCACCTGCTCGGTCAGCATCGTCTGCTGGGAAGTCGCACTGGCGATGGCATCACTGCCATCAACAATGGCATGTACCGATTGCGTAATGCCTTGCAGCGCCTGGCCGGCGCTTTCGGCACGGGCGCGATGCTCTTGCGCACGCTTGGCACTGGCGCTCATCAACGCTACTGTCTGCTGGGTATTGCTGCGCAACACATCGACTATACGGCGAATTTCGCCGGTGGAATCCTGGGCATGCTGGGCAAGCTTGCGCACCTCGTCAGCTACCACTGCAAAACCGCGTCCGGATTCACCAGCGCGCGCCGCTTCAATCGCCGCGTTGAGTGCCAGCAGATTGGTCTGCTCGGCAATACTGCCAATAACATTGAGGACGTTGCCAATATTTTCGCCATCCTGCTCCAGACGCCCCGTCAATTGCGATGCCTCCTCGACTTCGCAGGTCAGGCTGTTCAGGGCATCAACCACCTGAATGACAATGGCAGCGCCACTGTCTGCGCGACCCAGAGCATCCTGCGCCTGCTGCCGCGTGTAATCGACTTGATACTGAATAACCTTGAGGCTTGCACCGAGTGCCTGGATGCGCTGGCCTATCTCGTTTGTGGCTTGATGTTGGGCGTCGGTATCCTGGCGTGTTGTCGCAGTGACACTGGCCAACTGGGCAACCGTGTCACGGATGTCTTCACTGCAGGCATTCACGGCGCTGACAATACCTTGCAAGGTATCCTGCATGCTGTTGAAGGCCTGTGACATTTCACCGATTTCATCGCGGCTGTGGATGGTGACGCGATGGCTCAGGCTGTGGGAACGCTGCACTTCGGTCATCGCATGGCGCAGGTTCTGCACATGGCGACTGACAAACAGGATCAACAGTTGCGAGCCGCCCATCACACACAGCATCGTCAGGAATACCACGCCGGCATAGCCCGGCGCTTCCTGCATGAATATTGCGAGGAAATCCTGTCCGCCCGCCTGCACGCTGCTGCGCCAGATGGCATAGAGGGTCAGCAGGCACATGCCGACAAAGGTGATGATGTTGACCAGCCAGAACTTGTACTTCAGTTGCAAATCACCCATAACACGTCAGGAACCCGTTACCCGCAGTTCCTTTGAGCATAGGACAAGTCGTTATTTTTGCAGCGACCGCCTTGGCGTGGGCAGCGCTACCACATCAGGTCGTCAGGGATCTGGAAATCGGCATAAGGATCATCATCGACCACGCCCGGCACTGACGCAGCCGGGGTGTTGCAGACCACCACACAGGCGGCATCACGCTCGCGAATCTTGGCTGCCGCCGCTGCAGGAATCAGTTCGTAGCCGTCGTCGAGCCTGACGATGGCGAGCTGGCCGCGCTGGATCTGCTCACTGAGCTTCTGGTTCACCTGCATTTTCTTGATCAACTTGCCATCGGCAAAGTTGTAAGTCACATCACCACCGCGACTGACACGGTTGCGTTCGATCAGCTGACGAATCTGCGCGGCGATGGCGCGCTGCAACAGCTGTTCATTGTGCTGCTGGTTGAGCAAACGATCGCGCTCCGCCTTTTCAGCCAGGGCTTTCTGCGCCAGCAGCTTGGCTTCATCGGTTTCCAGATGGCGCTGGTTTTTCGCCACTTTCTGCTGTTGCGCCTGTTTGGCTTTTTTCGCTTGTTTGAGGGCTTTTTCGTCAACCAGCCCTGCCTTGAGCAACTGGTCTTGCAAAGTGCTGCGCATGCGCCTACCTTCCCGAACTCATTTCAATACATGCCAAATGGAACGCGCATCATGTCACAGCTCTCTTCATCTGCAAGTGCCGCATCTGCAAGCGCCGCCCTCTTCACGCCCTTCACCCAGCGCGGCGTAACCCTGCGCAATCGCATCGCCGTATCGCCCATGTGCCAGTATTCCTGCGTGGATGGCATGGCCAGCGACTGGCATCTGGTGCACCTCGGCAGCCGCGCCATCGGCGGCGCCGGTCTGGTGATGGTTGAGGCCACCGGCGTGTTGCCGGAGGGGCGCATCTCGCCGCATGACATGGGCTTGTGGAGTGACAGCCACATCGCACCGCTGGCACGCATCACACAGTTTCTCGAACAGCACGGCGCCGTACCGGCCATCCAGCTCGCACATGCCGGGCGCAAGGCCAGCTGCGCCGACCCGTGGCAAGGTCGCGGTCGTTGCCTGGGACTGGACGAAGGTGGCTGGCCACTGGCGGCACCCAGCGCCATTGCCTTCAACGCCGGCGACCGCCTGCCGGAAGCACTGGACTTCGCCGGCATCCAGAACGTGCAGCAGGCATTTATCGACGCGGCATTGCGCGCAGTGCGAGCCGGCTTCAAGGTCATCGAGCTGCATGCAGCGCACGGTTACCTGCTGCATGAATTTCTGTCACCGATCAGCAACCAGCGCACGGATGACTACGGCGGCAACCTGCCAAACCGCATGCGTATGGTGCTGGAAACTGCAGGAAAAATGCGCGCCGTGTTACCGGATTCACTACCGCTGTGGGTACGCATTTCCGCGACAGACTGGGTAGACGGCGGCTGGGATCTCCAGCAATCCATCGCACTCGCCCATGAATTGAAAAAACTCGGTGCCGATCTGATCGACTGCTCCACTGGCGCCATTGTGCCGGATGCTGTGATACCGGTTGCTCCCGGCTTCCAGGTGCCGTTTGCCGAGGCAATACGCGCACAGACCGGTATCGCCACCGGTGCCGTCGGCCTGATCACGGAGGCGACACAAGCCAACGCCATCATCGAAAGTGGCCAGAGTGACGTCGTGCTGCTGGCTCGCGCTTTTCTGAACGATCCTTACTGGGCGGTGCACGCCGCCGATGTACTGGGCCTGCGCGCGCCATGGCCGAGACAATACGGGCGACGTTGATTAACCGCGTTGACGCCGCAGACGCAAACGCTCCAGCAGCGACGAGGTGTCGCTGCGACCGTGCCCCATTTGCTGCAATTCCGCGTAGAAATCATTGAGCTGTGCAGCGCCCGGCAACTCGCAACCGATGCGCGCAGCCTCATCGAGCACGATACCCAGATCCTTGCGCACCCAGTCCACCGCAAAGCCGAAATTGTATTCACCGCGCAGCATGGTCTGTGCCCGGTTGTCCATCTGCCAGGATTGCGCCGCCCCCTGTGAAATGACATCCAGCACGGCCTGCACGTCCAACCCGGCCGTTTCAGCAAAAAACAATCCTTCCGCCAGGCCTTCGACGACGCCGGTAAAACAGATCTGGTTCACCATCTTGGTCAATTGCCCACTGCCGGAGCCGCCGATCAAACGGCTGCGCTTGCTGTAGGCCGCCATCACGGGTTCGGCGCGCGCGTAGGCATCGGCATCGCCACCCGCCATCACCGCTAGCTGGCCCTTCTCCGCCCCGGCCTGACCGCCGGACACCGGTGCATCAACAAATGACAAGCCGTATCGCTCGGCCTCGGCTGCCAATTCACGAGCCAGCAGCGCCGAGGTAGTGCTGTGATCCACCCATATCGCACCGGCTTTCATGCAGGGAAACGCAGCCTGCGCAACAGCGCGCACATCGGCATCGCCGCCGACACAGCTGCAAACAACATCGGCGCCTTCGACAGCGGCTGCTACCGACGCCACCAGCGTGGCATCGGGATGACACGCCTGCCAGGCCTGCGCACGCGCAGGCGAGCGATTCCAGGCACGCAGCGTGTGTCCGGCCTGCAGCACGTGCCCGGCCATCGGGCCTCCCATGGTTCCCAGCCCGATCCAGGCAACCGTGTGCCGTGTCATGTCATCAGGTGTCATGCAGATTCTCTCCTCGCGCAACGCAGTACGCATTGTAACGGCGAACGCGCGCGCCTCTGCTGCCGCTGTCTGCTAAGATGCGCGACCTTGAATCCACATTTGCACAACCCGGTTTTTTCACAGCCGGTTTTTCGCACAACGCATACGGGGGGCCCGATGGCCATCAAAGCAGACAAATGGATCAAGCGCATGGCGCTGGAACACGGCATGATCGAGCCTTTCGAGGCCGGCCAGGTGCGCGAACCGGAACCAGGCCGCAAGGTTATTTCCTACGGCACGTCCAGCTACGGCTACGATGTGCGCTGCTCCGACGAGTTCAAGATTTTCACCAATGTGCATTCGGCAACGGTCGACCCGAAACATTTTGATGAAAAAAGTTTTGTCGATATCAAAAGCGATGTCTGCATCATCCCGCCCAACTCCTTTGCCCTGGCGCGCACAGTGGAATATTTCCGCATCCCGCGCAGCGTGTTGACAATCTGTCTCGGCAAGTCGACCTATGCGCGTTGCGGCATCATCGTCAACGTCACGCCGCTGGAACCGGAATGGGAAGGCCACGTGACGCTGGAATTTTCCAACACCACCAATCTGCCGGCAAAAATCTATGCCAATGAAGGTGTCGCACAGATGCTGTTTTTTGAATCTGATGAAATGTGCGATGTATCGTACAAGGATCGCGGCGGCAAATATCAGGGACAACGCGGCGTGACTTTACCAAAGGCGTGACACCACAAGCACCCGATCACGGCTGTGTCAGTTGGGGCCGGCAGTAAACAGTGAATTTGTCTCCGCCATCAAGCGCCAATGCATAATTTTCCATCATCCAGGCGTAGAGCGGCTTGAATTCCCGCAAGCGGTTGCCGCCGCCCGGATGAAAAAACTGCTGGATGAAAACAATGCAGGCAGGCGGCGCCTGCTGCAACTGCCTCACAAGTTCCTGCCGCAAAGCCTGTGTATCCGGCGAAGCAGGTTCCATGTACAAGGGCACATCAATCAGGTGACGTGTAGCGGATACCGCTCTGGCTTCCAGCAGGGCAGCCTGGCCATCTCCCGCCATATCCAGCACTTGCACGGTTTCATTTGCTCCCACATGCTTCTGCAGAAATGCGGCAATCACCTGCGGCCGGGCATCCTGCCGCTGCGCTGTCGCAAATGCTTTTTGCATCAACTCGCTGGAAATCATGCCGGCTTTCACCACGCAATAACCGCAAGCCAACACCAGCAACAACGCGAACGCCTGTACAGGAAGGCGTGATCCCGCTGGTGTCGGTACCAGCAACAAACTGAGCGCGAGTATTGTCCAGTAGGCAGACGGCAACAGGTGGGAAATCCAGAATTTTCCGGCAAATACTTCATAGATCGTAAATGCCAGCACCGCAAGCGCCAACGCCTCGACACGCTGCCGGGCCAACGCGCAACCACGACAGGCGAAACGCGCCCACAACAGACCAGGAAGCGCAAACTTCAGGGACATCCCCGCATATTTGCAATACTGCTGCAGCAGGTTTTCCCAATACTGCCCGGGGCTGTCATAGTGCCACAGGTCATAACGACTGCCGCTGTAGATGGGCAGAAACGTCTTGTAGATATGCACAAAGTCCGGCAACACTCCTTGCCCGGCAATCACCAGAAAAGGCAGCGACAACACCAGCAGAAAAGACAGCAGCAGCAACAACACGCGAAACAATACGGTTTTTGCGCCACCACGCAGAACACCCCCACGCCACAATTGAAATACCAGTACTGGCAGCAACACAATAAAACTAGGTTTCATGGAGCACGCCACAGCACACAGCGCAGCAACCACCATCACCAAAACATTCGCCTTCAGCCTGCGATTTTCCGCCAGCAGAAACGCCGCCGACGCAGGCAAGACACCGAGATAATCACGTTCCAGTATGTATTCACCACCATTAACCAGATATGCAGCCGTAAACAATGCCGGAGCGGCAAAGGCCGACACTTTTGACAGTGGCGCCAATATCAGCCAGCTGATGGTGGCGAGTACCAGTAACAGTGCAATATCGGCGACGCGCAAAGCGGGCGCGTCATAGCCAGCCACCCAACCGAGCAACTGATGAAAGAAAAACGGCAATGGAAAATTGACTTCGAAAATATCGCGATACAGCAAAAAGCCTTTTTCGTTCATCAACCACGCGCTGTAGTGCAGCATGGCAAGATCGGCATTGACCGGATGATTGCGCGAATGCCACAGAACCCGCAAGGCAAATCCCACGGCAACAATGGCTACCGCCCAGGCTGCTGCAATGGATATACGCCTTGGCAGTGCGGAAGGCATCAGGAAGATTTCGAATTTTTATCCGCATCCGGCAAGACAATATCCTTGCCTTCAAACCGGAAAACCTGCGGCTGAGTCTGCCGCTGTGGCAGCGCTTTCTCTTCTTCCGTTGTCGGCACCCAGTCAACGAAATTGCGCCAGCCTTCGTAGTTTTCCGATTTTTGCCGTTCGATAACATAGTAATAAACGGCGAGCGAATTGCGACGGCGATCTTCCGGGCATTCCAGCGGGTGCGGATGACCGTGATAGGTATTGGTGCCCGTGAGAAAAAATGCCGCTCGATTGAACAGCGGTGCAATTTTCACTTCACACTGCGTCAGGTTCTTGTCCCACAATTCCAGATGTCCACCCCACTCCTCTTGCCAGTCGCGATTGAGGAAGTAGATCATGTTGAAAATCTGGTCGACTTTCTTGTTCGGATGCCGCGATTTATCCGCGTGAATCATCAATTTGCCACCGCGCCCGGTCGAATGCAGGCCGCAACCGCGAAAATGCGGATCGACAATCAAACCCGCCTGGCCGGTAAGCGTGGTAAGAAAGCGGACGAAAGTCGAACTGTTGAACTCGTGCATCACATGACGCGTCAACGGCCCGAAATTTTCCTCCCGCGAATGACCCAGCTTCTGCATGGTCTGCACCGTGGAACGATCACCGCCGCGCTCCCATGGAATATCCAGAGGCCCCGGGTATTCGTCGGCCAGCTGGTTGGCAATCTCCAGCGGCAGGAAGTTGTCGATATAACAATGCCGGAACGGTTTGGCCTGCTTGAAAGACTCCGCATGCTGCTCTGCCAGAACCTGCATGCGCTCATGATCAAGATAGAAAGCGGGAATCATTTTCATGGTAGACAGGCTCAATCGTTATTCTGGCTGGCACACGGTCTGCTTCACCGTGCGCCGCAGTCTATCAGCGCCTTCTTCGGAGCGTCCAGCCATGTGCTGCCCGCATCAACACGGATTTGCCCGAAGTCAAAAAGCCGCAAGCGCGAAAAGCTGCCTCAAATGGCTCCGGCCTGTTCGGCCGCATTGCCGGTATAGCTCGCTGGCGTCAGCGCACGCAGCGCCGCTTTGGCCTCTGCAGGAATATCGAGCGTCTCGATGAATTGCTGCAGGATTTCGCGCGTCATCGCCTGACCACGCGTCAACGCCTTCAACTTTTCATAGGGCTCAGGGATGCCATAACGGCGCATGACGGTCTGGATAGGTTCAGCCAGCACTTCCCAGCTGCTGTCCAGGTCCTCAGCCAGGCGTGCTTCATTGAGCTGCAGCTTGCCCAGGCCTTTCAGGGTCGCCTCAAAGGCAATGGCACTGTAGGCGAAGCCGACACCCATGTTGCGCAACACGGTGGAATCGGTGAGATCACGCTGCCAGCGCGACACCGGCAACTTGCTGGACAGGTGGCCCAGCATGGCATTGGCCAGCCCCAGGTTGCCCTCGGAATTCTCGAAATCGATCGGATTGACCTTGTGCGGCATCGTTGAGGAACCGACTTCGCCCGCCACCACTTTCTGCTTGAAGTAGCCGAGCGAGATATAGCCCCAGATATCGCGGTCGAGATCGATCAGGATGGTGTTGAAGCGGCTGATGGCATCAAACAGCTCCGCCATGTAGTCATGCGGCTCGATCTGCGTGGTATAGGGATTCCAGGCCAGCCCCAGAGACTCGACAAACGTCTGCGCATTGGCCTGCCAGTCAACGTCGGGATAGGCCGACAAATGAGCATTGTAGTTGCCCACCGCGCCGTTGATCTTGCCCAGCAAGGGCACGGCAGCCATCTGCTCGCGCTGGCGACGCAAGCGCGCCACCACGTTGGCCAGTTCCTTGCCCACGGTTGTGGGAGACGCTGTCTGGCCGTGCGTGCGCGCGAGCATGGGCACCGCGGCAAACGCCTGCGCCAGAGACGCCAGCTGGTCGATGATCTGGTCAGCCAGCGGCAGCAGGCATTGCTCGAGACCGTCACGCAGCATCAACGCATGTGAAAGGTTGTTGATGTCTTCCGAGGTGCAGGCAAAGTGTACAAACTCGCTGGCGGCTTCCAGTTCGGGCATGCCCTTGAGCTGGTCCTTGATGAAGTACTCCACGGCCTTCACGTCGTGGTTGGTGGTGCGCTCGGTCGCCTTGATCTGTTCGGCTTGCGGCAGACCGAAATCGGCGAGAATCTGCTCCAGTCTGGCCTGCGCCACATCAGAAAACGCCGGCAGCTCTTCTATATAAGGATGCTGGGCCAATTGCTGCAGCCAGCGCACCTCCACCAGTACCCGCGCCCGGATCAGGCCGTATTCGCTGAAAATACCGCGCAGTACATCAACCTTGCTGCCGTAACGGCCGTCAATGGGGCTGATTGCAGTCAATACCGAGAGAGGGAGACGAGAGCTGCTCATGGCTGATTCCGACAGGTGGGCTTCGGGGGCGCGCATTGTAACCGAGTCCCCCTGCAGAAATCCCTCCTGTTCATCATTCCGGACATGGAATAAAACACCAATCCACCTGCGCGTGAAACCCACAGGCAGGTATTTCAGGTTCCACAGTTAGGGGGCGCTAACGCGGTTATGCACACCAGAAATGTATCTTAATAAAAAACGTGTAGATGGCTGTGCATGATCATGCTTGTTATTAGGTTTGTCTTATAAACTATTGATTATTAAATAAGTTTGCATTTTGCGCAATTTATGATCAAATTGTGACGGCCTGTTGAGCTGTCAGGACTTGCCCCGTTTTTTCTCCAATCACTCACAGACTTATCCACAGAAACTGTGGACAGTCGCTGCATCGCCATCGACCACCGAAGATGCCACCAAGCCGGATCAATGCCATTTTTTTGACATCCATAAGCGCCGGGGCTTGGAGTGGCTGGCTTGGTCATGCAAAATGGCCGTTTTTGCAGGGAGGCATACCGTCTATCTACTGTATAGTTGCGCAATCTATACTGCATGCATGCCGGTGTGTCCCCAACAGCGTTGCCTGACGTTCGGCCCACGAGCCAAAGGCAGCCAACAGGAGCGGAGTTGTGTCTGAAGCTGAAGCCAGAGAATTGTTGAACAAGGGCAATGACCCACTGGTATGGGATCTTGCCAAGATCCAGAACCGCAAACGCGCCATTGCTTTCATCATGCAGTTCAAGAAAACCCTGTGTGTCTATTCAGGGCCGGTACAACAGCTGTACAGCAACTACGATATTTTCCTGCCCGAAGACGAAGACCGTAAACTGGTCATCCTCCCCAACCCCCATGCCCATCACGACACCTTCTTCAAGATACCGGAAAGTGCCGTAACCCCCACTGGCCTGAATATCATCCCCGGCGCACTGGTCGGCAAACAGGGTCTGTTCATCGCCATGCCGGCCAAGAGCCCTGACGAAGCGCCCAAGACCATGCCGCTGACCGTTGGCCTGCACGCCATCATCAAGCGCCATTCGCCGGAGCGCCCTTTCCTGCCAGTGCTGACCAAAGGCGACTTGCGCGAATTCCAGTCCGACATTCCCTGCGTGCACTTGCACAAGATCAACATCGACCGTATTTCCGGGCTTTCCAACCTGGAGCTGCAAGGCATCATTCGCGCGGTCAGCGACAAGATTTCCGTTTATCTCTACCCGAAAAAAGTCCCCTCGACTGCAGCACCCGGCAGCGCAGCAAGACCGGGCTGATTTCGCCCGCCAATTGCAAAGCCCCACCGAGCGTATAGACTCGCCCCACCATTGTGGAGGTAGGCATGCGTTATCCGGTTTTGGGTTTTTTATCTGTCCTGTTTGCTGTATTGCTGTTGCAAAGCCCCGCAGTTCAGGCAGATGTGCGCCACGCCGTGGTGCAGGTTTTCAATCAAGGCAGCGACGTCAATTTCCAGTATCCATGGCAGAACGGCAACATTTCTGCCAGCCAGGGCACGGGCGTCATCATCAGCGGCAATCGCATACTCACCAATGCACACGTCGTCGACAACAGCCTGCAATTGCAAGTGCGCAAGGTGGGATCCGAGCGCAAGTTCTCTGCCAGCGTGGCCTACATCTCGGATGAGCGCGATCTCGCATTGATCACGGTAGAAGACAAGAATTTTTTCAGCGACACCGAAGCCCTTCCACTCGGCGAACTGCCACTGCTGGGCGATGAAGTCACCACCTACGGCTTTCCGGTGGGCGGCACGCAACTCGCCATCACACGCGGAATCGTTTCACGCATCGATTACGACAACTATGCACACTCCGGTTATCCGAATCTCGTGTGCCAGATTGATGCCGCCATCAACCCCGGCGCCAGCGGCGGCCCCGCCATCGTCAAAGGCAAACTCGCAGGCCTGAATTTCCAGGGGCTGCAACGCGCCGACAATGTCGGCTACATCATCCCGGTGCCGGTCATCCAGGCATTTCTGAAAGACATTGCAGACGGCAAGGTCAACGGCGTGCCGGAAATCGCCTTCGTGATCCAGAAACTGTCAAACCCGCAATTGCGACAACGTTATGGCCTCGGCGACAACAGCGGCGGCATGCTGGTCGCCAGTTTGTCCGGACTGGAAAAAGAAAAAAAACTGCTGCAGGTTGGCGATGTGGTCATACGCATGGACAACCAGCCCGTCGGCGATGATGGCAGTGTACGTTTTGCCACCGCTGATCGTATCGACAGCAACATCCTCATTGCCAGCAAACAACTCGGCGAGCACCTGCCGCTCACCATCATCCGCAACGGCAAGCAGATGGAGATTGATTACCCGCTGAGTTACACACTGAAGGATTCGCGCATCATTCCCGGTCACCAGTCCAACCTGGTTCTGGATTACGAAGTGATCGGCGGCCTGGTCATTGTTGAAGTCAATGAAGACATGATGCGCGCCTGGAAATTTGTCCCGCCCGCCATCGACTCGCAACGCTACGAATACCGACGCACCGGCAGTGCCGACATAGACAGGATACTGCTCGTCATCAATGTCCTGCCGGATGAAATGAATCGCGGTTATGAAGAAACGCGCTTCGGCATCATCAAAACCGTCAACGGCCACGAAGTCTCGAACCTGCAACAGCTTCGACAACAGCTGCAAAACAACAGCAATGGTACAGACATCGCCTCAGACTATGTCGTGCTGGGCTTTGCACCGCATGACAACCAGATTACTTTCTCGCGCAAGACACTCGCCGAGCGCATGCCGATCATCACTGAACGCTACGGTCTGCCGGTAAAACAATAAACATGCAGGCAAGCTATCTGGTACTTGACCAAGGCGGCCACAGTTCGCGAGCACTGTTGTTTGATCATGCAGGCACCCTGCTGGCATCTGCCGCGACGCCTGTTGCCACGCAATACTGGCCGGATGGCAGGATCGAACAACAGGCACAGGAAATTCTCGACTCACTGCAAACCGTACTGCAGACAATTGGCGAAAAGTACGGCTCACAACACAAGACAATAAAAGGTGCGGCGCTGATTGTGCAGCGCTCCAGCTTGCTGGCATGGCGACGCAGCAATGCACAAGCACTGACACCCGTGTTGAGCTGGCAGGACACGCGCAACGAAAACTGGCTGCGCGCGCGCATGGCTGGCCAGGAACAGCAACTGCGCGCAATCACCGGCCTGCGCCCGAACGCACATTACGGTGCCAGCAAGATGCGCTGGTTGCTGGATCACGACCCGGCTGTGAAACAAGCGCAGAAAGAGCATGATCTGTGCATAGGCCCCCTGGCTGCGTTTCTGCAACAACACCTTACTCAGTCAACAACACCCAGTGTTGATGCCGTAATTGCCAGCCGCACATTGTTAACAGCCCTGTGCCAGCAGCAATGGTCGCCGGAATTATTACAGCGATTCGAGATTCCTGCCGATCTCTTGCCGGAGATCACCAACAGCCATTCAGATTACGGCATCATCACAGCTAGCACCTGCCACATCCCACTGCGACTGCTAGGCGGCGACCAGAGTTTTGTTGCGCTGGCGCAGGGAGAAACATTTTTCAGCGACAGCCTGTTCATCAATGTAGGCACCGGTGCTTTTTTGCAGCGCAGCATGCCGGTTTCCCGCATACCGGCAAGCCTGTTGTCTGCACCATTACTGATCAACCCGGGCGACACCAGACTCGTCGCGGAAGGCACCGTCAACGCCGCAGCCACCGCACTCGACTGGCTCTGGCAACAACGTGGTAAAACATTGGCGCCTACTGAAATTGAAACCGTTTTACAAAACAGCTTGCTGCAAAATCAGGATGAAATACCCATCTTCATCAACACGATAACGGCTACCGGTTCGCCTGACTGGCTGCCGGCACAGGCGCCGGCATTTTCATTTGCTGCGGATCTCGACAGCGAAACCGTGGCGGTATTGGAATCGATAATATTTGCGCTGCAACGCAACATTGCCCTGATGCAGGCCGCACAGCCGGCCAAGCAGATTGTGTTGAGCGGCGGCCTGTCGCGCAGCCAGGGGTTCTGTCAGCGTCTCGCCGATATCAGCCAATTACCCGTGTTGCGCTGTGATGATAGTGAAGCGTCTGCACGCGGTGCAGCGTACTGTTTGCTGCATGACAAAAGCCACTGGCAAGCTTCACCCATGCAGACCTTCACAACGCAACACAACCCTGCACTGCGCCTGCGTTATGAAACCTGGTCGGCCAGCATGGACGCACTATCGACCGCTGCAGGTCGGTAGAGCGGCAAGTTGCGCGTATCGGCTTTTGCCGCGCGCGCACCGCAGTGCACAGCCACCAGCGGCACCAGCTTCTCGCAAGTCGCGCGATAGGCCGTGAGTTTACCACCGTACAAACTGATCAAGCCGTTTTCATCCAGAAAACGCGTATCGCGACTGCGGGCAAATGCACGTTCTGCATCGGCAGGCAGCACACGCAAACCGCTGAATGCCTCTGCCACTGTAGTGTCTGCTTTCGGGAAATAATGTCTCAACACTGCCAGTAAATAATCAATTTCCTGCTGCAAAGGCTGCGTGGTTTCCGGCGCCGCGCGAAACGGCGTCTCGGTGGTCCCGAGCAGGGTTTTGCCGTACCAGGGCAGCACGAAAACGGCGCGGCCATCCTGTGGCGCTTCCAGATAAAAGCACTGTTCACTGATCTGCTGCTGCAAAACCAGATGCGCGCCCTGCACACATTCCATTTCCAGACGCATCGTGCCACCGCAGCGCTGCAACACGTCATTCACCCAAGGGCCGCTGGCATTAATAATTGTCCTGGTGTGCACAGAGCGCTCAGAATCTGCCAATCGCAAGTGCACATCGTAACCACCATCATTACTGCGCGCGGCGGTCACCAGCTCCGCTGGACAACAGCAATCGACACCGAGTGTCTGCGCACTGTTTTTGACTGCTTCAGTGAGCAGGCGATCATCGGTCTGGCCGTCCTGATAGGCGAATACCGCCTGCAAATCCCGCGTATCCAGCCCGGCCAATGCATGCCACGCGGACCGCGGCACAATACGGAATGCACCGTGACCAAACCAGTCACCACTTAATAAACGATACAGAGACAAGCCGGCAAAAATTTTCCACGGCCGGAAACGCGAGTGGCGATAAACCGGAATGTAAAACCAGTTGATGTGTGCCAGCTCCGGCGCATTTTTCAGCAAGCGTTCCCGCTCGTGCAAACATTCATACACCAGTTTCAACTGCCCGGTTTGCAGATAGCGCAAACCACCGTGCAGCAATTTGCTGGAGCGGCTTGAAGTCGCCCAACCCCAGACCTGTTTTTCCAGCAGCAGGCAGCGATAACCTGCCGCCGCGCACGCCTGCGCGGCACCGGCGCCGTGGATGCCGCCACCGACAATGACCACGTCATAATCGTTTTGCAGTTTCATGCAGCGGAGCCCAGCAACTCGCCGATGGCAAAGCTTTCCACCCAGCGCGCACCGCGCGCCAACCAGTACTGCGCCTGCTGCACATCATCCACCTCATAGACGGCAACGGCGCAATCCTCGATATGCAGCGAATCATTTTCGCCAATGCGTTTGGTATTGCAGAACATCACTTCCGCCCCCAGCTCGGCTGCCAGTGCATGACGCGCCGACCAGTCGCGCAACACGGCGCCGATACGACGAAAACCCAACGCGCGCGCTTCACGCAGTGCATCGAGATCAAAGCTGATCAGCACACAGCGATCAATCACCGGCGCCAGTGTTTCGCGAATACTGCCCAGACAACTGTGCGCGCCATAATCGCGCACCGCCTCCTCTTTCAGTTCGACAAACGCCTGCACCTGCGGGTGGCGACGCAACACATTCACCAGTTCCACCAAACCAACAATCCTCACCTCGGCAAAAGCATTGCCCAGCCGTTCAGGCTCGCCGGCTGTCAGTTCCTGCAAGGCACGGAAGTGATACTGCGACAGGCGCCCCTCCCGACCGGAAATGCGCTCCAGCGTGTCATCGTGGTACAGCAACGGCACGCCGTCTGCGGAAAACTGCACGTCGATCTCGACATAGCACGCACCACAGGCAATGGCCTTTTCCAACGCCAACGGCGAGTTTTCGGGGTAATGGCGCTGGTAACCGCGATGGGCAACCAGCTGGTCTGCCGACAGAGAAACGCTAGCTTCAGGAATACTGGACATATGACGCTCCCTCAATGTTTCCAGTATAGCGGTGGCGGCTGAACCACCAAGATGGAGCGGGCGATGGGAATCGAACCCACGCTATCGGCTTGGGAAGCCGAAGTTCTACCATTGAACTACACCCGCATGAACGACAACCGCGAACTGGTTATCGCGCTGGCCGGTACCCACGGCGAGTACAGGCAGGCGGCCGATTATACCGATGCAGGTACTGGAGACCAGTCGCGCGCATTCATAATCAAAAACTATCAATAAAATAAAAACAATTGATTTTACGGCGACACAAAACCAGCCTAGAGTACACCTGCCTAACAGCAACCACGCGTCTTCGCGTATATCACTCACTGAGGAGATACTGACATGTCACTGATCAACACCACCGTTCAACCCTTCAAAGCCCAGGCCTTCCACAACGGCCAGTTCATCGAAGTCACCGAGCAAAGCCTGAAAGGCAAGTGGTCCGTGCTGATCTTCATGCCGGCCGCCTTCACCTTCAACTGCCCGACCGAGATTGAAGACGCCGCCGACAACTACGCCGAGTTCCAGAAAGCCGGCGCCGAAGTCTACATCGTCACCACCGACACCCACTTCTCGCACAAGGTATGGCACGAGACCTCTCCTGCCGTTGGCAAGGCGAAATTCCCGCTGGTGGGCGACCCGACTCACACGCTGACCAACGCTTTCGGCGTGCACATCCCTGAAGCCGGTCTGGCGCTGCGCGGCACTTTCGTGATCAACCCGGATGGCGTGATCAAGACCATGGAAGTGCACGACAACGCCATCGCCCGTGACGTGAAAGAAACCGTGCGCAAGCTGAAAGCCGCCCAGTTCGTGGCCAACAACCCAGGCCAGGTCTGCCCGGCCAAGTGGAACGAAGGCGCCAAGACGCTGACCCCGTCCATCGACCTGGTTGGCAAGATCTGAGATCAGGCAAATCGGGGTCAGACCCAAGGGTCTGACCCCAAACTCAAGCCCATAAGGCAAACCACGCGCCGGGCCACAAGCCCGGCCGCGCCTTCACAACAGACAGGAGCCGCCATGAGCACCCCCTCTCTACTCGATGATTCCCTCAAGACCCAGTTACGCGGTTACCTCGAACGTCTGGTATCGCCGATAGAATTACTGACCTACACCGACAGCAGCGATGCCTCGCGCGAACTGCTGCAACTCGTTCAGGATATTGCCGAGCAATCCGATCAGATCCGTGTGCGGGAAGGTGCTGAAGCCGACGCAAGACGCCCCGCCTTCGGCATTGCACGCAGCGGTGAATCCGCACGTGTTCACTTCGCCGGATTGCCACTCGGCCACGAATTCACATCCCTGGTGCTCGCGCTGCTGCAGGTCAGCGGCTATGCGCCGAAAATCGAAGCAGAGCGCATCGAACAGATTCGCGCGCTGAACACACCACTGCATTTTGAAACCTATGTGTCGCTCAGCTGCCACAACTGCCCGGATGTCGTGCAGGCGCTGAACATCATGGCAGCACTGAATCCGTTGATCACGCACACGATGATTGACGGCGCGCTGTTCCAGGCAGAAGTCGACGCACGCGAAATCATGGGCGTACCCGCCGTGTTTCTCAACGGCAAAACCTTCGGCTCCGGCCGCATGACACTGGAAGAAATTCTCGCCAAGGTCGACACCAACGCCGCCGCGCGCGATGCCGATACGCTGAACGCCAAGGCAGCATTTGATGTATTGGTGATTGGCAGCGGCCCCTCCGGTGCTGCCGCCGCGATTTACGCCGCGCGCAAAGGCATCCGCACCGGACTCGCCGCCGAACGTATCGGCGGGCAGGTGCTTGATACGCTGGCGATCGAGAATTTCATTTCCGTACAGGAAACCGAAGGCCCGAAACTCGCCGCAGCACTGGAAGCGCATGTGCGCCAGTACGATGTCGACATCATGGCCGGTCAGCGCGCAACAATGCTCACCGCTGCTGATAAAAGTGACGATGGCCTCGTGCATATCACGTTTGAAAACGGCGCCACTTTGCGCAGCAAGAGCGTGATTGTTTCCACCGGCGCGCGCTGGCGCGACATGAACGTGCCGGGCGAAAAGGAGTACCGTACCAAGGGTGTGGCCTATTGCCCGCACTGCGATGGTCCGCTGTTCAAGGGCAAGAAAGTGGCCGTGATAGGCGGCGGCAATTCCGGCGTGGAAGCGGCGATCGATCTCGCCGGCATCGTCGAACATGTCACGCTGCTGGAATTCGACAACCAACTGCGCGCCGATGCTGTATTGCAGAAAAAACTGCATAGCTTGCCGAATGTCAGCGTGATCGTATCCGCACAAACCACCGAAGTCACCGGCGACGGGCAGAAGATGGACGGGCTGCTCTACACCGATCGCAACACCGGTTCTTCGCATCGCGTGGACGTTGCCGGCGTGTTCGTGCAGATCGGCCTGGTACCAAACACCGACTGGCTGAAAGGCACAGTGGCACTGTCACCGCGCGGCGAAATTGTCGTCAGTGAACGCGGCGAGACCAATGTACCCGGCGTGTTTGCCGCCGGCGATTGCACGACGGTGCCGTACAAACAGATCGTGATTGCGATGGGCGATGGCGCCAAAGCCGCACTCGGCGCCTTCGACTATTTGATAAGACAGTAAAGCGCATGAGCCTACAAAACTGATGAACCTGCGCGATCTGCAATACCTCATCGCCGTTGCCGATCTGCGCAGTTTCAACAAGGCTGCCGAGAAATGTTGCGTCAGCCAGCCGGCGCTGTCGAACCAGATCCGCAAGCTGGAAGAAACGCTGGGCGTATTGTTGTTCGAGCGCACCAACAAACGCGTGATGACCACCGAAACCGGCGAACAGATTGTGGCAGCAGCACGGCGTGTATTGCGCGAAGTCGACAACCTGCACGAGATCGCCAACAGTGCACAGGATCCGCTGGCTGGCCGCTTTCGTCTCGGCGCGTTTCCCACCCTCTCTGCTTATATTTTTCCCGCACTGGTTCCAGCAATCACGGCAGCCATGCCACGCCTGAAGTGGATCCTGATCGAGGAAAAAACCCAGGTGCTGCTGGAAAAACTGCATCGCGGCGAGCTGGACGCCGCACTACTGGCGCTGCCGGTTCACGATGAAAAACTGGCGACACAAGCCTTGTTCGATGATGAATTCCTGCTGGCCGTACCACCCGGACATCCTCTGGCCAGCAAGACACACATTTCGCAAGACGATTTGCAGGGCCATCGTCTGCTGCTGCTGGAAGAGGGCCACTGCCTGCGCGATCAGGCACTGTCGGTCTGCCATCTCGCCGGAGCGGAGGAAGAGCAGGACTTCCGCGCCACCAGTCTGGAAACCTTGCGGCAGATGGTAAAGGCCGGTACCGGCATTACTTTCATGCCGCGCATGGCGATACAGCCGGGGGAACAGGGAATTTGCTATATCCCGTTTGCCGCGCCGGCACCGCGCCGCACGATAGGGCTGGTATGGCGCAAGACCAGTGCCCGGCAATCCGCCATCCGTGAACTGCAGACGATTTGCGGCGGGCTGTCGCTATAGCTGCCAGCAGCACGACGAAATCCCCCACGAAAACCGGTTGTAAAACCTCGCACTTTGCTTTTTACTCTGCGCCCGCACTGCCTGCCCCGAAACCAGAGGATCTATCCCTCGCATGAGCAGCTCGAACAGTTCACCCAGCAACACACGCAAGATGGCCCTCGCCGCACTCGGCGTTGTCTACGGCGATATCGGCACCAGCCCGCTCTACACTCTCCGCGAATGCTTTGCCGGCCACCACCCACTGGCGCTGTCGCAAGCCAATGTGCTCGGTGTGCTGTCGCTGATCTTCTGGGCGCTGGTGATCGTGGTGACGCTCAAATACGTGTTCTTCATCATGCGCGCCGACAACCACGGCGAGGGCGGCATACTCGCTCTGCTGGCCCTGGCGCGCGGCACCGGCCTGCGCAGCGATTTCCTGAAGGGAGCACTGGCACTGACCGGTATTTTCGGCGCCAGCCTGTTTTACGGTGACGGCATCATCACTCCCGCCATTTCTGTACTCTCGGCCGTGGAAGGCCTCGAAGTGGCCGCCCCCGCCTTCCACAACTGGAGTATTCCCATCGCCATCACCATTCTGGTGGTGCTGTTCTCCTTCCAGCGCCACGGCACGGCAAAAGTCGGCGCCCTGTTCGGGCCTGTCATGCTGTTGTGGTTTTCAACGCTGGCCGTGCTTGGCCTGTACAGCATTGTGCAGCACCCGAAAGTACTCGCCGCGCTGAATCCGTATTACGCCCTGATGTTTTTCCGCGAACACGGTATCAGCAGCGTGCTGGTCTTCGGCGCCGTGGTGCTCGCCGTGACCGGCGGTGAAGCCCTGTACGCCGACATGGGTCACTTCGGTCGCAAGCCGATACAGGTTGCCTGGCTCAGCCTGGTGCTGCCCGCGCTGGTACTGAACTACTACGGCCAGGGCGCCCTGCTGCTGGAAGACCCGGAAGCCATCAAGAACCCTTTCTACAATCTGGCTCCCCCCTGGTTCATCTGGCCGCTGTTGATACTCGCCACGTTTGCCACGGTTATCGCCTCGCAGGCGGTGATTTCCGGTGTGTTTTCCGTGACGCGCCAGGCCGTGCAAATGGGTTTCTGGCCGCGCATGCAGATTGCACACACCTCCTCCGCTGAAATTGGCCAGATCTACATCCCGCTGATGAACTGGTTGATCATGATTGCGGTGATCATGCTGATCCTGCAGTTTCGCAGCTCCAGCAATATTGCCTCCGCCTACGGCATAGCGGTTACCACGGCAATGATGGTCGACACCCTGCTCGCCTGCTTTGTCGCAGCACGGCTGTGGAAGTGGAACCTGCCACTCGTCCTGCTGATGGGCATCTGTTTTTTCACGGTTGACGCCCTGTTCCTCGGCCCCAACATTCTCAAGATTCCCGACGGCGGCTGGTTTCCGCTGCTGGTCGGCGGCATTGTCATGCTGCTGATGCTGACCTGGCGCAAGGGCCGCCGCTTTCTCGCCGATTACATGAACCGCGAAAGCCTGCCGCTGGAACCGTTCATTGCCAGCCTCGACATCGAACGCCCGACCACCGTGCCTGGCACGGCCATCTTCATGGCGCGCAGTGTCGAGCGCGTGCCACACGCACTGTTGCACAACCTCAAGCACAACAAGATCCTGCACGAGCGCGTGGTATTGCTGACGCTGGAGACGGAAGAAATTCCGGTGGTCAGCGCCGAGAAACGTATCGTGCTGGAAGAGCTGGCAAGCAATTTCTATGTATTGCACGGCCATTACGGTTTTCAGGAAACACCGGATGTACCGCAACTGCTGCAGGAGTGCGAACGCTTCGGCTTGCAGTTCAACATGATGGAAACCACCTTCTTCCTGTCGCGCGAACATCTGATTCCAGGCAAGGATCCGGCGATGCCGGCGATCATGGACAAGATCTTCGCCATCATGACGCGCAACGCCATGAGTGCCACCGACTTCTTCAACATCCCGCCCAACCGCGTGGTAGAAATGGGCACGCAGATCGAGATCTGATTTTTACGCCTTTTTTATGCTGAAGCTGCCAGAATGATCCTGTCGCGCTGACTTTGCAGCGCGTACAGGAGAGGCCTCGCATGCGACAGCTGCTCACGTTCCATCCCGATCCGCGTCCCTGGCACATGGTTGTCGCGGTATTGATCTGTTTCGCAGTGGCAATGATCTGTCTGCCGCTGCTGCGCCATCTCGACCCGGCCAATATTGTCATGTTGTTTCTACTGGCTGTTGCCGTGGTTGCCACACTGTTTGGCCGCAAACCGGCGCTAGTATCTGCTGTTCTCAGCATCGCATTGTTCGACTTCCTGTTCGTCGAACCGCGTTTCTCGTTTGCGGTTCGCGACAGTCAATACCTTGTGACATTCGCCGTGATGCTGATCGTCGGCTGGTTGATCAGTGAACTCTCCTCCGTGTTGCGGCAACAATTATCAGCCGCGCAACAGCGCGAACAACAAATGCGCGCCTTGTACGAATGCGCACACGCGCTTGCCGGCGCACTCGACATTTCACGTGTGTGCAGCGCCTTGCAAGCCTGCCTCTTGCAATGCAGGGGCGGACAAATCACCGCGCTTTTCATGCCTGATGCGACAGAAAACCTGCAACGACACAGCTTGCCGGAAACATTCCCATCCCGCCTTTCACTGCCAGACAAACTACTCGCCAACAGTGTCTTTCACAGCGGCAACCTGCAATCGATAACCGATGAACAAGATGCCAACCAACAACATGTATACCTACCCTTGCGTGGCGCTACACGCCTGCGCGGCGTACTGGTAGTCTCTGCACCGGCAACATCCGCCGAAACCCAGTACGCGCTGCTGCAAGCACTTGCCGCGCTGGCAGCCACCACTCTCGAGCGCCTGCATTTTGTAGATGTAGCACAAACACATGCAATACAGATGCAGGCTGAACGTTTGCGCAGCTCCATTCTTTCGGCACTGTCACACGATATCCGCACACCGCTGACAGTTCTCTGTGGACTTGCAGACACACTGAAACTGACACATGCGGATTTGCCGCCCTCTGCACTGACGTTGCTTGATGATTTGCGCACACAAAGTGCGCGCCTGCACGGCATGGTCGACAACCTTCTCGACATGGCGCGATTGCAAAGTGGAGGCGTACACCTGCGCCAGGAATGGCAGCCACTGGAAGAAGTGATCGGCAGCAGTGTGCGCGCACTGGGCGACACCCTGCACAACCATCTGTTGCAAATCGAACTGGCGCCAGATTTGCCACTCATCAATATCGACGCGCTGTTGATGGAACGCGTGTTCTGCAATCTACTGGAAAACGCAGAAAAATATTCGCCAGCCGCCACACCTATCCGCTTGCGTGCCGCCGTCGAAGACCGGCAATTGCACGTCAGCATACACAATGCCGGCTCCAGCTTCCGCGAACCCACCGCTCCATTGTTTGATGTTTTCCAGCGCGGGAATGCACCTACCGCCACACCCGGTTTCGGGCTGGGACTGGCCATCTGTCGCAGCATTATCGAAGCGCACGGCGGCACCATTCGCGCCGACAATGACAGTGAGGGCGCTTGCGTCAGTTTCACCTTGCCACTGGGCACTCCCCCGACCATTGAGCAGGAGCCACTGCAGGAGTTGCCGGCATGAACCTGCACGACAACACCACAGTCAATTCACGAACCATGCAAATTCTGCTGGTGGAAGACGAGCGCGACATTCGCCGCTTTGTACAAACGGTTTTGCGCAGTGAAAACTACAGCGTAGCAGAAGCTGACAGCGTAAAACGCGCACATGACATCACCGCAGACTCAGAACCGGCGCTGGTGATTCTCGATCTCGGTCTGCCAGATGGCGACGGCGTGCAGTTTGTGCGTGATTTTCGTCACTGGTCTGCCGCCCCCGTACTGGTGCTCTCTGCACGTACGGCGGAGCAGGAAAAGATTGCCGCACTGGATGCCGGCGCTGATGATTACCTGACCAAACCCTTTGCGGTCGGCGAACTACTGGCACGCGTGCGCGCACTGCTGCGCCGACGCGCAGGCACTGCGCCATCGTCAACAGCACACATCCACTTTGGCGATATCGAGGTAGATCTTGCTCGTCGCAGGGTATTGCGTGCCGGAGAAAACGTACACCTTACGCCTATTGAATACCGGCTGTTGGCCTTGCTGATTGGCAATGTCGGCAAAGTGCTGACACACCGTTTCCTGTTGCGCGAAATCTGGGGCCCTTCATATATAGACAGCAACCACTACTTGCGTATTTATGTCGGTCACCTGCGACAGAAGCTGGAAAATGATCCGGCACAGCCCCAGCACTTCATCACCGAGACCGCCATCGGTTACCGATTCCAGCTCTGAATACGACGGAAATTTTATGCAAAACACCAGTAACAAATCCGGCACAGGAAAACTCACGCTTGCTGCACTCGGTGTGGTGTACGGCGACATCGGCACCAGCCCGCTGTACGCGTTCAAGGAAGTGTTTGCCGGTTCACATCCCTTACCCCTGAATGACAGCACCGTGCTCGCCGCCTTGTCCGCTCTGTTCTGGTCGGTGATGCTGATTGTCTCGATCAAGTACGTGCTGATTGTGTTGCGTTTCCACAATGAAGGGGAAGGAGGTGTGCTGGCCTTGACTGCGCTTGCGCACCGGCTGACGCGACGCAACCCGGCATGGGCAACACTGGTTATTGTTGCCGGTATTTTTGCAGCAGCATTGTTCTACGGCGATGCGGTGATCACGCCCGCTATTTCTGTCTTGTCTGCCATTGAAGGCCTGAGTGTTGCAACACCGCAGTTTGAACACTGGATTGAACCGATCACGCTGGGCATTCTGATTGCGCTGTTCATGATCCAGAAAATGGGCACAGGCACTGTCGGCAAATTGTTCGGCCCCATTACCGTTGTCTGGTTTCTGTCACTCGGCGCCATGGGCGTGCACAGCATTGTGCAGACACCCGCCGTGCTGCAGGCACTCAATCCCCTGCACGCCTTGCAGTTTGCCCTGCACAATCCCGGTTCTGCTTTTATATTGATGTCGGCCGTGTTTCTGGCGCTGACCGGCGGTGAAGCCCTCTACGCCGACATGGGACACTTTGGCGCCAAACCTGTGCGCATTGCCTGGTATGGACTGGTTTGCCCGGCATTGATGCTGAATTATTTTGGCCAGGGCGCATTGGTGATGCGCTCTGCAGAAGCTGCGCAGAATCCGTTTTATTTTCTGGCACCGGAATGGTTTCTGCTGCCCTTGGTGGGATTGGCCGCAGCAGCTACGGTGATTGCATCACAAGCCACCATCACCGGCGCGTATTCAATGACACTGCAGGCTTCACGGCTCGGCTATCTGCCACGCGTGCTTGTCAATCACACCTCGGATACCGAACGCGGACAAATCTATATTCCCGCCATCAACTGGATGATGCTGATCGCCGTCATCATTCTCGTCATGCAGTTCAAATCATCCGGCGCACTGGCCGCTGCATATGGTATTGCCGTATCCGGCACCATGATCATCACGACACTGTTGACGATTATCGTCACCACCACCTTGCGCGGTAGTGCACGCAGCGCAGGGTTGATGGCATTACCGGTATTCCTGTTGCTGGAACTGTTTTTTTTCAGTTCGAATCTCGGCAAGCTGTCGGAGGGTGGCTGGATGCCCATGGTGCTCGGCCTTGCCATTTTCACCTTGTTGATCACCTGGAAGCGCGGCAGCAAGGCCGTGGCTGCTGCACGCCGCCAGATTGACATTCGCATGGAAGATTTTCTGCAAAATGATTTTACCGAGGTACCACGCGTACCGGGAACAGCGGCTTACCTGACATCGGATCCTGCGCTGGTACCCAGCGCACTGTTTCACAACCTGAAACACTTCAAGGTCATGCACGAACAAACCTTGTTCCTGCATGTAGTCACGGAAGATGTGCCGCGCTTGCCTGTCACACAGCGCCTGCGTGTTCAAAGACTTGCAGACAATGTTTACGCGGTGACGCTGCGTTTCGGTTTCCGCGAGGAACCGGATGTCATGCAAGCACTGTCTGCTCTACCCGCGCACGACATTGCCATGGATCCAATGCTGACAACGTTTTTTGTCGCACGCTCTACCATTATTAATGGTCCCGGCATATTGCCAGGCTGGCAGTGCGCATTATTCGGCTGGATGAATCGCCAATCCGAAGGTGTCGCCAGCTATTTCAACCTGCCGCACAACAGTGTGGTTGAACTCGGCACACAAATCCGGTTGTAAATGACGACTATTGCCCGAGAAAATCTGCCTTGCCGATCTGTACACCCTGCTGGCGCAGGATGTTGTAAGCCGTGGTGACGTGGAAAAAGAAATTAGGTAGTGACCAATACGTGACAAAACGTGCGCCGGAAAACTCCAGCGTTGTCCACGGAAACACTATCTTGATTTCACGATCTTCCGCACCGGCAAACTGTTCTGCTTTCACACTGTCGACAATGGCCAGTGATGCCTGAATGCGCGCACGCAATTCCGCCACCGTGGTTTCGGTATCGGGATGCGAAGGCACGTCCTGGCCGGTCAAACGCATCGCACCACCCTTCGCGAAGTCACAGGCGATCTGGATCTGCTTTTTGAAATCGAACATGTCCGGTGCCAGCTTGCCGTCTATCAGGCTCTGTACATCCAGCTTCTGCGCCTGTGCGTGTTCCTCGGCTTTATCCAGCAGATGTAACAGGGTATTCAAACCCTGTTTGTAGACGGGAATCGTAGCGTCGTAGATACCGAAACTCATGGGAGACCTCTCACTGAAAAACGCGCAATGGAAAACCGGGCTGCATGGTAATGGATTTGCCCGCGCTTTTGCTTGTCTCCTTCCGGATGAACTCCTAGAATCACCGACCCTTGCCTATTTGCCCGGCGTCTGCAGACGCAGACCCACGAAAGGACTGTTTTATGCCAGTGATTACGCTTCCAGACGGCAGCCAGCGCAGCTTTGACCAGGCTGTGACGGTTGCCGATGTCGCCGCCTCCATCGGCGCCGGCCTTGCCAAAGCAGCCCTCGCCGGCCGCGTCGATGGCAAGCTGGTTGATACCTCGTTCCTGATCACTGCCGATACCGCACTGGCGATTGTCACCGACAAAGATGGCGATGCACTGGACATCATCCGCCACTCCACCGCGCATTTGCTGGCCATGGCCGTGCAGGATGTGTTTCCCGGCGCACAGGTCACCATCGGCCCGGTGATCGACGACGGCTTCTACTACGACTTCGCCTACGAGCGCGCCTTCACGCCGGATGACCTGGTCACCATCGAAAAACGCATGGAAGAACTCGCCGCCGCCGATCACGCTGTCGAACGTGTGGTCATGAGCCGCGACGAGGCCATCAAAACCTTCACGGCGATGGGCGAGCACTACAAGGTCGAGATCATCAATGACCTGCCCGGCAACGAAGAAATCTCGGTTTACAAACAAGGCCCGTGGATGGACCTCTGTCGCGGCCCGCATGTGCCGTCCACCGGCAAACTGAAAGCCTTCAAACTGACCAAGGTGGCCGGAGCCTACTGGCGCGGCGACAGCAAGAACGCTCAGCTGCAGCGTATCTACGGCACGGCTTGGTGCAACAAGAAAGATCTGCAGGCCTATCTGACTCGTCTCGAGGAAGCCGAAAAGCGCGACCACCGCAAACTCGGCAAGCGTCTCGACCTGTTCCACACCCAGGAAGAAGCGCCGGGCATGGTGTTCTGGCACAACAATGGCTGGATCATCTACAAGGAAATCGAGAACTATATTCGCGAACGCCTGCGCCGCGCCGGCTATCAGGAAGTGCGCACGCCGCAGGTGGTGGATCTCTCGCTGTGGGAGCGTTCCGGCCACTGGGGCAAGTACTCGCAGAACATGTTCACCACGGAGTCGGAATCGCGCGACTACGCCATCAAGCCGATGAACTGCCCCTGCCACGTGCAGATCTACAACACCGCGCTGCACAGCTACCGCGAACTGCCGTTGCGCATGGCCGAGTTCGGTTCCTGCCACCGCAACGAGCCGTCGGGTGCGCTGCACGGCATCATGCGCGTGCGCGGTTTCGTGCAGGATGACGCACACATCTTCTGCACCGAAGACCAGATCCAGCCGGAAGTGGCCTCGTTTATCGATCTGCTGTATTCGGTTTATGAAGACTTCGGCTTCAGCGATGTCATCATCAAACTGTCCACGCGCCCGGCCGAGCGTGTCGGCTCCGACGAGATCTGGGACAAGGCCGAAAAAGCCCTCTCGGATGCCCTCACTCACAAAGGCCTGCCGTTCGAGTTGCAACCGGGCGAAGGCGCTTTCTACGGCCCGAAAATCGAGTTCACACTGAAGGATTGCATTGGCCGCATGTGGCAGTGCGGCACCATACAGGTGGATTTCAACATGCCGGGTCGCCTCGGCGCCGAGTATGTCGACGAACACAGTCAGCGGCAGACACCGGTGATGCTGCACCGCGCCATCCTCGGTTCGCTGGAGCGCTTTATCGGCATTTTGATCGAGCAGTACGAAGGCGCTTTCCCGCTGTGGCTAGCACCCTTACAGGCTGCGGTGCTCAATATCACCGACAAACAGGCCGATTACAGTCAACAGCTGGCGGAATTTCTTGAAAATCAGGGGCTTCGCGTACAGGCCGACTTGAGAAACGAGAAGATAGGGTTTAAAATCCGCGAGCATACCCTGCAAAAGACGCCGTATCTCCTCGTGGTAGGGGATAGGGAAGTCGACACGCAAACCGTGGCCGTGCGGGCACGCAGCGGCGCAGAGCTTGGGTCGATGAGCTGGCAACAGCTGGCCGACCATCTGCGTACCGAGGTGTCCCAGCGCGGCCGTGTGCGTTTGTAAGCAGACTATTTGATACTTCGATAAACAACGGAGAACGGGTTATTAACCAGCCAGTAGAGAACAAAGAGCGCGGCGCGGCCAATGCCAACAAACAGCGCATCAACGATGAAATCCGCGCGCGCGAAGTGCGCCTGATAGGCGCAGACGGATCACAGGTAGGGGTAGTGAGCTTGCGTGAAGCGCTCGCTGCTGCCGAGCAGGCAGAGCTGGATCTGGTGGAGATTTCCCCGGATGCTGTTCCGCCGGTGTGCAAGATCATGGATTACGGTAAGCATCTGTTCGAGCTGAAAAAACAGAAGAACGAACAGAAGAAAAAGCAGCACCGTGTCCAGGTAAAAGAAATCAAGTTTCGACCAGGGACGGAAGATGGAGACTATCAGGTCAAACTACGCAACCTGATGCGTTTCCTTGAAGACGGGGACAAGGCCAAGATCACACTGCGCTATCGCGGTCGTGAAATGGCGCACCAGGAACTGGGCATGGAGATGCTGAAACGCATCGAAGCCGATCTGGTGGAACATGGTGTAGTCGAGCAATTCCCGAAAATGGAAGGGCGACAACTCACTATGGTCATGGGCCCCAAAAAGAAGAAATAAACCGCCCACGCAGTTTGTTTCAGACATTAACCAGGAATACCGCTGTTCGAACAAGTATTCCCAATGCGGAGTTAGAGCAATGCCCAAGATCAAGATCCACAGTGGCGCTTCCAAGCGCTTCAAGAAAACGGCAGCTGGCTACAAGCGCAAACACGCGAACAAAAGCCACATCCTCACCAAGATGACCACCAAGCGCAAGCGTCAGCTGCGCGGCACTGATCTGGTTCACAAATCAGACGTGGTACTGGTCGACAAGATGATGCGCAATCTGTAATACAGACTGCATCGCAACCGTTTTTCTGAATCGTTAAGAGGATACATCCATGCCACGTGTAAAACGCGGTGTTACGGCTCACGCCCGACACAAGAAAACCCTGAAACTGGCCAAAGGCTACTACGGTGCACGCTCGCGCGTTTACCGCGTTGCCAAACAGGCCGTTACCAAAGCCGGCCAATACGCCTTCCGCGATCGTCGCGTCAAGAAACGCGAGTTCCGCGCGCTGTGGATCGTGCGTATCAACGCGCAAGCCCGTGCTGAAGGTATCACCTACAGCCAATTCATCGCCGGCCTGAAAAAAGCCAGCATCGAACTGGATCGTCGCGTACTGGCCGACATCGCCGTACACGACAAACCGGCATTCAGTGCACTGGTTACCAAAGCCAAGGCGGCGCTGGCAGGCTGATTGCCACTCTGGTTTGCACAAAACAGAGACAGCAAACACTGCGGCCCGCTTTTGCGGGCCGTTTTGTCTCGGCACCAAATGTTTTTCAAATTGCGTTTTTTAATTTGTGTGATTGAGTCACCGCATGGACAACTTGCAAACACTGGCCGACGAAGCGCGCCAGGCCATTGAAGCCGCCGACAGCGAACGCGCGCTGGACGATGTACGCGTCAATTACCTGGGCAAGAAAGGCGCGCTGACGGCACTGTTGAAAAATCTCGGCCAGCTTTCTGCCGAAGAGCGCCCGGCCGCCGGCGCGAAAATCAATGTGGTAAAAGAAGCCGTGCAGGCACACATTGAAGCCCGCCAGCAAATCCTGGCCGGCGCCGCCATTGCCGCCCGCCTCGCCAACGAAACCATTGATGTCACGCTGGACGGTCGCGGCGAATCGGCAGGCTCCCTGCACCCGGTCACCCGCACCATCGCCCGCATCCGCGACATTTTTGCCCGCGTCGGTTTCGAGCTGGTGGAAGGTCCGGAAATCGAGGACGACTTCCACAATTTCGGCGCGCTCAACATCCCGGATCACCACCCGGCGCGCGCCATGCACGACACATTCTATATCGACGACAGAATGGTGCTGCGCACGCACACCTCTCCGGTGCAAATTCGCGTCATGGAAAACAACCAACCACCGATCCGCGTGATATGCCCCGGCCGCGTGTACCGTTGCGACTCGGATCTGACCCACACACCGATGTTCCATCAGGTCGAAGGCCTGCTGATCGACAAGGACGTGAGCTTCGCCGACCTGAAAGGACTGATCGACCAGTTTCTCAAGGCCTTCTTCGAGACCGATCTGGCCGTGCGTTTCCGCCCGTCCTACTTTCCGTTCACCGAGCCATCGGCCGAAGTGGACATGCAGTGCACACACTGCCGAGGCCAAGGCTGCCGCATCTGCAAGAACACCGGTTGGCTGGAAGTCATGGGTTGCGGCATGGTGCATCCGGCCGTATTTGCCAATGTCGGCATCGACAGCCAGCAGTACACCGGACTGGCCTTTGGCATGGGCGTAGAGCGTTTGGCCATGTTGCGCTATGGCGTCAATGACTTACGACTGTTTTTTGAAAATGACCTGAGGTTTCTTGGGCAGTTCTGAGAAAAAACTCTCAGTTAATGGGATATGCTCAGGCAATTTATCGAAAAGGTTTGCTAATACCATGAAATTCAACAAAAAATGGCTGGAAGAATGGGTGGATTGCCGCAACATGAGCGCGCAGCAGCTCGCCGACACCCTCACCATGGCCGGCCTGGAAGTAGATGCCGTCACTCCGGTGGCACCGCCATTTTCCGGGGTAGTCGTCGGTGAAATTGTCAGCATCGAACAACACCCGGACGCCGACAAACTGCGCGTCTGTCAGGTAGCCGGCCATCCGGATGGCGAGCTGAAGCAGGTAGTCTGCGGTGCCGCCAATGCCCGTGCCGGTCTCAAGATCCCGTTTGCCACGCTGGGCGCTGCATTGCCCGGCGACTTCAACATCAAGCAGGCCAAGCTGCGTGGCGTCGAATCCTTCGGCATGTTGTGCGCCGAACAGGAATTGGGTCTGGCGGAAGCTAGCCAGGGCCTGTGGGAACTGCCTGCCGATGCGCCGGTCGGCAGCTGCATCCGCGAATACCTGCAGCTCGATGACCATATCATCGAGGTTGACCTCACACCCAACCGCGCCGACTGTCTCAGCGTCTACGGCCTCGCCTGCGAAGTCGCGGCCCTGACAGCCGCCGAACACAAAACATTTAAAGTCAATGTAATAGCACCTGTTTCTCAGGAAACACGCGAAGTGCAGATTGATGCGCCTGCACACTGCGCGCATTACACCGGTCGCGTAGTGCGCAATGTCGACACTTCGCGCGGCACCCCTCTGTGGATGACAGAGAGGCTGCGCCGCGCCGGCGTGCGCGCGATCGACCCGGTGGTCGATGTCACCAATTATGTGCTGCTGGAACTCGGCCAGCCGATGCACGCCTTTGACCTAGACAAGCTCGACGGCGGCATCTGCGTACGCCTGAGCCAGCCCGGCGAGCAGCTGGCACTGCTGGACGGCCAGACCGTTGACCTGCAGCCGGAAACACTGGTCATTGCTGACAAAAGCGGCCCACTAGCGCTGGCTGGCATTATGGGCGGCAGTACCAGTGCCGTATCCGCCAGCACCCGTCACGTATTCCTCGAAAGCGCCTGGTTCAACCCGGTGTTGTTGGCCGGCAAGGCGCGCAACTACGGCTTGCACACCGATTCCTCGCACCGTTTTGAGCGTGGAGTTGACTTCAAGAAACAAGCAGAAGCCATTGAAAGAGCGACGGAATTGCTGCTAGCCATTACCGGCGGCGAACCCGGCCCTCTTGTTAAAGTGATTTCTCAGGAGCATCTGCCTGCCCGTGAGCCGGTCGCACTGACCCGCGCCCGGCTGGATCAGTATCTCGGCACCAGCCTGCCGGAAGCAGAAGTCACGAACATCCTGACCCGGCTCGGTTTTCGACCGGTGGCGGGCTGTGGCGGCTGGGAGATTCGTCCGCCCAGCTGGCGTTATGACATAGCCATCGAACAGGATCTGATCGAGGAAGTGGCGCGCGTGTACGGCTACAACCGCCTGCCCTCACGCTCGATCAAGGCCAGCCTCGATCTCACCGGCATGCCGGAAACGGCGATAGCTGCCGATGTGCTGCGCAACACCCTGGTGGCGCGCGGCTATCGCGAGGTGATCAGCTATTCCTTCATTGCCCCGGAACTGCAGGCGCTGTTCGAGCCGGAGCAGACTTCGGTGCGCCTGCGCAACCCGATCTCGGCCGACATGGCCGACATGCGCGCCAGTCTCGTGCCCAGCCTGGTCAGCACCCTGCAGCACAACCTCAATCGCCAGCAGACGCGCGCCCGCTTGTTTGAATCCGGCCTGCGCTTTCGTCTGGTCGACGGCCAGTTGCAGCAACAGCCGGTCGTCGCCGGTCTGCTTTACGGCAACCGGGCGGCCGAAGCCTGGAACGCCGACAACGCGGCGGTGGACTTCTATGACTTGAAAGGCGATCTGCAAGCCTTGTTGGCGCGCAGCGGTCGCGCAGCCGACTTCAGCTTTGCCGCCGGTAGCCATCCTGCCCTGCATCCGGGCCAGACCGCCACCGTGCTGGATCGCGACCAGCCTGTTGGGTTGATTGGCACCCTGCATCCGGAACTGCAACGTAAGCTGGACATTCCCGGACCGGTTTTTGTTTTTGAACTCGAACGCGACGCATTGCTGAATGCACGCAAGCCTGCCTTTGCTCCTCTGTCGCGCTTTCCGGAAGTGCGCCGTGACATCGCCGTGGTTGCCGCCCGCGAACTGCCAGCTGCAGCGCTGGTAGCGACCGTGAAAGCCGCCGCCGGCGACTGTCTGGTCAACCTCAAGCTGTTTGACGTCTATTGCGGCGAACATATTGATCCACATAGAAAAAGTGTCGCCATGGGCTTGACCTTTCAGCATCCTTCGCGCACTCTTAACGAATCCGAAATCGTTGAATGGCTGGACAACGTGCTACAAGCCCTGAGTGAACAGCACGGCGCACAGTTAAGGAACTGACGATGACTGAAGCCCTGACCAAAGCTGATCTCGCCGACAAACTTTTTGAAGAACTCGGGCTCAACAAGCGCGAGGCCAAAGAGATCGTCGAGATTTTCTTCGAAGAAATTCGCGCTTCACTGGCGCAGAACCAGAATGTAAAATTGTCCGGCTTCGGCAATTTCGACCTACGCGACAAGAGTCAGCGACCGGGCCGTAATCCCAAGACAGGCGAAGAAATTCCCATCACTGCACGCCGTGTAGTGACATTCCGACCTGGCCAGAAACTCAAGGCCAAGGTCGAGGCCTACGCCGGCGATGGCGATCAGGTCAGTGGCAACTGATAAAGACAGGACATAGAAACAAATGATGCTGGAACCCGGCAACAACGACGAACTCCCCGCAATCCCCGGGAAGCGTTATTTCACCATCGGCGAAGTCAGCGAGCTGTGCGATGTAAAGCCCCACGTGCTGCGCTACTGGGAACAGGAATTCCCACAACTGAAACCCGTGAAACGTCGCGGCAATCGCCGCTACTACCAACGTCAGGATGTGCTGACCATCCGCCAGATTCGTTCACTGCTGTACGAGCATGGCTTTACAATTGGTGGCGCACGCCAGCGCCTGACCGAAGAAGGCACCATCGTCGATGAGAGCGCGGAAAAATTCCGTCAGCTTGTCAGCGAAATGATCGCCGAACTGGAAAGCCTGCTGACGGTTCTCGCCCCACAAAAATAATTTCTATTCCCTCAAACGATCCATTATCATGCCGCCTCGCTCGGTGAGGCCCGGCGAATATCTATCGGGGCGTAGCGCAGCTTGGTAGCGCACTTGACTGGGGGTCAAGTGGTCGGAGGTTCAAATCCTCTCGTCCCGACCAATATATAAAGCATGTTTATTAAGCCGCTCGGGAAACCAGCGGCTTTTTTTATTGCGCTGCACACGTCCAGCCCCTCTCACCATATTGTTACGCAGTCAGGAAACCGTGAGTGGGCCTCTAGTCTATGCGCACCAATACGACGCCAGATCGCTCACTTCTGGTGCCGCATAAACCGTTTCTTTGCTCGACAGCACGAAAATTGCGGTAAAACAGGTTTTGATTACTGGCACAAGTCTTGCCGATTATCACCACAGTCACACTGCAAAAGTTGTTGCCCATGTCGATCCATGTCGCCCTGAACCACATCACCCACTACCGCTACGACCGTAAGGTGAACCTCGGCCCGCAGATTGTCCAGCTGCGCCCGGCGCCGCACAGCCGCACGCGCATCCTCTCCTATTCGCTGAAAGTGACGCCGGAAAAACATTTCATCAACTGGCAACAAGATCCGCAAAGCAATTACATGGCGCGCTTCGTGTTTCCGGAACCCACCGACGAACTGCGCGTGGAAGTGGATCTGGTCGCCGAAATGGCGGTGTTCAATCCCTTCGATTTTTTTCTCGAACCGCACGCGCAAAAACTGCCCTTCGCCTACACGGATGACGAACGGCACGAACTGCTACCCTACCTCGTTTGCCTGCCGGCCACGCCGCGCTTCGATGCCTATTTCGCCAGCATCGACATCACCGCCAAACCCACGGTGGATTTTCTGGTGGCGTTGAACCAGCGCGTCAGTGAAGACATCCGCTACCTGATCCGCCTCGAGCCCGGCGTACAGACGCCGGAAGAAACGCTCACACTCGGCTCCGGCTCCTGTCGCGATTCCGCCTGGCTGCTGGTGCAGTTGCTGCGCCGGCTGGGACTCGCCGCGCGTTTTGTTTCCGGCTACCTGATCCAGCTGGTGGCGGACGTGAAATCACTGGATGGCCCCTCGGGCACCGACCAGGATTTCACCGATCTGCACGCCTGGTGCGAGGTGTATCTGCCCGGTGCCGGCTGGATCGGCCTCGACCCCACCTCCGGCCTGTTTGCCGGCGAAGGCCATATCCCGCTCGCTTGCAGCCCCGAGCCATCCTCGGCCGCGCCGATCAGCGGTCTGGTGGACGAATGCGAATGCGAGTTCGAACACAGCATGCAGGTCACCCGTATCTGGGAGGCGCCGCGTGTCACCAAACCCTACAGCGAATCGCAGTGGGCCAACATCCTGCAGCTCGGTCATCAGATCGACGCTGATCTGCAACATCTCGATGTGCGCCTGACCATGGGCGGCGAGCCGACATTTGTCTCCATCGACGACCCGGACGGTGCCGAGTGGAACACAGACGCACTGGGACCGACCAAACGCCTGCTGGCTGGCAACCTGTTCCACCGCCTGCGTCGCCATTACGCGCCCCACGGGCTCGCACATTTCGGCCAGGGCAAATGGTATCCGGGCGAACAGCTGCCGCGCTGGTCGCTCAACTGTTTCTGGCGCAAGGACGGCGAGCCGATCTGGCTGGACCCGGATTTGTACGCCGACGAAAGCGGCGGCTACGGCGCCGATGCGCGGCTGGCCGCCACCTTCCTGCACGGCGTGGCCGCGCGGCTGGGGCTGGATGATCGCCACATTTTTCCCGCCTACGAAGACTGGCTCTACTACCTGTGGCGCGAGCGCAAATTGCCGTTGAATGTGACGCCGGAAGACGCACGCCTTGCCGATCCACTGGAGCGCGACCGCCTGCGCCGCGTGTTCGAGCAGCAACTCGGCCATGTGGTGGGCCATGTGCTGCCACTGGCGCGCACGCCGGGCGGTGACGCCTGGCAGACCGGGCCGTGGTTCCTGCGCGGTGAACACTGCCGACTGCTGCCCGGCGACTCGCCGCTGGGCTACCGCCTGCCGCTGGATTCGCAACCGTGGGTGGCGGAAGGCGATTATCCCTATGTACATGGCTTCGACCCCTCGCAGCCATTCCCGCCGCTGCCGGCCGACGCGTTGATCCGTCAGCAACTCATCCAACAGCAACTACGCCATGTTGCGCCAGCAACCAGTAGCAATGCGCGCTGGCAGCCGCCGCTGCCCGGTGAATCGGCAACGTGGATCACCCGCACCGCGCTCAGTTGCGAACCGCGCCACGGTCGCCTGTACGTATTCATGCCCCCGCTGCGTCAGGTGGAACACTACCTCGAACTGATCGCCGCCGTGGAAGCTACCGCCCAGGCGCTGGGCACACCGCTGGTGATCGAAGGTTACGAACCGCCACTGGACCCACGCCTGCAGCATTTCCGCGTCACGCCAGACCCGGGCGTCATCGAGGTCAACATCCACCCGGCCGCGAGTTGGGACGAGCTGCAGGAACGTACCACTTTTCTCTACGAAGCCGCGCGCCTGTCGCGTCTCAGCACGGAAAAGTTCATGGTCGATGGCCGCCACACCGGCACCGGCGGTGGCAACCATTTCGTCCTCGGCGGCGCCACGCCAAATGATTCACCTTTCCTGCGCCGGCCCGATCTGCTGAAGAGCCTGATCAGCTACTGGCACAACCATCCGTCATTGTCCTACCTGTTTTCCGGCCTGTTCATCGGCCCCACCTCGCAGGCACCGCGCGTGGACGAGGCGCGCAACGATGCACTGTACGAACTGGAAATCGCCTTCAAGCAATTCCCGCCCGCTGGTAGCGACTGCCCGCCGTGGCTGATCGACCGTCTGCTGCGACATCTGCTGGTGGATGTCACCGGCAACACTCACCGCGCCGAATTCTGCATCGACAAACTCTATTCACCCGACAGCAGCACCGGCCGGCTCGGCCTGCTGGAATTCCGCGCCTTTGAAATGCCGCCGCACGCGCAGATGAGTCTTGCCCAGCAGTTACTGCTGCGTGCATTGATCGCCCGCTTCTGGCAACACCCGTATCAACCCGAGCGACTGGCGCGCTGGGGCACCGAGCTACACGATCGCTTCCTGCTGCCACATTTCGTCAAACAGGATTTCGACGATGTGATCGAGGAATTGCGCGATTTCGGCTACCCACTGGAGCACGACTGGTTTGCGCCGCACTACGAATTCCGCTTCCCGCGCGCGGGGGATTACCACGTGAAAGGTATGTCACTGGAACTGCGCCACGCGCTGGAACCCTGGCATGTGATGGGCGAGGAAGGCGCCACCGTCGGCACCGTGCGCTATGTGGATTCCTCACTGGAACGCCTGCAAGTGAAGGTGCACGGCATGGCGCCTGATCGCTACATCGTCACCTGCAACGGCCAGCCGCTGCCACTGCAGCACACCGGGCAGGTGGGTGAGTTTGTTGCTGGCGTGCGCTACCGCGCCTGGCAACCCGCCAGCTGCTTGCACCCCACCATCGGCGTGCAGGCGCCACTCGTGTTCGACATTGTCGATACCTGGATGAACCGCTCGCTGGGTGGCTGCCAGTACCACGTCATGCATCCGGGCGGGCGCAGCTACGAGACCTTGCCGGTCAACGCCTACGAGGCCGAGAGCCGGCGACTGGGCCGTTTCTTCCGCTTCGGTCACAGCCCGGGCCAGCGCGAGGCAACCCGCCCGGTGGCGAATCTCGAGCACCCGTTTGTGCTGGATTTGCGACAGTGCGTGTGATCAGATGCGCTGCCATTGACCCATGCCATACCCGGAAAACATGCCAAAAGAGCCACCCGCCAGCGCTCAACCACCGCCTGCCTCCGCAGCGGCAGACCTGTGCGCCGGCTATGTAGCGAGCGAGCAGCACTACCACGAACTGCTGGACGCCAAGGGCGGCGTGCGCCCGCACTGGAAGCGACTGTTGCAGGTGGTGAGCCAGAGCAGTGCGCGGCAGATGCAGCAGCGCCAGCAACTGATCCAGCGGCAGATCCGCGAAAACGGTGTCACCTACAACGTCTATGCCGACCCGCAGGGGGCAGACCGCCTCTGGCAACTGGACCTGATGCCCAACCTGTTGCCAGCTGCCGAATGGCAGACACTGGCGGCCGGTGTGGCGCAGCGCGCGCGGCTGCTCAACGCCGTGCTGGCCGACCTTTACGGCGAGCAGACCCTGCTGCAACAGGGATTGCTACCCACCGATCTGGTCTACGGCCACAACCACTACCTGTGGCCGGCCCGCGGTATCCAGCCCGCTGGCAATATCTTCCTGCACAGTTACGCGGTGGACATGGCGCGCGCGCCGGACGGCCGCTGGTGGGTGCTGGCCGATCGCACCCAGGCCCCCTCGGGTGCCGGTTACGCGCTGGAGAACCGGCAGATCCTCGCCCGCGCCCTGCCCGACCTGTTTCGCGAACTGCGCGTGCAGCACCTGAGCCGCTATCTGGACACCCTGCGCGACACACTGACCCAGCTCTCGCCCTGCGCGCCCGGTGAAACCCCACTGGCCGTGTTACTGACGCCCGGCCGCTTCAACGAAACCTATTTCGAACACCTGTACCTCGCACAGCAGCTCGGCTTCCCGCTGGTGGAAGGCCACGACCTCACCGTGCGCGGCGGTCGCGTCTACCTGAAAACCCTCAGCGGTCTGCAGCGTGTGCATGCCATCCTGCGCCGGCTGGATGCCGATTTCTGTGATCCACTGGAACTGCGCGCCGATTCCGCCCTGGGCGTGCCCGGCCTGCTGGATGCCGCGCGCGGCGGTGAAGTGGTGATTGCCAACGCGCTGGGCAGCGGCGTGCTGGAGTCACCGGGCCTGCTCGGTTTTCTGCCGAAAATCGCCGAACAGTGGCTGGGCGAAACCCTGACGCTGCCGGCCGTGGCCACCTGGTGGTGCGGTGAGCAGCCGGCCCTGCAGGCAACGCTGGCCGAACTGGCGCAGCGCGTTATCAAACCCGCTTTTCCGTCGCAGCGCTTCGGTCCCACGTTTGGCGCTGCGCTGGATGAACCCGGTCTCACCGCACTGGCAAAACGCCTGCAAGAGCGCCCCTACGCCTACGTCGCGCAGGAACAACTGCTGCTGTCGCAAGCGCCGGTATGGTGTGACAACGCAGGCCGTGCCCAGCTGCTGCCGCAATCCATCAGCCTGCGGGTCTATGCCGTCGCCACCGCAGACGGCAACTACTACGTGATGCCGGGAGGATTGACGCGTGTCGCCGGCAGCGACAGCGCCATCGTCTCGCTGCAGCGCGGCGGCAGCAGCAAGGACACCTGGGTACTGGCCGATGGCTTGCCGCAAGGCGAAGCGCCCCGCGCCCGCCCGCTCGGCACCCGCGACCTGCTGCGCGAATCCACCTTCCTGCCTTCCAGCATTGCCGAAAACCTGTTCTGGTTCGGCCGCTACAGCGAGCGCTGCGACAGCGGCGCCCGCCTGCTGCGCGCCGCCATCACCCGCTACATCAATGATGACGACAGCCTGGCCTTGCACGCCGCACTGGGCGGTGCAGCGGCGTTCGAGTTGTTGTCAGAACAGGGCGATATTGCCCAACGGCTACTCACCGCCGTACACGCTGGCGAAACCTCTGGCAGCCTGCTCGCCAACCTGCAGCGCCTGCACAGCGCCGGCAGCCAGGTGCGCGGCCGGCTCTCGCACGAGAACTGGCGTGCGCTGACCGAAATCCAGCGCGACGCCCGCCTGCTGGAAAAACCGCCTGGTGCTGTTGGTGAAGATCCGGAGGAAGAGGATCTGGGCGATGCGCTGGAACAACTGGATCACCTGTTGTTGTCGCTCGCGGCCTTGTCCGGTTTCGCCCACGACGACATGACGCGCGACGACGGCTGGCGTTTCCTGATGGTGGGCCGGCGCATCGAGCGTCTGCAATGCCTGTGCAGCGTGTTTGCCCAGTGCCTGCGCCAGCAGATTGTGCCGGTGAGCGCCCAGCGCCAGCGCGCCGCGCTCGACTGGCTGCTGGAAATCGGCAACAGCACCATCACCTACCGCTCGCGCTATCTCACCAGTGCGCAACTGATTCCCGTGCTCGATCTGTTGCTGCTGGATAGCAGCAATCCACACGCGCTGTTGTTTCAACTCAACACGCTGGATTATTCACTCACACAATTCGCGCAAAACTTCAGCACACAATACGACGCAAGCCTGCAAAAACTGACGCAACAACTCGCCGCGCTGGATCTCGGGCAACTGGAACATTCCCTGTTCGGCGACAGCAATACCGCCACTTTCCTGCACGGACTGGCGGATCTGCTCGACAACATTGCAGAAGTCTGCGGGCAGCTGTCAGATCAACTGCACCTGCGCCATTTTGCGCATGTCGATGCCGTCAGCCAGCAGACGCAATCATCGTGAATCACACATCTTTATGAACCCAGCCGCAGCCCGCTACCGCATCACTCACGAAACGCGTTATCACTACAGCGTGCCGGTGGCGCTGTCACAACAACTGGTGCATTTGTTTCCGCGCGCTTGCAGCTGGCAGCAGTGTCTGTCGCAAACGCTAGCCATAACGCCCGATGCCACACGGCAACAACACAGCACTGACATGTTCGGCAATCCGCTCACACGCCTGGCATTTGAAACACCGCACCACACGCTGGCGCTGACGGCCGAACTCGATATCGCCGTGCACGCGCGCGCCATGCCGGCGGCAGAACAATCACCCGCGTGGGAAAGCGTGTGCGCGCTGCTCGATTACCGCGCCGATACGCCGCCCGCTGCCAGCACGCTGGACGCCTGCCAGTTCCGCTATGAATCACCAGCTGTGCGCCTGAAAAAAGTGTTTGTGCAATACGGCGATGACTGTTTTCCCGCCGGCGCACCGCTGCTGGTTTGCGCGCAGCAACTGATGAAAAAAATCTTCACCGAATTCACGTTTGACAGCAGCGCCACCGAAGTCACCACGCCGCTGCTGCAAGTGCTCGAACACAAACGCGGCGTCTGCCAGGACTTCGCGCATTTGATGATCGCCTGTCTGCGCTCACGCGGGCTGGCCGCGCGCTATGTCAGCGGCTACCTGCTCACGCAACCGCCACCGGGCCAGCCGCGACTGATCGGCGCCGATGCCTCGCACGCCTGGGTCTCCGTGTTCTGCCCCGTCAACGGCTGGGTGGATTTCGATCCCACCAACAACATGCTGCCCGGCAACGAACACATCACCCTCGCCTGGGGCCGCGACTTCAGCGACATCTCGCCGCTGCGCGGCGTGGTGCTCGGCGGCGGCCAGCATGCACTGGAAGTAAAAGTCACAGTGACGCCTGTTGAATAAATCCGGCGCCCCACAACAGGGCGCATATTGCCGATCTGCAGCAGCCCTGCACCAGAATGGGATTTTTCTGGTAGTACAGACCTGAATCCTGTCCGTGAATGGCCGATTTTGCTGGCACGCCGTTTGCTCTTCCCTTACTGAAACAAGAAGGAAGCAGGTATGAGTGCCGTACTGCCACCCCCCGCAGGCATCTTTGATGAAATGCTGCTCGACGCCAGCAAGCCGCGCGCAGCCTACCAGACCTATCACCAGTGGTTGTCCAAAGTTGCCGAGCAGGAACTGCGCGCCAAACGCAGCGAAGCTGAACTGTTGTTCCAGCGCGTCGGCATTACCTTCGCGGTTTACGGCGAGGAAGAAGGCGCCGAGCGGCTGATTCCGTTTGATTTTGTACCGCGCATCATTCCCGCCTCGGAATGGCAACTGCTGGAAAAAGGCCTGCGCCAGCGCGTGGCCACACTCAATGCCTTTCTGAAAGACATCTACAGCGAACAGGCCATCATCAAGGCCGGCATCGTGCCCGCCGATGAAGTGTTGTGCAACGCGCAGTATCAAGTAGCAATGCAAGGTGTGTCGCTGTATCGCGATCTCTACGCACATATTGCCGGCATTGATCTGGTGCGCCACAACGACGGCAACTATTACGTGCTGGAAGACAATCTGCGCGTGCCGTCCGGCGTTTCCTACATGCTGGAAAATCGCAAGATGATGATGCGATTGTTTCCGGAATTGTTTGCCGAACATCGCATCTCGCCGGTGGAGCACTACCCGAATCTATTGCTGAAAACCTTGCGCGAAGCCTCGCCAGTGGATAACCCCACCGTGGTCGTGCTCACACCCGGCCGCTACAACAGCGCGTACTTCGAACATGCGTTTCTCGCGCGCGAAATGGGCGTGACGCTGGTGGAAGGCCAGGATCTGTTCATCAAGAATGAAAAACTGTTCATGCGCACCACCACCGGCCCGCGTCAGGTGGATGTTATCTATCGCCGTCTTGATGATGCGTTTCTCGATCCACTCGCCTTTCGCGCCGATTCCATGCTCGGCGTACCGGGTTTGCTCTCGGTTTATCGTGCGGGCAATGTCATTCTGTCGAACGCGATTGGCACCGGCGTCGCAGATGACAAATCCATTTATCCGTATGTGCCGGACATGGTGCGCTTTTATCTCGGTGAAGAACCTATCCTCAACAATGTGCCCACCTGGTGTTTGCGCAAAGCGGATGATCTCGCCTATGTCGATGCGCATCTCGCCGAACTGGTGGTGAAAGAAGTGCACGGCGCCGGCGGTTACGGCATGCTCGTCGGGCCCGCTGCATCCAAAGAGGAAATCGAACATTTCCGCACGCTGATCCACAAGCATCCGCAAAACTATATTGCGCAGCCAACGCTGTCATTATCCACGTGCCCGACACTGGTTGACGAAGGCATTGCACCGCGCCACATCGACTTGCGCCCGTTTGTGTTGTCCGGGCAGGAAACACGCATCGTGCCCGGTGGCCTCACGCGTGTAGCGTTAAAAAAAGGTTCGCTGGTGGTCAACTCCTCGCAAGGTGGCGGCACCAAGGACACCTGGGTACTGGCGGATGAACATGCCAGGGAGGGTTTTCCATGCTGAGCCGCACCGCATCCGATCTGTACTGGTTGTCGCGCTGGCTGGAGCGTGCCGAAAACACAGCGCGCATGCTGGAAATCAGCCACTCGATGGCGATGATGCCATCCGGCCGTTCTGCCGAACAGGAACTGGCTGCGCCCTTGCGCGTGACTGGCACCGTCGCCGATTTCTGGACCGAACATTCGCGCCTGAATGTCAGCGAACTGTACCGCTTTCTCGCCTGGCACCCGGAACATCACGGGAGTATCTATCACTCGTTTCGCCGTGCGCGTGAAAATGCCCACGCGGTGCGCGGTCGCATCACCGCAGAAATGTGGGAAACGATTAACGCGACGTGGATTGAACTCAACCGCATGCGCGCACAACCGCCGGCCCTGAAACCGTTTTGCGACTGGGTGAAAGAGCGCTCGCACCTGTGGCGAGGCACGGCCTACGGCACACTGGCGCGCGGCGATGCCTTTCACTTCCTGCGTCTCGGCACCTTTCTCGAACGCGCCGACAACAGCGCGCGATTGCTGTGCGTAAAACAGATGGATGTCAGCGAAGAACAGAATTCGCTGCGCGACTATTACCAGTGGACAGCACTGCTGCAGGCGCTCGGCGCACTGGAAGCGCATCAGGATGCCTACCTCGGCCGCCTGGATGTGACAACGGTTGCCGAAATGCTCATCCTGCGTTCGGATGCACCGCGCTCGCTGCGCGCCTGTCTGGAAGAAATCAACAGCATCCTCGCACAGATACGCGGGCCGCAGGGTCGCCGCGCCAAGGGCATTGCGCGCACGCTGCTGGCGCAACTGGAATTCGGCTCCATCGATGAACTACAACAGCAGGGTCTTACCGGTTTCCTGGAGAGTTTCTTGCTGACGATCAACGACATTGGCGATGAAATCCGTCAAAGTTATTTTGAAGCTGTCTGACGAGTAGCAGTTGTAAAAAAACGGCAACCAAGAGCAGAGAAAAGAGGAACGCACCATGCGATTGCACATCCATCACACCACAGCCTACCGCTATGAGGATTTTGTCGCACACAGCACACAGTACCTGCGCCTTACACCGCACGATTCCGCAAGACAGAAAATCCTGTCGTGGGATTTGCGCCTGCCGGCACAGGCCTCTCGCTCGGTGGACGCCTATGGCAACATCATGCACGTGATCACCGTCGATTTTCCGCACCAGGATATCGTCATCGAAGCCGAAGGATATGTTGACGTGGAAGACTGCGCACGCGAAAGCACGGGCAACCTGTCGCCACTGATTTTCCTGCGCGCCACACCACTGACCACGGCCGACCGCGCCATTGTCGAGTTTGTGCAACCCCTTACCGACACCGCCGAGTGCTTTCCGGAAAAAGCGGCGTGGCAATTGATGGAAAAACTGCGCGAACACATGACATTCCAGAGTGGCGAAACCACCAGCTGCACCACGGCAGCCGAAGCCTTCGGCAAACGCCAGGGCGTGTGCCAGGATTTCGCGCACGTCTACCTCGCCTGTGCGCACGCACTCGGCTTGCCGGCGCGTTATGTCAGCGGTTATCTGTACACCACCAGCACTGAACATGTCGCCAGTCACGCCTGGGTGGAAGTGTGGATGGACGATTACTGGTGGGGGCTGGATATCGCCAACGGTGTGGAAGCTGGCCATCAACACCTGAAACTGGCTGTCGGCATGGACTATCTGGAAGCCTGCCCCGTGCGCGGTATGCGCAACGGCGGTGGCCACGAAAAACTGGAAGCCACGGCGCGCGTGCGCATGATGGACCAGTGAGCCGCATGATGATGTCGGTTCAAAACTTTTCCTGCTGACGAGAACATTTTTGCCATGACGTACTGCGTTGCCATGTTGCTGGAAGAGGGGCTGTTGTTTGCCTCGGATTCACGCACCAATGCCGGTGTCGATCACATCGCCACTTTCCGCAAGATGCATTTATTCCAGGACGGTAGCGATCGTCGCATCATCATTGTCAGTGCCGGCAATCTGGCCACCACGCAATCGGTGATCAGCCTGTTGCAGAAACAGATTCGCCACAACGATGAACACATTCTCGGCATGCACAGTCTGTACGATGTGGCGACACAAGTGGGCCGCACCGTGCGCGATGTCATCAAACGCGATTCCGGACAGGAGGCGCAAGGCGGTGTCGATTACAGCTGCAGCCTGATTGTCGGAGGCCAGATTCGCGGCGAACAACCGCGGCTGTTCAACGTTTATGCGCAAGGCAATTTCATAGAAGCCACGGCCGACACGCCATATTTCCAGATCGGTGAAAGCAAATACGGCAAACCAATTATTGATCGCGTCATCACCGCAAAAACCTCGCTGTCACAAGCGGTCACATGTGCGCTGATTTCATTCGACTCGACAATACGCTCCAACATTTCTGTAGGCCCGCCGATTGATGTGCTGCTGCACCGCAGCGAAGACTTCAGCCCGCACGAACCTTATCGCTTCGAGGAGAACCACCCCTATCTGCAACAGTTGCGCAGTGCGTGGTCAACCGGCCTTAATGAATTGTTCGGCAACCTGCCTGAAATCGACATTGAGCTACCCGCTTGATGCTTGAGCAGATACGCTAGCACACGCAACATGATATCCAGCGGGGATCGGCACAAAAGCCACACTGCTGACACATGCCTATTGCACCGTGAACCTAGCTGATGATACAGAGCAGCCAATTACCCTCGCTGCCACCTCCACCTACTGAGCGTTTTCATGAGCGAAAATATTGCTCCGCCAACCACTGCCAACCTGTTGTTAGACAAGCTATGATCGGCATCTGCAAACACTCATTAAAGGTGCGGTGCGATGAAAGAGTATCAGGTCATTCTCTACCAGGAAGGCTTGCTTGGATCGCTGTTTTTCGGTTCATCAAAGGTCGACCCGGAAAATTTCAGCGAATTTCTCAACAAACACGCTCGACAAGGCTGGCGCGTCATCACGATGGAAAAGGACATTCGCCGCATGCTGTTGTTCTGGACGCGCGAAGCGTACACAGTAATCATGGAGCGCGACGCAATACACTGAGCAAACGAGCGCATCAGATCCATGCGTCAATTGCAATATTTGCTAGCTGCGCTGTGTTACAGCATATTGTTGAGTGGTTGCGCCAATCACCACTCAGCAATAGACGATTCGCGCGCACAGGCTGTGGTTTTTGCCGCGCTGCAACAGGTAGGCAAACCCTATCGTTACGGCGGCCAGTCACCAGACAACGGTTTTGATTGCAGCGGACTCGTCGACTACGCCTATCGCAGCGGCGCCAACCTTTCCTTGCCACGCACCGTGCGTGATTTTGACACCCTGACTGATGCCGGTGCCGACCTTGATGAACTACGCAGCGGCGACCTGATCCTGTTCCGTACACGACAACACGAGCCTGATCATGCTGGCATCTATGTCGGCGACGGACGCTTTGTACATGCACCTACCAGCGGCGGATATGTGAGGCTGGATTCCCTCAGCGACCGATACTGGCAACAGCATTACTGCGGTGCTCGCCGCCCACTTGCGCCGTAAGGATTTCCAAACAAAAAAATGGGCAATACCCCACCCCAGACCTTTCTCGGATTTCTGGCTCCGTGTTTGGGCGCGCCAGGCTGATCAAGAATGCACCTGCCTGCCACGGTCCACACCCCCAATGCCTCGGCCTGATCATCTCGACCCAGAAAGAAACAAGACTTAGCTATACATTACCTATTCCACGTTTTGCAAAACAAGAAAGCATGGTGTCATGCGAGGTTTTTCGACAAACGGAGTCAGATACGCTGCTTTTTCTTCCATGTGCTGAACTGTGCAGGCGTGAGGCGATAACGCACTAGAACGCCTTCGTGCAAACGTCGGATATCCACCTACCATCCTGATACGGCATATTGCTACTTACCAAAAGCCGCAAACATTTTTCCTTGTGGCATTCTAGCCATGGCCTGACTATACGATGGCCGCGCTTTGATGGCGTTGTACCATTTCCTGATCTGGGGATAGACGCTCAAATCCACGCTGGTGTATTCGGCAATATCCAGCATGCTGAAGCCGATAGTGTCCGCGATGGTGATCTTGTCGCCAGTAATATACGCGTGTTTGCTTAACACTTGTTCCAGCACAGGCAATTGCTGTTGGAGAAAACCTGCAGCCTCCTTGAGTGCGGCCGCATTGGGCTCCTGGCCTTTCATCAAAATCGGCTTTACCAGCTCTTCAAAAAAATACACGGTCAGCCAGCGGCCAATGTGGTAACCGATCATGTCTACCCATTCGTTGATATGCGCGCGCTCTTCCGGGCTATTGCCGTAAAGTTTGTTGCCATTCAGCTCTGCCATCAGCCGGCAGATAGAATTACTTTCAAAATAATATTGACCGTTAATCTCGACCGCAGGCACTTTGCCCATAGGGTGCCTTGCAAGATGCTCAGGTGTTTTATGCTCACCCTTCATCGGGTCGAGCAGATGCAGTTGGCAGGGCATGCCCAGCTCTTCGGCAGTGAGCAAGAGTTTGGTGAGATTAAAAGTGGCAAAGCTGTAAATATTCATTCGATTTTTCCATTGTGGTTACTGATATGGCTTCAGGTTTATACAGCATGACGCGATGGCAGTGCCACCACGTTATCAGGTGCTGCCTGCAGCCTGCTTTGCAGAAACTCGATCACACGCGCATCTGTACACGTTCCTGACCAGGTTTTCGGGCATGGTAGGCTCAACAGGAGATATCTGCCTATGAACTTATCCAGCTTCTAGTCCGGCTATCGCCAATATCCTGTCCTTGACCGCACTTACACGGCGCGCATGCAGTTCGTCATAGGCCACGAGTCCCGGCAAAGCATTCATGAAATCCGGTGTCGCCAAAATGGCAGCAAACTGTTCTGCGAGCCAGGCACGCAATGCCGGCTGACAACTGGCTATCTCTGCAACAATGGCCGAACGTCCTTCCACCACATTGATGATGTCTTCAAAATCGTGGCTCATCCGCACATCCTGCTTGCCGCGACTGTGGAATGCCTCAAATTTGGTAGCCAGAAAGGCTGGCGAGGCGGTGGTGATGTGGGCGTATCTATCAATAAACTGGCGGCACAGCCTCCAACCAGCACCAGTTCATCCCTGAGCGGCCCCAATGCTGCAACGACCAACTCCACACTCTGGATATTGGGATCACCAGCAATCACAGACGCACCTCAAACAGCTCTTCTGCCAACTTTCTTTCACAGGCATTACCGGCCCGAATCGCATCGAACAACGCCAGACATTCATAAAGTTTAGGACTGCGCAACGCGGCAGCTGGTACAGCCGGGTACAGGGGAATCAAGGCAATGCCGCGCACAGTACCGTCCAGTGCTGGCCACACTGGCACAGGGTCAGCCGAGGGTGCGATATGTTCGCTGAGAGGAGCCGCCGCATAGCCCGTGGGCACACCGACCACCATGCTGCCGCGAGCAGCCGGGTAAGCATATTTGGCCCCGTGGATCAGAAACTCTATAAAGGTAGGGCGAATAATCTGCGGCCGCTTGCCATCAAACATCAACAATCTGGCCACTTCCGCCCGTTTCAGGGCACTATGTATCTCGGACATGGACAACCCGGTATAGACGGATAGCCCCGGATATGTAGTTTCCAGCTGATCACAGGCAGCCAAGGCCAGCAGGACATAGAAATCCTGCGGTTTGAGAACTGGCTGTCGATGGGACTGTTTCATCGCCACAGTGGCACCCGTCATTATTTCGCATTTCGCGAAACAAGAAAGCACGAGAAGGCACTGCACCTGTCAACCCATCCCCCTCTTCACGATATTCGGAGAGATTTTCAGATACTCGGGTATTTTCAAAACATCATAGGAGCAACTGGGCCATGGCGGGCTCGATATGCATATCACAATGCAAAATCAACCCGCAGCGCCATATGATCAGACCCTAATTCGTCCAATACGTGTCTGTGCACAGGCACAAGATTCCCTTTGGTAAAAACATGATCAATAGCAATGCGGAAATACGGGATGCTGGCCACAAGTTCCGTTAAGCTTGCCAGCATGTCAGGAACAGGCCTGACGCCCCAATGACGAAGCGCGATATTGTAAATAGTGGATGAAGGCCAAGAGCCATACGACCTTAGACGTTCCCCTGCATCATAAACGCAGGACTGAGCCACAAATCTCTCAAAATAATATGACAATGGCGTTGTGTTGAAATCGCCAGCCACAATGACATTGCCTTGCATGTTGCCAACTCGAACTGCCAACTCCGCCAGCTCATGATTTCGGCGCTCAAAACCTTCCTGGCTGATGGGAGGGAACAGGTGGGTAGCCAGCAACTGTACATCATCATGTTTCGACATAACGTGCGCAGACAGGACTGCCAGGCCGGATTCCGGCAAGCGCTCAGCCGCTGGATTCAGCAACGGTGAACGACTCAAGAGACCCAGAGTAAATGGTTCTTCTCCAGCCATATAAAACGCATACGGATAAATATCCTTCAACGCCTGGCTGGCCTGATCAAACCAAGCTGCATTGGGCTCAATCAAGACAATGACATCGGTTTTTTGCAAGCTGGCGGCCGCCACGAAGTGGGCGGTTTCGGTATTGGCATAATTGCTATTGAATTCCAGCACCGAAAAACGTGAATGATTAGTTTCGGTTGCAAGTTTTCTATTGAAAGACCAGTGATTGAATGACAACAAGCCAGCAGCCAGTAGCATGATGCCGAACAAAACGACAGGCGATCTCCTGCTTTTCCAGGAGAGAGCCAGCATAAATCGCATCATTACAAGCACGGCCAGCGAACGAACAAGACTGACCAGCCATTCCACATATACGCTGTTGTGACCGCAGTAATATCCAGCGAGCACAAAAAGCGACACCAATATCCAGAAGCCTATCTGCCATTGCCTTTGTTTCATTGCAATAGATTCCACATAACGCGCTGACTGTTATCTATGCGTTGCGCACTTTCTACTAGCGAATCATCACGTAATTCTCCGTTCTGATAACTGCCTGCAAAAAACAACCAACGCCACCACAAGCGCAGCATGCTCTGTTGCCAGCAGGTGATATCTAATCGACTTGAACCACGGCGCATAGGCAAAAATTCCACAAAGGCCAATGGCCGTTAGCAGAATAAAACCCATGCATAGCATTATATTTTTTGCAGACATGCCAAGACTCCAGAAATAACAAGATGCGGACGTATTAGCAGCCCGCATCCTGTCTGCTCATGCGACATTCGCTTCAGATGGCACTTTCTACAGGCTTGGCAAATCTTTCTTGCCAGGCATACCAGTCAATATTGCGGGTAACAACCATGGCCACGGCCAATAATCCAAAAATCAGCAATGATCCTGTCAGCAGTGCGGCATCTTCCTGCTCGAGAATGATGAACAGAACCGCGTACAAGGTGGCCAATATCCCTGAAAAACTCAGTGTTCTTTTCCAATGCTTGAGCAATGCATTAGCGTAGAGAGACAACAACGCCAAGCAGGCTGATGAGGCAATGGTGTAGGAATATGCAAAGCCAACGTGCTCGGAAAAGCTCAGGAGCAACAGAAAGAAAACGCCGGAGGCCACACCCAGCAGCGTGTATTGCACCGGGTGGATACGGAGGTCACACAACACCTCAAACAGAATAAATGCAATAAACGTGATGGCAGTAAACATGAAGCCATATTTCAGTGCCCGGGTCATCTTCGTATAGAAGTTGGTGGGATCAATCATCTGCACGCCGAGGCTCTCGTTTTCAAGCGCTTGGCAATGTGAGTTAGAGCAGGCATTCCACAGTGACTGTATATTTGTCGCCAGGGATGTCGATTGCCAATGCGCACTGAAGCCACTGCTACTGATATCGCGCGTATCCGGCAATTGCGAACCTAGAAATTGTGGATGCGGCCAGTTACTGGAAAAGCTGAACTTGGCCTGATCCGCTGTCGGAATTGCGCGCAACAACTCTGTGCCAATCAAGGTCAGCTTTATGTCAGCCACTCCGGAACCGCCAGCAGTGTCGGCAACGACGAGGGCATGTATTCCCTGACCATTGAACAAAGGCACAGCAGAACCGGTCAGGTACTGAACGCCCTTACCCAGCCAGGTGAGCGTATCGATACTCTTGATGCCATGTTGATCTGCCAGCGGCAGTGACAAGTAGGGCTGACCCCACTGCAAGTCATCATTGCTTTGGCGCTTAACAGGATTGATCAATGCATCCCATGCATACGCAGCTTTGATGGAGATGCCCGCCTTGAAGACTGGGACGGGAAATATCCCGATCTTGCGCTCTTCCACCGTCACATCGCTCATCATGTCCAGAGTTTTGGGCAGCACGCTGATGGTGCCGCTGACCCTTTTTTCATCCTTTCGAACAGCCACGCCATCCTTGTTATAAACGTCTTCCCAATAGGTATGCGTATACGGAAACATCAACACAGGGCCGGCTACAAACTGGTGCCCGGCATAGCTGTTACTAACTGAACGCGTCGCCTCATTTTTGAAGGACATTCGTTCATGGGTAATGCCTTCTACCCAGTGCACAGGGATCTGCACCAGACCAAATACCAATAACAATACAAACACCTTGCTGAGAAAAAATTTCATGGTCGTGACTCCGCTGGATTGACGGGGTCAGTGTGGCAAGTGTGTGTGAGTGCAGAATGAGGCGAATGTGAGGATTGTGTGAGGATTGCTGCCTATGCTGGCAGTACCAGCCGACTGCACACGCCATCAGCTTCGTTAAAAATCGTAAAGCTGCCACCGTGCAGGGCCGCAATTTCCCTGACAAAAGCCAATCCGAGCCCTGTGCCCTTGGTGCCGTCAGGGTGAGGCAGGGCATAGAAACGCTCACCCAGTCTGGGCAGGGCATAGTCCGGAATGGCAGGCCCTTGGTTGAATACCGTGATTTCACACCATGGTTCTCGCACAGCCGCACCAATTCGCACGGATGAGTTTTCATCAGCAAACTGCAGGGCATTTTCCAGCAGGTTTCGCACGGCCAGTGCCAACAACAGCGGGTCTGCCATCAGCGCAATGGCATCATGGATTTCAATGACTATTGCGACACGACGAAGTTCTGCTTTCGCGTGCATCGCTTGCACTTCTTGTCTTATCAGATCGTTGATAGACAGTGATTGCGTCTTGTCGAGATGACGTTTTTTCTCTAGCCGTATCAACTGCAACAAGTTGTCAGCCAGCACCTGAAGTCTCGTGCATTGCTTGTCTACAGTTGCGACAAAACGCTCTCGCTGATCAGCCGGCATGGAGCCATCCGCGAGCAGTTCATTACTGGCTTTTATGGCAGACAAAGGGCTTTTCAGCTCGTGTGTCAGGTGGTGTATGTAATTTTCCAGATAATTTTTTCCTTCCAGCTCATCACGCATGTGGTCAATGGCAGCCGTCAGTTTTTCCAGCTCAGTACCCTTGGCAAATTGAGGTAAAGCAGAACGCCCTTCAGCGGCATGTTCTGCATAATTGCCGATGCGCCGCAAACTCATGATTAACCAACCAGTAAATAGCGCCCCCACTAGCAAAGAGGCCGCAACTACTGCCAGCCCATACCACTGCAGGTGGTTTTTTGCCTGCACCAAATAGGTCTGCGTACTTTGGCTTGGCATGGCAACAGTCAACACGCCAATGACTTCATCATCCTTCATGATTGGCGCTGCCACATGCATCGCCGCCGTTCCATCATCCTGCGGATCGCTGCGCGTTGAACGCACACCGTATTGCCCACGCAAGGTAAGATAAACATCATTCCACTGTGAATAATCCTTGCCGACATTCTGGCCGGCACTGTCGTACAAGACGATGCCATTCTTGTCTGTGATGTAGATAGGCAGGTTCAATTTTTCTTTATGCACGCCCCAGATGTTGGCGTTGATTTTTAGCTGGGCCCGCCGACTCATGGACTCCAGTTGCGCAACGTCTGGCAAGCCCGTCGCCGCCATCGCAGGTTGAACAGCTGCCGCCAGCGCATAGGCGGCTTCCACCAATGCCTCTTCACTGGCCTGTCGTACCAGCGGCCGCAATTCACGCTCAATCCAGCTCAAGCCCAGCCATGCCGCAAGGCCAATCGCAAAGAAATAACCCAGAAAAACGCGCAGCCCCAGCTTCATGGCGTCAGGCTAACATCGGCAAGACTGTAACCAAGACCGCGATGAGTGATAATCACCTCGCAATCATTCACCTCACGCAATTTACTTCTGATTTCCTTGATATGTGTGTCAATCAAACGGTCACTCGCATTGCCAGAGGCATCGCCCAGAACATCCAACAAATTGTCTCGGGTAAAAACCCTGCCAGGTTGCAGCAGCATGGCAGACAGCAGCAAATATTCTGACTTGGTCAAAAGCAAGGCTGTGTTAAAGAAAGTGATCAGCTTTTTCGTTTCATCATGCAGCAAGACTGATGGAGAGTGCGGCGAAATAACAGCTTGTTGTCTGCGCAGAATGGTCTTGATACGCAATACCAGTTCGCGAGGACTGAAAGGCTTGCACAAATAATCTTCTGCTCCCAATTCCAGCCCGACAATACGATCTATCTCGTCACTATGGGCAGTCAGAAACATCACCGCCCGATCGGGAGCAATACTTTTCAAGCGGCGACAAAGCTCGAATCCCGTCTGATCCGGCAAGCCAACGTCCAGAATGGCAATATCCCAGTGCTGATCACGCCATGCCCCCTCTGCCAATTCGCCGTTTGTGCAGTGATGCACGCTGTAGCGTTCTTTCTCCAGCGCATAGACGATGGTGGCGGCGATGTCGGCATCATCCTCTGCCAACAGAATTTTGGGAATTTTCTGATCTCCCATCAGCAATCCTCCTCCATGCTCAATCCATACGCAGTATGGTATGCCACACCCAAGCACAAAAGCACAGACAAAAAAGCCTCCGCGAAGGAGGCCTTTTTTAAAGATATGGTGGGTCGTGATGGATTCGAACCATCGACCAATTGGTTAAAAGCGACCCACTTGGAAATTGACATTAACTCAACCGTTTGATTTTAAAGGCAATTCAGGCAGCATCGACAACTACCTGCACGACTTTTTGCCTAACAAATCCCAACAAATACCAACCTTTCCGTGCAAAACTCGTGCACCTCCAAGCATGAGGCACTCAAGATTCCAGAGCTTTCAGCTTGATCTCGAATGCCGCCAATCCTTCCGTCATCTTTTCAAACGATGGTGGGATTAGTTTCACCCGGACGGCCATAGGGTAGTGGAAATATACTTTGTGAAGACAGGAGGCCAAATCAGCCTCCCCCCTAAACACCTTCAATCATTTTCGTCTTTCAAATGCGTCCATCGGTACAGCGCCGGCAATAACAACAACGTCAGCAAGGTGGCCGTGATCAGACCACCGATCACCACAGTTGCCAAGGGTTTTTGCACTTCAGCACCAGCACCACTGGCCAATGCCATTGGAACAAAACCAAGACTCGCCACCAGCGCTGTCATCATGACGGGCCGCACCCGGCTCATCGCACCTTCGTAAACAGCCACCGACACATTCGCCCCCTCGCGCATGCGTTGGTTAAAACTGCTGATCATCACCAGGCCATTCAACACGGCGACACCGGACAAGGCAATGAAGCCCACCGCTGCCGAAATAGAAAACGGCATGTCACGCAACCACAAAGACACCACACCGCCACTGAGCGCCAGGGGTACCGCAGAAAACACCAACAGGGCTTGTTTCGCAGAACCGAGCGCACTGAACAACAACAGGAATATCATGAAAAAACAGGCTGGCACCACCACGGCCAGCCGCGCTTTCGCCTCTTCGAGATTCTTGAACTGCCCGCCCCATTCCAGCCAGTAACCGGCTGGCAACGTCACGTCTTTCGTCAGAGTAGCCTGCGCCTCTGCCACAAACGACCCGATGTCGCGATTACGCACATTGGCTTGCACCACGATGCGTCGCTTGCCGTTCTCACGGCTGATCTGGTTCGCTCCTTCGTTGACCTTAATGTCTGCCAACTGCCGCAATGGTACAAAGCCAGGATGCGGATGCAGGGCATCATCACCATCCGCACGGTCTGCATCCGGCAACAGGATCGGCAAGTTGCCGAGTGCCTCCTGATTCTGGCGCACCGCTTCCGGCAAACGCACGATGATGGCAAACCGCCTGTCACCCTCAAACACCAGACCCGCCTCACGACCACCGATGGCAATCTGCACAGCATCCAGCACATCCGCAACATTCAGCCCATATTGCGCAATCACATCCTTGCGGGGTGTGACTTCCAGAAACGGCAAACCGCTAGTCTGTTCGATTTTGACATCCGCTGCTCCTTGCGTGGATTGCAATGACTGCGCGATGCGTTTGGCTGTGCTTTCCAGCAGGCTGAAATCATCACCATACAGTTTCACTGCCACATCGGAGCGCACACCGGAAATCAGTTCATTGAAGCGCATCTGGATCGGCTGGGTGAATTCATAATTGTTGCCGGGCGCATTTTTTAACGTCGCCTGGATGTCTTCAATCAGCTGATTTTTGGATTTCCCGGCATCTGGCCATTCCTCATGCGGCTTAAGAATAATGAACGTATCCGACACATTCGGCGGCATGGGATCAGACGCCATCTCTGCCGTACCGGTCTTGGAAAACACAAAAGCCACCTCCGGCACGCCACTGACCAGTTTCTCCACCTGTGACTGCATGGTTTGCGATTGTGTGATGCCGGTGCTTGGTATGCGCATGGCATGCATGGCGATATCTTTTTCATCCAGCGTCGGAATAAATTCCTGGCCGAGAGAACGGAACAACAACAGCGATCCCAGGAATGCACCTGCAGCCAAGCCGGTAATCAGCAGCGGTTTTTGTATGGCCCGCGCCAGCCAGGGCGCATAAACGGCCTTGATACCACGAATCAGCGGATTCTCTTTTTCTTCCACATTGCCCGAAACAAAAATCGCAATCATGGCTGGCACAAAGGTCAGCGACAGCACAAATGCTGCCACCAGCGCGATGATGACTGTCATCGCCATTGGCTCGAACATCTTGCCTTCCACACCGCTGAAACTCAGCAAAGGCAAATACACCATGATGATAATGGCTTGCCCGAACACGGAGGGCTGGATCATTTCCTTGCTCGCTGCCATCACTTCATGCAGGCGCTCCGACAGATTGAGTGGCCTATGCAAGTGATGCTGGCGCTCTGCCAAGCGGCGCAAACAGTTCTCTGTGATGATGACCGCGCCATCCACAATCAAACCAAAATCCAGCGCGCCGAGACTCATCAGGTTGCCGCTGATGCCGGTGCGCACCATGCCGATGGCGGTGGCGAGCATGGCCACCGGAATCACCAGCGCCGCAATCAAGGCCGCACGGAAATTTCCCAGCAACGCAAACAGGATGGCAATAACCAGCAACGCACCTTCCGCCAGATTTTTTTGCACGGTGGCGATAGTGGCATCCACCAGTTTGGTGCGGTTCAAAACCGTTTTTGCCTGAATGTCCGGCGGCAAGCTGCGATTGATTTCTGCGAGCTTTTCATCCACCGATGCTGCCACTGTGCGGCTGTTGCCGCCGATCAACATCAGGGCCGTACCCACTACCGCTTCATTACCATTGCTGGATGCAGACCCGGTACGTAATTCCTTGCCAATCGCAATCACTGCCACATCGTGCAAGCGAATAGGTAAACCGTCGCGTGTTGTCACCACAATGGAAGCAATATCCGTTTCATCCGCGATGCGCCCGTTCGCTCTCACCGCCAAGGCTTCGCCATTGTTCTCGATGAAACCCGCGCCCACGCTGCGATTGTTGCGCTCCAACGCATCAACGATATCGGACAAACCCAAACCAAGGGCGATCAACTTTTCCGGTATCGGCTGCACATGGTATTCGCGTACATAACCGCCGATGGCATCGACGCCGGCCACACCGGTAACGCCCTTGAGTTGTGGCCGGATGATCCAGTCTTGCACGGTGCGCAAATAGGATGCCTGCTCCATGTCGGTGGCGAGTCGCTGGCCTTCCGGCGTCAGGTAACTGCCATCGGCTTGCCAACCTGCCTCACCTTCTTTTGCTTCATAGCCCTTACCAGCCGGATGCTGGAATTCCACCGTCCACATATAGATTTCGCCGAGACCGGTACTGATCGCACCCATTTCCGGTTCGGCATCATCAGGCAGCGAAGCCCTGGCTTGCATCAGGCGCTCATTAACCTGCGACCGCGCAAAGTAGATATCCACATCATCGTGAAAAACCGCCGTGACTTGCGAAAAACCGTTGCGCGACAGCGAGCGGGTGTAACTCAAACCGGGAATGCCGGCCAAGGCTGTTTCTACCGGAAACGTTACCTGCTTCTCGATATCTTCCGGCGACAAGGCCGGCGCGACAGTATTGATGGCCACCTGATTGTTGGTGATATCCGGCACGGCATCAATCGGCAGCTTCTGCAAATGCCAGGCACCCAGCGCCACGACAGCGAGCGTACC
>CAZDWC010000002.1:0-385789 GCA_964509075.1 uncultured Pseudomonadales bacterium | reverse complement strand
AAAGCCGAGGTTCATCGGGAAGGCTTCGGCCGCGCGCAACATGTTGTGCATGTGCCACGGCCCCGGCGTGCAGGTCGTGGCATTGGTGCCGGTGGCCGGGCCGGTGCCGCCGCCGATCATAGTGGTGACACCCGACATCAGCGCCTCCTCGATCTGCTGCGGGCAGATGAAGTGGATGTGGGTGTCGATGCCGCCGGCAGTGGCGATCTGGCCTTCGCCGGCGATGACCTCGGTGCCGGGTCCTATGATTATGTCGTTACCGGGCTGGATGTCCGGGTTGCCAGCCTTGCCGATGGCGAGGATGCGGCCGTTCTTCAAACCGATGTCGGCTTTCACCACGCCCCAGTGGTCGAGGATCAGCGCGTTGGTGATCACCGTGTCGGCCACGTCGGCGCTGGCACGCTGGCTCTGACCCATGCCGTCGCGGATCACCTTGCCGCCGCCGAAAGTGACTTCCTCACCGTAGACAGTGAAATCCTTTTCCACTTCGATGATCAGTGCCGTGTCGCCGAGGCGCAGGCGATCGCCCGTGGTGGGGCCGTAGAGTTCGGCGTAAGCCTGGCGGGAAATGGTTGCCATGTTTGCGAATCCTGAGAGTGTTTACAGCGCGCCCATCACGTCGCCGCGAAAGCCGTACACGGTGCGCTCGCCGGCGAGTGCTACCAGTTCCACCGTGCGCGTCTGGCCCGGCTCGAAACGCACGGCCGTACCGGCGGCGATGTTGAGGCGGAAGCCGCGTGCCTGGGAGCGGTCGAAATGCAGCGCTGGGTTGGTTTCAAAGAAGTGATAGTGCGAGCCGACCTGTATAGGCCGGTCGCCACTGTTGGCCACGGTCAGCGTTACGGTGGCGCGCCCGGCGTTGAGGGTGATCTCGCCGTCGCGTGCAAACATTTCACCGGCAATCATGGAAGATGCTCCTCAGGTTATCGGTTTCAGGTGATGGGGTTGTGGACGGTGACGAGTTTGGTGCCGTCGGGGAACGTGGCCTCTACCTGCACTTCGTGGATCATCTCGGCGATGCCGTCCATCACGTCGTCGCGGGTGAGCAGTTGTCTGCCGGCGCTCATCATCTCGGCCACGCTCTTGCCGTCGCGGGCGCCTTCCATGATGGCGGCGGAGATATAGGCCACGGCTTCCGGGTAGTTCAGCTTCAGGCCGCGCGCCTTGCGGCGCTCGGCGAGCAGGGCGGCGGTGAACAGCAGCAGCTTGTCTTTTTCACGCGGACTCAATTCCATCCGTATTCAGCCTTCTGGTGAGGATTGTTGAAGATTCAGGTATTCCAGACGCGCGGAGTAATGGCTGCACGCTGGTTCAGGTAGGGCCTGAGGCAGGCCCAGACTTGCTCAAACGCCAGCCGGCAACCGGCTGATGACGGGCCGATATGGCGCACCAGCAACAGCTCGTCTACCTGCGACAGGGCGGTGACGCCGGGCAGCGCCAGATGCTCCAGCGATTCGCGCACGCTGCAGAGCTCCTGTTCCGTGAGTGTGACGCTGGCCATCAGCGAGCCGCTGACGGGATAGTCCTGCAAACCGCATTTTTCCTGCAGCATGGCATTTCCCCCCTCAAAACAGTTGCGTTCGTGGTAGAGCAATTGCTCTCCACGGCGGATCAGCAATTTCTGTACCACGTAACCGTCGAGAAAGCGCTCGCCGCTGGCAGGGCGGCCGAGGCAGACGATGTCCCACAGCAGGCAGCGCGCACTGCTGGCGAGATCCACCTCGGTGAACAGCTCGCCGCGCGCGCCGTTGAAGACGATGGTTTCCTGCGGCAGCCACTCCAGCACGGCCTCGTCTGCTACCTGCAATCGGCAGTGTTGCTGCTGGCGGCGCAGCGAGTGGTCGCCGCGATAGATCTTGCCGGCGGAGGGGGTGGTGATCAGCGCCTGTGCTTGTTGCTGCAGCAGGACATCCATCTGCAGTCGATCGCCTGTCACCATGCCGCCCGGCGGGTGCAACAGGTAGATATGGCTGAGTGCCTGCCCCTCCGGGTAGAACGGGCGCTGTACACGCAGCGGGCCGCGGTGATCCAGGCGCGTGATGGTGCTGCGGCCGGCGCGCAGCGCCAGCTCGAGACGGATATGTGCCTGCCAGCCTTCGGCTGCGGCGGTTTGCGGGATTTGCAATGCGAGTGTCACGGCGGCGTCCTGTCGTGGGCCGCTTGCACTCAGCAATTATCGTGCGCAGGGTGGAGGTTTGGTGCAGCTGCGCGGTTTTGGGCGATCTCGCTCGATGCTGATGGGTGATTCTGGTGCGCAATTGCACCAGCATGATGCATCTGTGCCGGCTGACGGCATCCGGGTAGAAAGCTATAGTGTCGACCTGAATCGAAGGAGCCTCATCATGGCCATGCAAATTCCGGTTGACCTGCTGAAGAAACTGACGAGCCAGCTCGGGCAGCAGCTGGGTGGGCAGACACCCTCTTCCGATGAGCTGGAGAAAATCCTGCACGCACTGCTGCAATCGGCGTTGGCGCGGCTCGATCTGGTCAGTCGCAGCGAATTTGATGCGCAGTGCAAGGTGCTGTCACGCACGCGCGAGCGACTGGAATTGGCAGAGAAGCAACTGGCGGCGCTGGCAGAAAAGCCGGCCGCCTGAATGCCGGGTGTGCGTTGGAGGCTGATCAGGCCAGGTGGCTGTTGACGGCTTTCAATACGTGCTTGAAGCACTTGGGATTGCCGCAGACGATGTTGCCGCTGTCCAGAAAGCTGTTGCCGCCTTCGAAGTCGCTGATCAATCCGCCTGCTTCCTGAATCAGCAGTACACCGGCCGCCATGTCCCACGGCTGCAGGCCCATTTCCCAGAAAGCATCGAAACGTCCGGCGGCCACATAGGCCAGATCCAGTGCTGCCGAGCCGGCCCTGCGAATGCCGGCCGTCTGCTGTGCCAGTTCACCAAGGGCTTCCAGGTAAGCGGGCAATCGCTCCGTCTGGTGTTTGCGGAAGGGGATACCGGTGCCGAGCAGGGCGCCGTCGAGGCTGGTGCGGCTGGACACGCGCATGCGACGGCCGTTGATCTGCGCGCCGCGTCCACGGCTGGCGGTGAATTCTTCCCGTGTTACCGGGTTGTAAACCACGGCGTGTTCGAGGCGACCCTGATACTGGCAGGCGATGGAAACGGCGTAGTGCGGAATGCCGCGCACGAAGTTGGTGGTGCCGTCGAGCGGGTCGATGATCCAGATGTAATCGGCATCGGCATTCTTGCCGCCGCTCTCTTCGGCCAGAAAACCGTGATCGGGATAGGTCTTCTTCAACAGGCCGGTGATGATGTCTTCGGCGGCGCGATCCACTTCCGTGACATAGTCATTGGCACCCTTTTCGGCGACGGCGATGGTGTCGAGGCGGTCGGAAGCGCGAACGATGTATTCACCAGCCTGGCGCGCAGCGCGCAGGGCAATGTTCAGCATGGGCTGCATGGCAGAAAGTCACGGGCGGGTTGAGGGGCAACGATTGTAGCGGTTGCGGCCATTCAGGTAAACGAAAAGGGTGAACGAGACGCTTTGGTGCTGGCGACAAATCAGGCACAATGACAACCCTGTTTTCCAGCTGGTTAAAGAGAGCGCGCATGGCGGCAGTAGTCCTCGACGGTAAAAAAGTGGCGGAAGAAACCGAAGCGGCCATCCGCGTTCGCGTTGAAAACCTCAAGGCGCGCTCCGGTGGCGCCACGCCGATACTGGCCACCATTCTGGTCGGGGATGATCCATCCTCAGCTACTTACGTGAAGATGAAAGGCAACGCCTGTCGTCGTGTCGGCATGGATTCTCTGGCCATCGAGATGCCGCAATCCACCACCACCGAACAGCTGCTGGCGAAGATTGACGAGCTCAATCGCAGCCCGAATGTGCACGGTATTCTGCTGCAGCATCCGGTGCCCGCACAGATCGACGAGCGCGCCTGCTTTGATGCCATTGCCCTGGAAAAAGATGTCGATGGCGTGACCTGTCTCGGTTTCGGACGCATGGCGATGGGCGAGAGCGCCTACGGGTCGGCGACGCCGGCGGGCATCATGCGTTTGCTGCAGGCTTATGACATCCCGCTTGCCGGCAAGCACGCCGTGGTGCTGGGCCGCAGCCCGATATTGGGCAAACCCATGGCTGCAATGTTGCTCAATGCCGATTGCACGGTAACCATCTGCCATTCGCGCACGCAGAATCTGGAGGCGCTGGTGCGCCAAGCCGATATCGTGGTGGGTGCGGTAGGGCGGCCCGAGTTCATTCCTGGCACCTGGATCAAGGACGGTGCCGTCGTCGTCGATGCCGGTTACCACAACGGCGGTGTCGGTGACATCGAGCTGGCTTCGGTGAAAGATCGCGCCAGTGCCTGGACGCCGGTGCCGGGTGGTGTCGGCCCCATGACCATCAACACCCTGATTCTGCAAACGTTGCTGGCGGGCGAGAACAAGCTGGGAAGTTGATTGCTGCGGTTATTGACCAGCAACAATCTGCAATAAGACGGACGGGCGGCGTTCCGCGCAGCTGACGGCAAAACCGGGAACAGTGTCTACACTCAGAAGAGTTGTCACAGAGCACTGATCACGAGGTACTGCCATGGCTGTTCAATCCTTTACCCTGCCGGGAGAATCCACGCGTCGCGAGTATGCGATCTATGCGGTTGTGGCGACGCCGCGCAAGAAAGGCAAAGTGCTGGTGCATGCCGGCAATACCGGCGATTTCAAGCGCAACTGCAATCCCATGATCTGCTGGGCGGGCAATCACTTTTCGTACAACGTGATCCACAACCACAAGACCATCAAGATCAATACAGCACCGGACCAGTACGACTACGAGTTTTTTTACTCGGTGTACGACAACTGGAAAGATGATGACAAGGGTCGCGAACGCGTGGAGCTGCTCAACGAAATGGAGCGCGAGCTGAATCGCCAACTGCAGGGGGCGCTCAAGGACAACAAGAAAGCGGAATTGACCAATCCGCACGCCGGCACCGGCAACATCAGCAAGGCGGAGCGCCTGCGCCGTGAGAGCTTCCACAACAAGAAGCGCGATGACCAGGTGTTGGAGCTGCTGCAGGTGGTAATGGCGGCGGTGAAAAAAGCGGCTGGCTGATTGGGCGCTCAGGAGGAGCCGGGCGGCGTGGCGACCTTGACCGGCAGAGCCGACGAGTGTGGAGCCGAGCTGTCCGGAATCCAGAGTGAGGCGATAATGTAGACAAGGGCGGCCAGAACTGCCCAGAACAGCAAACCGGGTTGTACAGGGGTGCTAGGCGTCTTTTCGGTCGATGTGGTTTGCTCTGCAAGTGTATTGAGCAGTCGGGATTGTCTCTTAATATCCTTTAAAATCATGATCTACTCCTCATTCAGGGCGTTCCGTTTTTACAAGCGCCCTTCTTATAAACATAGACCAGATTGGTGGTTTGTGCCTGCTGCAAAGGGCACTTTGGGAAAAAAGTGTTAATCGTTGTTGACAGTAATGTCTTCCGCACATAGAATTGCGCCTCCTTTTTGCCCGCTCTCCGAAATGCGTTGAGATGGTGAGCAGAAGAACGGCAATAAGTGATTGATTATCCGGAGTTTCTGGTAATGCAGAACCAAAGAATTCGAATTCGCCTGAAGGCATTTGATCATCGTCTGATCGATACCTCCACGCAGGAAATAGTAGAAACTGCCAAGCGCACTGGTGCTCAGGTACGTGGCCCTATCCCACTGCCGACACGTAAAGAGCGTTTTACAGTGTTGATTTCGCCGCATGCCAACAAGGATGCGCGTGATCAGTACGAGATCCGCACGCACAAGCGCATGCTGGATATCGTGGAGCCAACCGATAAAACGGTTGATGCTCTGATGAAACTGGATTTGGCGGCAGGCGTTGAGGTTCAAATCAGCCTCGGTTAAGCGCGCCGCGCGCCGCTTTGCTCTTCGGAGTGTGGCGGTGGGCCGAAAGGCCCGATGAAGTAAAACTGCACGTTCGCGTGCTCCCTGGTGTAACGCCTGCAAGGGTAGGCGGCCATAGCGGGTAAACAGCCCCGTACACGAGAGGTACAAAATGGTCAAAGGCATAGTCGGCCGCAAGTGCGGCATGACACGTATTTTTACGGAAGACGGCGTCTCCGTACCGGTTACCGTCATCGAGGTGGAGCCGAACCGTGTCACTCAGGTTAAATCTATTGAGACAGATGGATACGCTGCTGTTCAGGTCACGGTGGGTACTCGTCGTCCGTCGCGTGTAAACAAGGCTGCTGCCGGTCACTTCGCCAAGGCGAATGTCGGTGCAGGTCGTGGCTTGTGGGAGCTGGCTGTTGATGGTGCTGATGTGCCGGCAGTGGGCTCCGAACTCACGGTTTCCGGTTTCTCTGATGGTCAGATGGTCGATGTGACCGGCCAGTCGCGCGGTAAGGGCTTCCAGGGTGTCATCAAGCGCTGGAACTTCAGCATGCAGGATGCTACTCACGGTAACTCCCTGTCTCACCGCGCGCCGGGTTCAATCGGTCAGAACCAGTCGCCCGGTCGTGTATTCAAGGGCAAGAAAATGGCGGGCCACATGGGTGATGAGCAAGTCACCGTGCAGAACCTGCAAGTGGTTCGTGTCGACGCGGAACGCAATCTGCTGCTGATTCGTGGTGCCGTTCCTGGCGCTCCGGGTGGCGATGTGATTGTTCGCCCTGCCGTCAAGGCTTCCTAAGAGGGGTGGGTTGTGGAATTTAATGTAGCAACACTCGAAGGCGGAAGCGCAGGAAAAGTTCAACTGTCTGAAGCGACATTTGGCCGTGCTTTCAATGAAGATCTAGTGCATCAGGCGGTAACTGCTTACCTGTCTGGTGGTCGTCAGGGTTCTCGTGCCCAGAAAAATCGCTCGGAAGTGAGCGGTGGTGGCAAGAAGCCGTGGAAACAGAAGGGTTCTGGTCGCGCACGTGCCGGTAGCACGCGCAGCCCGATCTGGCGTACGGGTGGCGTAACTTTCGCTGCTCGTCCGCAGGATCACAGCCAGAAGCTGAACCGCAAAATGTATCGTGCAGCGCTGCAAAGCATACTGTCCGAACTGGCGCGTCAGGATCGTCTGGTGATTGTTGATGCGATTGAGCTGGCTCAGCCAAAAACCAAATTGCTGCAACAGAAACTCAGTGCGCTCAATCTGGACAATGTTCTGATTGTGTCTGATGAAATCAGCGAAAACTTGTACCTCTCTTCACGCAACCTGCCTTACGTTGAGGTTCGCGATGTAAACGGTGCTGACCCGGTCAGTCTGGTGCGTTTCGAGAAAGTGCTGATCACCTTGCCAGCAGTCAAGAAGTTTGAAGAGGTGCTCGCATGAACCAGGAACGTATTTACAAGGTTCTCGTAGGTCCGCAAATCTCTGAGAAAGCAACCATGGCAGCTGAAAGCAGCAACCAGGTTGTTTTCAAGGTGGCGCTTGATGCCAACAAGTTGGAAATCAAGCGAGCCATTGAGAAATTGTTTAATGTGAAAGTTGCCCAGGTGCGTGTGTTGCGCATGAAAGGCAAGGTAAAGCGCAATCGCTTTGGTGATGTTCGCCGCAGCGATTGGAAGAAGGCCTATGTTCGTCTGGAGCAAGGTCATGACATCGACTTTGCCAGCATGTAATCAGGGGGTGAGTCTGTATGCCAATCGTTAAAAGAAAGCCTACCTCGCCCGGTCGCCGCTTCGTTGTCAGCGTCGTCAATCCGGATCTGCACAAAGGTGCTCCGCACGCTGCGCTGGTCGAGAAGAAGTCCAGCAATGGTGGCCGTAATAACCTGGGTCGCATTACTGTGCGTCATCAGGGTGGCGGCCACAAGCAGCACTACCGCGTTATCGATTTCAAGCGCAACAAGGATGGTATTGTCGGCCGCGTTGAGCGTCTGGAATACGATCCTAACCGCAGTGCCAACATCGCGCTGGTTTGCTATGCCGATGGTGAGCGCCGCTACATTATCGCGCCGAAAGGCCTGAAGGCTGGTGATAAGGTTCAGTCAGGCTCTGCGTCGCCCATCGTTGTCGGCAACACGCTGCCGCTGCGCAATATTCCGATTGGTGCAACAGTGCACTGCATCGAAATGAAGCCGGGCAAAGGCGCGCAAATGGCGCGTTCAGCTGGTGCTTCTGCACAGTTGGTTGCTCGCGAAGGTGCTTACGCTACGCTGCGCTTGCGCAGTGGCGAAATGCGCAAGATCCTGTCGGATTGCCGCGCTACGCTCGGTGAAGTTTCCAACGGCGAACACAATCTGCGTTCTCTCGGTAAGGCTGGTGCGAAGCGCTGGCGCGGTATCCGTCCGACAGTTCGCGGTGTGGTCATGAACCCGGTTGATCACCCGCATGGCGGTGGTGAAGGTCGTACCTCTGGTGGCCGTCACCCGGTTTCACCGTGGGGCACGCCGACCAAAGGTTACAAGACGCGCAAAAACAAACGTACGGACGATCTTATTGTTCGTCGTCGCAACAAGAAATAAGTTTTGAGAGGGTAGGCTTGTGCCACGTTCATTGAAGAAAGGCCCGTTTATTGATCTTCACCTTATCAAGAAGGTGGAAACGGCTCTGGAAAAGAATGACAAGCGTCCGATCAAGACCTGGTCGCGTCGCTCCATGATCATGCCGGAAATGGTTGGTCTGACTATCGCTGTTCACAACGGTCGCGCACATGTGCCGGTGTATGTGACAGAAGAAATGGTTGGTCACAAGCTCGGCGAATTCGCTGTCACCCGTACCTATAAAGGTCACGCGGCTGACAAGAAAGCCAAGCGCTAAGAGGTGAGAGTGATGGAAGTTTCAGCAACATTGCGCGGTGCTCGCAGCTCAGCCCAGAAAGTGCGTCTGGTTGTCGACCAGATTCGCGGCAAGCACGTTGAAAAGGCGCTCGACATTCTGGCGTTCAGCGACAAGAAAGCTGCTGCTCTGGTCAAGAAAGTGCTGGAGTCTGCAATTGCCAACGCGGAACACAATGAAGGTGCCGATGTTGACGAGCTGCATGTCTCTGCTGCTTTTGTCGACGAAGGTATGGCAATGAAACGCATCAAGCCGCGCGCCAAAGGCCGTGCTGATCGCATCCTTAAACGCACTTGTCACATTACTGTGAAAGTGGCTGCGAAATAACAACGCAGCGACGAAAACGAGCAGGAGACCGCGAATGGGTCAGAAAGTACATCCAACAGGTATTCGTCTTGGTATTATCAAGAAGCATACCTCTGTATGGTATGCCGACAGCGATACCTACGCCGACAAACTGTTGGCCGATATCAAGGCGCGCGAGTACATCCAGAAAAAACTCGCCAGCGCATCGGTTAGCCGTGTGGATATCGAGCGTCCGTCGCAAACTGCGCGTATCACCATACATTCGGCGCGTCCAGGTGTTGTGATCGGCAAGAAAGGTGAAGATGTCGAGAAACTCCGCAACGAAGTTGCGCAGATTCTTGGTGTGCCGGTTCATATCAACATCGAAGAAATCCGCAAGCCGGATATCGATGCTGCGCTGGTAGCGCAGGGTGTTGCCCAGCAGCTCGAGCGTCGCGTCATGTTCCGTCGCGCGATGAAGCGCGCCGTACAGAACGCCATGCGCCAGGGCGCACTGGGTATCAAGATCATGGTTGCCGGTCGTTTGGGCGGCGCCGAGATCGCACGTACCGAGTGGTACCGTGAAGGTCGTGTGCCTTTGCATACCTTGCGTGCCGATATTGATTACGCCACTGCTGAAGCCTTGACCACTTACGGCATCATCGGTGTGAAAGTGTGGATCTTCAAAGGTGAGATCCTCGATGCTGCCGAGCAGGCTGAAGCTGCTACTGGCAGAAAGAAGACATCTAATCAGGGGTAAGTTGCGCCATGTTGCAGCCAAAGCGCACAAAATTTCGCAAGCAATTCAAAGGTCGCAACCGCGGTCTGGCCCAGCGTGGCAGCAAGGTCAGCTTCGGTGAGTTCGGTCTGAAAGCTACCATGCGCGGCCGTATCACTGCTCGTCAGATCGAGGCAGCGCGTCGTGCGCTGACACGTAAACTGAAGCGTGGTGGTCGTGTCTTTATCCGGATTTTCCCGGACAAACCAATTACCCAGAAGCCTCTCGAAGTGCGTCAAGGTAAGGGTAAGGGTAGCGTTGAATACTGGGTAGCGCAGATCCAGCCGGGTCGCGTGCTCTATGAAGTAGAAGGCGTGACGGAAGAGCTGGCGCGTGAAGCGTTGACGCTTGCGGCAGCAAAGTTGCCACTGACAACCACATTTGTAAAACGGCAGATCATGTAATGAAAGCAGCAGATCTTCGCAACAAGTCAGCACAGGAACTGGAAAAAGAGTTGCTCAAGCAGCTGGAAGAACAGTTCAAGCACAACATGCAGAAAGCGACAGGCCAACTGGCCCAGACGCATCTGCTGAAGCAGGGCAAGCGTGAAATCGCCCGCATCAAGACCGTGCTGAAAGAAAAGGCAGGTAAATAATCATGACTGAACAGCAGAACATTGCACGTACCAAGACTGGCCGCGTTGTCAGTGACAAGATGGATAAAACCATCACTGTGCTGATCGAGCGACGTGTCAAGCACGAGCTCTATGGCAAGTACTACACCAAGTCATCAAAGCTGAAAGCGCACGACGAGAACAACGAGTGCAAAATCGGCGACTTGGTAACAGTCAAGGAAACACGCCCTATGTCCAAGTCCAAGACTTGGGCTCTGGTAAAAATTGAAGAACGTGCAGCTGCTGTATAAGCGGTTGACCGCTTTAACACAGTTGAAAAAGTAGCGACAAGCTTCGGAGCGCGACGATGATACAGACGCAGACCTATTTGGACGTGGCAGACAACAGTGGTGCTCGCCGCGTCATGTGTATCAAGGTGCTGGGTGGTTCCCATCGCCGCTATGCCGGTGTCGGTGACATCATCAAGGTGAGCGTTAAAGACGCCATCCCGCGTGGCAAGGTCAAGAAAGGCCAGGTCATGACGGCTGTTGTGGTCCGCACCAAGAAAGGCGTGCGTCGCCCTGATGGTTCGCTGATCAAGTTTGACGACAACGCTGCAGTGTTGTTGAACAACCAGCAGGCGCCTATCGGTACACGTATTTTCGGGCCGGTTACGCGTGAACTGCGTGGTGACAAATTCATGAAAATCATCTCTCTGGCACCTGAAGTGCTTTGAGCCGGAGGAGGTAGAGGTTATGCGCAAGCTGAAGAAAGATGACCAGGTGATCGTTATCACCGGTAAAGACAAGGGCAAGCGTGGTTCCATTCAGCAGGTGCTGGATGACAACCGTGTAGTGGTTGCCGGTGTGAATGTAATCAAGAAGCACACCAAGGCAAACCCGCAAGCCGGCATCCAGGGTGGCATCATTGAGCGCGAGGCGCCGATTGATGCATCCAATGTTGCAATCTACAACCCGAAGACCAGCAAGGCAGATCGCGTTGGCTTCAAAGAACAAGACGGCAAAAAAGTGCGTGTCTACAAGTCTAACGGCGATGTGATTGGCGCGTAAGCTGAAAAGGTGAAACTGTAATGGCCAGGCTGCAAGAAGTTTATAAAAGCGAGATTCTGCCAAAGCTGAAAGAAGAGCTGGGCAAGAAAAGCGTGATGGAAGTGCCGAAAATCACCAAGATCACTATCAACATGGGTGTTGGTGAAGCTCTGGCTGACAAGAAAGTGCTGGAAAATGCGGTGCGTGATCTTGAGCAGATCACTGGCCAGAAAGCCATCATCACCAAGGCGCGCAAGTCCATTGCTGCGTTCAAGGTGCGCGAAGGCTGGCCTATCGGTTGCAAAGTGACACTGCGCCGTGAGCGCATGTATGAATTCCTGGATCGCCTCATCACGGTTGCGATTCCACGTATTCGTGACTTCCGTGGTATCAGCCCGAAGCAGTTCGACGGCCGTGGCAATTTTTCCATGGGCGTAGGCGAGCAGATTATTTTCCCGGAAATTGACTATGACAAGATCGACGCACTGCGCGGTCTCGACATCGCAATTACTACTACAGCCAAAACGGATGAGGAAGGTCGTGCGCTGCTGAAAGCGTTCAACTTCCCCTTCAAAGGTTGATTCAGGTTTACACAGAGGATAGCTGAGACAATGGCAAAGCTTTCGATGATTGAGCGCGAAAAGAAACGCGCCAAAACCGTGGCCAAATACGCTGAAAAACGCGCGCGCCTGAAGGCGTTGATCGCCAATCCCAAAACGTCTGATGAAGAGCGTTGGGATGCACAGGTGCAATTGCAGAAATTGCCGCGCGACGCCAGCCCGGTTCGCAAGCAGACACGTTGCCGTTTGACCGGTCGTCCGCATGCTGTATACCGCAAATTTGGTCTGTCCCGTATCAAGCTTCGTGAGCACGCCATGAAAGGTGATGTTCCGGGCTTGGTGAAGGCCAGCTGGTAAGACGAACAGGAGCGATACCATGAGTATGCAAGATCCGTTGGCCGACATGATTGCGCGCATTCGTAACGCGCAAATGGCCCACATGGCTTCGACGTCCATGCCGTCGTCGAAAATCAAGGTTTCCGTAGCCGAAGTGCTGAAATCTGAAGGGTATATTGCCAACTACAGCGTCAGTGAAGGTGCCAAGCCGCAGCTGAACATTGAGTTGAAATACCATCAGGGTCAGCCGGTTATCGACACCATCAAACGTATCAGCCGTCCCGGTCTGCGCAATTACCGCGGCAAGGATGAGTTGCCAAACGTTGCCAACAGCCTGGGCGTTGCGATCGTCTCCACCAGTAAAGGTGTGATGACTGACCGCGCTGCGCGCAAGGCCAATATTGGCGGCGAAATTATTTGCACAGTGTTCTAAGGGTACAGTCATGTCCAGAGTTGCAAAATATCCGGTCGAACTGCCCAGCGGTGTCAATATCACACTGGCTTCTGATCGCATTACGGTCAAAGGCGGCAAGGGTGAGTTGTCCATGCCTGTGCATCCTTCCGTGGAAATCGTACAGGAAGAAAAGCAGTTGAGTTTCAAGGCGCGCGAAGGTGCAAAAGCTGCCCGCATGATGGCAGGTACCACTCGTGCACTGGTTGCCAATATGGTGAAAGGCGTCAGCGCTGGTTTTGAGCGCAAGTTGGAACTGGTTGGCGTTGGTTATCGTGCCAAAGCAGCTGGTAGCAGCCTGAACTTGACACTGGGGTATTCGCACCCGATCGACTACGAATTGCCGCAAGGCGTTACAGTTGAAACACCCACCCAGACAGAGATTGTGCTGAAAAGCGCAGACAAGCAGTTGTTGGGTCAGGTTGCCGCTGAAATCCGTGCTTATCGTGCCCCCGAGCCTTACAAAGGCAAGGGCGTGCGCTACTCCGATGAAGTAGTGCATCGCAAAGAAGCCAAGAAGAAATAAGGTGTAGACAGATGAACGCAAAGAAATCAGGCCGTATACGCCGCGCCAAGTCCACACGAATGAAAATTCGTGAGCAGGGTGCTTTTCGTCTCAGTGTGCATCGCACGCCGCGCCATATTTATGCGCAGGTAATCGCACCGGAAGATAACCGTGTTGTTGCTCAGGCTTCCACGCTGGACGCCAGCTTGCGCAGTGGTGCAACTGGCAATGCCGCTGCAGCCAGTAGTGTCGGTGCTCTGGTTGCCGAGCGAGCGAAAGCGGCCGGTGTCACCAAGGTCGCCTTTGATCGCAGCGGTTTCAAATATCACGGCCGCGTGAAAGCGTTGGCGGATGCCGCTCGTGCGGCGGGTCTCGAGTTCTAATAGGTAACAGACATGGCGCTTCAAGAGCAGAAAGACAAAGACAAGAACACCGATGGCCTGATGGAAAAACTGGTTCAGGTCAACCGTGTTGCCAAAGTTGTGAAAGGTGGTCGTACCTTTTCATTCACGGCACTGACTGTGGTTGGTGATGGCAATGGCAAGGTGGGTTTTGGTCGCGGCAAGGCGCGTGAGGTGCCGACTGCCATCCAGAAGGCCATGGAGTCCGCTCGCCGTAACATGATCACTGTCGATCTGAACGGCAACACCATTTTCTACCCGGTGAAAGCGCGTCACGGTGCAGCCAATGTTTACATGCAGCCAGCCTCTGAAGGTACAGGTGTAATTGCCGGCGGCGCCATGCGTGCAGTACTCGAACTGGCTGGTGTGCATAACGTACTGGCCAAGTGCTACGGCTCTACCAACCCGGTCAACGTGGTGCGCGCCACCATCAGCGGCCTGAAACAAATGCGCTCTCCTGATGAGATCGCAGCCAAGCGTGGCAAGACAGTTGACGAGATCCGCAACTGATAGCAGTGCGGATCAGCAAGTAATTAGGGTGCAGTCATGGCAAATATGATCAAAGTGACACAAATTCGCAGCACGGCCGGTCGCCTCAAGGTGCATCAGGCCTGTGTACGTGGCCTGGGCTTGCGCCGCATCGGTCATACCGTTGAAGTGCAGGATACGCCGTCCAATCGCGGCATGATCAACAAGGTTAACTACCTGGTTAAAGTGGAGAGCTGAGATGCATCTTAATAGTCTGAGTCCTGCTCCAGGGCACAAAACGCCAAAACTGCGCGTTGGTCGTGGTATCGGCTCCGGTCTGGGCAAGACCTGTGGTCGCGGCCACAAGGGTCAGAAAGCTCGCAAGAGCGGCAACGTTCGCCCGGGTTTTGAAGGTGGTCAAATGCCTTTGCAGAAACGTCTGCCGAAGTATGGCTTTGTTTCCCGCATAAGTTTGACTACTGCGCAAGTACGTCTGGCTGAACTGAATCAGGTCGAGGGTGATGTCGTGTCACTTGAAACGCTGAAGGCTGCAGATGTGCTGAATGAAAACATCAAGCGCGCCAAGATTTTCCTGTCTGGCGAGTTGAAAAAGGCTGTAACCGTCAAAGGCTTGCGCGTGACTGAAGGTGCCCGCAAGGCAATTGAAGCAGCTGGCGGCAAGGTAGAGGAATAATCGGTGGCAACTCCAGCGGCAATGATGGGCAACCAGAAAGGGCTGGGCGAGCTTTGGGCTCGTCTCAAGTTCCTGTGTCTGGCGATCATCGTTTACCGTATTGGCAGCCATATCCCGGTGCCTGGTGTTGATCCTGAGCAGCTGAAACAACTGTTCAATCAGACCCAGAATACTATTTTCGGCATGGCCAACATGTTCTCGGGCGGTGCACTTGAACGTATGAGTGTGTTGGCGCTGGGTGTAATGCCCTATATTTCAGCCTCGATTATTCTTCAGCTGTTGACTGCTGTGGTTCCGCAGCTCGAACAGTTGAAGAAAGAGGGTGAGCAGGGACGTCGCAAGATCAGTCAATACACACGTTATGCGACTGTGGTATTGGCAACTGTACAGGCTGCCGGCATGGTGAGCAGCCTTGCTGGAAGCAACGCGCTTTATGCAACGGGCATCAGTGTTTATGTGTTGGCTGCTGTGTCGTTGGTGGCCGGCTCGATGTTCATGATGTGGCTCGGTGAGCAGATTACCGAACGCGGTATTGGTAACGGCGTATCCATGCTTATCTTTGCGGGTATTGTTGCAGGTTTGCCGGCGGCTATCGGGCAGGCTCTGGAGCAAGCGCGTCAAGGTGATTTGAATATATTGCTGTTGGTGGCGATTGCAGTTGGCGTGCCCGCATTAATCTATGCAATTGTGTATATCGAACGCGGTCAGCGTCGTATCACTGTGAATTACGCACGCCGCCAGGTTGGCCGCAAGGTTTATCAGGGGCAGAGCACGCATTTGCCTTTGAAAGTGAATGTGTCAGGTGTTATCCCCGCAATTTTTGCCAGCAGCTTGCTGCTCTTTCCTGCCACGATTGCTCAGATGTTCGGGCAGCATGAAGGTATGGAGTGGTTGCAGGATGTGGCGTTGTGGATTGGCCCCGGTCAGCCATTGAATATTTTGTTGTTTACCGTGTTGATCGTGTTTTTCTGCTTTTTCTATACGGCGATCATGTTCAACCCGAAGGAAGTGGCAGATAACCTGAAGAAGGGCGGCGCATATGTTCCAGGTATTCGTCCTGGGGAACATACTGCCCGCTACATAGACAACATTCTGACGCGCCTGACCATCGTTGGTGCAGTCTATATTGCTGTTGTTTGTCTGATTCCCCAGGGCTTGGTGATGGCCTTCAATGTGCCTTTCTATCTTGGTGGAACTTCACTGCTGATTGTTGTGGTAGTGGTAATGGATTTTATGGCTCAGGTGCAATCACACCTTATGTCAGCCCAGTACGACACGCTTTTGAAAAAGGCCAACCTGAAGAATTACGGTGGCAGCAGCTTGTCTCCCAAGCGCTGAAACCGGGTAACGAGGACGAGATTATGAAAGTACGTGCATCAGTCAAGAAAGTGTGTCGCGGTTGCAAGATTGTACGCCGCAAAGGTGTGTTGCGAGTGATTTGCAGCGTTGAGCCGCGTCACAAGCAGCGTCAAGGTTGATTTTCAGAGGTTTCGACGCTAATCTGTCGCGCCTTTTTGCAGGGTGTGGCCGGCTGGCTTCGCAGCGTTTTGCAAGATACTGATTTATAACTGGAGTTTCTGAATAATGGCTCGTATCGCAGGTGTCAACGTACCTGACAACAAACACACGGTCATCGCATTGACCTATGTGTACGGCATTGGCCGTACCCGCGCCCAGAAGATTTGCGCTGCTGCCGGTATCGCCGAGAGCGTGCGAATTGGCACTCTGAATGAAGCCCAGATTGACACGCTGCGCACTGAAGTCGGCAAATACACGGTTGAAGGTGATTTGCGTCGCGAAGTGAGCATGAGCATCAAGCGCTTGATGGATCTGGGTTGCTATCGCGGCCTGCGTCATCGCAAGGGCTTGCCGGTACGCGGTCAGCGCACCAAGACCAATGCGCGCACGCGTAAAGGTCCGCGCAAACCGATCAAGAAATAATTGAAACCCTATCTGTAACACAATAGTTAACGTGTAAACACAGACAGTAACAGTCAGGCGAGAGAGACATGGCAAAGCCATCAGCAGCTGCTAAAACGCGCAAGAAAATCAAGAAAACCGTGGTTGACGGTGTGGCGCATATCTATGCGTCATTCAACAACACCATCGTCACTATCACCGACCGTCAGGGCAACACCCTGAGCTGGGCAACTTCCGGTGGTTCTGGCTTCCGCGGTTCGCGCAAAAGCACGCCTTTTGCTGCGCAGGTGGCGGCAGAGCGTGCAGGTCAGGCGGCACAGGAGTACGGCCTGAAAAATCTGGACGTTGAAGTCAAGGGCCCGGGCCCTGGTCGCGAATCTGCGGTGCGTGCGCTGAACAACTGTGGCTACAAGATTGGCAATATCGTTGATGTGACGCCAATCCCGCACAACGGTTGCCGTCCGCCGAAAAAACGTCGCGTTTAATCTGTTACCAGACAAAGAATTCAAGAGGCCTGAGTCAAGATGGCAAGATATATCGGTCCCAAGTGCAAACTGTCACGCCGTGAAGGCACTGACCTGATGCTGAAAAGCGGTGTTCGTCCGCTCGAATCCAAATGCAAGGTGGAAACTGCACCAGGCCAGCATGGCCAGCGTCGCGGACGTTTGTCCGACTACGGTGTTCAGCTCCGTGAGAAGCAGAAAGTGCGTCGTATCTACGGTGTGCTGGAAAAGCAGTTCCGCAGCTATTATGCCGAAGCTGCACGCCGTAAGGGCAACACCGGTGAAAACCTGTTGCGCTTGCTGGAGTGTCGTCTGGATAACGTGGTATACCGCATGGGTTTTGGTTCTACCCGCGCTGAAGCGCGTCAGCTGGTATCGCACAAGGCGATTACAGTTAATGGCAGCACGGTAAACATTCCTTCTTATCAAGTGCAGGCTGGCGATGTAGTCGCCGTGCGTGAGAAGAGCAAGAACCAGTTGCGCATTCAATCATCCATGGCAATTGCCGCTCAGCGCGGCCAATCCGAGTGGCTGGAACTGAATGCCGGCAAGATGGAGGGTCAGTTCAAGCGTGTACCGGATCGCAGCGACCTCTCATCTGAAATCAATGAAAGCTTGATCGTCGAGCTGTACTCGAAGTAAGCCTAGGGACGTAAACATGCAAAGCTCTGCTACAGAATTGTTGACCCCGCGACACATTGATGTGCAACAAGTATCTGCCACGCGTGCCAAGGTGGTGCTGGAGCCGCTTGAGCGCGGTTTCGGTCATACACTGGGCAATGCGCTGCGTCGTATTCTCCTGTCTTCCATGCCTGGCTGTGCCATTGTCGAAGTCGAAATCGATGGTGTGCTGCACGAGTACAGCGCCATCAACGGCGTGCAGGAAGATGTCATTGAAATCCTGCTCAACCTCAAAGGCGTTGCCGTCGTTTTGCACGGCAACAAGGATCGTGCAGTTCTGACCCTGAACAAAAAAGGCAATGGAGTTGTTACCGCTGCCGATATCCAGGGTGACGGCGATGTCGAAATCAAGAATCCCGAGCATGTAATCTGCCATATCAATAGTGCCAGTGGCGCGATCAACATGCGTCTGATCGTGACGCGTGGTCGCGGTTACCAGCCGGTTGATAATCGCTTGTCTGATGAAGACGAGAACCGCACGATCGGTCGTTTGCAGTTGGATGCATCTTTCAGTCCGGTGATCCGTATTTCCTATGTCGTGGAGAGTGCGCGTGTCGAACAGCGTACTGACCTCGACAAACTGATCATCGACATGGAAACCAACGGCACGATCAATCCTGAAGAAGCTATTCGCCGTGCTGCAACTATTCTGCAACAGCAGCTTGCTGTGTTTGTGGATCTGGAAAGTGAAAAAGAAGCGCGTCCTGCCAAGCAGCATGAAGAAGTCGATCCTATCCTGCTGCGTCCGGTTGACGATCTGGAGTTGACAGTTCGCTCTGCCAACTGTCTGAAAGCTGAAAATATTTACTACATTGGTGATTTGATCCAGCGCACTGAAGTTGAGCTGCTGAAAACGCCAAACCTTGGCAAAAAATCTCTTACCGAGATCAAAGATATTCTGGCATCACGCGGATTGTCTCTCGGTATGCGTCTCGAAAACTGGCCGCCTGCCAGCTTGCGCGGCGAAGACAAGGCTTCTGCCTGATCTGTTCTCGCAAACGAAAGTACACCGAACCGAAGTGAAGGGTTAGCACCATGCGTCATAGACTTAGCGGCCGTCAACTGAACCGCACCAGCTCGCACCGCCACGCGATGTTCCGCAACATGGCTGCGTCCTTGATTGAGCACGAAATCATCAAGACCACTCTGCCTAAAGCCAAGGAATTGCGTCGTGTCGCAGAGCCATTGATCACACTGGCGAAGAAAGACAGTGTTGCCAATCGCCGTCTGGCATTCAACCGCCTGCGCAGCAAAAGCGTAGTTGGTAAATTGTTCAGCGAAATCGGCCCGCGTTACGAAGCGCGTCCCGGCGGTTATCTGCGCATCATCAAGTGCGGTTTCCGCACGGGTGACAAAGCGCCGATGGCTTATGTCGAGCTGGTGAATCGTCCTGAAAAAGTGAAAGAAGCGGATATCGTCAATACGGAAGAGAGCAGCGCTGAGTAAGCGTTGATCTCTAGCAAAAACACCGGGCTTGCCCGGTGTTTTTGTTTCAAATCCCGGAAATTGGCACGCTCGTAATATCAGTTTTTGAAATAAGCGTGTTTGGCAAAACAGACCATTGGGGAGAGACACATGCAATCATTTCATCCACCGGTACGCACCTTGATGGGCCCTGGCCCTTCTGACGTCAATCCACGCATTCTGGAGGCGATGGCGCGTCCGACCATCGGTCACCTTGATCCGGTTTTCGTGCATCTGATGGATGAAATCAAGGAGCTGACACAGTACGCCTTCCAGACACAGAACCGCCTGACGCTGCCGGTGTCTGCGCCAGGTTCGGCGGGCATGGAAGCGGCATTCGTGAATCTGGTACAGCCAGGCGATAAAGTGATTGTTTGCCAGAACGGCGTATTCGGCGGTCGGATGAAAGAGAACGTCGAGCGTTGCGGCGCGACTGCTGTGATGGTGGAAGATGCCTGGGGTCGTGCAGTGGATCCGCAGAAACTGGAAGATGCACTGAAAGCCAATCCTGATACAAAGATTGTCGCATTCGTACATGCGGAAACATCGACTGGCGCCCTGTCCGATGCCAAGACGCTGTGTGCCATAGCGCGTAAATACAACTGCCTGACGATTGTGGATGCAGTTACTTCGCTCGGCGGCAGTGAATTGCGCGTGGATGACTGGGGTATTGATGCCATTTATTCCGGCACGCAGAAATGCCTGTCATGCACGCCGGGTCTGTCACCGGTCAGCTTCAGTGAACGTGCAGTCGAAGTGATCAGCAATCGCAAGAGCAAGGTGCAGAGTTGGTTTCTCGACATGAATCTGGTTATGGGTTACTGGGGTGGTGGCGTCAAGCGTGCCTATCACCACACGGCGCCTATTAATGCTCTCTATGCCTTGCATGAAGCGCTGGTTATTCTGAAGGACGAAGGTCTGGAAAATTCCTGGGCGCGTCACAGTTATCATCACAAGGCATTGGTTGCTGGTATCGAAGCAATGGGTTTGCAATTAGTTGTGCCTGCCGCTGAACGTCTGCCACAGTTGAATGCGGTTACTATTCCGGAAGGTGTGGATGAAGCGGCTGTGCGCAATGCCCTGCTGCAGCAGTACAGTCTCGAAATCGGTGCGGGTTTAGGTGCGTTGGCCGGCAAGGTTTGGCGAATTGGTTTGATGGGTTTTGCCTGCAACCAGAAGAATGTGCTGTTCTGTCTCGGTGCTTTGGACGCGGTGCTGACCAACATGAAAGCGCCAATCCATTCCGGCAAGGCAGTCGGTGCGGCGATGGCAGTCTATGCTGCAGGTTGATTGCCCGACAGCTTAAAAAAGGCGCTCAATGAGCGCCTTTTTTTGTGGTTAAAAAGTCTCGATCAGACATCCGGATAGCTGTCTGCAGCGGAAGGTGGTTTGCGTACTGCTTCATCGCGTAAACCGTAAGCCTCACTCAAGGTGCCCACCTCGCCTTTTTTTGGTGCGTAATCAAGAGGTGGATTGATAACGGCCCCTTGGCCAAGTATGGGGGCAGACTTGCTGTCGCTAAGCAGTGTAGGCTGAATGTCGATATTGCCCAGTTGCTGGGCGCTGGATGCCAGATAATCATGCAGGTCGCGATAATTGCGCGTCATGTTGCCCAGCAGCCCTGCTGTGTGTGTGAAGTGTTCTGTCATCTGGTTCTGGTATTGCTTCAGCTGTTTCTCGGTTTCCTGCAGACGATTTTCCAGCTGCTGGCGTGTCTCCAGGCGACGGCCGTAGTACATGAGGAATGCGCCCACCACAGCGCCGAGCAGGCCGCTGATGATGGCAACAAGAATCAGGTTGCTGGTGTCCATGTTTGCGCTCCGGTTTGTTTCGATGTTTGTGTGGCAGGATAATGGAATCAGGCATACAGACAAAATGGTTTGTGGTGATACATGCGTGGAAATGAAGAGAAAATGGCTGCGGCGTGGTTGCAGCGTGAAAGTCGTTTCTGCATTGACGCCGCTTCGGGCCAGCTTGAGATACTCGTTAATGGCGTGAACGATGCGCGTGGTATGGCGCTGGTCTGCCATCCGCATCCGCTGCACGGTGGCAGCATGGACAACAAGGTGGTGTTTACACTCGCTCGTGCCTTGCGCGACAGCGGCTTTACGGTAGTGCGTTTCAATTGTCGTGGTGTTGGCAACAGCGAGGGCGTGCACGACCAGGGGCGAGGCGAGCTGGAGGACGCGCAACTTGTGCTGCGGATGATGCGCGAGCAAGCCGGCTATATGCCGCTGGTGCTGGCCGGTTTTTCTTTCGGTGCTGCGCTTGCTGCGCAGCTTGCACAAACTGAAGAATGCAAGGCGCTGATACTGGCGGCGCCACCAGTGCCGCGCTATGGGATGGATGCAATTGTTGCAGTTGCTGTGCCGGTGTTGCTGTTGCAGGGAGAGGATGACGAAATCATCGACAGCACAGAAGTTTTTCGCTGGTATGAAACGCTGGCTGCACAGCGAAAGACCTTGTGGCGTCGACAGCAGGCCGGTCATTTTTTTCATGGCTTGCTGCCGGAGATCAAACTGGCTGTTACGGACTTTCTGGCGACTCTCTAACCGAGTACGCGCTGGTAGGGAGGCATGCTGTCCAGCAATGCGCGGCCGTAGCGTTTACTGATGAGGCGGCGATCAAAAATGGTGATGCGTCCGGTATCGGTTTCGGTGCGCAGCAAGCGGCCCGCTGCCTGCACCAGACGAAAGCTGGCGTCAGCCACGGCAATTTGCATGAAGGCATTGCCGCCCTGCGTTTCTATCCATTCCGACAATGTTTGTTCCACCGGATCATCCGGCGGTGCAAACGGGATTTTGGCGATCACGACATGGCGCAAATAAGCGCCGGGTAAATCAACGCCTTCCGCAAAACTGGCGAGTCCAAAAATGATGCTGGGCTGTTGCTGGTCGATGCGTGCGCGATGCAATTGCAGCAACTGCTGTTTGCTGTAATCGTCCTGCAACAAAATGGCTTGGCGATAGTCGCGCGTGACTTCCTGGTAGACATCCAGCATTTGTCGCCGGGAAGCAAACAGCACCAGTGTCGCTTCCTGCAAGTCAACGCCGGTTTGCATGAAACCGATCAGGGCCTGCGTGTGTTGCTCGGCGTTGCCGCCTTCCACGGCATCTGGCGGCACAATCAGTTGCGCTGCATCTGCGTGGCGGAAGGGGCTGGGTACCACCATGCATTCCGTATTCGCAGGCAAACCTGCGCGCTGGCGCAAGCGGTCGAATTTTCCCAGAGCGGTCAGCGTGGCTGAAGTCAGGATGGCTGCGTAGCAGCGCTGCCATAAATGCGTTTGCAATACATTCACCGGTAGCACCGGGCTGGCGCATACGTCGATATCCATCGTGCTGCCGTTGTCATAAACCGTGAGCCAGCGCGCTGTGGGTGGCTGGCCTGGATTGTCTTCGTGCATGTACGCACGCCACAGTGTTTCGCTGTGCGCACAACGCTGCCACAAACCGCCGGTTGCCGTGAAGGCCTGCTCAATCACCTCTCGGGCGAGATCGGGGCTGCGACTGTCGAGTTGCTGTTCCAGTGCGGTAGAAAGATTGCGCAAAATATCTGCCGTCTTGCGCCAGCACTCGACCAGCTGTGCGGCAATGTCTCGCAAGGCCTCCGGTACCTGGCCATTGGGAAACCGGTACTGTTTTTCGCGCTCGTCACTGCGCAGGCTGAAAATATTTTCCAGCAGTGGTGCGGCTTGCTGCAGTATCTGTTCCAGTGCGTGCGCAGTTTCCGGCCACTGTCGCAGCAGCGTCTGCACGCTGGCCACATCGTGTAATAGTTGGGCGACGGTCGAGACTTGCTTTGCCGTGTTTTGCAACCAGCGCAAGCTGCCCTGTACGCGGCTGTGCGAAGCAAAATGTTGCAGAGCCTTGTCTGGTAGATGGTGGCCTTCGTCGAAGATATAGATGGATTGCTCTGGTGCCGAGAGTATCGCGCCGCCGCCGAGTGCCAGGTCAGCCAGCACCAGATCGTGATTGGCGACGATGACATCGGCGCCGACCAGATTCTCGCGCGCACGAAAAAACGGGCACTGCGTGACATAGGCACAGCGCCTGCCTGTGCACTGGCTGTGGTCGGTGGTCAGCCGCTGCCAGTCTTCATCGTCGACGGCCTGTTGCCAGTTGTCGCGGTCACCGTCCCAGGTGCCGGCACCGAGGCCGTCGAGAAAATGCTGGTACAGCGCGAGGGATTTTTCCGGCAGCAGTGCGTCGCGCTCATCGGGATACAGTGCCTGTGTGCCGCCGGCCTCGCCACTGCCATGTGCGAGCTGGAAATCCAGCTTGTAGACGCAGGCATAACGACCGCGCCCTTTGGCCAGCGCATAGTTGAAGTCGAGTCCGCTGTGGCGGCGCAGATCTGGCAGATCTTTCAGTACGATCTGTTCCTGCAGGGCAACCGTTGCCGTCGAGATTACCAGCGTCTTGTCCAGTGCCTTTGCCAGAGGGATGGCTGCCAGTGCATAGGCGACGGTTTTGCCGGTGCCGGTGCCGGCTTCCACGGCGCAGAGATGCGTTCCGTCATCCGGGTCGTCGGCAATGCGCAGGCCTTCGGCATCCCGCTCTACACCAGCAATGCAGCGGGCGACGGCGGCGATCATCAGCTTCTGGCCTTGACGCGCCTGCAAGCCTTTCTGTTCAAGGAAGCGGGAGTAGGCGGTCTGGATGGTGGACTTTTGCGATTCGGTGAGCACGACAATTCCTGCGGGCAGTGGAGCATGTTACAAACAGCATCCGGCGCCAACAAGTGAAACGCCGCACATCCTGTGCCGGGGGCGATTGTGCGCCCGCCTGTGAGCGGTAGAATGGCCGTCCACGGAAAGCTACGTTACAGGCCAGATAGCATGTTCAGCAAGCTGTTCAAACGCAAAGATTCACAACAAAAACCAGCCAGCCAAGCGGCTGTTGCCGAGCAGGCTCCTCGAGTGCCGCGCCCTGAAACGCCCTCCCTGTTGCAACAGCTCACCGGCGGTGCTGCCATCGACACGCTCACTGACGCCGAGTTGCTGCATCAGCTGGTCAAAAACAGCGACAAGCTGGATAAGAAAACCAATCGCCAAGTGCGGGAACGTCTGCAGTTTTTGCGCGAACAGGAAAAACAGCAACAGCAGCAGCGCGAGAAACAGGAGAAAATCTGTGGGCGCCTGGAGACGCTGGCGCGCTTGCAGCATCATCCACTGTTTGACAGTGAACTGGCACATCTGCAGCAGCAGTGGCAGTTGTTGCTGGATGTGAATGCGGATGTCGCTGCACGTGTACAGGCGGCGATCGTGCAGTGTCAGAACATACAGCAAGCCGCTCAGGCTTTGCTGCAGCAACTGGCAGCAGAGGCGGCGGCCGAGGCGGAACGACAGGAGCAAAAGCTTGCACGTGCGGCGGCAGACGCTGCGGCAAAAGCGCAGTTTGTCGAGCAGCAGCAGGTGCTTGTCGAGGTGGCTGCTGCGCAGCAACAGCAGTCACAAACCGATCGTGCGAAACATGACGCGCAGCAACAGGAGGTTTCCCGGAATCTGCAGCAGCAGTTGGCGCAACTCGAGGTGGCTATTGATAACGCCGATGCCAAAAAAGCGCGCGAGCTGCATGATCGCGCGCGGGATAACGTAAAAAAACTGGACCAGAAGCATGTGCATGCGTTTGACGGAAAGCTGCATCTGTTGTCAGGGCAGTTGCGCGAGCTGCAGGATTGGCAGGCATTTGCAGCCTTGCCCAAGCTGGAAGAGCTGTGTGCCGCGATGGAGAAACTGATCGATACCGCTTTGCCTCCACAACAGAAAGCGGATGCCGTTCGCGAGTTGCAGAACCAGTGGCGTGCCACCAAGCCTCCCACCGGCAAACAGGCGCAGGCGCTATGGGAGCGTTTCAAGCAGGCTTCGGATCGTGCCTGGGAGCCGTGTGCCGCATACTTTGACAAGGAAAAGCAGTTGCGCGCTTTTAACCTGCAGCAGCGCCAGGCTATCTGCGATGCGCTGGAGCAGTTCCATGCGGCGCAAAACTGGGAGAGAGCTGACTGGAAAGCCGTGGCGCGCATTCTGGAAAAAGCCCGGCAGGAATTTCATGATTTTCATCCGGTGGAGCGCGGCGAAGAAAAAGGCATTCGTGCACGCTTTGACAGTGCCATGGCCGCCATCAATGACAAGTTGCTGACTGAACAGAAAAACAACGAAGACAAGAAGCGTCAGTTGGTGGAAGCAGCAAAAAACATTGCATCCATGAATGATCTGGACAAAGCGGCCGAACGTGTGCGGCAGTTGCAGGAACAATGGAAGCAGATCGGACTCACACGTCGTCATGAAGACCAGAAGTTGTGGCAGCAGTTGCAGGAACAGACGGCACGTGTATTTGATCGCCGCCGGGAAAATCAGCAGCAGCAACGTCAGGCGCAACACGACAATGTCGATAGAGCCAAGCAATTGTGCGAGAGCATCGCTGCGCTTGCGGCGTTAAGTGATGCCGATCTGGCGCAGAGTGGTGCGGAATTTGATCGTTTGCAGGCGGAGTACAAGGCAATCACGGATATTCCGGAAAAATCACAAATGTTTCTCAAGAAGCAGTTTTATACCGCCTGTGATCGCTACCGCGACCAATTGGCAGGGATCAACAAGCGTCAGCGCGAGGCGCAAGTGCAGGAGCTGGCGCGACGCGCTCGGCTCTGCGCGCAGCTCGAGCAGCAGGCAACGGCGCCAGCGCTTGCGGCTGTGCAGGAGCAGTGGCAGCAGATGTCATTGCCTGCCGAGTGGGAACAGGCAATCGAGAAGCGCCGCCAGCAGGCTCTCGCTGCCGCGCAGGCTGGAGAACAGCCCGATTATGTGGTCAGCGAAGAGCAGCTGCGCGAGCTGTGCATTGAGCTGGAAATCCTGATGGATGCCGAGACGCCGGATGAAGATCGCCAGCGTCGGCGTGACTTCCAGATGCGCCGCCTGCAGCAGGGGCTGGGCCAGAACGCTGGCAATCGCCGCGAGCAACAGGAGCGCTTGCAGATCGCCTGGTATTGCGCGAGCCCGGCAGCACCGTCAGTACAGCAGGTTTTGCAGGCGCGTTTTGATGCTGCGCAACAGGGTGCCCAACAAAAGGACAGGCAGCCGGCCTGAGCCGGTGCGGATCTGCTATTTTGTTAGCCGAACTGCTAAGCTGCGCGCCCCGATGATGGCGGAAATTTTTCACCGCCACTGCTGATCGGGACGCCCGTTTTCTCACGCCAACATTTTTGTACCGGATCATTGATGGCCAGCCGCAAAGCTATTGTCAACCTCGCCGTAATTGTCAGCATCGCCGCCATTTCCGCCGCGGCCTGGGCGTATTTCAATCGACCGCTCACCGCGCCAGACTGGCCTGCCTCCATCTCGGGTTTTGCCTATTCGCCGTTTCGTTACGGACAGGATCCGGCCAAGGACATCTATCCGACCGAGGAGGAAATACGCCAGGATCTGGCGATGCTGTCGCAACAAACCAAGCATGTGCGAACCTATTCCGTGAAGGGCACACAGGCGGAGATACCGCGTCTGGCGCGCGACTACGGCATGAGTGTTGTGCAAGGTATCTGGATCAGCAATATTGAGGAAGACAACGAGAAGGAAATCGCCAGTGCTGTCGAGGTGATCAATGCCAATCGCAATATCACCTTGGTCGTTGTCGGCAACGAAACCCTGTATCGCCGGGAAGCGGATCTGCCTCGCTTGATTGAATACATCGAGCAGGTGCGTGCGCAGGTAAAAGTGCCGGTGACGACCGCGGAAACCTGGGATATATGGATCAAATATCCGCAATTGGCGCAGCATGTAGATATTGTGGCTGCACACATCCTGCCGTTCTGGGAAAAAATTCCCGCTTCGGCATCGATTGAATTCGTATTGGAAAAAGCAGCGCAGCTGAAATCCGAATTTGCGCAGAAGCCCTTGTTGTTGGGTGAGGTGGGTTGGCCGTCTTTCGGTCGTGATCGCGGTGCAGCGCAGGCCAACCAGGCAGAACAGGCGGTCTATCTGCGCACGCTGGTCAACAAACTGAATGCAGCGGGTTATGACTATTTTGTCATCGAAGCTTTTGATCAGTTGTGGAAATCCGGTGCCGAAGGCGATGTGGGCAAATACTGGGGCGTCTACAACGTTGATCGTCAACCCAAGTTTCCCATGACAGGCAGTGTGGTGCGCATTCCGCAATGGCGGCTGTTGGCCATTGTTTCCATAATTCTCGCGGTATTGGCGTTGGCACTGTTACTGATCGACAGTTCCGGTCTGCAGCAGAAAGGCCGTACCTTTCTGGCATTTGTTGCTTTCGCATTTGCTTCGTTTCTGGTGGTGGTCACCTACGATTATTCGCAGCAGTACATGACGTGGCTGACCATTGGGTTGGGTATTTTGCTGGTGATTGCCGCCATTGGTGTGTTTATCGTGATGTTTGCAGAAGCACATGAATTGGCTGAAACCGTGTGGGCGCAACGTCGGCGACCGTTTGTTGGTGTTGCTGCTGAAGAAGGATATCGCCCGAAAGTGTGTGTGCAGGTGCCTTGTTACAACGAGCCGCCGGATATGGTGAAAGAAACACTGGATGCATTGGCGGCGCTGGATTATCCCGATTTCGAAGTGATGATCATCGACAACAATACCAAGGATGAAAACGTCTGGCGTCCGGTTGAAGAATATTGCAAGCAACTCGGCCCGCGCTTCCGCTTTTTTCACGTCGCGCCACTGGAAGGTTTCAAAGGCGGTGCCTTGAACTGGGCGCTGGAACGCACGTCACCGGATGCGGAGATTGTCGCCGTCATCGACAGCGACTACTGCGTGAATCGCAACTGGCTCAAACATCTGGTGCCGCATTTTGCCGATCCGAAAATGGCGATTGTGCAGGGGCCGCAGGATTACCGCGATGGCGACCAATCGCTGTTCAAGAAATTATGCTATGCCGAATACAAAGGTTTTTTCCATATTGGCATGGTCACGCGCAACGATCGCGATGCGATTATCCAGCACGGTACCATGACCATGATTCGCCGCGACGTGATGGACCGGCTCAAGTGGGCGGAGTGGACCATCACCGAAGATGCAGAGCTAGGTTTGCGTGCTTTTGAAGAAGGTTTGTCCGCAGCCTACGTCAGTGACTCCTATGGCAAGGGTGTCATGCCGGATCGCTTTATTGATTACAAGAAGCAGCGTTTCCGCTGGGCCTATGGCGCCATGCAGATCATGAAAGGGCATTTTGACAGTCTGTTCAAGGGCGAAGGCACCAAGCTCACGCGAGGACAGCGCTACCACTTTATCGCCGGCTGGATGCCGTGGGTGGCCGATGGCATGAACCTGTTTTTCACTGGCGGTGCACTGTTGTGGACTGCTGCCATGTTGCTGGCACCGACGAAAGTGTTGCCGCCGGCACTGGTGTTTGCATTGCCGCCGCTGCTGCTGTTTTTCTTCAAGCTCGGCAAGATTCTTTATATTTACAAGAGTCACATGAAAGTGCCAATGAGTACGTCTATTGGTGCAGCTATTGCCGGCTTGGCGCTGTCGCACACGATTGCCAAGTCGATCATCTATGGCTTGTTCACCAAGACAATTCCGTTTTTCCGTACGCCGAAAATGGCCAATCAGAGCGGCGTGATGATTGCGCTGGCAGAGGCGCGCGAGGAATTGTTCTTCCTGCTGTTGCTGTGGGGTGCTGCTGGTGGCATGCTGTGGTTGCACGACATGGAAACCGGTGATTCCTGGGCGTGGTTTTTCATGTTGCTGATGCAGTCTCTTGCCTATCTCGCCGCAGTGTTTATGGCGTTTTTGTCGGTATTGCCAAACAAGCAACAACAGTAGTCTCGAGTCGGGACAAATAAAAAAGGCGCCGGGTGAGGCGCCTTTTTTGTGCTTGCCGAGAATCAGAATTTAACCGGAACATGAGTGTATCCGCGCACATTGGCTGAGTGCATGCGCTTCAGGCCATCCCACTGCACTTCGTAGTTTGGCATCATCTTCAGGATTTCCTCGAAAGCCACGCGGCCTTCCATACGTGCCATGGCGGCGCCGACGCAGGAGTGGATGCCGAAACCGAAACCCATGTGGTCGCGTGCGTTGCGATGCAGGTTGAACACTTCCGGATTTTCATAGTGACGTTCGTCGCGATTGGCGGCGACCAGCAGCATGCCGATGCGTTTACCTTTCGGAATGGTAACGCCGTGCAGTGTTACCTCTTCAGTAGTGACGCGACCGATCAATTGTGAGGAGCCTTCCATGCGCATGGTTTCTTCCACGGCACTGGCAATCAGTGCGGGATTGGCCACACACTCTGCGCGAGCATCCGGGTTGCGTGCCAATGTCACGGTCATGTTGCCGATCAGCTTGGTCGTAGTTTCGTTGCCGGCGATGCCGAGAATCATCAGGAAGCCAATCACTTCCTCATGCGTGATTTCGCCGGCGCGTTTGGCTTCGAGAATCAGGCTCAGCAGATCGCCTTCTTCCATGTGTTTTTCGCGCTCCTTGACGAAGTCCTCGAAGTACTGCGCCATGTTGAGATAGCTCTCTGCGACAATCGGAGGCATTTCCATCACGCCGTCTTCGCGTTCCAGCAGGTTGTCGGTCCAGGCGCGAATCTGGTCGTGGTCGCTTTCCGGCAGCTTCAGCAAGGTGCCGATCACGTACATCGGCAGGTAGGCGCCGAAGTTGGCAACGGTGTCGATATGGCCCTTGTCGCGGAAAGGTTCCAGCAGCTTGATGGTTTTGGCTCGGGTCATTGGTTCCAGTGCTGCTACACACTCCGGCGTCAGCACGCGGCTGATGACTTTGCGTGTGCGCGTATGCTTGGGTGGCAGCATGGTGATGACCATGGGATAGCCTTTCGCTGCATCGGCTTCCAGTGCTACACCTTCTTCGCTGGAAAAGCGCTTGAAGTCGCGCATGGCCATTTGCACATCATCAAAGCGGGAGAGGATGTAGTAGTCACCGGCTGCATCGTAGTGCACCGGTGCGTTGTCCCGCAGCGCCTTGTAGTACGGGTACGGGTCATCGTGCACGTCGTGCGAATAAGGGCTGTAGAGCTTGACGTAGTCTTTCTGGGCAGCGGCGGTCATGGTGAACTCCTCGGGGAAGCGGCAGGGAATGCGCGTTGGCGAGGATAGTAAAGCGGGGGCAAGATATAGTCAATCTTACTTGACTATATCTTTGATGGCGATCAATCCGCGCTGTGCTGATCGCGCGGACTCAATCAGGTCAGGCGCTTGCGTTCATTCGAAGGCGGGATGTTGAGAGATTCCCGGTACTTGGCCACGGTGCGGCGTGCCACGTTGATACCCTGCTTGTCCAGCATATCGGCAATGGCATTGTCCGACAGTGGCTTGCCTGGATTTTCGTCAGTGATCAGTTTCCTGATCATGGTGCGCACTGCCGTGGACGAGCATTCGCCGCCACCGGCAGTGCCGACGTGACTGGAGAAGAAGTATTTCAGCTCGAACACGCCTTGGGGTGTATGCATGTATTTCTGCGTGGTGACCCGCGAAATGGTGGATTCGTGCATACCGACCACTTCGGCAATATCGGCCAATACCAGCGGTTTCATGGCTTCTTCGCCATAGTCGAGAAAGCCGCGCTGGTGCTCGACGATGGCCGTGGCGACTTTCATCAGGGTTTCATTGCGGCTCTCAAGGCTTTTGAGAAACCAGCGCGCTTCCTGCAGGTGATCGCGCAGAAAAGCGTTGTCGGCGGAAGAGTCTGCGCGGCGAACCAGCGATGCGTAATCCGCGTTGATGCGCAGGCGCGGTGCAATTTCCGGATTCAGTTCAACGACCCAGCGGTTGCGTTTTTTCGTGACATAGACATCCGGTACTACGTACTCGGTCTTGTCTGCTTCAATACGCGCGCCTGGTTGAGGGTTGAGACTCTGGATCAGTTCGATGACTTTTTTCAGTGTGTTTTCGCGGATGTCCGATTTGCGCATCAGCTGCTTGTAATCGTGTGCAGCCAGCAGATCGAGATAATCGGCAACCACCAGTTTGGCATCGATCAGCCAGGGTGTGTCTTCGTGCAACTGGTTCAACTGGATCAACAGGCATTCGCGCAAATCGTGTGCGGCGACGCCTGGCGGATCGAACTGCTGCACGCGGTGCAGTACAGCCATTACTTCATCGAGCTCAACGGGATCCGTGTCGAGATCGGTATCAATGTTGTCGGCCATGCCTGCCCATTGCGCTTCCAGTCCTTCAAAGATTTCCTGGATGTTGCAGTCGAGAAAACCGGTGGGCGCAATGGCGTCGATGATTGCCATGGCGATGATGCGATCGCGATCGGTCATCGGTGTCAGGTTCAGCTGCCATTGCAGGTGATCCTGCAGGGTTTCTGCGGCGGCATTTCGGCTTTCAAAGCTGTAGTCGTCGTCCTCGCCCTGACCGCTGGAGGTGTTGCTGCCACTGGTCTGGTAAACATCGTCCCATTGGCTATCGACGGGTAGTTCATCCGGAATATTGTCTTCCTGCCACTCATCACGCGCTTCGGTGTGCTGTTCCGGTGCACTGAAGTCTGTCACTTCATTGGATGTCTGGTGCAAGCGGGCGATGTCTTCCTCGCTGATGCGCGGCAGGTCATCATCCGGTGCTTCACCGTCTTCCATCATTTCCAGCATGGGGTTGGATTCCAGAGCCTGCTGGATTTCCTGTTGCAGATCGAGCGTAGACAACTGCAGCAGCTTGATTGCCTGCTGCAACTGCGGCGTCATGGTGAGGGACTGGCCGATCTTGAGCTGAAGGGATTGTTTCATGAATGAAGCGGCTACCACAGTGCTTTCAGCATAGTGTAGACAGCGCAGCCGGGGCAGGCAAGCAAGGACTGTGCCTGAGAGTGTGGCTTATTGAATACAGGGACACCTAACGGTTTTTAATGGATCAAGTCCACATCAATAATTCAGGGGGTTGGTTCCTGTTCATGCTGCTGGAATTGTTTTAAATATTGAAACAACTTGCGCGCAGAAACCGGCGGTTTCTGCTGTTCAGTTTCGCGCTTGGCATCACGAATCAACTGGCGCAGTTGCTGAGCTTCTGTGCCGGGGAAAAGTTGCATGGCTTCGCCGACAGCTGTGTCGCCTTCCTGCAACAGGCGTGTGCGCCAGCTTTCCAGTTGGTGCAGGGCGCGGCTGGCCTCGCGGCTGCCGGACTGTGTCTTGTCGTAGGCCGACTGTATGGCGTCGGCATCTGCGTTGCGCATCAGCTTGCCGACCAGTTGCAGATGGCGACGGCGGGCTTCGCGCTGTGTCATTTTCTGCATCTGCAAAAGGGTTTCCAGCAGGCGCTCATCCAGCGGCATTTTTTTCAGCGCGTCTGGTGACAGTTCGGCCAGTTTTTCACCGAGTTCCTGTAGCGCCGTCATCTCGCGCTTGCGCTGCGATTTACTTGGCAGTTCATCGTCGGCTGTGTTGTTGTCGTCAAACTTGCGCATGGATATTCACAGAAAAAATTCGCGTCATCAAAAAAGCCGGCGCTTGGCCGGCTCTTTTTTACTGCATGAAAAACGGTTCAGGCAGCCTGTACCGGAATGGTGTTGGTGGTGCGCACTACCTGATTGTTCTGGTCGAGGTAGACCAGTTTCGGGTTGTGGTTAATCAATTCCTGCTCGCTGAAGTTGCCGTAAGCGCAGATGATGATGCGGTCGCCCGGTTTTGCCTTGTGAGCGGCGGCGCCATTGATGGAAATCACGCCTGAACCGGCCTCGGCCAGAATCACGTAGGTGGTGAAACGCTCGCCGTTGGTGAGGTTGTAGATCTGGATCTGCTCGAACTCGCGCATGCCAGCCAGCTTGACCAGATTGGTATCAATGGCGCAGGAGCCATCGTATTCCAGCTCGGCGTGGGTCACGCGCGCCTGGTGCAATTTGCCTTTCAACATGATGGTATGCATCGCTTTACCTCCGCGGGTGCAGTCAATTATATCCTAACGTCAAATCTGCAATGTGACATTATCTATCAGGCGCGTTTTACCGAGATAAATCGCACCCAGTATTACCAGTTCGGTGTCCCCGCTGTCGGCCGTTTCAAGTGTCTTGGCCTGGCGTATGGAGAAATAATCGGGGCGCATGCCGCTTTCTGCAAGGGTCTGCTGCGCCTGTCTTTCCAGCTCAGTGTAATCGCGCCGGCCATTGGCAATGGCGTTGCGGGTATTGCACAAGGCCTGATACAGGGCAATGGCGCGCGGGCGTTCATCGGCCGTGAGGTAGCCGTTGCGGGAGCTCAGGGCCAGACCGTCGTCAGCGCGGGCAATGGGTGCGGCGATGATCTCGACGGGAATGCACAGATCTTCCGTCATGCGACGGATCACTGCCAGCTGCTGGTAGTCCTTGATGCCAAAGATGGCGACATCCGGCTGCACCATGTTGAACAGTTTGGCGACGACCGTGGTAACGCCGAGGAAGTGGCCGGGGCGTGAAGCGCCGCAGAGGATGTTGGTCATGGTCGGCACTTCAACCTTGGTCTGGGTTTCCATGCCATTGGGGTACATTTCGCGCTCGGTGGGGCAGAACAGTACATCGCAGTGTTCTGCCGTCAGCATTTCGCTGTCGCGTTCCAGAGTGCGCGGATACTGTTCCCAGTCTTCGTTAAGACCGAATTGCAGCGGGTTGACGAAAATACTGGCGACGACGATATCGGCATGTTGCCTGGCGAGGCGGATCAGTTGCAAGTGGCCTTCGTGCAGGTTGCCCATCGTGGGGACAAAGGCAATGCGTTTGCCGGCCTGACGCTCGGCACGCAGGCGATCACGCAATTCGGTCACTCGCTGACAAACCTGCATTGCAACTCCGGAAACGACATCAAAAAGAAAAGCCCAGACAGCAAATCCAGCGGTCACCCTCAAAGGCGCGCGGATATTACACGCCCCTTGGGAGTCTGTATAGCACGGAATTGCCTGTTTTTTGAGCAGATCAAGGCTTGTCGAGCAAATGGCCCAGTTTGCCTGCCTTGGTGGCGAGATACTGGCGGTTATGCGGATTCTGGCCTGTCTGGATGGGGATGCGTTCGACGACGGCAACGCCGGCTTCATCCAGTGCCCGCAGCTTGCGCGGGTTGTTGGTCATCAACTTGAGTTGGCGGATACCCAGATGCTCGAAGATAACCTTCAACATGCCGTAGTCGCGCATATCGGCCTCAAACCCGAGTTGCTCATTCGCCTCGACGGTATCGGCGCCCTGATCCTGCAAGTGGTAGGCGCGGATCTTGTTGATAAGGCCAATGCCGCGCCCTTCCTGACGCAGGTAGAGCAGCACGCCACGCCCTTCGCTGGCGATGGCTTGCATGGCGGCGGCGAGTTGGGCGCCGCAGTCGCAGCGCAGGCTGTGCAGTACGTCGCCGGTCAGGCACTCGGAATGAATGCGGCCGAGCACAGGCTGGCCGTCGGCGACCTCTCCCATGGTCAATACAACATGCTCCTTGCCGGATGCTGCGTCTTCAAAGCCGTGAAGGGTGAATTCACCCCAGGCAGTAGGAAGGCGGGAAGATGCTACAAAACGGAATGACACAACGGAAAACCTGTGGAAACGTGCCCTGACAAGGGCGAGCATTGTAACAGTGCTTGCGCTTGCGCGCAGATCAGTATTTCTTGCGGAGGATCAGAACGTTGTCTTCCTCGCGCATTTCGGTCAGCTGCAGAAACGACATCCCCAGCAGTACTTCGGTGTTGCTGTCGGCGACCAGCACGGCGCCTTTGATGTTGTTCAGCGTAATGGCTCCGATCGTCACGCTGTTGAGCATGACTTCATAGCCGGGTGTGCCGCCACCGGCGGTACCTGCCATGAAACGTTTGCCGCTGCGCCAGTCGATACCCAGGCGGTCAGCTTCGTTCATGTCCATGGCGACGGTAAAGGCGCCGGTATCCACCAGAAACCGCGTCGGACGGCCATTGATAAAGCCTTGTGCGAAAAAGTGGCCGTTTTGACCGCGCTCGATGCGCACGCTGTCTTGTGCAGGGGGCGGGCTGAATTGGCTGGTGATGTTCTTGTTGAGGCTGCGCTGGAAAGACTGGCCTTGCCAGCTGAAACTGGCCTGCTTGCTGTCAGCACTGACCAGCGTCACACCTTCCGGGCTGGTCTTGCCTGCCTTGAGAATGCGCTGCTGGCCGTCGATGGTGACAACGACCTGATTCGGCAGCAGGCCGTTGACCTGCACATCCGGCATGGCAAACGCGACACGCTGCCAGACCAGCAAGCCTAGCAGCAGCGCCAGCTTATTTGGTCGCCTTGCCATCTGCAGATTTCAGGTAGCGGAAGAATTCGCTGCCGGGATCCAGCACCAGCAGGTCACCCTTGCCATCCATGCTGGCCTTGTATGCCTGCAGGCTGCGGGTAAAGGCGTAGAAATCAGGATCCTTGCTGTAGGCCGCAGCATAAATATTGGCCGACTCCGCATCGCCTTCGCCACGCAGTTTTTCGGCCTCGCGATAGGCTTCGGCTTCGATGACGATTTTCTGCCGATCAGCGCCTGCGCGTATGCCTTCCGCGATTTCCTGACCTTCGGAGCGGTGCTTGCGGGCTTCCTGCGCACGTTCGGAATTCATGCGGTCATAGACATTGCTGCTCACTTCGTCCGGCAGGTCTATGCGTTTGACGCGCACATCCACTACTTCAATGCCGAGTTCACTGCGTGTGCTGGCGCTGAGTTTGTCGCGCATGTCGACCATCAACTTGTCGCGTTCGCCCGCCACCACTTCGTTGAGGGTGCGCACGCCGAACTGGTCGCGCAGACCGGAATTGATGCGCTGGGAAATCAGCAGTTCCGCGCGTGTCTCATCGCCGCCGGTTGCCGTGTAGTAGTGCGCGACATCGACAATACGCCAGTGAGCATACAGGTCGACAATGACGGATTTTTTCTCGACCGTCGGGTAGCGCTCGGGACGTGTATCCAGCGTCAGTATACGGCTGTCGAAGCGTCGCACCTGATCAATCATCGGCCATTTGAAATGAATGCCGGGAGCGATGTTGCTGCGCTCCAGTTTGCCGAATTCCAGCAACACCACTTTTTCATATTCATTGACCACGAAGACAAACTGGCCGCCAAGCCAGGCCGTGAACATCAGTGTCAGGAAAATATTGCCCAGTCTGTTCATCAGCGATTCTCCCCGCGGCGGCGACCCGAATCCGGGCGGCTCTGGTTTTGTGTGTCGTCGCGCATTTTTTCCTGTAGCTTGTTGCTGATGCTGTCGAGGTCAGCCTGACTCAAGCCAGTTGGCGCAGCATTGCTACTTGCCGTGCGCGTGGCAAGTTTGTCCAGCGGCAGGTACATCATGTTGTTGCCGTGCTCGACATCCACCAGTACCTTGCTGTTGTTCGACATCACCAGCTCAACGGCTTCCATGTAAAGACGCTTGCGTGTCACTTCCGGCGCCTTGCGGTATTCCGTCAGCAGCGCCTCAAAGCGTGCGGCTTCACCTTTTGCGCGGGCGATGGCGCGGTCGCGGTAGGCAATGGCTTCTTGATTGATGCGTGTGGCGAGTCCGCGTGATTCCGGAATGATGCCGTTGGCATAGGCTTGCGCTTCGTTTTGCACACGCTGTTCATCTTCACGCGCCTTGATCACGTCATCAAACGCTGCCTGCACGGCAGAGGGTGGTTGCGGCTTCTCGATGTTGATGGTGGTAACAATAATGCCGGTTTGATAGGCATCCAGATATTGCTGCAAACGCACGCGCACATCGCCGGCGATCTTGTCGATGCCGGTCGTCAGCACATCATCCATCTTGGAGCTGCCGACGGCGTGGCGCAGTGCACTGTCGGTCGCTTCCGCCAGTGCGCGTTCCGGATCGCGGATGCCCAATGTGAATTTCTTGAGATCGCCGATGTTGTACTGCACCGACAATTTGATATCGACGATATTGATATCTTCGGTCAGCATCAGCCCTTGCGAGGTGTAGGAGCGTTGCTGGGTGACATTTTCCTTGATCACCTTGTCGATGAATGGTGGGTTCCAGTGCACACCGGGGCCAACGATTTCCTTGTAGGCACCGAGGCGCAGGATGACAGCGCGTTTCTGTTCATCGAGCTGGTACAGGCCCAGCAATCCCCACAGCAGCAGCAAACCCGCGCCGAGCAACAGCGCCAGCTTGCCAGTCGGCAGGTCATCGCCGCCGCCAAACAGGTCGCCGAGTTTGTCGAGCATTTCCTGTATCTCGTTCTTGTTGCCGCGCGGCGGGCCGCCCCAGGGGTTGCCTCCCGGTTTGCCAGGTTGATTGTTGCCAGGCTCGTTCCAGGCCATCAGTGTCTCCGGAATAGGTTTCAGATTTGCGTGGGTGCGGATTCTAGCAGGTCTTCTGCTCGCAACTGTTCGGAAGCGAGCAGGCGCTGCCAGTCTTTGTGTGCCAGTCGCACATGAATGTGCTGGTTGCCTTCGCCATCACAGGTTTCCTGCGTGATGCCGTTCAGGGCAAACAGGCGCGCCCGTAAACGCGCCTGCTGCGGCTTAAGCAGCAATTGCCCCGTGAACTGTTCGGAGGCGAGATGTTCGTCCAGTGCCTGTTGCAAGAGATCGAGGCCGGCACCGGTTTTTGCAGAGAGCCAGACGCGGATGGCGTGCCCTTGATCGTCGCGCTCGATGCGAGGTTCGAAATCCAGCAGGTCGATCTTGTTGAAAACTTCCAGTCGCGGCACTTGCGCAGCGCCAATTTCCTGCAGCACTTCCTCGACCTGGAAAATCTGCTCGGGCCGCTCGTCGCTGGCGGCGTCAATCACATGCAGCAGCAAATCGGCCAGCGCGGCTTCTTCCAGTGTGCTGCGGAAGGCCTCCACCAGCTGGTGAGGCAGATGGCGGATGAATCCTACGGTGTCGGCCAGCACCACAGGGCCGGTGTCCGGCAATTCGATGCGGCGCATGGTGGGATCCAGCGTGGCAAACAGCTGGTTGGCGGCATAGACCCCTGCCTGGGTCATGGCATTGAACAGTGTGGACTTGCCGGCATTGGTGTAGCCGACCAGCGATACCGTTGGCGTGGCGCTGCGCGTGCGGCCGCGCCGGCCCTGTTCGCGCTGGCTGCGCACTTTTTCCAGTCGCGCCTGGATGGATTTGATGCGCAGGCGCAACAGGCGTCTGTCGGTTTCCAGCTGGGTTTCGCCAGGACCGCGCATGCCGATACCGCCTTTCTGGCGCTCAAGGTGCGTCCAGCCGCGCACCAGTCGCGTAGCCATGTGTTGCAACTGTGCAAGCTCCACTTGCAGCTTGCCCTCGTGGGTGCGGGCGCGCTGGGCGAAAATATCGAGGATCAGGCCGGTGCGATCAAGCACGCGGCATTGCAACGCCTTTTCCAGATTGCGTTCCTGGCTGGGTGACAGCTCATGGTCAAAGATGACCAGCTGCGCGCCGTGTTCGCGCACGGCGTCGTGAATTTCTTCCAGCTTGCCCTTGCCGACAAAGTGGCGGGCATCCGGCGCGGCGCGTGAGCCGCTGATGAAGGCTACAGGGTCGCCGCCGGCAGACAGCACGAGTTCTTCGAATTCGCGCAAATCGTCTCGGGTATGGGGTCGGTGGAGGTCCAGGTGAACCAGCACTGCCAGTTCACCGGACTCGGGTCGGTCAAAGAACAAAAGTAATCAGTCTCAAACAGGGAAAAAACGACAGGACATCAGCTGCCCAGATCGTTGTAGCCGTCATCGTCGTCATAACCGCCCTGGTTGTAGTTGCCCTGGCCGGGTGCGGCACCTGCAGCTGGTGCTGTCGGGTTCATCATGGGCAGACGCACAGGACGTGCAGGCACGACAGTGGAGATGGCGTGTTTGTAAACCATCTGGCTGACAGTGTTTTTCAGCAGTACGACAAACTGGTCGAAGGAATCGATCTGGCCTTGCAGCTTGATGCCGTTGACGAGATAGATGGATACCGGAACGCGTTCTTTGCGCAGAACGTTCAGGTAAGGGTCTTGTAAGCTTTGCCCTCTGGACATAAAAGTCTCCTTAAAAGTGAGTAAGTTAAGCATTGAGAGTGAGTGAAAAAACCGCTTGCGCGGAGGTCTGGTAGAGCCATTAAAAGTGGATCAAAAGGCGTCCGCCAAAACGGTAGACAGCCGGCAACATGTATAGCACGAACTTCCGGGCAACACAGTAGGGAAAACACTGACGTCAAGCATTTCACCTTGCTACCTGTTACACCGGCTTCGCAGTCTCTATATGCCGGCGGCTGCCAGCATTTTCAAGCTTGCCGCTGTGACTTTTTTCAGATCGAAAGGTTCCGGCGACAGCACGGTTTGCTGCCCTGTCCAGCTGCGCAGCCAGGTCAACTGGCGCTTGGCCAGCTGACGGGTGGCGGCGATGCCAGTCTCGCGCAGTTGTGTGGCGTTGCTATGGCCGGCCACGAAATCCCAGGCCTGCCGGTAGCCGACGGCGCGGATGGACGGCAGCGCCGGCGACAGGTCGCCGCGTTGATAGAGTGCCTGCACCTCATCGACGAAGCCCTGTGCCAGCATGCGGTCAAAGCGTTGTGCGATACGCTGGTTCAGCGCTTCCCGGTCTTCCGGCATCAAGGCGAGCTGGGTGATCTGCCAGGCTAGGGGTTCCGGGACCTGTTGTTGCTGCAGGATGGATAGTGCTGTGCCTGTCAGGGCATGTACCTCGAGCGCGCGCAGGATGCGTTGGGAATGGTTCGGGTGCAGGCGAGCCGCACTTTCCGGATCAACTGCTGCGAGTCTGGCGTGCATGGCGGGCCAGCCGAACTTGCCTGCCTCTTCAGACAGGGTTGCGCGCAATGCGGGATCGGCTTCCGGCAAATCGGCAATGCCTTCCAGTAGTACCTTGAAGTAGAGCATGGTGCCGCCCACCAGCAGGGGGATGCGGCCGCGCGCGGTGATGTCTGCCATCTCGCGCAACGCATCCTGGCGGAACTGTGCGGCGGAGTAGGCTTCAGCCGGATCCAGAAAACTGATCAGCCGGTGCGGTGCACGCGCCAGCGTGTCGGCGTCGGGCTTGGCGGTGCCGATATCCATGCCGCGATAGACCAGTGCCGAATCGACGCTGATGATCTCACAGGGCAGATGCGCCACCAGTTCAGCGGCGAGATCGGTCTTGCCGGACGCGGTGGGGCCCATGAGGAAAATGGCGTGAGGCTTGTTTGTCATGCGGGGCTGCGTGTACATTGGCGCGCGTCGGCAGGCATTCTACTCAATATCGGCGCCTGTTTTTCTGGAGTTGTTATGTCTGAACTGTATCCCCTGATCAAACACCTGCACATGCTGTTTGCCGTCATTTCCTTATGCGGATTCCTGGCTCGTGCAGCGTTGAAATTTGCCGGCTCAGGTTTGCTTGACAAAAAACCGGTAAAAATTCTGCCGCATGTGAACGATACACTGTTGCTGGTTTGCGGCATCACGCTGGCAGCCATTGCCGGCATCAATCCGTTCGTGCAACTGTGGTTGCTGGGCAAGATTGCCCTGTTGCTCGCCTACATCGGCTGCGGTCTGTTTGTGTTGAAGTGGAGCACGAATAACGCGCAGCGCGCACTGGGTGTATTGGTGGCGCTGGCGTGTTTTGCCGGCATGGGCATGCTGGCGGTGATGAAGCCGTTCTGATCAACGCGTGTCAGGCGGCCTTGTCCTGCACAATCGATTTGCGCAGGCCGGTGCCCACTTCCAGCGCTTCAAACCAGTCGAGAAAACGCCACACATCGTCATCGCGAAACAGGCGGCCGTGCTGTGGCGCCAGGATGCGCGGCTTGAGCGCGCGTACGCGGTTTACCCAGTCATTCTTGGCGTCATTTGACGGCATCCAGCGCTGGTGAAACAGCGTCATGTGTTTGGTGTGACTGTTGAAATCCTCGACAAACATGCCGACATCACCATGTTCCAGCGCGGCGCCGATGTCGCCAGTAAACAGGATGCCGCTCTGCGCATCAAAGACATGAAAGTTGCCTGATGAATGCAGGTAGTGCGCCGGCACAAACTGCAGCACGGCGCCGCCGAGATCCAGTGTGCTGCCCTCATCCGGAATGGCTGCGTATTCGATATGGTTCATGCCGAAATGCCGCAGAAAACCTTCCCAGATCCACGGCGCATGCAGGCGTGCATGGGGCAATACCTGATCCCATAATCCCAGCGATGAAATGACATCCGGGTCCTGGTGCGAGGCAAAGAGATCGGTGATCTGGTCGATGGAAATGTATTTCAGTACTGCCGCCAGCATCGGCGCAAACAGTTCCATGCCGCCGGGGTCGAGTACCAGACAGCGCGTGCTGGTTTTGACCAGATACTGGTTGGTGTCGATGATCTTGTCCGGCTTGGCCGGATCGCGGCCGAAAACAACCCATTCGTGGGATCCCCGGTAGAGGCTGACAGCTTTCATGGAAGTCTCCTTGTCTGCTCCAAATACATTTTTTTAGCGGTTCAACGCAGGCCCGAGTAACCATCCAGTAAGCTGCGGGCGCGGTTGACGTGTTCGCCTATCCGATTTGCCAGTGCATGGATGTTGTTGGCCATTTCGGTGAGACCGGCTTCGAATTCGCCGGCCTGTGTCGCTTCGAGCCGGGAAGTGACCGCCACGACCCCGGCGGCTTTCATGAACTGCTTGATCTCGTCGAGCTTGAGTGCCAGGTTCATCACCAGTTTCTGGTAGTTGCCCAGCTGAAACTGGCGCGCCTCACGCGCACGGGCGAGAGGCTTTTCCAGCGAGGACAAATAGGGAGAATCCTGTGACTGTTCACGCGCTTTCAGCAGGTTCTGCAGGAAAGTGTCGGTCATCCAGTCCGTGACGCAGTTGGTGGAGATGGCGATGGCAAGCTGGTTGATGGACTCGGCGGTGTTGATGGTGCGGGTGGCCAGGTCATCAAAAAAATCGGAAATCACCTTCAGGCTGGCAGCACGGCTGCCGGCGCGTATCACCACGGCGCGCGAGTTCTTGGCAGCCAGTGACAGCTGCCGGGCCACGATCTTGGCTGCATGCAGCTCTGCCGCGATGCTGGTGGCCATCACCGTCAGTTCCGCGCCGCTGTTTCTCATCTGCTATCCCCGGCAAAGGTCGGTAACAGACAGTGTAGGTCAGCCTGCGGAAAACGGCTGGTCGGGCTGGTCGAAGTTCCCGCCTTGACGCCCTCCGGGAATCTGTATAGAAACGCAGCCAAAACAAACAATCACAGGGCAGCGAACATGAAACGAACAAGAGGGATACTGCGTTTGCCGGTTCTGGCGACCCTGTTGCTGCTGGCCGGGCAGGCCCAGGCTGTGGTGAATTTTGGTGCGGTGGGGGACAGCCTCACTGATGAATACCTGAAAGCCAACGATCAGGCGGCCAATGATCTTGCGGCACACAACTGGGTGCAGATATTGGCTGAAACCCGCAGCGCCTACGTCAGCTTTGGCGCATATCGCCCATCGCCAACGGATAACTGGGGCGGCTCCCGGGATACGGGTTATGAATTCAACTGGGCAAAATCCGGTGCTGCGGCATCCAGTCAGACCAGAATGAATGTCACGGGCTTTGGCAGTGTGTCCATTACGGCTTTCGGTTCGGATTATGCCAGCACGCAGGCTGCTGGATTGGCTGGTCATATCAGCAGTGGCAAGGTTGATACGGTATTTATCGGTGTTGGCGCCAACGATTTTTACTTCCGAACCAATTGGCTCGATATGTCTGGCAATGCCACGCCCATTGCGCTGGCCGATCTCAATCTACCTCTTATGGTCACGGAAGTGACCAATGGCATCCTGAATGCGGTGGATACCGCACTGGCTGCCGGTAATGTGCGGGTGCTGGTGGCGGTCGTGCATGTGCGGGACGAGGCGTTTACCGATGCGCGCTCTGTCGCCATCACGGCAGCTGCGCAGCAGGTCAACGCCAATCTGGCACAGGCGGTGGCAGCGCGGGCCGCCAATGGCAAGACTATCGCGATGGTGGATTTGTGGGGGTGGGCAGTAGATGGTTCGGATCCGCATCACCGCAACCCGGATGGCTCGCTGACGGTAGGTGGGCTGCATATCACCAATACGGCAGCTTCACTTTCGCCGGCAATGGGTGATCTGGCGGCTGCAGGTTCACCGGGTGCCAGCGCCATTCTGTGTACTTCCACGGGCAGCTGTGCCACCGCACAACATGCCACGCATGCCACAGCAGAAGATGGTCTGCATCCCAATACGGTAATCCAGGCGTTACTGGCCAATCAGGTTATCAAAGCACTAAACGCAAATTTTGGTGAAAGCATTCCCGTGTTGAGTGATGCCGACATCGAATCACTTGTTCCTGCGGTTGATAGCGATTTTGATGCCATTCCCAACACGACAGACGCCGATGATGACAATGACGGCGTAACGGATGTTTCGGACAACTGCCCCACGACCTATGGCGCCTCGCCAGACCAGACCAATACCGATGGCGACAGTGAAGGCGATGTCTGTGATCTGGATGACGACAATGACGGCGTGCCGGATATGCAGGATATTTTTCCTCTGGATGTCAGCGAGAGCGTCGATACGGATGGTGATGGCATTGGCAATCATGCAGATACCGACAATGACAATGATGGTGTTCTTAATGCGGACGATAACTGTCCTCTGTCGCCAGGTATGAGTGCTGTGCAGACGGATACCGATGTTGATAGTGCCGGCGATGTCTGTGATAACGATGATGATGGCGACGGTGTTGCTGATGGCGCCGATGCTTTCCCGCTGGATGCGGCAGAGTCTGTCGATACCGATGACGATGGCACAGGTAACCATGCCGATACGGATGATGACAATGACGGCGTTGCTGACACTGCAGACAACTGCCCGTTATCACCGGGTCTGGGTGGTAACCAGCAGGATGCGGATAGTGATGCTGCGGGTGATGTGTGTGATAGCGATGACGACAATGATGGTGTGCTGGATGCGTCCGACAGTTTTCCGCTGAATCCTGTCGTATCCGCTGACGCCGATGCCGACGGCTATGCAGACAGCTGGAACAGCAACTGCGATGCTGCCTGTCAGGCGAGTGCCGGTATTGCGCTGGATAATTGTCTCGGGCTAGCCAATGTCGATCAACTCAATACAGATGGTGATGTACAAGGCAACGCATGTGATGCAGATGACGACAATGATCGTGTGCCGGATGTTGCTGAAATCGCCTTGGGCGCTGACCCTGTCAATGCCGGCAGCGGCCCTGAATTGTTGACGGTCATCTCTTTTGAAAACGGTGTGCCAGCTAACTGGAGCAAGCCTGCCAGCGCGAATGCCGGCTGGAGTGTCAGCAGTAGTTATGCATCACATTTGGCGAAGAGCTTGCGCACGGCTGTGATCACGCACAACCAGAAAGCACAAATTCAGATGACGGCACTGTTTTACCCTGGCAGTTTCAATGTTGACTATAAGTTATCCACGGAAGCCAATAGCGATGCATTTCGTATTTACTTAGATGGCTTGGGCAAACTGTCACGCAGTGGTGTGTACGACTGGCAAACGGTTGCGATTCCTGTAGCCGCCGGTACGCACACGGTAAAATTCGAATACTGGAAAAACGGCAGTATTTCTGCCGGTGAAGATGCGGTGTGGATTGATCGTGTCAGCTACATCGATGGCACGGATACGGATGGTGACGGGCAAATCGATGCCGTCGATGCCGATGATGACAGCGACGGTTTGCCGGATGCTATGGATCCTCTGCCGTTGAGTGCGCGCTTCAATCTCAACGGCAGTTTCAAAGGTTCGGCAGTGCGCGAGAGCCAGGGTTTTTAGTGTTCCCGTGTTGCTCTGAATTCAATATCCGGCCAGCGCTCCTGCGTGAGATTCAAATTCACGCGGGTCGGTGCGAGGTAGGTGAGGTGATCGCCGCCATCCACAGCCAGGTTTTCGGAGATTTTCGATTTGAATTCTTCCAGCTTGCGCGGATCTTTTGCCGACAGCCAGCGCGCGGTGTACACATTGACGTTTTCGTAAATGCATTCCACCTTGTATTCGTCTTTCAGGCGATACGCCACTACTTCAAACTGCAGCACACCGACGGCGCCGACGATCAGGTCGTTGTTGTTGAGCGGCATGAACACCTGCACCGAGCCTTCTTCCGATAACTGGCGCAAACCTTTCTGCAACTGTTTGGCTTTCAGTGGGTCTTTCAGGCGGATGCGGCGAAACAGTTCCGGCGCGAAGTGCGGAATGCCGGTGAAGCGCAGGTTTTCGCCGTCGGTGAATGTATCGCCAATCTGGATGGTGCCGTGGTTGTGCAGACCGATGATGTCGCCGGCCAGCGCCTCTTCCACCAGCACGCGCTCGCCGGCCATGAAGGTCACGGCGTCGGCGATGCGAATATCTTTATCAATGCGCACATGGCGCATCTTCATGCCCTGCGTGTACTGGCCGGAGCAGATGCGCATAAAGGCGATGCGGTCGCGGTGTTTCGGATCCATGTTCGCCTGGATCTTGAATACAAAGCCGGTGAACTTTGGCTCGTGCGGATCGACAATACGGGTTTCATTTTTGTCGGTCATCATTGCTTCGCGTGCCAGTGGTAGCGGAGCCCACTCGACGAATCCGTCCAACATTTCACGCACGCCGAAGTTACCCAGTGCTGTACCGAAAAACGCCGGCGTCAACGTGCCGGCGAGATACTCCTCCAGATCAAACGGGTGCGCGGCACCACGCACCAGATCAATTTCTGCGCGCACATCGTCGGCGTAAGGGCCTAACAACGCGGAAAACTCGTCGCTGTCGATGCCTTTGATCTGGACATCATCAGGGATGGTGTGACCGAAACCCTGCTTGTAGACGTGTACGGTATCGGTATAGAGGTTATAGACACCCTTGAATTCCTTGCCCATGCCCAGCGGCCAGTTGATCGGCGCCACCTTGATATGCAACACGCTTTCGACTTCGTCCAGCACTTCCATCGGGTCGCGCACATCGCGATCCATCTTGTTGACGAAAGTGAGTATCGGTGTATCGCGCAGCCGGCAGACATCCATCAGTTTGATGGTGCGGTCTTCCACACCTTTGGCGCCGTCAATCACCATCAATACAGAATCGACCGCGGTGAGTGTGCGATAGGTATCTTCAGAGAAGTCTTCGTGGCCGGGCGTATCCAGCAGATTGACCGTGCGGCCCTTGTAGGGAAACTGCATCACCGATGACGTAACGGATATGCCGCGCTCCTGCTCCATACTCATCCAGTCAGACGTCGCGTGGCGATCACCTTTCTTGCCCTTTACCGATCCGGCGATCTGGATCGCCTGTCCGAACAGCAACAGTTTTTCGGTGATAGTGGTTTTACCAGCATCCGGGTGCGAGATGATCGCGAAGGTGCGGCGCAGGTCGATGTCTTCTTTGAAGCTCATAAAAGGCTACTGGCTGGGCAGGTGAGGGCGGCGATTATAGCGGCAGACGGCGCAGACATTGCAATGCAAGCGCCGGGGTTACCTTATGCCTCTCAAAACATCGCAGATTTTTCGTCAATTTCATTGCGCTCGGTATCGCTGAGCTTCAAGGTGAGTGCACCGGCATTTTGTTGCACTTGCGCTACCGAGCTCGCGCCGGGAATCGCCACTACGGTGTCGCCGTGTGCATGAATCAGCCAGCTCAGTGCCACCTGCGTGGGTGAGGCATTATGCGCAGTTGCTATACGTTGCAGGCTTTCAATCAGTGAGCGGCTTTTCTCGAAGCGACTTTTCTGCAGGCTGATGGTCTGCCGGCGCATCCACGGCAATTTTTGAATGCTGGTGGGGTCGCTGTGAAAACGCCCGCTCAACATGCCCTGTTCCAGCGGGGACCAGGCGATGATGGTAATGCCGCGATCCTTCGCTTCCTGCAACACGCCGTTGCGTTCGATCTGGCGCGCCATCAGGTTGTAGCGCACCTGATTGGAGGCGAGTGAATAACCGCGTGTGCGCAATACATCGTCGGCTTTGGCCATTGCCTTTGCGGTGAAGTTGCTGATGCCCGCAGAGCGGATTTTGCCGGCATCTAGCAAATCAGCCATTGCATGCATCTGTTTTACCACGGAAGAAATCGACAGCGGTTGATGCACCTGGTGCAGGTCAATGGCAAACGGTTGCAAGCAGGCGATGCGTTCATCAATCGTGTTGCGCAAATTATTGGCAGTTTTCAGCACCGGCCACCATTTGCTGGCAATCACCGCGTCGTCCGGTTGCTTGCCGGCATCCAGCAGTGCGCGCGCCAGATTGCGTTCCGATGTGCCGTTGCCATACATCTGTGCGGTATCAAACCAGGTGATGCCGTTGTCGAGTGCAGCCGCCACAATGTCGCGCATTTTTTCAGCTGGCAGGGCGTCCCAGTAACCGCCGACAAAGTTGCCGCCGTTGGAGAACTGCCAGGTTCCGAGACCCAGTGCGCTGATCTTGATGTTGGTGTTCCCGAGTGTGCGCATGCAGGCATTCCTCTTGGGGTGATCAGGTGATAAAGAAAAATTTGCGATAGTGCTGTAATTCGGCGATGGAATCGCGAATATCATCCAGCGCAAGATGCGAACTCTGTTTTTTCACGCCGTCGGCAATTTCCGGACGCCAGCGTTTTGCCAGTTCCTTGACCGTGCTGACATCCAGATTGCGATAATGAAAATAGGCTTCCAGTTGCGGCATGCCGCGCCACAGGAAGCGGCGATCCTGGCAGATGCTGTTGCCGCACATCGGCGATGCACCTTTCGGCACCCACTGTTCCAGAAACGCGATGGTCTGGCGCTCTGCTTTCGCTTCGCTTACGGTACTGGCCAATACGCGTGCAGTGAGGCCGCTGTTACCGTGCTGGCGCGTATTCCATTCATCCATGCTATCCATGACCGTCTGGCTGCGTTGCACGGCCAGCATCGGGCCTTCGGCGAGAATGTTCAGCTGGCTGTCGGTGACGATGGTGGCGATTTCGATAATCACATCGGTGTCGGGATTCAGCCCTGTCATTTCCAGATCAATCCAGATCAGGTTGTCCTTGCTGGCGTTTGCAGCTTGCATCTTGTCTGTCTCTTGCTAAGGTGTGCGCCATTCTTACCGCTTATCCCCCCGAAGTGAAGCCGCCCCATGGCAAGACGTCTCACCGACCAGCAACGCCGCCGTATCGCCGGCCATCAGGCGCGCAAACGCGAGGCTGTGCAGGAAGTGCTGACGGATGTGGATGAAACGCAGTTGGGTGAAACTTGCGAAGCCCTGGTGATTGCCCATTACGGTCGCCAGCTGGATGTGGAATTGCTGGATGATGCCTCACGCGTGGTGCGCTGTTTTCTGCGCGCCAATCTTGAGCCGCTGGTGACGGGTGATCATGTCATTGTGCGATTGGCAAAATCGGGGACAGAGTCTCGCGCAAGCGCTTTTGACTCTGACCCCGATTTTGCCGTCGTGATTGCCGGCTGCGAGCGTCGCACCTTGCTGTCGCGGCCCGACAGCCGTGGCCTGTTGCGCCCGGTGGCGGCGAATGTGGATGCGATGCTGATCACGCTGGCGCCGCGCCCGCAACCCTTTCCTTTTCTGATTGATCGCTATCTGGTTGCTGCTGATATGCATGGCATTGCGCCGGTGATTCTCTGCAACAAAACGGATTTGCTGGATGACGACAATCGCGCCGACATCGAACATCTGTTGTCCATCTATCGCAGTATCGGTTATCCGGTGTTCTGCGTGTCTTCACAGCTGGGCGAAGGTGTCGCTGCTGTGGCGGATTATTTATGTGACAAAACAGCGGTGGTGGTCGGACAGTCGGGCGTTGGTAAATCGTCTTTTATTCATGCGCTGTTGCCCGATGTGGAGATTGCCACAGGTGAGCTGTCTGTCGTGGTGGAAAAAGGTAAGCACACGACAACTACCGCGCGTCTGTATCACTTGCCGAATGGCGGCGCCTTGATTGATTCACCCGGTATCCGTGAATTTACCCTGCAGCATGTGCCGGCGCAGCAACTGCTGTCGCATTTTGTCGATCTGCGCGCCTATGCCGAGAGCTGCAAGTTTCGCGATTGTCGCCACGAACATGAACCTGGCTGCGCGCTGCTGGCAGCAGAAGCGGCAGGTGATGTATTTCCCGAGAGGTTGGCCAGCTACCGCCATATTCTCGCCAGCCTGAATGCCTGAGTTTCCATAGATGACAGAAAACAACGCAGTGAAATCGTATGAAGGCAGTGTGGCAGTCACCGCTAATGGCAAGCGCGCCATCGACTGGTTGGCTGAAAATACGCCGTTGTCGCGTATGCAATTGAAAAAAGCCATGGCCAATGGTGCGGTGTGGTTGCAAACAGGCAAGAAGCAGGAACGCTTGCGTCGCGCCACGCGTGAGCTGTCCGCAGGCAGTACGCTACATATCTATTTCGATGCCGATATTCTTGCGCTCGCTCCCGTCATGCCGACCAAAATTGCCGACGAACGCAGTTATTCAGTCTGGTTCAAGCCGGCAGGCTTGTTGTCGCAGGGATCGAAACAGGGAGATCACTGCTCGTTGTTGCGCGTGGTGGAGCAGCTCGTCAATCGCAAGACTTTTCTGGTACACAGGCTGGATCGCGAGGCCAGCGGCTTGATGCTGGTAGCACACACCGAACGCGCCGCTGCTGCGCTGTCCGATTTGTTTCAGAAAAACAAAATTGAAAAACATTATCGCGCCAGCGTGCAGGGTGAATTAAAACTGCCAGCATTGCCTTTCAAAATCGACGCTGACATTGATGGCAAGCACGCCGTGACCTGGATAGACAGTGCGGTGTACGACGCAGGCAATCAACAAACCCATGTGCAGGTGCATATTGATACCGGTCGCAAGCACCAGATTCGCCGGCATCTGGCGCAACTCGGGCACCCGGTGATGGGAGATGCCCGCTACGGCAGGCCTGATGGCAGCAACTGTATGGCGCTGCAAGCTTTTCGTGTGGAATATCTGTGTCCGCTGGTCAATCGCAAACGCAGCTTTCAAGTGCCAGCTGCGTGTATTGATGGTGAAATGCAGGAATAGCCGCCCATCAGGCCGGCTTGATGATTTCGTTATAGCAGTAGCGTGTCAGTTGCACACTGTCCCGATGGCGGGCATCCGGGCGCTCGGCTTCCGTAAACAGAATCCAGGCGGTTTTTTGCATCCTGGCATCCTGAATGGCCTTGCGCGCGGTTTTCAGCATCAGCGCACGGTTTTCCGTGTAACCAGGTACCATGACAGCGCCCATGTTGATCTGGATCTTGTCTGCCACACACAGTGCCATCAGTTTGCTGTGTAGGGTGTCCAGCATGGTTCTCGCACTGCTGTTGTCGCCAACATCCGGTAGCAACGCCTGAAAACAGGTACCGCTGTTGCGCGACAGCAGCAGCTTCTTGTCAAACAGCGATTGCAAGGTGTTTGTGCATCTGACCAAGAGCTCCTCCAGCTGCTCACGATGCAGGCTGTGCGCAACCTCAAGATCCATTTCAACAAACAACAGTTGCCTGCCACTTTTCTGGCAATCCTCAAGCCAGTGTGGAAGCTGCTGTTGAAAAGCCTGCCGCGAAAAAGCACCTGTCAGTGAATCGTAGGTTGCGCGCGTTTTTGATCGCTGGCGTTCTGCATTGGCTGCCTGATTGATGGTTCTGGTCAGGTTGCCATAGAACGCCATGCCGCTGGCGATAATCATGAAACCATACAGCCATGAACTGTAAGCGAGGTAGTCCTGCAGGGCTGCGTCAATGAGGTTGGGTAGAGTGATAGCTTGAATGTGCAGGATCAGGAAAAAAACGCCAATGATCGCCACTACGGCAGACCATGACAGGCCGGTTTTCTTGCCTTCCATGAGGAAGGCGCAGGTAGGCATGCACAGCAGGATCATCATCACCGGGGATGTCCAGCCGCCGGTGAAAAACACACACGCGCTTGTCGCTGTCACCATGGTGAACATGCCGATATTGGCTGCGCGTTCTGCATCGCCGCCGTGTTTGAAATACCACAGTTGATAGGCGTACAGGCCGCATGACAGAGAGGAAGTCAAAACAGCGCCCCAGAGGCTGAAAATGCCCAGCAATCCCAGTATGGTGAATATGACAATCAGGGAGCCCAGTGAAACAAGGTAAATGAGACTGAGGAAGGCGAGCACCCTGCCTTTCATCAGGCGGGTCTGGTCGCCGCTGCACAAAAGGCTTGCGGGTAAAAAACTGTCCAGCATCCGGAACAAATCAATCGACATTGGTCAGTGGCTCCTCGATTGTGGCGCGCGCGCGGTCCGTCAACTCCTGTGGCGACAAATCTGCATCTGCACATGAAAAAACACCGATACCGAGATCCAGCAGGAAGCGACTGCCATCGGCAGGAGCTATGGCTTTCGCCTGCAGTGCAGCAATTTTGCGCTGCAGTTGCACAAAGCTGTTGTGATTCATGTTGCCAGGCACATAGATAACGAACTCATTGACTGCATAACGCCCGAGTGCTGCGCCATCACTTAACAGTTGGCGCAAGCGCGCTGCCGTTTCTGCCAGGAATGCATCTGCAGTCTCATTGCCGAAAAACTGTGCGATGTCGCGGTGGTTATTGACGATGACATAGATGACGCGTTGCGGAATGCCGGAGTGTGTATCTGTCGCCTGCTGCATCATGTAGGCGATCAGGGCCTGGTCATTCAGTGCTCCAGTCAGATCGTCTTCGTTGGCGCGGCGTTCCAGATCTGCCCTGTCGCGGGCCAGCATGGCTGAAAGCCGGTTTTCGGAGAGATCAAACAGGGCCAGGCAGGAGGCAATCGACAGCAGCGCCAGCGTCCAGACAAGTGCCTGCGCAGTTTGCCAGTAGGGTTGCGGTATCAACTGGAAAAAATCATGTCCACTGCGATGTAGCAGGAACAGCGCGGTGTACAGCAGACAGACTACGGCGGCATAGAACAACCGCGATTTCTGATCCATTGCGAAACCGGCGATGATCGGCAGCGTCAGGAAAAACATGCACACGGGCGATTGCCAGCCGCCAGTGTAAACAATCACCGCCAGCACCATGGCCAGTGCCATCCAGGCGTAGAGGCGACTGGCCTGTTGAAGATTGGCCGTGCGCCTGAAGTTCAGCAGCGCGGCAATGCCGGCCAGTGAGCCGGCGGCGCTGATGATCGCCGGCGCTCTGGTATCGAGAATCCCGTAGACGTTGCAGAGTACTGCGGCTATCGACACCGGTATAAAGCCGACGCCATACAACAGCAGCAGCAATGTCAGTACGCGAGCCTGCACGGCTTTCCACTGGTCTTCCGTGTTGCGGAAGTATTCCGGCAGCCAGCTATCCAGAGTGAATCTTGTTTGTTGTGAAGCTTTCATGTTCGCAATGTAATACGAAAGGAGGGAAAATCAATACTCGGCATTGGTACAGGCTGCTCTGTAATGTGCGTGCCAGCCTCAAGTCGCTATAGTGTTTGTCTTCCTGCCGGTTTTTCTGGTGGTTCATTGAGAGTGCGTCATGAATGAATGTTTGATACGCCCGTTTGCCAGCCTGTCACGTGGAGATGTTGCCATCGTCGGCGGCAAGAACGCATCGCTTGGCGAGATGGTCAGCCAGCTTGCGCCAAAAGGTGTTCATGTGCCGGACGGTTTTGCGACCACCGCGCAGGCTTACTGGCTTTATGTTGATCACAACAAGCTGCGTGAAAAAATTGCCGGCGCACTGCACGGCATCAATATGCAGGATGTATCTGCGCTGCAGCAAACCGGGGGAGAGATTCGCGACTGGATCCTCGCAGGCGAGATGCCACCGGATCTGGCGGCAGCGATCTCCGCAGCGTATGCCGCGCTGGAACAGCAGTACGGCGCGAATACGGATGTTGCGGTGCGCAGTTCGGCTACGGCCGAAGATTTGCCGGATGCTTCTTTTGCCGGCCAGCAGGAAACCTATCTCAATATTCGCGGCAAGGAGCAGTTGCTGGCTACCTGCAAACAGGTGTTTGCTTCGCTGTTTACCGACAGGGCAATTTCCTATCGCGTACACAAGGGATTTGCGCACATGAAAGTGGCGCTCTCCATCGGCGTGCAGAAAATGGTGCGTTCCGATTGCGGCGCATCCGGCGTGATGTTCACATTGGATACCGAAAGCGGTTTTCGCGACGTGGTCAGCATCACGGCCGCCTACGGCCTGGGTGAAAATGTGGTGCAGGGTGCAGTGAACCCGGATGAATTTACGGTGCACAAACCGACCTTGCGTGCTGGCTTTCGCTCCATTCTCAAGCGCCAGCTGGGCTCCAAGGCCTTGCGCATGGTCTATGACAATCAACATGGCAAAGCCACACGCAATGACGCGGTGAGTATTGAAGATCAACAGCGTTTTTGTATCAGTGATAACGAAGTGATTGCGCTCGCCAGGCAGGCTTTGATTATCGAAGAGCATTACGGCTGTGCGATGGATATCGAATGGGCGCGCGACGGTATCACGCAGCAATTGTTTATCGTCCAGGCGCGGCCGGAAACCGTGCAAGCCAGCCGCAACCTGTTGTTGCAGGATGTGTATCGCCTCGAACAGAAAGGCAGGTTGCTGATTGCCGGCAAAAGTATCGGTCAGAGAATTGGTGCAGGGCCGGTGCGGGTTATTCGAGATAAAAGTGAAATGTCATCCATACAGCCCGGCGATGTGCTGGTGGCGGACATCACGGATCCTGACTGGGAGCCGGTGATGAAAACCGCTAGTGCCATCGTCACTAATCGCGGCGGCCGCACCTGTCATGCGGCGATCATTGCGCGCGAGCTGGGTATTCCGGCCGTGGTGGGATGCGGTCGTGCCACGGACGTGTTGCAAAGCGGCATGTCGGTGACAGTCAGTTGTGCTGACGGTGAGCGCGGCGTGGTGTATGACGGTGTGTTGCCGTTTGTGCGCGAACAGATCGACATGGGTGCGCTGCCGGCAACGCAGACGCACATCATGCTGATTGCCGCCAATCCCGGCCAGGCCTTCGCATTGGCGGCATTGCCGAATAGCGGCGTGGGATTGGCGCGTATGGAGTTCATCATCAGCAATCACATCAGCGTGCATCCACGCGCATTACTGGCGTTTGATCAATTGCCTGTTGCTTTGCAGCAGGAAATCGGCGAGCACACGCGAGGTTACGCATCACCTGTCGATTTTTATGTGGAGAAACTTGCTGAAGGTATTGCCACGCTCGCTGCGGCTTTCTACCCGAAGCCGGTGATTGTTCGCACCAGTGATTTCAAGTCCAACGAATACGCGCAATTGTTGGGGGGTGCGCAATTCGAGCCACAGGAAGAAAACCCGATGATCGGTTTTCGCGGCGCCTCGCGTTATTACGCCGAGAGTTTTCGTGAATGTTTTGCACTGGAGTGCCGTGCGCTGAAAAAGGTGCGCGACGAGATGGGTTTGACCAATCTCGAAGTCATGCTGCCGTTTGTGCGCACGGTGGAGGAAGTGCAGAAGGTGAGTGCGATTATGGCGGAACAGGGTCTGGTTCGTGGCCAGAATGGTTTGCGTTTGATTCTTATGTGCGAAATTCCTGCCAACGCACTGCTGGCCGATCAATTCCTTGAATACTGCGATGGCTTTTCCATTGGCTCCAACGATCTGACCCAGCTCACGTTGGGCGTCGATCGCGATTCCGGGTTACTGCCGCAGTTCGATGAACGCAATCCAGCGGTGGCGGTGTTGATGGGCATGGCGATTGCTGCCTGCCGCAAGCACGGCAAGTACATCGGTATCTGCGGGCAGGCGCCCAGCGATTTTCCTGAAATCACGCGCTGGCTGGTGCAGCAGGGCATCGGTTCGATTGCCCTGAACCCGGACAGTGTGCTGAAGATGACGCGGATTGTGGCGGAGGTGGAGGGGGAATGACGACCACCCCGCCCCTGTGGGGCACCCCTCCTTGAAAAGGAGGGGAGTTACGTACTACAGCCGGCACCAACTCTCCCCCTGCCAAGGGGGAGTTCCGCGTAGCGGGGAGGGGGTTGTTTTTCGTGCAGCGTTGGCAGGCTGTTTTTTGCAGCTGCCATCTTTACAGATGTATCAGGTACACTGCGCCCCGATTTTCCTGCCTTTGCTGTCCAGGTACCTTTCATGTTTGATGCCCAGAAACTGTTTACCGTGCACGCGGTCAATCGCGCGCTGCAAGCCGATATCCAGCAAAAAATTGATGGCAAAACCAAGCCCATCGGTGCCTTGGGCATATTGGAACAGGTGGCGTTGCAGGTGGCACTGGTGCAGCAATCGCTTTCCCCTTCACTTAACAAGCCGCACATGCTTTTGTTTGCCGGTGACCACGGCATTGTTGCGGAAGCTGTGAGTCCGTTTCCGCAGGTAGTCACGCAGCAGATGGTGCGCAATTTTGTCGGCGGTGGTGCGGCCATCAACGTGTTTTGTCGTCAGCACGGCATTGCGATTGACGTTATTGATGCCGGTGTGAATGGCAACCTGGATGACTTGCCCATCACCCGTGCCAAAGTCGGCATGGGCACACGCAACTTCCTGCACGAGCCGGCGATGACAGCTGCCGAGTGCGAACAGGCCATTGCGCGCGGCGCGATGCTGGCGCGCGCGCGCAGCGAAGCCGGTTGCAATGTGATCGGTTTTGGCGAGATGGGCATTGGCAATACATCGGCGGCTACCGCCCTGTTTTCGGCCTTGTCAGGCACGGCAGTCAGTGATTGCGTGGGGCGTGGCACCGGGCTTGATGAAAGCGGACTTGCACACAAAACGCAGGTGCTGGAAAAAGCCCTGGCCAGGCACGGTGCACTCACCGATCCGTTTGAAATCCTGTGTACATTTGGCGGCTTTGAAATTGCCATGATGTGTGGCGCGATCATGGCGGCCTGTGAACAGAATATGCTGGTGATGATCGACGGCTTTATCGCCAGCAGTGCGGCGGCGATTGCCTTTGCGCTGGAGCCGCATGCGCGCGACTACTGCGTGTTCTCGCATTTGTCCAACGAATCCGGTCATCGCAGGATGCTGGATTATCTGCAGGTACAACCACTGCTGTCGCTGGGCTTGCGACTGGGTGAAGGTAGCGGTGTGGCAGTGACCTATCCCCTCATTCAATCGGCCGTGTTGTTTCTGAATGAAATGGCGTCGTTTGAATCAGCGGGCGTATCCAGTAAAAGCTGAGCTTAACAATATGCTGAAGGATTTTTCACACCTGCGCGAGGAACCGTTTCGCGCACCGCATTGCCTGATGGTACAGGGTTGCACATCGGATGCAGGCAAAAGCACGCTGGTGGCAGGTATTTGCCGCGTATTGGCGCGTCAGGGTGTGAAAGTCGTGCCTTTCAAACCACAGAACATGGCGCTCAACAGCGCGGTGACGGTAGATGGCGGCGAAATCGGCCGTGCGCAAGCAGTGCAGGCGCAGGCTTGCTTTCTTGAGCCGCACAGCGACATGAATCCCATTCTGTTGAAGCCGAATACCGATGTCGGTGCGCAGGTGATTGTGCACGGCAAGGCAATAGCCAACATGAATGCCTGGGGTTATCACAATTACAAAACCGAAGCGATGCAGTATGTGCTGCAATCCTTCGAACGTTTGTCGGCACAATACGATGTGATTGTGGTGGAGGGTGCAGGCAGCCCGGCTGAAATCAATTTGCGCGATCGCGATGTCGCCAACATGGGCTTTGCCGAAGCGGTGGATTGCCCGGTGGTTCTGGTGGCGGATATTGATCGCGGCGGCGTGTTTGCGCATTTGTGCGGCACGCTGGATTTGCTGAGCGCCAGCGAACAGGCGCGGGTAGTGGGATTTGTCATCAACAAGTTTCGCGGCGATGTCAGCCTGTTGCAGCCGGGTATAGACTGGCTGGAACAGCGCACCGGCAAAAAAGTGCTGGCGGTGATGCCCTACCTGCATGGCCTGCACCTGGAAGCCGAAGACGCCATTGCTGAACAACAAGTGCAATCAGGGGAGGATGAAAAACTGCGCATCGTCGTTCCTGTGACCCCACGCATCAGCAACCATACCGATTTTGATGCCTTGCGCCTGCATCCCCAGGTGGATTTGCAGTTTGTGTGGATGGGGCAAGCCAGGCCACCTGCGGATCTGGTGATTTTGCCGGGCAGCAAGAGTGTGCGCGGCGATCTCGAATTCCTGCGCACCGAGGGTTGGGAACCGTATTTGCAAAAACACCTGCGCTATGGCGGCAAGCTAATGGGCATTTGCGGTGGCTTGCAGATGCTGGGCAACAGTATCGCCGACCCGCATGCGCTGGAAGGTGAGGCAGGAACATCTTGTGGGCTGGGCTTGCTTGATTTTGATACCGTGCTCGAGCCGGAGAAACAGTTGCTGCGGGTTAGCGGTAAGCTGTGTGCCACGGGTGCGTGCGTGTCCGGCTACGAAATTCACTGCGGGGTGAGCAGTGGGCCTGCATTGGCGCAGGCGGCGCTGGATCTGGGCGATCACGGCGACGGCGCACTGTCTGCCGATGGCCAGATTCTGGGGACTTATGTACACGGTATTTTTGACGAGGCGGAGTCCTTGGGCAGCCTGCTGGCCTGGGCAGGTTTGTCGGCGCCGGTAGATTTTGATTATCGCGCACGGCAGGAGGCTGATCTGGGGCGTCTGGCGGACACTGTGGAAGCGTGTTTTTTGCACTTTTTTTGTGCGTGATACTGTTGATAATCCCAGGTGTCTCTGCCAGTCTTGGTAGGTGGTAAATTGTTTCAAACGCTTTATTATTGCCAAAGGAAGTGTAAAGCCCCCAAACTTATTACGTTAAACCGCATGTGTATGATATGGCATCGAGTGCGAAGGGATACCGTAGGGCAATTCAGATACATGTTTTGAGGCATGCAGCGGCTGTTTGCATGCTGTTTCTGGCCATCCCGGAGTGTTTGGCCATTTCCGGAAGCGAAAGCGATCTGCGCGCCGCTGTCATTGTGGGAATCCTGCGTTTCTCCTCCCAACCGAAACACGAAGCCGGGCCATACAGGTTATGTCTGACTGGCGAGCCACCTTCCAGCGGTAAGCTGCAAGGCAGCGCCGGCCTCGGCATGGGTAATAACCGCTCACTGCTGGTAGATGTACTGGAAAAGGACAGGACGCCTGCGGGCTGTGCCGCCATTGTGCTCGGCCCGGGCCTGGACAAGCTCCGCCAGCGCGCCATCGTCAAACAGGCAGCTGCAGCAGGCAGTATTGTGTTGTGTGATGACTGTGTCGATGACTCACTGGCTCACGCTTCCCTGCAGCGCAAGGGTGATCGCATCCTGTTCTCTGTCGATGCAGCACTGGCCCGCGAGGCCCAGGTGTCATTCAGCTCACAGCTGCTGAAGCTGGCCGTTTCCGTCAAGCAGTAGCGTGTCTCCCATATCTTCTGCGGGAAAGCAGGTGTCGCCGCCGGTACCTCTGCCGGCACTGGCCTGCCTGCTCACCACTTTGTATATCGCCCAGGGGCTACCCTCAGGTTTTTTTGCCCATGCGCTGCCGGCGCTGCTGCGCGAGCATGGCGTATCCCTGACCTGGATCAGTCTGGCGCGCTTGCTGGCCATGCCCTGGTTTTTCAAGTTCCTGTGGGCGCCGTGGGTGGATCAACTCGGCAGCCAGCGATTCGGGCATTACCGCAGCTGGATACTGCCCTTGCAATCCTGTGCCTGCCTGCTTCTGCTGGGGGTGTCACTGCTGGCACCGGAGCAGTGGTTTGCCACGCATCTGCCGCTGTTTTTACTGGCTGTGTTGCTGACCAATGCCTTGCTTGCCACGCAGGATGTCGCAACAGACGCATTGGCCGTGAAGCTGCTGCCGGTTTCCCTTCGCAGTATTGGCAACGGCATACAAGTGGCGGGCTACAAACTGGGCATGCTGGCCGGCGGCAATGGTCTGTTGATGTTGACGGCCGTAGTCGGCTTGCAACAAGGGTTGCGCGGGCTTGCCGTCGCTTTGTTGCTGTTGATGATCCCCGTGTTGCTGTTCCGCGAGCCGCGCCAGCCATCGGCTGTGTCGCCGTCACCCCGTGGCAAGGCGGTTAGCCCGGCCTGGTCTGGCTGGCGCCAGCTGCTGCAGCAACCCGGCATGTACTTGTGGTTGCCGGTACTGCTGAGCTACAAGGTGGCCGACTCACTGGCTTCGCCGATGATCAAGCCGGCGATGGTGGATGCCGGCTTGTCGTTGGCACAGATCGGCCAGGTTAGCCTGTTGGCATCTGTTGCCGGCATGGTGGCGGCATTTGCTGGTGGATTGCTGGCTCGTCGGTTGGGAGGCTTCCGTGCACTGTTCTGGTTTGGCTGCTTGCAGAGCGTCGGTCTTGCCTTATGGATGTTGCTACCGCTGGGCTGGAACAGCCAGACGGCGGTACTGGGCATCGCCATGTTCGAGCAGGTGGTGGATGCCATGTCCACCGTGGCCTTGTTCGCCGGCATGATGGGCTTTTGCCGAAGTGGACACGAGGGCGGGGACTACACACTGCAGATGTCGCTGTTCATGCTGGTATCCGGCACGCTGTCGCTGGCGGGGGGCTTTCTGGCCGAAAGGCTGGGTTTGCCGCTGTTTTTCGCCCTGAGTGGCGTGCTGGGGCTGTGCTGCCTGGCCTGGGTGTGGCGGGCGCAGCAGAGGACAGTGACAGGCAGTCACTGACTGCACTTTGCTGTCTATACTCATCCTGAAGTGTGCGGGATGAGGATCTGCCGTGAAGCCACAAGTGAAAAACAATCCCTTGTACCAGCTGTTGCGTACGGAAAACATTGAAGAGTTCAACAAGATGAAATCGGTGCTGGATGCCTCGCACCTGGCCGGCGGTGATTACCGTGGACTGGACCTGCGCGAGATGGATGCCGATGGCATGGATTTTACCGATGCCTATTTTCGCGGTGCCGATTTGCGCGGCATAGACTTCAGGAATACCAGGCTGCACGGCGCCAGTTTTGCCGAAGCGCGGGTGTCCGGCTGCTATTTTCCGCCGGAACTGGATGCTACCGAGTTGAGGTTGTCACTGGAGCGCGGTATCCGCATCCGCTACTGATCGCGCCCACAGGCACCGCCAACCGCAAACATTCTCAATGCAGCTTGAGTTGGGGATTCATCACTAGCGCTGACATCTTGTGCTTCCATTTCTCGATATGGCAGTGGTCGGAATCCAACAGCATGAAGCCGACCAGAAAATGTTTTTCAAAGCGCGTCTTTGACACCCAGCGCACTTCGCCGACCAGATTGTAACGCTCGTGTTCTTCAGTAAATTCAACACACAACTGCAGGATGCTGCCGAGATTGATCGGGCAATCCATCACCACCTGCAGACCATTGGCCGACATGTCCAGTGTTTTGGAAATCACGATATTGTGATGACGGGATTCGCCGGACGGTGCGGAAAAAGTTTCGACAAACACCGCCACTTCGCTGTGGATGCGAGGCTCGCCGCGTTTGTCTTCCGCTGTCATGTCCCGCATGTCACGTGTCCCGAAGAAGGGGCAGGATTGCTGTTCGTCAATCCTTTCGCAGTGTTTGTATCACTTTTGCCAGTGAACTTTCAAACTGGTCGCCGCGCTCGATGATGGCGGCCTTGCCGTCGAGCATCAGCTTGATCAGTTCATCGCGGCGCGGCTCGGCCAGTTTGCGGCCGTCGCGTCCGACGAAGATCAGTTTATCAGATGCATTGATAACTGCTGCGAGTTTGCATTTCTGCACTGTGCCCTGGATTTCCATCTCCACCCAGGCGCCCACGCCCAGCGTGCGTACCGACTGCAAGGTTTCTTCCCATTCGGTGATGCGTGCCTGCTTTTCTTCCAACAACAAGCGTTCGCGTTCGCGCTCGATGTCTGCCTGTTTGCGCGCCGCATCTGCCGCTGCCTGTTTGGCGGTTTCCGCAGCGGCGTGTTTGGAGGCTTCTTCAGCTGCTCTGCGCGCTTCATCGGCTGCGCGGCGTGCTTCATCGGCAGCTTTTCTTGCGGCTTCCTCCGCCAGTTTGGCCTGCTCCTTCGCGCGCTTCGCCTGTTCTTCGGCGAGGCGTCGCGCCTCTTCTTCGGCGCGTGCCTGGGCGGCGAGACGTTCCTGGGCAATGCGCTCGGCTTCCTGGCGCGCTTTTTCCTGTGCCTGTCGACGGCGTTCGTTTTCCTGACGCTGGCGCTCCGAGGCGTCGGCCTGCAGCAAGGTCTGGCGCTGGTGCAATTGCAGGAACAGCGAGACCGTGTCGCGCAGAATCTGCGAGAAATTGTTGTCGGCGTTCAGCAACATCACATGCCGTGCGGCCAGCAGGTAGGCGAATTCCTCCAGGCTTTTCTGCAGGCATTTGGCACCGAGCACATTGACGAACAGCAGCTGACCGGCATCTTCCATCTTCATGGCCAGTCGGCAACGCAGGTTCTCGCCGCTGTCCTTGCGGTAGATCAGCCATTGGCCTTCGGGAATTTGTGCCACCTGTTCCAGCAGTGCGGCACTGATATTGGTGGTGACGCCGTTTTCATCGTCCAGTATCGACAGTGGTTCGGCATCGCGCAGTTCCAGCTTGCCGTCCAGCAGCATCTGCATGTGCAGACTTTCGATGGCGCGCTGCCAGTTTTCCAGTTCGGCCGGGTCGCCAATACCGACCAGTGTTTTTGCCAGCAGTACGGGAATTTTCGAAATCAGCTGGTAGATACGCTGTTTTTCCTGCTCGTTTTCCGGCTGTTTGATCGATTCCAGCAGCAACTCGGCCGTTTGCATGGCCTCGATCCAGGCATCGCTGTCGGCGCCCTGATTGAGGAACAGCAGTTGCAGCGAGTGGCGGAACGGGCCTTTGAACAGTTCCTCGACGATTTCGGGGATGGGTTGCTGGGTCAGCAGGGGATTGATGTGGCGCTTGACGATGCTCTCCGCATGCTGGCTGGCCAGTGCGCCGCGTTCGGCCTGACAGATGCGGGTGGCCAGCAACTCCGCGCGCTGGAAATCCTTGGCCACTTGGCTGGACAGTTCATCGAGCCAGGCCTGGAAGGGAGCAGTGGCCGCGTCGGCGCTGCGCAGTTGCTGCAGGGTTTCGTCGAGACGGGCACGGTATTTTTCGCCCTGACGACCGAGTTCCGGGCTCCAGTAGCGGCTGGCGTCCCACAGTTGGTCCAGCAGTTGGTAGAGCGGGTGCTGGAAAGATTGCAGGGCGGCCGGGTCGCGCAGCATCACGGCGGCCAGCAGCGGGCGCAGCTGCAGGAAGGCAGGCAACAGTTCCTGCTCAAGATCTGTCTGGGCCTGACAGTGTTCGAACAGCTGGTCGCAGAAATAGAGGGTGTTGGCATCGCGCCGGCTGATTTTCAGTGCGCCGGCTTCCTGTACCAGGTCTTCCAGCGGTTCCCAGGTCGGCAGTTCGCGCGCCTGCAACTCGCGCAGACGGGAAAAGAGGGCGTTGCGGTCCTGTGCATCGCTGTCACCGGCGAAAGGCGAGAAACGGCCATCGCGCAGTGCTTGTTCGAGCAGGGCTTCTACAGACATCAGTTTGTTAAATGTACCGGTTTGTTACAGGCATTGGTTTGTTACAGACATTGATCCCGGCAAGCATACCATCACCCCATGCACATGCAGCCGTGAACCACCGCACAAATCCCGCAGATAGTGGGATCGCTCAGTTGAACATTTCCAGTAACTGCAGGCCCGGATCCTCCGCACGCATGAAAGCCTCGCCCACCAGAAAGGCATTCACGCCATGGCCGCGCATGGCTTTGACGTCGTCAATGCTGTGTATGCCGCTCTCGGTGACCACGATGCGGTCATCGGGGATCACTGGCAGCAACTCGTAGGTGGTGTTGAGTGTGGTGTTGAAGCTGTGCAGGTCGCGGTTGTTGATGCCGACCAGTTTGTTGTCCAGACGCAAGGCTTGATACAACTCATCGGCATTGTGCACTTCAATGAGCACGTCGAGGCCAGCTTCGATGGCGCATGCATTCAGTTCACGCAGTTGTGATTCCTCCATTGCAGCGGCAATCAGCAGAATGCAGTCGGCGCCCAGCGCCCGCGCTTCCCATATCTGGTACGCGTCTACCGTAAAATCCTTGCGCAACACCGGCAGTTTGCAGGCATTGCGGGCTTGTTGCAGGTATTCATCGCAGCCCTGGAAAAAATCGACATCGGTCAATACCGACAAACAGGCGGCGCCGCCTTTTTCATAAGAACGCGCGATTTCTTCCGGATAGAATTTTTCGCGGATCACACCTTTGCTCGGCGAGGCTTTCTTGATTTCGGCGATCACTGCTGCCTCGCCCGCTTTCAGCTTGCGTTCGATAGCCGCGACAAAGCCGCGCGCAGGTGCCTGTGCTTTTGCGCGCGCGATCTGTTCCGCCAGCGAGACTTTCTGCAGGCGCTCGCGCACTTCTTCGTGTTTGCGGGCAATGATTTTTTTCAGGATGGTCGGTGTATTCATTTGGATTCCAGCAATTGCGTAAACGCGGCAAATTCCTGCAGCTTTTCCCAGGCGATGCCGGTGCCGAGCACATCGCGCGCCATGTCCACGCCCTGTTTGAGCGTGCTGCACAAGTTGGCGGTGTAGATGGCAGCGCCGGCGTTGAGTGCCACGATGTCGGCAGCGGCTGAATGGTTGTCGGTGAGTGCGCGTTTCACGCAGGCGAGGCTCTGCACGGCATCGCCGACATACAAATCATCTATCGGGCGCGCAGCAATGCCCACGTCTTCCGGTGTGAGGGTATATTCGCGAATCTCGCCGTGGTGCAATTCGGCAATATACGTCGGTGCGCACAAACTGATTTCATCGAGCCCGTCGGCAGAATGCACCACCAGCACATGTTCACTGCCGAGATTTTTCAGCACTTCGGCAATCGGCCGCACCAGGGATTTGTCAAAAACGCCCATCACCTGGTTGGGTGCATCTGCGGGATTGGTGAGCGGCCCCAGCACATTGAAAATGGTGCGTACGCCGATCTCGCGGCGCGGGCCTATCGCATGTTTCATCGCGCTGTGATGTTTCACCGCAAACATGAATCCGACGCCGAGTGATTCAATGCAGCGCGCCACCTGTTCCGGTGCAAGATCGAGATTGACGCCAGCGGCTTCCAGCAAATCCGCGCTGCCTGATTTCGAAGTCACCGAGCGGTTGCCGTGTTTGGCGACAACGCCACCGGCGCAAGCCACCACAAACGCACCGGCGGTGGATACGTTGAACAAGGGAATGCCACTGCCGCCGGTGCCGCAGGTATCCACCAGATGTTTGCGATTGACGTTCAGTGCCACCTTGCTGGACAGCGCACGCATCACCTGTGCCGCTGCGGTGATCTCGTCCACTGTTTCGCCTTTCATGCGCAAGGCAATCAGAAACGCGCCGATCTGTGCCGGCGTCGCTTCGCCCGTCATCACCGCCATCATAGCGGCGTGCATGGTCTCGCGCGACAGATCGCGGCGTTCAACCAGTTGTTGCAGTACCTGTTGAACAATCATTGCAGCGTCTCAAAAAATATTTTGTTTCATTTGCAGAAAATTATTCAGCAGTGCATGGCCGTGTTCACTGAGGATGGATTCCGGGTGGAATTGCACGCCTTCGAGCACAAACTGCTTGTGGCGCACGCCCATGATTTCATCGACGCTGCCATCCTCGTGCTGTGTCCATGCCGTGATTTCCAGGCAATCCGGCAAGCTGTCTTTCTCGATCACCAGCGAGTGGTAGCGCGTGGCGTTGAACGGCGATGGCAGGCCGGCGAATACGCCTTTGCCGCTATGGTGAATGGGAGAGATCTTGCCGTGCATCACCTGACGCGCCCGCACCACCTTGCCGCCCATGGCCTGACCAATACTCTGGTGGCCTAGGCACACGCCGAGGATGGGCAGTTTGCCGGCCAGGCGTTCGATGACTTCCAGCGACACGCCCGCCTCGGTGGGCGTGCAGGGGCCGGGAGAAATGACGATGCGCTCGGGGGCCAGCGCGATGATCTCGTCCACCGTCAGCTCGTCGTTGCGGATCACCTTCACATCGGCCTTCAATTCGCCGAGGTATTGCACCACGTTCCAGGTGAAGGAGTCGTAGTTGTCGATCATCAAGACCATAAAATACCTATCTGTTTGATTCGCAATGGCTTAAATGTTCTGGTGCCTGTCTGTTGGCCGACACATCGGGCGCTATTTATCGGGAGTGGCACTGGATCGGTCTGTACAACTCAAGACTGCGTATTGTCTCGCAGAAAGGCAGGCCTATAAACCCCGAATCTTTGACAAATGAAAGGCGAGGGCGAGTCAGTGCCAGCGAGTGCCGCAGTTGGATATTTTCATTCTGCTGGCAATCGCCGGGGTCAGGGTGACGTCTGATAGCCAGCCGAACAACAGGGTGACTGCCGCGAGTATGCCGAATTCCACCTGCGTGCGCATTTCGCTGAAAATCAGGCACAGGAAGCCGCCGCAGAGGGCGATGGTCGAGTAGGTCACAGGTCGGCCGACGGCTTTCATTGCCAGCACAATACCGGTGTTGACGTTGGCAGTTTGGCGGGTAATGCGGTTGAATTGCGTAAAGATATGGATGGTATCGTCAACCGCTATACCTATCACGATGCAGGCGATCAAGGCCGTGGTTACATTCAGGCAGATACCTGTGTAGCCGAGTATGCCGAAGTAGATCAGCACAGGTATGAGATTCGGCAGCATCGCCAGAAATCCATAGCGGAATGATGAAAACAGGTAGGCCAGGATGAAAAAAATAAGCACGATGGCCGTGGCAAGGTTCCAGATCTGTCCTGTAGCAATGTCATTCATCGTCTGTGCTACCAAATGTGTATTGCCTGTGACGCGTGCTGTTATCGCAGTCGGAATGTTATTTTGCATGTATTGCTGCGTGCGCAAGATCAAGGCAGATACGTCGCTTGAATTCACCGAGGTTGTGCGAACGACAATCCGGGCTTTGCTGTAATCTGCGCTCGCATAATCTTCCATTTCAGGATTGCCGCCAATCTGCACCAGTTGACTGACGGTTGCTGTGTCTTGTGGGATGGCGAACTTGTCTGATTCGCCAGTCATGCCTTGATAAATGGTTTTGATGTAATCAACGATGGAGGTGGAGCCGCCGATCTCCGGTTGCAGTTGCAACCAGTGTTGTAAATTTTCCACCACGTGCAGATTGACGGGATCCTGAAAGCCTTCTCGTATATCCGCTTCCAGAATGATGTCAAACGTATTTGCGCCTTGCAGGCTGGCGTTGACTGCATAAAAATCCTGACGAATTTGGCTGCTTTCCTTGAAGCTATTGATGAGGTCTGTGCCAATATTGATTTTGGGTATGGCCGCAAGACATGCGATGGCAATAAGCAGATTCACTATAAAAATTATCCTGGCATGCGCAGTAGCAAAAACTGCCAGTTTTTCAAGAGCTCTGTCTATTTTTGTTACCGGAGACACCTCTGGTAATCGCCGGGGCAGTGGTAATACGTGCAGGAGTGCCGGTGCCAGGCTCAGTGAAACAGCCAGCGTCACACAGACGCCGAATCCGGTGCCTATGCCAAATTGACGGATGGCCCCCAACGAGCTGGTGGCGAGAGAGAAAAATCCCGCTGCCGTTGTGATGCCGGTATAGATCACGGGCATCAATACTTCCTGCAGCATGTGGCGAGTCGGATTTTCTCCTGCGGGAACCGTTTTCAAACGCAGGGCATCGTAGTAGGCCGAGATAATGTGAATGGCGTAGGAGTAACCGACAACAATCACAACGGAAGGCACGGCAATCGACACCTGGTTCAGTGTCTTGTAGAAAATGGACATGAAGGCCATGGTGATAATCACAGACAAGGCAACCACCAGCATGGGAATGCATACGCCGCGCACTGAGTGGTAGGTGAGCAGACACACTATCATCATGATCAGCATTGCCAGTGGTATCACCGATTTAACGTCTTGCAACATGGCATGGCTCATCTTTGCCTTGATATGTGCATTGCCGGTGATCCAGGAGCGGTCCGCCGGCCAATAATTGTCAACGGCAGCCACGATGCGCTCATCAATTCTGCTATCCAGTAGTGCGTCTTCGGCAATGTCCAGCAAATGGATAACAAGTACCGTCACTGTGCCATCCTGCGAAACGAGATTGCCGGCGTAGATGGGGTCCGCCAGTGCTCGTGTCTTGATGTCGGCAATATCCTCTTCGCTTTCAGGCGGTGTGCTGTAGAACGGTTCGATCAACAAGTCATCACCATCGCTGCGAATATTCAGGGCGGTGGAGAGACTGATGACTCGATTGACCTTGTCCAGTTTTTCAATTTCTTCAGTAAGGGATTTGATGTCCACCAGATTGCCTGGAGTGAAAATATCCGTGGTGTCCTTAAGTGCCACGATGATTGAGTTGCCACCATCAAATATGGTTTTTATATGGTCGAAATACTGCCTGTCAGGGCTGTCTGCAGGCAAAATGCTGTCCACCGAAGGGTCGAGCTTCACCGTTGGACGCCCTGTGCGTACATCAATTACAAAATACAGGCTTGCCAGCAGTATCAGAATGTTGAAGGCAATGACTGCTGCGGCATGCCTTGTGACTGCCGAGGAATAATGCCGTATTGCTCGGGTGTCACTCATATCCGTGCGTCAGTTGTCGCTGGGTGAAAAAATTTTCGTTGAATGTCTGGTTGAACTTTACATCGGAAGATTTCATGATCGTTCGCGATATTTCCTGGCTGTCTTTGCTGGTAACCATGGTGACCTGTTCGGGTACCCAGATGCCGTCTATCAGATTAAGGTTGGTGACATCCATCTGTTTCACCTTGTTTCCCTTCTTCAGGAAATTGATGCTGCGGATGATGATGTAGTTATCCTGACGTACATAAAATACAGATTTTGCATATTCCCCATCGTCATCCTCGATTTTCCTTTCGATAGGTATGCCCTCGATTATCCATATCTTTTTTCCTTCAAGTACATCTTCTTTCAGTGAGGTGTAGTGGTAGTCGTGCGCATTGTGGGCGGACATGTCTGCGTAGGAGAAGTCGGAATTCATGATTGCCAGACGGTTGGAGCCAATGCGACGCATTTTCTGGATGGTAGGCGTATACATCCAGTGCTGGTCATTTGTCTCAGGGTCCTTGAAATCAATCGAAAAATATCCGACGTTCTTCATCGTTAGCGGAAAGGTGTAGAACATGATGCTCCGCCTTTCGTTGTTGCCGAACTTCTTGCGGAAAGATACCAGTTCGTGTGTGCGCATATCGCCTTTTGGGCTGGTGACGGATAAGGATACCTTGCTGCTTGCGTTATCGCCCAAGTCGACATCGCTGGCCTTTTCCATGATTTCCATGGCTGTTGATGGGCTGGCCGCATGGGCATTTATTGCATGAAAGATCATGAAGCCGACAAGCAGCGCGCTGACTAGATGGCTGCGGCTGCTCATGAATATCTCTCCATACATTTGCTGTGTCCCGGCTGTTATCAGTATGTGTGGCAAGGATAACCGGAAATGTTCCCTGTAGCCGGGTTTACAGAGCTCAGCCATTTGTCATACGCTGCGAGTCAATCAATTGACTAGGGCATATTGCTTATGGAGCTTTACGGCAGCTATACCTCACCGTTTGTGCGCCACATCCGTATCGTGCTGCTGGAAAACAACATCCCGTTCCGTTTTGTGGAAACCGATGCCGCCGGCAGCGCGCAGCTGTCGCCGACGCAGAAAGTGCCGTTCCTCACCTATACCGAAAACGGCGAGAACAGGATGCTCACCGATTCGAGCGCAATACTGAAATATGTGCGCGAATGCAGCGGCGGCACGTTTTTCAACGACGCACACAACACGCTAGCCGCCTTCAATGCCTACTGCACAGCCAACACGCTGCTGGATACCGCCATCAACCTGTTTTATCTCGAAAAAGACGGTGTCGGTGCGCAGCAGAGCGCGTACCTGGCTCGCCAGCAATCGCGGCTGCAAACCGGCCTTGCTGAGCTGGACAAGCTGACATACTCGGCATGCGCTCCCTACAACGATGCCGAATTGCGCATAGCCTGTTTCATCGACTGGGCGCTGTTTCGCAATCGTTTCACGCTGGATGAGCTGCCGAAGCTGCAAGGTTTTCTCGACAGCATTCGCCAGTATCCGCATTTTGTTTCCACTGCACCAAAGGCTTGATCAACCATGAAAATCACACTTTTCGGCTCTACTGGCGGCCTCGGCAGTGAATGCCTGCAGCAAGCGCTCGCTGCGGGGCACGAGATCACCGTGCTGGCGCGCACACCGGCAAAACTGCCACAGGCGCTGCGTGAAAAAATCACTGTGGTGCAGGGCGATGCATTGAACATCGACGATGTGCGCCGCGCACTGCCAACCGGCACTGAAGCCGTTCTGTTTGCCATCGGCGTGGACGAAAAAACCTCGCCGCCGGATCTGTGCACCGACGTTACCCGCCACATCCTGCAAGTGATGCGCGAACAGAATATCCCGCGCCTGGTCTGGTGCGGCGGCGGCAGCAACTTTTTGCCGGAAGACCAGATCAGCTTCGGTGCGAAATTCGTGCGCTGGTATTCAGAAACCTTTTTGAAACATCGCCACAGCGACAAGGAACACCAGCTCGCGTTACTGCTGCAAAATAAAGATGTGAACTGGTACGGCATCCGCCCGCTGCAAATGGGCAAGGGGCCGCGCAAGGAAAAATATCGCCTCGGCTACCACCGCTTCAGCGGCATGTCCAAAATCACTTTTGCCGATTGCGCTCATGCCATGCTCGGCATGTTGCAAGACGATACCTGGCGGCATAAAGCGCCGATTGTGCAGTATTAAGAGCTACCAGCTTGCTTCCATGTGGTATGCAATCCGATACAGTCACCGCACCCATATGTAGCATAAGCGTAGGGGCGCAATTTATTGCGCCCTTGGCCTACCGAAAATTTCCGCATCCTGATCGTCATACAACAACCAATTCTGCATAACGGCCGCCAGCTCTTCGGGCGGCAATCGCGTCTTGCCCTTGATGGCGCATTCCCATACCACCAATGTTTTCCAGCCAAGCTTTCGGCACGCGACAATATTCTTCCTGTCGCGGGCGATATTGGAATTGATTTTTTCACGCCAGAACTCAGTCCAGGTGGATGGCATTTTGAACAGATGACATTTATGCCCGTGCCAGAAACAGCCTTGCACCTGGATCAGGGCTGCGTATTTAGGGAATACGAGATCTGGCCTGCCTGGTATCCCCTTGCCTTGCAAGCGGTAACGGAAACCCAGACCATGCAACAACTTGCGCACCACTAACTCGGGACGAGTGTCCTTGCCATGAATGCCCGACATCATACGGGAGCGGGTTGGTTTGTCGACCACATCAGTCACATGGTTGGTTTCCGATTAACATCACTAACGGTTGATTAACTCGATATCTTCTGTCGAGGTGTAAAGAGCTGGGAGGTCATTGAATTTGACCCTAAACCACCCACTTCTTAAAAAATTAATTAATTTAATTGTGAAATAAAATGTATATTATCATTTAAAAAATTCATTTGAATGGTGTATTTTGTCTAGCTTAGATAATTGCCTTTTTAATCCGAGATCTGTCAATGATGAACTTGATATTCGAAACTCAACATCTATCCATAGATGAGGTTTTTTCGTGACAAGATAACAAATCCTGTTTACATGATGAAATCCTGTAATTATCCATTGACTGTTGTCGTCGCAACCATCTATTACCGTCCAGACATATTCCTTATCCAGTTTTCTCATCAAAGACAGGTCGCTGCCAAATGTCTCTATACCCAAACCTCCCCAGCTGTCAAATTTTGACTCAGGATGTTTGTAAGGGGAAAAGTAAGAGTAAAAAACATCTTCATGCATTCTTATCATTCGCATTATCCATAAGAATAAAGTTTTATACTATCAACAAAAATCTCATCTCTATGTCTAGAAATAAAATCAACTCCCGGAATAAACTTTTCGGGAATTTCAATCCTTCTTCCAGAAATAGATGAAAAAGTATCGACAATAAACTTGTTATCGCTTTTTATTAATTCTTCTGAAACTATAACTCTCATGTCGTTTGTTAATGAAATTAGCCCCTTATCAAAAGCTTTGTCATGTATTGCAGAAAGGCATAAGCCATTGCTCGGATTTAGCCTGTTTGCCTTATCCTTGCTCCAAGGCACAATATGGCTAGCAATCAACATTCTCGAATCAGACACACCAGACATGCAGCAGCGTCCTCCGTAGCTGCTTAGCACAGATCGCCTGAAGAAGTGCTGCTTTATGCGTTGCTGCGTAACAACCTGCTTTGTTTCTCCTGTATAGTCCTCAGGAATATAAATAGTTTCTTCGTCTTCAATTTCCTTTTGTGTGCCGCCCGTTGAAATATCACCCAAAAGCGAGCACTTGATAATTTCGCATTCTGTTGCAAGCAGCTCCCAGTCAGCATGAAATTCATCCCATACCAACTTGTCGAGAGAAGATGCATTCCCCAATCCAGATCTCCCGCTATTGGTAATTACAGGATCAAGACTGGCCAGATTGAGCATTTTCATTGCTAACGCACTTGGTGTTCTGCCCAAGAGGGCAGCAAGCTCAATGATTTCAGGATTTCTGCTGTGTATTCGTCCGTATGGCAGTTGGCAATACAGATGGAATGCTAATTTGACTTGCTCTTTAGTCCATTTTCCTGAAGACATGATTGATCGTGGCACTTCAGGCTGTGCGGCCTTGCGTGCCTGCTCCTTTGTGATTGCTGAAGCCAGCATCTTAGCAACTTCAGAAATCATTGGCACCACAGCGGCATGGGCAAATAACTGGTAAGCCTGTGTATCGCTCACCGGAATTTTGAAGGTATCCGGAAAGCCCATCAGTCTTGCGCACTCGCGCGGGGTGAGTCGGCGCGGGCGTTTGCGTTTCTGCTGGACGAGTATTTCCGAGCCGTCCTTGTAATAACGGGCCGACAGTGTGCGGGCGACGCTCTCGCCATTCACCATGCCGAAGCCGAAACCATTACCGGCAGCGCGATGCTTTTCCGCATATGCCTGCAGATATTCCCATAGCCGTGGCGTGAGCGTGTATTTGCTGTTCACCTTGCCCAGCGCACCTGAGGTGTAAGGCTCTTCGACAGTTTCCGAACCATCTTCCGGGTGAAGAATCGAGGACATACACGGCCCGCTTTTCGGTAATTCCAGATCATCGAACGAAAAACCGCAATCATCACGGAAGCCGACAATGATGATCCGCTCACGGTGTTGCGGCACGAAATGTTGTCCATCAATCACGCGATACTGAACGTTGTAACCCAGCTCTTCGCGGAGGGTTTGCAGAATCACCCGGAAGGTATTGCCCTTGTCGTGTGACAGAAGATTTTTCACGTTCTCCAGCAGGAACGCCTTCGGTTTTTTTCTGGCAATGATTCTTGCTACATCAAAAAACAGAGTGCCCTGTGTGGTGCATTCGAAACCGTGCGGACGTCCAAGTGCATTTTTCTTCGACACACCGGCAATGCTGAACGGCTGGCACGGAAAGCCGGCCAACAATACGTCGTGATCCGGAACATCATCGGCATCAACCGCAGTGATGTCACCGGCGAACATGTGCGAAGCATCAGGCGGATAGTTTTCCATGTAGGTTTTCACGGCAAACGGATTCCATTCGCTGGTGAAGACACAATGCCCCCCCTGCTGTTCGAACCCCATGCGGATGCCGCCGATGCCGGCAAACAGATCAATAAAGGTAAAAGCCGCATCGCTGCGGCCACTGCCGAGTGGCAACAGACGCTGGCGTATAGCATCCACCACATACGGAGGGGGATCGTTTTCGCGCAATTCCCAGCGGCGCACGGTTTTGACGTCCACGGACAGCGCCTCGGCAATTTCGCGCTGACTGAATCGCGAGCGAGCTTCCTTCAGAACGGCGTAAGGAGTGGTGGCTTGCATGGCTGGCCTGCTATTGGGACTTCAAGCGGGCATTATGTCCGCAATTCATCCCATTGAAAAGCAGAATCTGTATTTTTGTACAGTGTTATTGCCAACCCTCCAGCAACAACAATTGCGCCGGCACAGCCGGATCATCCGCATCAGTCACGGCATACAGGCTGGTGCCTTCTGCGCCCAGTGCAATGCCTTCAATCTTGTGCGGCTCACTGAGCCATTCACAGCGCAGCAACTCCCCTCGCAGGGTGATCTCGCCGATGGCGGCGCCGAGGCAGGCGCCGTCTTGGTAGCTGTCGTCGGTGGCTTCGGCGACAGCCGAAAAGATTATGTTGCCGTTGGGCAGGCAGAGGCCATCGGTGAAGCCGAGTGGGCAGCTATCAATCATCGGCAAGCTACAGGGAACGATGATGGGATTGGGCGCGGCAACGTGATTGGGCGCGATAAATCGCGCCCCTACAGAATTTTCCTGCAGGATTACCAGGGCGCTCTGTTGATGCTGTTGATTGCCGCGTTGCAACAAGACGAGTTTTTCATCGCAGATAACGGCGCCTTCGATGTTGGTATCGGCAAACGGCAGTGCGGCGTAAAGCGGCGCGAGATCCAGTGCGAGGGTATTAGTCGACAGCGCGCCATCGGGCTGGAAGGGGATGAGCACGCCCTGTTGCCGGTTGCTTTTGGAGCCGGAGCCGAGTGCGAGCAAAGCGCCGTGTGCAAACGCGGCTTGCGGTGGCAGTTGCACCAGTGCTTCGAAATCCGGTTTCTTTTTTTTGCGTGCGGATTTTTCGGTGGGCAATTCACCATCGCGCAAACGCAATTGCTGTAAAAAAGCGTTGTCATCGAATGAGAAAACGCTGAGATGCAGCGCATCATCGGCGATCACATAAAAACGCTTGCCGTTGATCACCAGACCGCTCGCTGCGCTGACAGGCAAGTTGCGGATTTTTTTGGCAGTGATCATGGTGCGCGGCTTGTTCTCATCTGGAAGCCATTTTTATGGAACCTTATGGAAGGTGCCGAACAGGCGATCACAGACCGAGAGCATGACGGAAATGTTTTTCGGGTTGCGGCTGGCGTGGTGGATGTCGTGGCAGCGCGCGGTGGCAAAAAACCAGTCATATACGGGCAGGCGGTAATTGCAATGCGTGATCATGTTGACTGCCGTAACGGCAAATGCTGCGATACCGAAAGTCAGTGGGTGAATGGGGAACAGGATTCCGTATAGATGAAAACAGATGAACACTGTCGCACCTTCTATCGGATGCACCACCATCGCTGTCCAGATCGACAGCGGTGGTGAATCAATGTGGTGATAGTAGTGCACGTTTTTCATATACCAGCGCCACTGGTGCTCAAAACGGTGCCAGAAATAGGAAACGAAATCACCGAGCAGGAAGTAGAACAGCAGGTCCCTGCAGAACTCAAACACGCTTGGCGCTTCTTGCGGAATGTTCTGTAGCAATGGAAACGGGAACAGCAGCAACAGCGGCATCGCAACCAGATACAGCGAGCCGTACCACTTCATCGCTCGCCAATACACCGCCCAGCATTCCTTCAGCGTGAGCCGCCTGGTGATGAACACATCCACAATGGAAAACACGATGCCCGGCAAATAAATGCCGATCACAACCGCTGTGAGCAAGTAAGCCGGGTTGGCAATTCCTTCCACACCGAAATGCTGCAGGAAGAAATCCCACAGAGGTTGCAGCGCACTCGATTGCATGGGGAATGCCCTCTTATTGTCATTATTGGCGCTGTTTTAGCATGAACAGCCCCATGCCATCAACGCAACAGCACTCCCTCGATCAATGACACATACAGCTGCATCGCCTGCGTGAGCGATTCACTTTGTATGCCGTACTGAAACAGGGCAACGCCGACGCCGCTGCCGAGAAAAACGGAAATCAGGTCTTCGTCGCTGGCGGCAGTCTGCAATTCGCCGCGCTGGCGTGCTTCGTCAAACATGTTACGCAAGGCGTTGAACACCTCGTTGCCGGATGCCAGCAGGTGTTCGCGCAATTCAGGGTGGCGGCGAATCTCGATAGGCACGGCGGCGAGAAAACCGGTGACGGAGCTGTCGCGGTCATGCGCGGCGGCTGAAGCCATCAGGATGCCGGCAATGCGTTCGCGCAGTGTGGTGCCCTGCTCGATGGCGCGCTGGTAATCGGGCAGCAGCAGCGCCTGTGTATCGGCCAGTGTGGCCAGGTAGAGCTCGATCTTGTTGGCGAAATAGGCATACAGCGCCGCGTGTGTCAGCCCCACGCTGCTGGCCACATCCTTGAACGTGGTCTGGGCAAAGCCCTTTTCGGCGAAGTGCTGGCGCGCAGCCGGCAACAGCCGCGCCAGTGTGGCTTCACGGTTGCTGCCCACGGGACGGCCGCTGGCCGGGCGTGCCGCGCGGGATGTTTTCTTGCTGGATGTGCTCTTGCCGGATGGACTCATCGCAATATCTTACTTGCCTGTAACTTCTTTGGCGGCGTAATTTACATGCCTGTAATTTACACCGATCTGAAGGCGGGAGAGTAGTCCAATGGTTGATAACAGCGCAATGACCGAGAAATGTCCGTTCCAGTTTGATCTGATGAACCCCGAGCGCATGGGCAAGGGCGTACCCTTCGATGCCTTCAAGACCCTGCGCGAAAAATGCCCGGTGTCCTTGCAGGATGACACCATCCGCAACACCAGCTTCTGGGCGGTGACCAAGCGCGACGATCTCGACTTCGTGTCCAAGAACCCGGATCTGTTTTCGTCGAGCGAAAACCTTGCCCATCCGCAGCCGGGCGGTGACGACCCGTCCGCCATCGAGATCATGCGCCAGCTGATCATCAACATGGACCCGCCGGATCACATCAAGTACCGCCGCGTGGTGCGCAATGCGTTTACCGCAAAAGCTGTGGATTCGCTCGAACCGATGATGAAGCAGTATGCGAAAGCCATCATCGACAAGGTGGCGAAGAAAGGCGAATGCGAATTTGTCAGTGAAATCGCCGCCGAAATGCCGCTGTTCGTGATCTGCGCGCTGATGGAAATGCCATCGGATGATCGCCAGAAATTTTCCGATCTGGTCGACATCATGATCGGCATGGACGATCCGGAAATCGGCCAGACGCCGGAGATGGGTCAGGCGGCAGCGGCACAGATTTTCGAAATCGCGATGAATCTTGCTGTGCAACACAAGATCAACCCGACCAAAGGTTCGGTGCTGGATGCGTTGCTGAACGGTGCAGTGGACGGCGAATGCCTGAACGAATTCGAATTCTGCACCTTCTTCCTGATCCTGATCGCCGGCGGCGTGGAAACCACGCGCACAGCCACCAGTCACGGTATGCGTCTGTTGATCGAGCATCCGCAACAACTGCAGATGCTGATCGACGATCCTTCGCTGATTCCGGATGCCATCGAGGAAATCCTGCGCTTCTATCCATCTTTCAATTTCATGCAGCGCACAGCGAAACAGGATGTGAAAGTGGGCGACATGGATGTGAAGAAAGGCGACATCGTGCGCATGTACTACCCGTCGGTGAATCACGAAGCGGAAATTTTCGGCGATGATGCCGAGGTGTTTGATGTCACCCGCGCGCGCCGCATGCCCAACCTGCGCAATGAGCACCGCACCTTTGGTGTCGGCCAGCACTTCTGTCTCGGTTCGCATCTGGCGCGCAAGGAACTGAACGTGATGTTCAGTGAAATCATTCCGCGCCTGCGCAACCCGCGCCTGCTCAGTGCACCGCACAATCTGGTATCGAACTTTATTCCGGCGATCAAATCGATGAATATTGCCTTCGATCCTGAAACCTGATCTTGAAACCAGACCTTGAAACCAGAGCACGCAAGGATACCGACATGGCAACGTTCAAACCGCTGAAACCGATAGATGAAAGTTTCTTCCGCACGGCCAACCTGATTGCCAGTGCCAGTATGGAAGCGAACTGTCCGCCGGAAAAGCTGATGGAAACACTGGCCGGCGATGTGGTGTGGACGCAGTGGGCGCCGGCGCTGAAAAAGGTGGAGTGGACCAGCCCGCAGCCTTACGGCCCCGGCGCAAAACGCACGGTGCATCTGTTCGGCGGGCAGGCGGTGAAGGAAAACTTTTTCATCTGGAAGCCGAATGTACAAGTGGCGTTCTATGTGGAAGAGGCGACGCTCTCGGGCATTGAATCCTTTGCCGAGAACTACGAGATCACCGTGCTCAACAACGGCCAGACCACGCGACTGAAGTGGACGGTGGCGATACAGGTCACCGGCATCGGCGCGCTGTTTGCGCCGGTGTCGCGTTTCTTTATGGAGCTCACCTTCAAGCGCTGGTTGCAGCACTACAAGCGCATTCTGGAAGGCCGGGCCTGACGGCCTTGAAAGAGCGTATTGGCGCTTATTGCGTGCCTGATTTTCTAGCCGCAAACGAGCGAATATTCTGGATGCGTTCTTCGGTAGCCGGGTGAGTGCTTAACATCGCGGGCGGTGTTAACCATTTGTCTGTTGCGGCGACGTGCGTGAAGAAAATCTCTGCGCCATTGACTGTGCCGTATTCGCGATAAACCGTTTCCAGCGCCAAGGCATCGGCATCCATTTCCTGTTCGCGGCTGTAACGCAGTACAGTCAGGGTGCCGATATTGTTTGCCCAGCCTTGCATCACATTGTCGCCCAGGCCGGCAACACTGCTGAGCAACAGCATGACAGCAAAGCCACGGCCCAGTGCTGTTGCCGGGTGTCGGTACTGGATGTGTGCCAGCTCGTGCGCCATCACCATGGCCAGCGCAATTTCACTGTCTTTTGTGGCATCGAGCAAGCCCTGATAGACCACGATATGACCGCCGAGCGTGGCCATGGCATTCACGACAGTATCAGGGCTGTAATGGACGGAGATGGGGAGAGCTGCAGGCAGCGCCATGTGCCTCGCCAAACGCGTTGCGAGCGCTTGCAGCTGTTCGCGCTTCTCATTTGCAGCAGATCCGGTATTTGTTTCTTGCTGCAGAACAGGCAACAGGGTTTGTGCCAGTGCCGCTTCCTGTTCGATGCTCAGGTGGCGTGCCGCGTAGGCGCCCAACCGGGATAGCCCCCATGCCAGCGCAACCAGAAGAACAGTCAGCCCGATGACCAGCTGAGCAAATTCTTTCAGCGGATGTTCCGGAGTGACGTTAATACCTTCCGGGATTTCGTGATTCTCATAACCGTCCATGCGACAGGGAGTCAGCGCTTGCGGATCAATGCCGTGCCATAAGCCATGACTTCCATCGAGCCAACCTGCTGCTGTTGTGCGCCCTGTGAAATGGCTGCTGTTTCAAGTCGCACATTCCAGATGCTGTCTGCTCCGAGATCGTGGGCCTGCTCCTTCATGCGCAAGATAGCTTCGCGGCGTGCGCGTTCCAGCAAGGATTCATACGCAGTGACACGACCGCCAAAGATGTTGCGCAAACCGGCAACAAAGCGTTTGAAATAATCGATTGAGACGACCACGCTGCCGGACACCAGCTGTGCCTGCACGGGGGTGTCCTGTTCGGGGATGCGGCGCTCACTAAAGCACAACAACTGCCGGAATTGTTTTTCACGAGCCAGGATGGAACGGAAATGTGCGCGTTCGGCGTGTTGGCCAAAGCCATAGCCGAGAGCGATAAGTGTGGCGAAAATAATCAGGTCATACATGGCTCACTCCACTACCACGGCCGTGCCGTAAGCGAAGAGTTCGGCTGCGCCAGCAGATATTGACGAGGTGGAATAACGCACGTTGACCACAGCATTGGCGCCTACAGCGCGCGCCTGTTCGATCATGCGGTCTGTGGCCTCGTCACGTGATTCCTGTAGCAATTCCGTGTACGCCTTCAGTTCGCCGCCGACAATGTTTTTCAGGCCGGCGAGAAGATCCTTGCCGGCGTGTTTGGCGCGGACTGTGTTGCCATTCACCATGCCCAGATGCTTGACGATGGTTTTGCCGGGAACGGTTTCAATGTTGGTCAAGATCATGTTGGTGCTCCTGCGGTGTGGTGAGTTTGAACGGCATCTTAAATCACATGGGTTTACGCTTGTAAGAGCGGAATATGATTCTCCAGTTTGGTCTGATACAACACCGTGCCTTTGGCAATCTGCACTGCGAGCGGCTCGTCGCCGATGGTGGCGTTTTCGTCGATGACAATATTCCATGACAAAGCTGCTTCAGTCGCCTGCAGCTGCGCGCGCGGATTTACACCCTTGAGAATCGCTTCCAGGCCGGCGGTTTTCCCGAGCGGCAGCAGGCTGTACCAGCCGAGATCGAAACCTTTCGCTTCGTTCAGCGCGGTACAGTCGGGGATTGTAATGCGTGCGCTGTTGGCGCCGGTTTTCTCTGCGGTAATGCCGTGGTATTCGGCAGGCTGGAAAGCAGGATGCACAGCGAGCACTGACAGTATCGCGTCGATGCCATTGCCGGTAATGCCGAGCCAGTTTTTCAGTCGGTGGCTCATCACCCAGCCGCTGCCAGTCATCTGGAATTCAGCAATCGCGCGCGCGGCTTCTTCACCGTAATGCGCCGCAGCCGCGACCATCAAGCCATTAATCAACAAATGGTTCTGCACGGCAATTTCCTTGCACACAACAACCAGGGCTGCGTGTGAAAGCTGTTCGAAATGCAGTTGTTCGAACACCGAACCGGTGTAGAAATCCATGCCGCCCGCTTCACGGCTTTCCTCACGCGCAATAGCGAGCTGAGCGAGTTTCGTGGTGCGCATACGCTGCGTGATCGCCGGTTCCTGCAGTGGTTCGGCGTCGTGGTCAATGAACACGTTCCATTCGCAGTGCGGTGTGCGATCCACCGGCATGCGCGGCGGGCGGTGCACCGGGCGCATGCGCGCGAGTGGGTTGGTGGCAATGGCGGTGCCGTCAAAGGTCGGGTCTTCGATGTCATGGCACATCACTTTCACAGCCGCTTCGCCGCGCGGTTCGGTTTCCAGCAGCGGGCCGCAACTTTTCAGCCAGAAGCGGCCTTTGTCTTCGGCAAACACTTCAAAGTGGCAATCGAAATACTGGTGTGTCAAACCGCAATCCAGTTGCAGGCCTTTGAAAATGGTGGCGACATCGGTGCCACCGGCAAATCCCATCGCGCGCTGCATACGCTGCGTGTAGATCGGGCTCACGGCCAGCCAGTTGTCGATGGCAATCGGTTTGTAGGCTTCATCACCGTGCTTCATGCGCAGCGCAGCGTAACCTGTGCGGCTGTTGAACTGCGAAGCGACCATGTACTCACGCGCGAGTTGCGCGAGCTGTGCGCGGCTGAGATCAGCGAGCGAGGCGTTGTGTGCTGTGGTCATGGTGTTAGTCCTTGGGTAGAGACAGGGCACCACTGTAGAGCAGCGGCAAAGCCTGATGCAATTGCAGCTGATCCTGTGAGCGTCATCAAAACGCGCAATTGCTTTTCACTGGCAAACCTGCGATTCCGCTTCGCCTTTGCGGCGTGCAAGCGCCCAGACAAACAGTGCAAAACTGATGATCGGCAAGGTGCCAGGGATGTAAAAGCCGTAGACCACGACGCTTTCCAGCAGTGTGTGCGGCTCGATCACGCGGTGGCCGATGAACAAGGCGGTGATCCATGGGCCGATGGCATTGCAGTAGGCGCCGAGCAACAGTGTCCATTTGCCGACACGCACGCTGGTTTGTTGTTCATTCAAGCAGGGCCAGATGCCGGCGACGGCCAGCACCACGATGCCGTTGATGACGCCTTCCAGATGAACAAACTTCCATACGCTGTAGAGCGGGCTTGTGGTGTCGGCGACTGCTGCGGCATAGGAAAATCCGATGCCACCCAACAGGCCGAGCAGGAGCACGATGCAACCGTGCATCGCCATTCGCGCTTGCGTATTCCGTGTGCTGTTCATGTTGCGCCTCTGGATCAGACTTCAGTGCTGTTGCGGATTTTCCACCAGGCGACTGCGAACATGATGGAGAACGGCAATTCGTAAAAATACGTCGTGCCGGGATTGTAGCCTGCGGGCAAGCCGGCGCCGCCAAACGTGAGTGTGTAATCGCCGTTATAAAGCGCAATGCCAATCAAACGGCCGACCCACAAGCCGGTGAAGATGAGAAACCACAACACCACGTTGGCGCGCAAATAGTGTCTGGGTTTGAAAACGCCGAGAAAGGCAAAAATACCGAGGCCTGCTTCGGCAAAGCCGTACATGGCAAACACCTCAACGGTGACGCTCCAGTGGTTGAATTCCATGCCCATGTAGCTGAGTTGAGTCGGGTCGTAAATTAACCAGAGGCCATAGCCGAGCCAGATGAGTGCAGTCCAGCCGGTGACAAAACGTGCAAATTGCATGGTGTACTCCTTGAGTGAGTCAGGTTGTTTTTCTTGGTGAATAATTACGAATAGTACGTCGCCATGTCGCGGCCAGCAGTTTCATCGGCAAACCACTGCGTTACCCAGTCGGGCTGCGCAATGCCATTGGGGTTGTGATAAGGCAGCAGTGTACACAACAGATTGCCGGCGAGACACAGCTGATCCCATACGGGTATGCCGCGAAACATTTTCGAGACATCGCCCGCTGGTACGGCAAGGCTGGTTGCAGGGATGTGTTGGTTGAATCCGTCGCGCACGATTTTTGCAATTTCGGCCAGATGTCTGACAACACCCACGGCAGAGCGCACGCGATAAATGTGGCTGCCGACTACGGCGTTGTAGACATCAATTGCAGAATTGCGATGCTCGAACTCTTCCACCAGATGCCACAACAGAAACGAAGCGATGGTAGTGTCTCCGCCCTTGAACAACAGATCACGATGCGTGACCAGAAAACTCGCCAGCGGGCCGAAACACAGCTCGACGCTTGCGGCATACGAGAGATGAAAGGCGATGGTTTCGCGTTCGAAAAGTTGCTCGTAGGATTCGGTAACTGCTTTGCGTACGTTTTCGAGGCCAGGGTAATGTGCGCTGAGTACTTTCATATGTGCCAGATGCTGGCGCGAGTGTTGCGCTTCCTGCTGGCAGAATAATTCGGCGTCGGCGCGCACGGCCTCGTCGCGAATCAGGGGTAGTGACTGGCGAATCGCCTTGATGAAATAGCGCTCGAAGCCCGGCGCGATCAGGGTGATGAAATTGACGAAGTTACTCCAGTGCGGGTTGTGTGGATTGCACTGGAACGGAATGCTGTCGTGAAACGCAAAGTCGATCTGGCGGACTTTCAGGGGGTATACCTGGTGGCGTGTCATGGACAGATCCTCTCGCGTTTTAACCACAGCCAGCTGAAGATCAGCATGCTCGGTAATTCATAAAGCCGGGTCGTTGCTATGCGACACAAATATAAAATGTGTCGCAGCAAAATGACAAGTACGACAAATGTGTCGTATTCTGTGCCCTTCATCGCCCCGGAGTTAACCGTGTCTGCTGTCTTGTCTGTATCTGCCAGCTACCCCAGCCATGACGAGCGGGTGCGCCAGCGTCTGATGGATGCCGCCATTGCTTGTGTGCAGACCGTGGGGCTGGCAAAGGTTTCGATGCGCGATGTCGCCGAGCGGGCCGGGCTGGTGAGGCAAACGGTTTACAACTATTACCCGAACAAGAACCGGCTGCTGTCGGATGCCTTCAACCGCGAAGGCGCGGCATTTGCGCAGGCGATTGCCGACCATATCCGCGATATCGACGGGGCGGCGGAGTCGTTTGTGGCGGGTTTCCTGTACGTGGTCGAGCATTTTTCGCGCAACCCCATTCTGGCGCTGGTGCTGGAGCAGGGCAGCGATTTCCTGCGTCAGGTAGGCATGAGCTACTACCCCTTCGGGCCTTTTGGCGAAGTAGCTTTCGCGCGCGTGTTTGCTGCAAACCCGGCACTGGCGGCGCAGGCGGAAGAAATTTCCGAATACTGGACACGCAACGCTCTGTCATTTCTTACCATGCGCGGCGCCAGGGAACGTAGCCGTGACGAGCTGGCGGATTATATCCGTCGGCGTTTGTTGCCTGGTTTGCAGTTGCCCGATTTGCCCTAGCCAGGTTTACAGCACAACATACGTTTCACACACAGAGGAGAAGCACGATGACCCAGTTCGATTACGTCAAGAAAAAGCGCGAAGAAGTGGATGAAATTCCTGCCAAGGCAGTACCTTTCGTGCGCAAGATCATGAAGTTGTACACGCGCCTGAATGTTTGGGTATTCAAGAAAAGCAACGGCAAGTTGATGAACAAGTTTCCCGGCGGCGCGCCGATTTGTCTCGTCGGTATGACGGGTCGCAAAAGTGGCGAGCGCCGCGAAGTGATGCTGATTCATCTACCGTACGGTGAACAGAAGCTGCTGGTGGCCTCGCAGGGCGGGTTGGATTTTGATCCGGTGTGGTACAAGAACATCATCGCCAATCCTGATATCGACATCATGGTCGGCGGCGTGCACAAGCGTTACACGGCCAAACAGGCGAGCGCAGACGAAAAACGCGCGCTGTGGCCGCACTTGCTCTCACTCTACCCGGATTTTGACGAGTACCAGGCGCGCACAGATCGCGATATTCCGGTGTTGGTGTGTACGCCTGTGTAGATGTCTTGCGCCTGTTGATCTCTTGATGGTTGAAAAGCTGATCTAGCGCAATGCCCGGTTGTGCTTCACGGGTATGGTGATTTCGAACCAAGTTGGGGCAAATGCTTGCTGCTCGCTGCGTTTTTTGTTGGTGGCACGATATTTGATGGATTAAATAAATTTTGCTTCAGTGGCGTGGTGTCATTCATTTGCGAAATCTTCTTGTATGTTGCGGCAGAACTTAATACAGTCGATTTCGCAAGAGTCATTGCCAAGAAGGAGTCAGGTTATGTTGATGAAAGAAAAAGCGCATGCCGTTCTTGAAGGTGAAAACTATCTAACGAAAATTACCAATCGCCACCACGTATATTTTTCCGATGAGCCTGCCGAGGTAGGTGGGCAGGATAAATACACAACGCCGCAGGAATTGCTGCTGGGCTCGCTGGCTTCATGCGTTGCCACCACATTGCGCATGTATGCCAGTCGCAAGGGTTGGGAGTTGGGCTCCATCGGTGTCGATGTCACCATGCGCTCCATCAATACTGATCATGGTGCCGAATTTGAATTTACCCAGAATTTCACATTCAGCAACAGCGCCAACTTGACTCACGAACAGATGGATCGTCTGGTGCAAATCGCCAAGAAGTGTCCGGTTGCGCAGATTATCCAGAAGACGACGAAAATCAGTTATGTGCTGAATGAAAAAAGCTGAGGCATAAAACTTCGCCGCCGGCTGCATATTGGCAGAGTCTTTATTGCCCTTGGCTCGGCGGCACCAGCAAATCCACCAGCGTCTTGATGAAGCGGTCGTCGTCGATGCCGTAGGGCTGGCTGCCAAAGTAGGTTTTCGACAAGTGAAAGCCTACCAGTGCGCTCTGCACTACGGCGGCCAATGCATCGGCATCGCCACCGCGCACCTGCTTTTCGGCGATGTCCCTGGCCATATCCTTGCCTTCCGACGCCAGTGACTCTTCCACCAGCAAGCTGTAGAGCTGTGTCAGCAGATCGGGGAAGCGTCCGTACTCGCGGCCCAGCAGCAGGATGAAATCTTTCAGCTGCTCCAGCACGATGAGGCGCATGCGGAAGTCGACAATCAGTTCGGCGCGACGATCGCCAAGAGATCCACTGATACCGCGCTGTTGCAGGTCGCGCAGTTGGCGCAATTTTTCCACTTCGCGGTGCACGATATCGGTCAGCAGTGCTTCCTTGGATTCGAAGTGGCGGTAGAAACTGCCGCGACCGGGCGTGAGTCCGACGGCGGTTTCAATGTCCTTGACCGATACACCGTCAAACCCCTTTTCACCGAACAGGCGCAAGCCGGCCTCCAGCAGGCCATCGCGCGTGGTGCCGTGTTTGCGCGGGCTGGCTTTCGCTGCGGTGTTCTGTGGGGCTGTGGGTTTCTTTGGCATGGGCGAGTTCCGCGGCACTTGCCTAAATGCAAGTGTTTAGTTACATTTTGCAATAATGTAATTTTAAACGTCGGTTGGGGTTCTGTCATGGGCAAGGAAATCGCTTCGAGTACGTCCCCCCTGTGGCGACGGCTTTGGGAAGAGGAGGTGGACTGTGGCCGGCCTGTTTTCCGGAAGTTGGCGCTGCTGATGATCTGTATCGCTTCTGTCACGCTGCCTTTCGGCATGTTTTCCTTCTTTCATCTGCTGGACTACCTCGGGCCGGGCCTGGGTGACCACACTTCGCTCGACTATATCCGCCACGAATTGCAGGTCTTGCAAGCCGGTGGGAATGGCACAGCTTTCATCGCACTGGTCGGCGCGCTGCTGCTGTTGCTTGTCTATCGTTGCGTTTTGATACTGCACGGCTACATTAATTATCAAAAAATCAACGCCACTTATCCCAGCGACAGCGCCAAAGCCGGCAAGCCGCAAACGGCGTTTCCCATGAATCTTTTCTACACGTTGTTGTTGTTCAATGTGCTGATGTTTCTCGGCGTTGCACTGGTTTATAGCGTGTTCGGCGTGATTGCCATCGCCATGGGTCATGACTTCAGTCAGGGCTACGATGCGGCGAAAACGATAGTGGCCTACGCAAACCACTTGACCCAAACCTATGTGCCGACATTGATCGAGCTGCCGCCTGTGATCAATGTGTTGTTCATCTACAGCCTGATCAATTTTCCGCATTACTGGTTGCACCGCCTCGCACACGAATACCGCTTGCCGTGGCTGTTGTTGCATCGCCCGCATCACTACCCGAGCGTGATGATTGATCTCATTACCACCAACGTCGTGGTGGCATTTCCGGTGGGTTTTCTGGTGATGTTTCCTTACGTGCTGTTTTTCGGCGCGGCGACCAAACTGTTTTCAGCCGAGCCGCTGTATCTGCAGATCATCATTCTCAATATCGTCACACAGATCGGCGCGGCGACAGCGCATCATTCAGCGCTTTACTATCTGGGTTTCAAATACAGGTTACTGGGTTTTATCGGTTACCTGACGGGCACGGCGCAGTATCACTATCTGCATCACGCATCGCATCCGGTCTACGCCAATCACAACTCCAACCTGACCAACATCGGTGCGGGTCCTTTCATGTTGTGGGATCACGTATTTGGCACTTATGTAAAACCGCCGCTATCGCGGCCTAACATCGGTTTGACGGGGGATCCAGCACTGCACCTGAATCCGTTTCGCTTGTTGATGGCGGGTCTGGTGCAAGTCATTTATGAATGGCGCAACAATCGGGATTGGTCAACCCGGATGAAAATTATATTCGGCAAGTCCGACTATGTGCCGCCAGTCAGCAAGGATTTCGCGATTCATGAAAGAGGTGAACATGTTGAGGCAACTATGGAACGCTGATCTTTCCGGTCTGCCTGAATACTGGCGACCGTGTGTATCCGGTTTTGTGGTGTTCTTTGCGGCGATGTTTTTCGTGCAGTTTCCGCTGCTGTGGCACAACCTGGTCTATCTCGGACCTGGCTTGGGTGACGAGCAAACCTCGCGCGTGATTCGAGAGCTGGTGCTTGATCGCCTGTCCGGCCCGGATGCGTTATGGGGCTGGGTCATCGGCATCTTGCTGCTTGTCGTGTTGTCATTTCGCGCGTGGGTGATGCTCGGCAGTTACTTCGGTTACGAACGCACATTCGGCTATAAATTTCCCATGCACATCATTGTGGTCATGATTCTGACCAATGCTGTCGGCGCGCTGTCGATTCCGGTGGTGTTGGCCTTGCTGGGGGTGCTCCTGAGTGTGTCGGGTGGTGAATTCAGTGATGGCTGGTTGCTGATCGAGCATGTGGTCATCACGGCAAACGACTGGGTGATGACGCATGTGCCGACGCTGGTTGAATTGAACCCGTGGCTCGCGGCACTGCTGGTGTTTCAGGTGGCGGGTTTCTTTCATTACTGGCTGCATCGGCTCGGACACCAGTCGCGTGCGCTGTGGCTGCTGTTTCACCGCCATCATCATCTGTCGCCAAATCTGTCGCAGTTTTCCACAACGGCTGTTTTTTTTGCATTTCCCTTGTTTATCGTGTTTGTCGTGCCGTATGTGTTTCTGTTTGCTGCGATCACGAAGTTGTTTTCGGCAGAGCCGCTTTACCGAGAAGTGTTTGTCATGAATACGATCTTCATGTTTGCGGAAACGTTTGGGCACTCGGATGTTTTTTATGAGTGGGCGGTTAAAAAGTTCTGGTTGCGTTGGCCTGGCTTTGCCTTCGGTGGCGGTGTCTATCACTATTTACACCACTCGGCAGAGCGCAGCGATGCCGTGGTTCAGCGACAGAATTACAAGGTCAATATGGTGAACATGGGTGGTGGGTTGTTCTTCCTGTGGGACAAAATGTTCGGTACTTACACACCTTTGCGTGAGAAAAAGCCAATTGTGGGGCTCACCGGGCAGCCACCCTTGCATTACAATCCGCTGCGCCTGGGGCTGGGTGGTTTGGCGCAGCTCGTGTACGAATGGCGTCATAACAAGGATTGGCGCACGCGAATGAAAATTCTGTTTGGTGATAGCTATTACACGCCGCCGGTCACCTGCAGTTACATTCTGAAGTCTGGCGTCGAAGGCTGAAGCGGTTACACTGCCCGGGTTGCTGTTGTGTGAGCCGCCATGAAAATCGTTGCCGATGAAAATATCGCCTTTGCCCGCGCATTTTTTGCACCGCTGGGTGAGTTGCAGTTGCTGCCGGGGCGGGCGATCACTGCGGCCGATGTGCAGGATGCCGATATCCTGCTGGTGCGTTCGGTAACGCCGGTTAATGCGGGCCTGCTGCAGGGCAGCCGCGTGCGGTTTGTCGGCAGTTGCACCATCGGTACCGATCATGTTGATACGGCCTGGCTCGCGGCAAACGGCATTCAGTTCGCACATGCGCCAGGCTGCAATGCGCGCGCGGTGGTGGAGTATGTGTTGTCCTCACTGCTGGCACTCGGTGAGTGTTTTCTCGATGGCCGCAAGATCGGTGTGGTGGGTTGTGGCAATGTCGGTGGGCAATTACTGCGCTGCCTGCGCGCCGCTGGGGCCAATGCTGTCGGCTGTGATCCGTTTCTGTGCGATACCAATTTGCCTCTCCAGCCGCTGGATGCGCTGCTGGACAGCGATATTTTCTGTCTGCACACGCCGCTGACACGTGATGGCCCACATTCCACCTGGCATTTGTTCGATGCGGCGCGCATCGCACAACTGAAACCTGGCGCTGTGCTGCTCAATGCCGGCCGCGGTGCGGTTATAGACAACGCAGCCCTGCTGCAGCGTTTGCTGCAAAAAAAGGATCTGCGTGTGGTGCTCGATGTGTGGGAAAACGAGCCTGCAATCAGTGCGGCCCTGCTGGAGCATGTATGCATAGGCACGCCGCATATCGCCGGCTACAGCGCGGAAGGCAAATTGCGCGGCACGGAAATGGTTTACGAGGCGCTGTGTGCGTTTTTGGGTGTGCCGGCCGTACCTGTGGCTGTTGCGCTGGATGGCGAACCTGTGCCCTATGCGGTACTGCATGACGACGCCAATCTACGTCAGCAGTTTGCGGTTGACGGCGCTGTGGCTTTTGATCGCTTGCGCAAGCATTACGCCGCGCGCCGCGAATGTCCTCTGCCCGTTGGCGATCTTGTCTTGTAGTTCACTGCCGTCTTGCTGCTTGCTATCGATTTGCTGTTTGACACTGCTGCTGGCGGGTTTCCCTGCGCCAGATCAACTGCGGTTTTGCCAACTCCTGCAATATTGGACGCATAACACCAATTTACAGTGAAAGGAGAATGGCAATGGCAGTTCTGGCTCGCGACATCATGGTCAAAGACGTGTTTTCCGTGACACCCTGCATGTCACTGGTGGATATGGACAGCGCGTTCCTGCAGCGCGGTATTTCCGGTGCGCCTGTCGTGGAAAACGGCAAATTGCGCGGCGTGGTGTCGCGCTCGGATATCAGTCGCAAACTGTCGGAAGTGGTGCAAGCGCCGGCAGCAGCCGATGCGCCGCGCGGTTCATTGATGGATCTGATGACGGCGGCTTCGCGCAACGTCAAACCCGCATTCGAGCGGGTGCGCGAGTTGTGCGTGGGGGACATCATGGTGGAGAAAGTGGTAACCGTGTCCCCGGAAACTTCGGTAAAGGAAGTTGCCAATGTGCTGGTCAGCCGCAAGATTCACCGGGTTCTGGTGGTGGAAAACGACAAGCTGGTGGGACTGATTTCTGCACTGGATATGGTGAAAGTACTGGCCAGCGAGGCGGAAGTGGCTTGCTGCTGAGAGGTGCTGACCTGCTGAATACAGCAGGTCAGAAAAGACAGGTGCTATCAGGCGATGGCTGCTGTGCCCGTTGATGGTCGCTGCGGCAGGAATGAATACAGTGTATCCATCGCCTCCTCACAGGCATTTTTGATCATCAACTCAGTGATAGGCAGTTCATTGCCTTCGGCGTCCAGTAGTGCGGCGTAGCCGTACTGGGTGGCGAACAATTGCAGCGGGATCAGGGTGTTGTTCTGGAGAGAATGGTTGTTCTGTGTGCTGGCGGTGTTCATGAGGAGTCTCCGGTGTGTGCTGTCCTTATTTCTGAACTATAGCCCGGTTTCATGACTGCGCTGTGACACAAGTCAGTTTTGTGAGCGGCCCGACATTTTCACGGCTTTCGGTTTTTGTAAGCTTCAGTGTTTTCTGGCTTCGTTCAACAGGTGCTGCATGATGCGGCGGATAGTGAACGAGGCGCCGCTTTTCACGGCAAAACGTAACTGGTGCACATGGCTGGCATGTTCATCAGCCACCGAGGCCGGCATCGCCTCCTCCTCGGGCTGGAAACGTATCTCCGAACGCGTGGTGAGCAGGGTTAATGCCTTGTGCGTGAGCACCGCCTGATCCACCGCTTCCTTGTTGATCACATCCACATAGCGCAGCAAGCCGGCATCGGCCAGCCATACCATGGTGCTGAAGCAGGCCTGGTGTCTGTCGCTGTGCAGGCCGTATTCATCCGGCTCATCGGGCCCGGAAATATCAGTGACATAGATGCTGTAAGGACGCGGGAAATACTGGTACAGCACCAGCAGGATTTTCGCGGCGTCCTTGTAGAAATCGTCGATATGGATATCGCCCATACAATGAACGTCCGTAACGGTCTTACTGGCGATACTTACTAATGAAATCGCCAAACTGTTCAATGGCGTATTTCAGCTCGTCCACGCGCGGCAAAATCACGATGCGGAAATGCTGCTGGTCGATCCAGTTGAAACCCGAGCCCTGCACAATGAGAATTTTTTTCTGGCGCAGGAAATCCAGCGCCAGTTGTTCATCGTCCTTGATCGGGTACACCGCCGGGTCGAGTTTCGGGAACATGTACAGCGCGCCCATCGGTTTAACACAGGAGACGCCGGGAATCTCGTTCAACATGCGCCAGGCGATGTCACGCTGCTCGCGCAGACGCCCGCCGGGCTGGATGAATTCGTTGATGCTCTGGTAGCCGCCGAGTGCCGTCTGGATCGCGAACTGCGCGGGCACGTTGGCGCACAGGCGCATCGAGGCCAGCATGTCCAGGCCTTCAATGTAATCTTTCGCGCACAGTTTGTTGCCGCTGATGATCATCCAGCCGGAACGGAAACCGGCGAGGCGATAGGTTTTCGACAAGCCGTTGAAGGTGATGCACAACACGTCCGTGGCGAGTGTGGCCATCGGTGTGTGCACGGCATCTTCGTACAAGATCTTGTCGTAGATTTCATCGGCAAAAATAATCAGCCCGTGTTCACGCGCGACATCGACTATCTGTTCAAGAATGGCTTTGTCATACACCGCGCCGGTCGGGTTGTTGGGGTTGATCACCACAATCGCTTTCGTCTTCGGCGTGATCTTGCTGCGGATGTCAGCAATATCCGGATTCCAGCCGTTTTCCTCGTCGCACAGGTAGTGCACCGGCTTGCCGCCGGCGAGTGATGTGGAAGCGGTCCACAGCGGGTAATCCGGTGCCGGGATGAGAATCTCGTCGCCGAGATCGCACAGACCCATCAAAGCCATCGCGATCAATTCGCTAGCACCGTTGCCCAGATAAATATCATTGATCTGCACGCCGGGAATGCCGAGGCGCTGCGTCTCGTGCATCACCGCCTTGCGCGCGGCGAACAAGCCCTTGGATTCGCTGTAACCCTCGGCATTGGGCAGGTTGTAGACCACATCTTTCAGGATCTCGTCCGGCGCCAGCAGGCCGAAAGGCGCCGGGTTGCCGATGTTGAGCTTGAGGATGCGCTGGCCGGCCTCTTCCATGCGGTAGGCCTCTTCCAGCACCGGGCCGCGGATGTCGTAGCAAACGCCTTCGAGTTTTTTCGATTTGTGTATGTCTTTCATGGCTGCAATACCGGGAAACAGGCGGGCATTGTAACCGTGATCATTGATGCTGGTACATTTTGTCCATGTAGGCTGGTCTGTTTTGACTATTGCCAGCGGCGGTGGTGGCGCTATGCTGTGCGGCCTGTTTTTTGTCCTTCCATTTTCTTGTCCATCCAGGAGAGTATCCATGTCAGTACTGAACGGTAAGGTAGCAATCGTCACGGGCGCCGGTCGCGGCCTGGGTCGTGAAGAGGCCATTGAGCTGGCGCGCAACGGCGCCCGCGTGGTGATCAACGATATCGGCATTCCGGCGGCCAAAGAAGCGGCAATGGAAGCGGTGGAAGTCATCAAGGGTTTTGGCGGTGAAGCGATTGCCGTGTTCGGCGACTGCGCCGACAGCACCGATGCGCAGAACCTGATGGAAACCACGCTGAAAACTTACGGCGACATGAACATCATGGTCAACAATGCCGGTTTCTGCCGCGACAAGACCATCTTCGGCATGAGCGATGAAGAGTTTGATTCCGTGGTGCGCGTGCACCTGCGCGGCCATTTCGTCAACATGCGCAACGCCACCGCCTACTGGCGTGAAAAAGCCAAGGCCACCGGTTCACACTACGGCCGTCTGATCAGCACGTCTTCTGAAGCCATGCTGTTCGGTTCTGCTGGTCAGCCCAACTACGCGGCTGCGAAAGCCGGTATCACTGCCATGACCATGGGTGCTGCGCAGCTGATGATCAAGTACGGCATCACCTGCAACGTCATCATGCCGCGTGCGCGCACGGCGATGACGGATCAGGGCGCGACTGCTGCGATGTTCGCCAAACCGCAAGACGGTTTTGATGTGTTCGATCCAGCCAACGTTGCGCCGCTGGTTTCTTATCTCGCATCACCGAATGCCGGTCACATCTCCGGCGAAGTGTTCATTGTCTGGGGCCCGCGCGTCACCATCGTGCAGCGTCCGACCATCGACACACACTACGACAACCCGCAAGGTGGCAAGTGGACGCAGGAAGGTCTGCACAGTTCGCTGTCAGCGTATTTCACACCGGAGCACACACCGGTATGGGGCGGTTTTTCTGTTCCGCCGCAGTGAGATTTTGCAACTGAGTTGATGCTTCGATCAGCCATAAAAAAACCCGCAGTGATGCGGGTTTTTTTATGGACGACTGTCGCAGATCAGAACAGCGTATAGATAAACGGTGCTACCGCTGAACCTTGGGCAAACACGATCAGTACGCCCAACAAAACCAGCACGATGATGATAGGTGCGAGCCAGTATTTCTTGCGCTTGCCCATGAAGCCGGCGAAGTCTTTCAGTAGTTCAAACATCAGTAGGGGTGCTCCATGTGGTCACGGGTGGGATTCTCGCGTGTGCTGCGATAGCTGTCGAGTTCTGCCTGCAGACTGCGCTGCATGGGGTCTTTGCCCATCAGACGCATGAACAGGCCGATGGGGAAAAACATCAGGAAAAAGACAATGGACAGTATGATGCGGGTGTTAATGAATCCCAGCGCCTCGGCAAATTTCATCCACGGTTTGTAGAAGTAAATCATGCTGGCGGGGTGTGCAAGTGCCCACAGGATCAGTGCGCCGCCCAGCGGTGCTGTGATGGTTTGCCAGGCCAGGATGTTTTTCTCCCACCACCATGGCAGAAAACCGCCAATGAACAGCATGATGATGGCGCCGGTGACGAGGCCGAACTTGCGCAGTTCGGCTGTGCTCATGTCGTGTTGCGCTGTGTGTGTCATGTCAGTCGAGCTCGAATTCGTTCTGCCAGTTGTCATTTTGCTCCCATGCCGGTTGATCCGGTTTGGCGAGCAGGTAATTTTCGAGTACCAGATAATCCATTTCGCAGCGCATGAAGCAGCGGTAGGCATCTTCCGGTGTGCAGACGATCGGCTCGCCGCGCACGTTGAAAGATGTGTTGATGGATACAGGGCAGCCGGTCAGTTTTTCAAACTCATCCAGCAGGGTGTAGAAGCGTGGATTGGTTTCCGGGTGTACGGTCTGGATGCGCGCTGAGTAATCGACATGCGTGACAGCGGGAATCTGCGAGCGTGGCACATTGAGTTTGGCTATGCCGAACAGGCGCTCCTGTTCGTGCGTCATCGGAATGCGTTTATCTTCGGCAACCGGCGCCACCATCAGCATGTAGGGGCTCACGGCGGTGTGCTGGAACCAGTCGCTCACCTTGTCGGCTTTCACGGCTGGCGCAAAAGGCCGGAAGGATTCGCGATACTTGATCTTCAGGTTCATGATCGACTGCATTTTCGGGCTGCGCGGATCGCCGATGATCGAGCGGCCGCCGAGTGCACGCGGGCCGAATTCCATGCGGCCCTGGAACCAGCCGATGACATTTTCACTGGCCATGATCTGCGCAAGTTGCGGCAGCAATTCCGCATCATCCAGGCGCTGGTATTTTGCGCCTGCGTTGTCGAGATAGGCTTTGATTTCCGCATCGGCAAAGCGCGGGCCGAGATAGCTGCCCTGCATGCTGTCACCGGGCAGTGGTTGGCGCGGTTTTTCAAGATACTGGTGCCAGATGGCGAGTGCGGCGCCCAGTGCGCCACCGGCATCGCCTGCTGCCGGTTGTACCCAGATTTCCGAGAACGGGCCTTCGCGCAACAGACGGCCATTGGATACGCAGTTCAATGCCACGCCGCCGGCGAGACAGAGTTTGTCCACGCCCAGTTCTTTATGCACGCTGCGTGCAAGTTTGAGCACGATTTCTTCTGTTACCGCCTGGATGGAGCGTGCGATATCCATTTCTTTCTGCGTGACTTCGGATTCGCGTGCACGCGGCGGGCCGTTGAACAAACGATGAAATTTTTCATTGGTCATCGTCAGGCCGGTGGCGTAATTGAAGTAGCTCATGTCGAGCCGGAAGCTGCCGTCTTCTTTTATGTCGATGAGGTTGTCGAGAATCAGGTCGACATATTTGGGCGAGCCGTAAGGTGCAAGCCCCATCAGCTTGTATTCGCCGGAGTTGACCTTGAAACCTGTGTAGTAAGTAAAAGCGGAATACAGCAAACCGAGCGAGTGCGGGAAGTTGATATCCCATTGCGGTGTCAGGGTGTTGCCATCGCCGAGCCACACGGAACTGGTAGCCCATTCGCCAACGCCGTCCAGGCACATCACTGCAGCTTTTTCAAACGGACTGGGAAAGAAAGCGGAAGCGGCATGCGACTGGTGATGCTCGGTGAACATCAGGCGTGGCAGTTCGTTTTCTTTCATGCCGCCGAGTGCGGCCAGTTCGCGCTTGAGTGTTTTCTTCAGGTACAACTTTTCTTTCAGCCAGACGGGAATCGCCTTGACGAAGGACTGGAAACCGGCAGGCGCATAGGCCAGGTAGGTTTCCAGCAGGCGCTCGAATTTGATCAGGGGTTTGTCATAGAACACGACGTGGGTGATATCGCGCAGCGTAAGGCCGGCTTCGCGCAGACAGTAGCATATGGCTTCAGCCGGGAAACCTTCATCGTGTTTCTTGCGCGTGAAGCGTTCTTCCTGGGCGGCGGCAACAATCCGGCCGTCTACCACCAGCGCTGCGGCACTGTCGTGGTAGAAGGCGGAGATGCCAAGAATGGCGACGGGGGTGTGCTGGGCGCTGGACACTGCGACTACCAATTATTGTAAAGGCGCGATTCTAGCCGAAGTCAGGGGCTGGCTGTAGGTATGCAAGGGTGTTTGATTGGCGTCGTGGGAGGGGTGCCTCCGCACCCCGGGTGCTCAGGCAGAGATGGAAAGCGAGCTGGCTAACGACGGTTCCATGTTGTCTGTGCCCTGTAGGCCATAGGCTTGCATCAATTGCAGGATCTGCTTGGCAATCTGTTCGCTGAGTAAATCGCTTGTGCTGGCAGAGGCATTGCTGGATGTCCCTTTGCTGACCGACGATTCCCGATTGAACGACATGACTTCCTCGCGATTCACCTTGCTGTCGCCATTGGTGTCTGCGCTGTCAAAGTTTTCTGCCAGTATTGAGAACAGACTGGCGTGTTCGCTGTCAGTACTGCCAACATCCTGTGCCATGGCTGTCAATTGTTCTTGCGTAAATCCTTCATCACTGTTGTCCGAAGGGGGCGGTGGAGGTGGCATGCCGCCGGGGCCGTGCCCCTGCATGCGCGCCTGTGTCATCTGAGTGTCGATGTGTGATGTGATCTTTGTCAGTGTGTCGGTCATTTCCTGCTGGGTTACCTTGCCGTCACCATCGCCGTCCATTTGCTGGAACAGTGCATCAACATTGTTGTTGGTACTGCTTGTGCCCGGTTGTGTGCGGCTGGAGGTTTGATCCAGCGCCGCCTGCAGGTCGGATTTTTCAAGATAGCCCTTGCCGCTGCTGTCCAGTTTTGAAAAAAGATTTTTTGCCATTTGTGATGGATCAGGGCGTTGCATGCCTGACATGGTATTCATGGCCGGAAAGCTGGAAATGCCGCCAATGCTGCTCATGGTATTGCTCCTGTATTAATGAAAGGTGTGGCAAGTGGTGCTGCCGTTCCTAAGCATTGTTCAGGATGTCTGTTATGCCACCTTGAAGTGCGTAAATAAATGTAAACCTGTGTTAAGAGGTGGGCTGTGCCTTGATGAGAAAAGACAAAAAAATTCCGACCGGAGGCAACAGGTTTCCGTCGGCCGGAATGGTTGCCCACTTCAGGGGGCAAAAGCATCCTGCGGTGCAGGTAATTCGTGAAATTCTTTGCGATTTTCATCCAGTTGTTTGCGTTGTTTATCGTCAAGCAGTGAGCGAATACGGGCGTCGGTTTCGGCGCGCATCAACTCGATTTCTGCCAGTGTGCTGCCGATGGTTGTTGCCAGTTTTCTGCTTTTTTCTTTTATGGAGTCGCTGAATGCATTGCTGTTGCTCAGTGTGTACAGTTCCTCTCGGGCTTTGTGCAGGATTTTGTGTTGCTCCCGCATGGCCGGAGCTTGCGCGTGCATGAGTTGAAAAATTTTGTCTTCCTGTGCTTCGGTTAATTCAATGGTCTGCAGAAAATGTGGTATGGCGTTTTCAGGGCCGCAGGGCGGAGGCAGATCTTGACGATGCATTCTGTGTGCATGGTTGAGTATTGCTGCTTGTTTATCGTGAGGGGGCATTTTCCCGTCAGCGTGTGCAGTGCCGGAGATGGCGATCAAGAGTGCGCCGATTGCGAGAACAATGGTTATGCCGGTGAAGGTGGTGCGGTTCGGAGATGTGTGATTCAGTTTTTTCATAATGGCGCCTGCGATAGCTGGATAAGACAGGGCCACTCTAGATCCGACGACTGTAAAGAGGTGTTGGTCTTGTGTAAAAACAGGTAAAACCTTCCACAAGCGATTGTTTGCGGTCATTGTGCTTCACTAATATGGAGGCAATGGGAGCGAGACCAGACAGGCAGGCAATGCAAACGCATATTTTGTTGGCAGATGATGACGTGGAGCTGGCCGGGATGCTGCAGGAATTTCTGGCGTGTGAGGGCTTTGCTGTTGATGTGGTGCACAGCGGTGACGCGGCGGTGGCTGCTGCATTGTCTGGGCGTTATGCGCTGGCGGTACTCGATGTGATGATGCCGGGAATCTCCGGTATGGAGACGTTGCGGCGTATTCGTATCGGAAGTCAGTTGCCTGTGGTCATGCTGACGGCAAGGGGTGATGATGCAGACCGGATTGCCGGTCTGGAGTGGGGGGCGGATGACTATGTGCCCAAGCCGTGTACGCCGCGTGAACTACTGGCACGCATTCGCGCCATCTTGCGGCGCAGTGGCAAACCTGTGGATGCGCCTGTCGTAGATCAGGATATTGTCGTGGGTGAGTTGATCATGCAGCCAACCCTGCGGCGCGCGATCTGGCGGCGGCAGCCATTGGCGTTGACGAGCACCGAATTCAATTTGCTGGAAATTCTCGCGCGCCATGCAGGCTCAGTGGTGAGCAAACAGACACTGTCCGAACAGGCGCTGGGCCGTCCGCTGGCGCGCTTTGATCGTGGCATTGATGTGCATTTGAGCAGTATCCGCCAAAAGCTGGGCAATCTGGCTGACGGGCGTTCCTGCATACAGACGGTGTATCGCAAAGGCTATCAGTTGATCCGCGAGGTGTAAGGTGGGGCGTCTGTTCTGGAAGTTTTTCTTCTTCTTATGGCTGGCACAACTGACAACGGCTGTCGGTGTCGGTGTCAGCATGTGGCTGCACGGTAATGAGGATCATCGTCCGCCGCCGGCGTCATGGGTGCCGCTGCCTTCACACGCGCCTCCGCCGGATTTCTACCTGTCTGGTGATGAGCTCGATGGTTTCAGACGCGCGCCGCCGTACCATCCTCCGCCAGACATACATCTTTTGCCGCGCATGCCTTTGCTGGCGGGTGCGTTGGTAAGCTTGTTGTTTGCGGCTTGGCTCAGCTGGTATTTTTCCCGGCCGATCCGCGCGCTGCATGAGGCTTTTGCTGCTGCGGCGAATGGCAATCTGGATCAGCATCTCGGGAGTGCCATGGGTAGCCGCAAGGATGAACTGGCAGATCTCGGGTACAGCTTTGACGCCATGACAGGTCGTCTTGATGCGCTGCTGAAAGGCCAGCGCAGCTTGCTGCACGATGTGTCGCACGAGTTGCGCTCGCCGCTCGCGCGTTTGCAGGCCATCATCGGTCTGGTGCGACAGAAGCCGGAGCAGCAGGAATATTTGATGGAGCGGCTGGAGCGTGAATCCGTGCGCATTGACCAGTTGATCGGCGAGCTGTTGACGTTGGCGCGTCTGGAAAATGGGATCGGCTCACGCCTTGATGAAGCAGTTGACCTGAATGTGCTAGTGGACGAAGTGGTCGAAGATGCACGGCTGGAAGTCGGCAGTCGGCAGATTGTTGTTGATTCTTGTCAGCCGGACACAACTCTGTGGGTCAGAGGGAATCCGGAGCTTTTGTACCGTGCGCTGGGTAATGTTGTGCGCAATGCGATCAAGTATTCGCCGGCAGAGTCGCCGATTGAAATCGCGCTGCGGAAAGGCAGAGAGAGCAAGACAGTTGAGTTGGTGGTCAGTGACAGTGGTCCAGGTGTGGCAGAAGGAGATAGAGAGCGAATTTTCCAGCCGTTTTACCGTGGTGATTCGGGTGTCACTGCAGAGGGGCATGGCCTTGGGTTGCCCATTGCCCGGCAGATCGCTGAATCGCATGGTGGTGTGATAACGGTGTGCAATCGCACAGAAGGTGGCTTGAGTGTGAGCTTGTCGCTGCCGCTGCTGGCATCATGAGCGGGTAGTGGTGAGTGAGGTACAGGTTTGGGTCTGGCTGCGCGCCAGACACGCACGAAGTATTTGGCAATGAGCACGACACTCTATCAGGGGGGTACTATGGAAAGCGACGTGGGTAATATCGTGCAGCGTGAGGTCGGCTCCGCGCGTGCAGTTCTAGCCGAAGTCAGGAGGGGCTGTCTGTACCGTTTGGCGGAAACTGCTGTACGCCGTCGAGCCCGGTTATAGCGGAGCCATTGGCGAGTGCTTGCGCCATTTTCTTTGCAATCATCGATGCTTTCAGCTTCATCGCTTCTGCCATGGGGCCGGCATGGCGCTGATCTATGGCCTGTTGCAACAGGAAAACCCAGCGGTGGAAGTGATCTACGGTCATGGCGGCTTGTACATGCAGGCGATGATGCACCTCGAAAACGTTGCCCCGGTAGGTTTTGTCACCCAGCAGCTGGAAGGCCCAGAAGTCAGCAATTTTCGGGATGTGTGTGTCGAGGTCGAGCTGCACGATGTCGGTAAAGAAAAAGCCGACAATGGGGTCAATCAGCAGCTGTTGATAGAACGCGGCGACGATGTGTTCGAGGTCATCGCGGGTGTGGATATCTGGCAGCGTAGTGCTCATCTTCAGTCTTCGGGTTCGATGCGGCGCCAGATCGCCGCGAGCAGGCTGCCGATCATGCAGTGGGTGAGTGCGGAAATCGCACTGGGGATATCCACGCCGGATCCGGCAGGAAAATGTTTGCGCGCGAGGTGTGCACCAAGACCGGAATTTTGCATGCCGACTTCGATGGAAACCGTACGTGCGACAGATTCGCGACGATTCCACAATTTCGACAGCAGATAGCCAAAGCCGAAGCCGGAGACATGCAGGAGAATCACCGCGGCGAGCAGCCGCGGTCCGGCAGTCAGGACTTGCTCGCGTCCGGCGCCCAGCACCGAAGCTACCACCATGGCGATCACCAGTACCGCTATGGCAGGGCTCACGCGCGTGACTTGTGTGGTGAGGCGCGGCAGGTAGCGATTCATCAATATGCCAACGGTTACGGGCAGCAATACCACCTGCACCGTGGAAGTGAAAAGGCCCCAGGCATCTACCGGCATGCGCGAGCCGGCCAGTTGTGCGGTGAGCCATGGTGTCATGGCTACCGCCAGGATGGTGGACAGCGTAGTGAGTGTTACGGAGAGCGCGACATTGGCGCGGGCGAGATAGGTGACGACATTGGAGGCAGTGCCGCCGGGGCAGCAGGCCACCAGAATCAGGCCGACTGCGTAGGCATCCGGCAGTGCCAGCAGTTTGGCGATGCCCCAGCCTGACAAGGGCATGACGGTATATTGCAGCACCACGCCGGCAAAAACCCATGACGGAAATTTCAGTACCCGCGTGAAATCTTCAGTGGTAAGTGTGATGCCCATGCCAAGCATGATCACACCCAGTCCATAGGTGATCCACGGCCCTGTGAACCAGGTGAACAGCGCCGGATTCCACAGAGCAAGTGCACTGCAACTGAACACAATGAAAGGAAAGGCGTTGGCAAAGCGCGAGAGAAAGTTGTCCATGATGTTTCAGGGTTTGTCCTGTAATTTTTCGCGCCACATTCTATGCCAGAACTGCACCACGGGTTCGTTGCGGCCGATCAGGATTTTTTCGCGACCATTGCTCAATCCCTGCTGGCATTCTACTGCGGCAGGCAAGTCTTCATCTTCAAAGGCCTTGCCGCCAAAGTCGTAGGCGGCGCGGGATTCTTCCATTTTTTCCTGATGACGGCAGACGCCACTGTAATAAACGACAGATGTGTCGGGCGTGTTGCCAGGTTCCGTGCGGATGATTTGTGCATCTTCCGGATTGGTAATCACCACGGTGCCGGGAAACAGTGCATGACTCACGGCGCCGGGTATGGCAGCAGGCCATTCGCGGCGGTCTTTTTGCGCCAGTTTCTCCGTACCTTTCATGGCAAAAGACCAGCGGCTGTGCTTGCCAAAGAAATCGTGTACGCAATTTGCTTTCAGCCATTGGGCAACGCTGTCGCGGTGCAGTGTTGCGAAGTGATAGCTTTCGTAACTCAATGCGGCGATCAGTTTCCAGTTGGCTTTTACCTCGAAGCGGCGCGTTTCCAGTGTGTGCATCTGCTCAAAGGCAAAACCGGAAAACTGCGATTCGATATCGACCAGATGATTGTCGACGGTTTCTTGCGATGTGGCAGGGTTGATGCTGACAACGATCAATCCCGAGCGATCGGATACCGGCAACTTTTTAAGGCGGCAGTGGTGATCGGGTTTGTCGAAAGCAACATCGTGCGGGCGCGCGTGCAGTTCACCGTCGTGGCGGTAAGACCAGCCGTGGAATTTACAGGTGAGTCGCGGTTTGTTGCCGCAGCCATGCGCAATTCTGGCGCCGCGATGTGCGCAGGCGTTGATCATGGCGTGCAACTGGCCGTCATGATCGCGTGTCACAACAATCGGCACTCCCATCACTTCCGCGGTGATGAAGCTGCCCGGTGTTTTGACTTCGCCGGCAAAACCGATCACCTGTGGGCTGTCCAGAAAGAATTGCTGGCGCTCGCGGGCAAAGCGTTCCGGTGACAGGAAGTCGGCCACATCTTCCGCCATCGTGGTGTCGGCTTCGTCCTGCGTATTGTTGTTCATGCGTTCGATCAGGCGTGCGAGCAGTGCGTGGGTTTGTTCGCGGTTCATCGGCGTTACCTGCTGTTTTCTGCGGCGGATTTTGTTATGCGGCCGCCATATTGTCACAGGTTTTGGTGACGTGCTGCTACAATGACGCCTCTTGTTTCCATGTCCGGACATTCCCATGCCGCTTGATATTCGTACCCGCAAATCCCTCAAGGCCAAAGGCCACGCCCTGAATCCCGTGGTGATGGTGGCAGGCAAGGGGCTGGCCGATACCGTGCTGGAGGAGATCCGTCGCGGGCTCAACGACCACGAGTTGATCAAAGTGAAGTTTGCCGTCGGTGATCGCGCGATCAAGCAGCAACTGATTGCGGAGATGTGCGCCACCTGTGATTGCGAGCTGGTGCAGCAGATTGGCCACATCGCGCTGATCTACAAGGAAAATCCCAAAGCCAAACCCAATCTGAGCAATGTTCGCGGTTGGGGCGAATAAGCGCTGCAGATTCAGCGCCTGCGTTTTCCGGGTTTGAGCCCTGCTTTTTTGCCGCCCGGTTTGCTGCCGGGCAACTTTTTATCCCGGCTTGACGGTGTTGGCGGCAGGCCGGTGTGCTGCGTGAGCAACTTGTTGGCACGGCGCCGATAAATGGCATCGGCATTCTCGATGCGTGAATCGATGCGTGTCGGTTGCGTGCGCGGGATGAGATGGTGGATGCCATTGCCGATCAGGTCGGCGCGACCCATCTTGTGCAGCGCGGTGCGCAACAGTGGCCAGTTGTCGGGGTCGTGGTAGCGCAGGAACGCTTTGTGCAGTTTGCGCTGGTTGATACCCTTCGGTACCGCTACGGTTTCACTGTTCTTGCGTATGCGCTTGAGCGGATTTTTCTCGGTGTGGTACATGGCGCTGGCCATTGCCATTGGTGACGGGATAAAGGTCTGTACCTGATCTGCCTGGAAGTTGTTTTTCTTCAGCCACAACGCCAGATTCATCATGTCTTCGTCGGTAGTGCCGGGATGGGCAGCGACGAAGTAAGGAATCAGATACTGTTCTTTGCCAGCTGCGCGCGAATATTTTTCAAACAATTCCTTGAATTTGTCGTAGCTGCCGATGCCTGGCTTCATCATTTTGCTGAGCGGGCCGTTTTCGGTGTGCTCAGGCGCAATTTTCAGATAGCCGCCGACATGATGTGTCACCAGTTCTTTTACGTATTCCGGTGTTTCCACAGCGAGGTCGTAGCGCAGGCCGGAAGCAATGAGAATTTTCTTGATGCCGGGCAGTGCGCGCGCCTTGCGATACAGATTTACCAGTGGTTTCTGGTTGGTGTCGAGATTGCTGCAAATGCCTGGATAAACGCAGGACAAGCGCCGGCAGCTGGCTTCGATTTTTTCATCCTTGCAATTGAGTCGCCACATGTTGGCGGTGGGGCCGCCGAGGTCTGAAATCACACCGGTGAAACCGGGTGTCTTGTCGCGGATGATTTCGATCTCGTTGAGAATGGATTGCTCGGAACGGCTCTGGATGATGCGGCCCTCGTGCTCGGTAATCGAGCAGAACGTGCAACCGCCGAAACAGCCGCGCATGATATTGACCGAGAAGCGGATCATTTCATACGCCGGAAATTTCGCCTTGTTGTAGGCTGGGTGCGGCAGGCGCGAGTAGGGCAATTCAAACACGCGATCCATCTCTGCCGTGGTCAGCGGAATGGGAGGTGGATTCATCCAGATCAGGCGGTCGCCATGTTGTTGCACAATGGCACGTGCATTGCCGGGATTGGTTTCCTTGTGAAATGCTCGCGAAGCGTGTGCGTAGAGTATCTTGTCTTCAGTAACCGCGTTGTAAGAAGGCAAACGCACGACTTCTGCTGTGTGCCGGCTTTTTATGTCCAGAGGTAAAACTTTTTTGCGGTCGGAGCCAATGACATCTGTCGAGTACAGTATTTCTTCCGCTGATTGTGCAGTGGCGCAGGTTTCCACTTCATGCATCACATAGGGCTGTTGTTCTGCGGTAGGTGCGGCAGCCGATAATTGCTGGCGTTCGCTGGCCTCCGGTTGCGTGGCGTCAACTTCGCGGAAGCCGGGCAGTAATTGTTTGGTGATAAACGCCGTGCCGCGAATATCCTGAATGGATTTGATATTTTCGCCGCGCGCAAGGCGGTGTGCGAGTTCGACCACTTGTCTCTCGGCGTTGCCGTAGACGAGCAGGTCGGCCTTGCTGTCGAGCAAAATCGAGCGCCGCACTTTTTCCGACCAGTAATCAAAATGCGCAAGTCGACGCAAACTCGCTTCAATGCCGCCGATCACCAGATTGGCATCAGGATAAGCTTCGCGGCAGCGCTGGCTGTACACCAGCGTGGAGCGATCGGGCCGGCGGCCACCCTCGCCATTCGGTGAATACGCGTCATCGGAACGCAGCTTCCTGTCGGCGGTGTAGCGGTTGATCATCGAATCCATATTGCCGGCAGTGACGCCGAAAAACAGATTGGGTTTGCCGAGTTTTTTGAAGTCGGCTGCCGATTGCCAATCCGGTTGCGCGATGATACCAACGCGAAAACCTTGCGCTTCCAGCACGCGTCCGATCACAGCCATGCCGAAACTGGGATGGTCGATGTAGGCATCACCGGTGACGATGATGATGTCGCAGCTGTCCCAGCCGAGCTTGTCCATCTCTGCGCGTGACATGGGCAGCACAGGTGCAGCGCCCAGACGTTTGGCCCAGAACGGTTTGTACGAAAACAAGTTCGGCGCCGTGTTGGGCGCAGCAGCGGGAGTGACCACAGAAGACATGAGGTGATTTCAGGATTCAGGAATCTCATTTTATACTTCACACCACTGAAAGGCCCGGCAGGCGCAAAAAAAACATGAAACACACGCAAACGCTCTGGCATACCTTGCGCAAGACGGCCGAGCAGGAAGTGACGCGCGAGGCAGCGCTGGCCAGTTTTCTGCATAACACCGTACTGCGTCATCACACGCTGTGTGAGGCGCTGGGTTTTCTGCTGGCCGACAAACTGGGTTGCCAGGCGCTGTCACCGCTGACCTTGCAGGAGGTTTTTGCCGAGGCGTTTTGCAGTGACAGCGGCATTACGGCAGCGGTGGCGCGCGATCTGGAAGCTATTTTCGCTCGCGACCCCGTGTGTCAGTCACACCTGCAAGCATTGTTGTTCTACAAGGGGTTTCACGCGTTGAGTGCCTGGCGGGTGGCGCACTGGTTGTGGCAGCAGGATCGCAAGGCGCTTGCCTATTTTCTGCAGAACCGTATTTCGATGATTTTTGCGGTGGATATTCATCCTGCGGCCACCATCGGCAGCGGGGTGATGCTGGATCATGCCACCGGTATTGTCATCGGCGAGACGGCAACGGTAGCCGATGATGTGTCCATTCTGCAGGATGTCACCCTCGGAGGCACCGGCAAGGAAGTGGGCGACCGTCACCCCAAGATCGGTGCCGGCGTATTGCTCGGGCCAGGCAGCAAGATACTGGGCAATATCCTGGTGGGGCGCTGTGCGCAGATCGCGGCTGGCAGTGTCATCCTCAAACCGGTGCCTGATTGCGCACTGATGGCGGGGGTGCCCGCCAGGCAGATCGGCAACACCGATTGCGCACAACCGGCGCTGGAGATGCGGCAGACGCTGGAATAGCGCTTCTGCCGCCACTGCTTCAATCGCCGAACACGGACGGCCCGTCTTCGTGCGGGTGTGCAGCTCTCTCGGCTTTTTCAATCGCTTTCAGCAGCATGCTGTGTTCGCGGGCAGCCTGTCCGGAGTGCAGGTAGTGGTACACATGTGTGTACACATCCTCGAGGTGCTTGTTCCGTTCGTGAAGGTACAGCAGGTAGTGGCCGGGTCCGCTGCCGTCCTCGTCATCGCGCATTTTTTCGGCACTCATCAATATTTGCTCGATTTGTTCCGGGGTGGGCTTGCCCATATAGACTCCTTGGATGGATTGTCAGCGTTGCATTCTGTTGCTATTCATAACACAAGTTGATGCCGCTGGCAGTGTTCTGGCGCAATGCCGCAGTCTGGCAGGCAAATGCAGATGCCTGTCTATACTGGAAGTATTCGCTATGTCGACAGGATGATCATGACCTTGCCAACGGGTGCCTTCTCACGAGGAGGCGAGCACAGGCTCGCCCAGCTGCCGGATGCTGGTCTGTACCGGGATTTTATGGTGCATCTGGATCATCTGGGTGTGGCAGCTTACTGTATCGATTGCAAGTCGGTCTGGCAGATTGTGCGCGTGAACACTTGTTTTCGGGCTATCGCCGGCTGGGAAGTCGATGCGGTGCTGCCGATTCCTCATAACCAATTGCTGGCGCAGGTTCATCCGGATGATCAGGCGCAGCTGAGTTGCGCTCTGCTTGATGCCGTTTATACCGGCGTGCCCTATCTGGTGGAATACCGGTTGCGTGATCAATCCGGTCGCTGGCTATGTATTGTCGAAAAAGGGATTGCAGAAAGGAGTGAGTCTGGCGACATAACGCTGGAGGCGCTGGTGACGGATATGTCGGCATCGCGCACGCTCGATATCCTGCAATACCAGAATGAGGTGCTGGCGCGGGTGGCTTACGAAGATATGCTCACTGGCCTGCCCAATCGCCAGGCATTCCTGCAACAGGCGGGTGATTATCTGCGCAGTAATTCCGGTTCCGAAGTGATGGCGGTGACACTGGACATCGCCCGCTTTCGCGAAATAAATGAAGGCATGGGTTACTCCGTGGGCAGTGACCTGCTGTGTGATGTATCGGCACGGCTTTGGGAATCTCTGGTCGATATGCAGCCGGTCACCATGGCGCGTCTGGATGGCGACCAGTTTGCCCTGCTGCTTGGCGGCAACCAGATGCAGTTTGCTGCCATCGTCCAGCAGTTGCAGTACGCCATCATGGAGCCGTTTGACTGCGGGGGTATTGCGGTCAAGATTGATCTGTACGTCGGTGGTGCGCTCTATCCCCACAATGCCAAGGATGAGGATGAAATGTTGCGCTGTGCCGAAATCGCCCTCTATGCAGCGAAACATCGGGAGAGCCATTGTTGTCTGTACGAATCGAGCATGGACAGCAACAGCAAGGAGAAGCTGCTGCTGTTGACGGATTTGCGCCGCGCGCTGAACGGCGATGAGCTGATGCTGTATTACCAGCCGAAAAAATGTGCGCAGGATGGCAGTATTACCTGTTGCGAGGCCCTGCTGCGCTGGCAACATCCCGAGAAAGGCATGATCCCGCCGGGCAACTTCATTCCGCTGGTGGAAAACAGTGAGCTGATCCATCCGATCACTTACCGCGTCATGCAGATGAGCCTTGAGCAGGTGTGCAACTGGAAAAGACAAGGCTGTCATGTCGCGGTAGCCATCAATATTTCTGCACATAACCTGATGGATGACGGCTTTGTACACAAAACCCGTGAATTGCTGAGTGCCTATCCGGAGGCGCGGGGCTTGCTGGAAATGGAAATCACCGAAAGTACGCTGATGGCTGACCCCAGGCGTGCAGCAACGGTGCTGCATCTGCTTGCCAAACTAGGTATCACGCTGGCTATAGACGATTTCGGTACTGGCTACTCGTCGCTGGCTTACCTGAAGAAGTTGCCGATCACGTCGCTGAAAATTGACCGCTCCTTTGTCATGGATATGGAGAAAAACTCCCAGGATCGCATTATCGTCAAATCCACCATCGACCTTGCGCACAACCTGGGGTTGTCGGTTGTAGCTGAGGGTGTGGAGACCCAGGGACAGATGGATGACTTGATTGGCATGGGCTGTGATTACCTGCAGGGCTATTTCATCAGTAAGCCCATTCCTGTGCCGGATTTTCACACGCTGTTGTCGCGGCAATGGCAGCCGCCGGCCACCAACTTCAGTATTTAAGCTGCGCGCTTCCTTAAATACGTTGACCGATTGCGGTCGCACCCCTATAATTCGCCACCCTTGCAGCAGCAAGTAAACCGAAAGGTAGCTGTATTGCTGAAAGGTTGTGATTGCGGGGTGGAGCAGCTTGGTAGCTCGTCGGGCTCATAACCCGAAGGTCGTTGGTTCAAATCCAGCCCCCGCTACCAAATACCGGGATGACGGTTCTGCCGGCGTCCCTGACGGGGCCCCTTCATGGGGCTTTTTGTTATCTGGATGGGCCTAGGGCCCATTTTTTTATGGTGCGTCGCTTGCGATGCAGGTGAGTAATGGGTAGAGCGACTGATCTGGAAGCCTTGCTGGCGCCCGTGGTGGCAGAGCAGGGCTGCGAACTGTGGGGCCTGGAGTTTTTCCAGCAGGGCCGCCGCAGCGCCTTGCGTTTGTTCATCGATGCCGAAGATGGCATTACCGTGGATGACTGCGAGCGAGTCAGCCGCCAGGTCAGTGCCGTGCTGGACGTGGAAGACCCGATCAGCGGCGCCTACACGTTGGAAGTTTCATCGCCGGGCATGGACAGGCCGCTGTTTCGGCCAGAGCAGTATTTGCGTTATGTCGGCGCGCCGATTGCCGTGCGCCTGCGGGCGCCCTACGAGGGGCGTCGCAAGTTCCAGGGTATCGTGCGCGGCATTGAAGACGGCGAACTGGTACTGCAGGTGGGCGATACCGAATACCTGTTGCCGCTGGAAGGTATCGACAAGGCCAATGTAGTGCCGGTATTCGGCGGCAGCGCGCCAGCTGGCAGCAAAGCCGGCCTGCGCGAGGGCGATGTGATTGATGAAGACGGCTTCAGTACTGAAGACGGTTTTGATGTAACAGATGTTGACGCAGATACCGGCTCGGACGAGTCGGCAGATGCAGATGAATAACTGGAAAAGGCGGAGATAGGGGCAAGCCATGAACAAAGAAATCCTGCTGGTAGCTGATGCGGTTTCTCACGAGAAAGGCGTCGACAAGGAAATGATTTTCCAGGCTCTGGAACAGGCGCTCGCCACGGCGACCAAGAAACGCTATGACGAGGAAGCCACCATCGTGGTGAGTATTGATCGCCAGACTGGCGATTACAGCACGGTGCGTCGCTGGGATGTCATGCCGGACGATGTGCTGGCTGAGCTCGGCACGCAGTTCACGCTGCAGGAAGCGCATGAGAAAGATACTGCCCTCAAGGCTGGCGACAGCTATGAAGAAGTGGTGGAAAACGTTGAATTCGGCCGTATCGCCGCCCAGACTGCCAAACAGGTGATCGTGCAGAAAGTGCGCGAAGCCGAGCGTGCGCAGATCGTCGAGATCTATCGCCATCGCATCGGTGAATTGATCAATGGCACCGTGAAGAAAGTGACTCGTGACAATGTGATTGTCGATCTCGGTGGTAATGCAGAAGCGGTGCTGCCACGCGAAAACCTGGTGGGTCGCGAGTTGTTTCGCATGAATGATCGCGTGCGTGCGGTGTTGCTGGAAATTCGACAGGATCAGCGCGGCCCGCAGTTGATCCTGTCGCGCAGCTGCCCGGAAATGCTGGTGGAGCTGTTCAAGATTGAAGTGCCGGAAATTGCCGAGCAGGTGATCGAGATTCGCGCAGCTGCCCGTGATCCCGGTTCTCGCGCCAAGATTGCCGTTAAAACCAATGACGGCCGCATTGATCCGGTCGGTGCTTGTGTCGGTATGCGCGGCTCGCGCGTGCAGGCTGTTTCCGGTGAGCTCGACAATGAGCGCATTGATATCGTGTTGTGGAATGACAACCCTGCACAGCTGGTCATCAATGCCATGGCTCCTGCAGAAGTGGAGTCTATCGTCATGGATGAAGATTCCCGCACTATGGATGTAGCTGTTGCTGAAGAAAATCTGGCGCAGGCCATCGGTCGCGGTGGCCAGAACGTGCGTCTCGCCGCCCAGCTGACAGGCTGGGATATCAACGTCATGAGTGTTGAAGAAGCTGAAGCCAAGCAACAGCAGGAAACCGGTTCCATCCTCGAGTTGTTCATGGCCGCGCTGGAAGTGGATGAAGATGTTGCTGCGGTGTTGGTGGAAGAAGGGTTCACGTCGCTTGAAGAGGTGGCGTATGTGCCGCTCGACGAAATGATGACGATTGAAGGTTTCGACGAGGAAATTGCCACGGAACTGCGTTCACGTGCAAAAGATGCCTTGCTGACGCGTGCACTGGCTTCCGAAGAGCGCGTGGAAGGACAACCGGCAAAAGACCTGCTGGAAATGGATGGCATGAACGAAGCGCTGGCGCACAAGTTTGCTGCCAACGGTATCTGCACGATGGAAGACCTCGCCGAGCAGGCGGTGGATGACGTGCGGGAAATTGCACCGGAACTGGATGAGGCAACCGCCGCCAGTTTGATCATGACGGCGCGTGCGCCGTGGTTTGCCTGATGACAGTATCCGGCAACCTGCGCCAGCCCGCCCGCGCCAGAATGAGAGGAGCACAGCATGAGTGATGTTACCGTCAACCAGTTGGCCGAGAGTATCGGCACATCGGTCGACCGTCTGTTGAAACAGATGGAAGATGCCGGCCTGCCGCAGCGCAAGTCGACTGAAAAAGTATCGGATGAGCAGAAGCAGGTTTTGCTGACGTTTCTGCAGAAGTCGCACGGACAGGGGGCTGAAGAAGAGGGTGGCCCGAAAAAGATTACCCTGAAGCGCAAGACGCTCAGCACGATCAAGACCGGTACCGGAACCGCCAAGAAAACGGTCAGTGTCGAAGTTCGCAAGAAACGCACTTATGTCAAACGCGAAGATATTGATGAAGGCGTAGATGAGTCAGGTGATGCTGCTGTAGAAGAGCAGGGCGTTGCAACGCCGGTGGAAGCCGTAGAGCCCGTGGTGGAAGTGGCTGCGGTTGTCGAGCCTGAACCACCTGTGGCAGAACCTGTGGCGGAGCCTGAACCGGTTGTCGAAGCCGTTGCCGAAGTGGTCGTTGAAGAGAAGCCGGAAGAAGTGGTGCCGGCAGCAGAAGTGAAACCCGCTTCAAAATTGTCGGGCAAGATTCTCGGCCGTTCGGCGCTGGATGATGCCGAGCAGCGTCGCCAGATTGCCATTCTGGCTCGCCGTGAGCAGGAAGAAAAAGAGCGTCTGGAAATGCTCGCTCGCAAGAAAGAACAGGAAAAATTGAAACTGGCGAAGGAAGAGTCTGCCAAATCGGCTGTGGGCAAACCGGCCGTTGCTGCAGTGGCAGGCGAAACCGAGACGGTGGCTGCGCGTGAAGTGTTAAAGAAACGCGCTGCTGACGAAGATGACGACAAGAACAAGAAGAAAGGCGCGGTCAAGGTCAAGGACAAGAATGCGCGTCATCGCCCCAATCGCAATGAAGTCTATGAAATCATCGACGAAGAGAATGTCGAAAGCCACGCAGAGGATATGGATTTCCGTCCGTTTTCACGCGGCGCAGGCAAACACAAGGTCAAGGTGAGCAACAAGCACACCTTCCAGCGTCCGACGGAGAAACAGGTGCTCGATATTCTTCTGCCAGAGCAGATCCAGGTGGGTGAACTTGCCCAGAAAATGAATGTGAAAGGCGTGATGGTCGTCAAGTCGCTGATGAAACTCGGTGTGATGGCCACCGTCAACGAAGTGATTGACCGCGATACTGCAACACTGGTCGTTGAAGAGTTTGGTCACACGCCGGTTGCGGTTTCCGAGAACGTGGTCGAGGAAAACCTGGAAGCCTTGATGGCCAGCGACGAAGGTACGCCGTTGCCGCGCGCGCCGGTGGTTACCGTCATGGGTCACGTCGATCACGGTAAAACTTCGCTGCTCGATTACATTCGCAAAGCCAAAGTGGCTGCGGGCGAAGCGGGCGGTATTACCCAGCATATCGGCGCCTACCGTGTGCATACCGATCGCGGTGAAATCACGTTCCTGGATACCCCCGGTCACGCAGCGTTTACCGCCATGCGTGCACGCGGTGCACAATCCACTGACGTGGTTATCCTGGTCGTCGCCGCGGATGACGGCGTGATGCCGCAAACCCTTGAAGCCATCCAGCACGCGAAAGCGGCGGGTGTGCCGATGGTGGTGGCGATCAACAAGATCGACAAACCGTCTGCCGATCCGGATCGCGTCAAGAACGAACTGGTACAGCGCAATGTGATTCCGGATGACTGGGGTGGTGACACGCAGTTTGTCGCGGTTTCTGCGCATACTGGTGAGGGCATCGACAAACTGCTCGACGCCGTGTTGCTGCAAGCGGAACTGCTGGAATTGAAAGCGCCTGCCGATGTGCCTGCGCAGGGCGCGGTGATCGAATCGCGTCTCGACAAAGGTCGCGGTGCGGTGGCCAGTTTGCTGGTACAGCGCGGTACATTGCGTCGTGGTGACATCGTACTGGCGGGAACCAATTTCGGCCGTGTGCGTGCGATGTTTGATCACACCGGCAAAGCCATTGATGAAGCAGGCCCGTCTGTGCCTGTGGAACTGCTCGGTCTCGACGGCGTGCCGAACGCCGGTGATTCCTTCCTGGTGGTGCCTGATGAGCGCCGCGCACGCGAGGTGTCGCAATTCCGTGAGCAGAAAGAACGTCTGTCGCGTCAGGGACGTCAACAGAGCTTCAATCTGGAAAATATGTTCAACAACATCGGTGCCGACGAGAAGAAAATTCTCAATGTGGTACTGAAAGCCGATGTGCGCGGTTCACTGGAAGCGATCCAGTCTGCACTGGCTGCGCTCGGTAATGATGAAGTGGAAGTGCGTGTGGTGACCGGCGGTGTCGGTGGTATCGCCGAAACCGACGTCAATCTGGCGGTAACCACCAAGGCCATCATTCTCGGTTTCAACGTGCGTGCTGAAGGCGCTGCGCGCAAACGCGCCGAGCAGGAAGGTGTCGAGATCCGCTACTACAGCATCATCTACAATCTGCTGGATGAAATGAAACAGGCTCTCGGCGGCATGCTGGCGCCGGAGACGCAGGAAGAGATTCTGGGTATCGCTCAGGTGCGTGAAGTGTTCAACTCGCCGAAATTCGGTCAGATTGCCGGTTGTATGGTCACTGAGGGTGTTGTGTATCGCAACAAGCCGATCCGTGTATTGCGTGACAATGTGGTGATCTTCCAGGGGCAGCTCGAATCGCTGCGTCGCTTCAAGGACGATGCTGCCGAAGTGCGCGCGGGTATGGAGTGCGGTATCGGCGTGAAGGATTACAACGATGTGAAGGCCGGTGACCAGATCGAGGTCTATCAGGTCAATACCATCACGCGCACGCTGTAACGGAATTTACGCGACATGGCACAAGAGTACAGCCGCATCCAGCGCGTGGGCGATTACCTCAAGCGCGAGCTGGCCCTGCTGATCCAGCAGGAAGTGCGCGACCCGCGTGTCGGCATGGTGAACATAAACGAGGTCGAAGTCAGCCGCGATCTATCTCACGCCAAGGTGTTTGTCACCTTTGTCGGTGAGCGCAGTGACGAGCAGCGTGATCAGGCATTGAAAACCCTGAACAAGGCGGGCGGCTTCCTGCGCAGCAAGATTGCCGCCACCAATCACATGCGCACCACACCGCGGCTGTTTTTTGTATTTGATATCAGCGTGCAACGCGGCGCGCAGTTGTCGGCACTGATTGATCGTGCCGTGGCGGCAGATGCCAGCCATCACACGCCGGAATAAGCATGAGCAAGCCACGCAAACCCAAAGGGCGCCAGATTGATGGCATCCTGCTGTTGAACAAGTCAGATGGCATGACCTCCAATGCCGCGCTGCAACGCGCCAAATGGTTACTGGCAGCGGCCAAGGCCGGCCATACCGGTAGTCTCGATCCGATGGCCACCGGCGTACTGCCGTTGTGCTTTGGCGAGGCAACCAAGTTTTCACAATATTTGCTGGATGCCGACAAGGTCTATCGCTGCACGATGCGTTTTGGCATCACTACTAACACAGGCGATGCCGAAGGCGAGGTGCTTGCCAGCACGCCGGCGCCACAGTTGACACAGGCTGCGGTAGAATCTGCGCTCGAAAAGTTTGTCGGTGCCATTGAACAGGTGCCGTCGATGTTTTCGGCGATCAAGCACCAGGGCCAGCCGTTGTACAAGCTGGCACGCGAGGGCAAGGAAGTGGAGCGTGCTGCGCGTCCGGTGACGGTTTACCGACTCACGCTCAGTGCTTTTCGCGGTGGCGACTACCCTGAAGCGGATGTCGAGGCCCACGTCAGCAAGGGCACGTACATCCGCACGCTGGCAGAAGATGTTGGTGCGCTGCTCGGCTGCGGTGCGCATATCAGCAGTTTGCATCGCTCACAGGCTGGCCCGTTCAATGAAGCGCAATGCGTTTCGCTGGACGAACTGGAGCAGGTGCGCGGCGAAGGTCGTGCAGAATTGCTGGACAGGTTTTTGTTGCCGGTCGATAAAGCCATTGAGCATTTGCAGACGGTGACACTGCCGGTGGCCTCCGGATTTTATTTACGCCAGGGCCAACCGGTCCTGGAAGTGAAAGCACTGCAGCACACCGCCGTTGGCGAAATGGTGCGGGCAGTGCTGGAAAACGGCGAATTTCTCGGTGTGGCGGAAATCCTTGCGGATGGTCGCATCGCACCGCGGAAACTGTTGCAGACCCAGCAAGCGGGTCTGCAACACAACACAGGCACGGCGACTGTAAATATGCACGGTCGGGCGTGATTTTCTCAACGCATATTGTAACGAGGTAAAACCATGGCACTCTCAGTTCAGGAAAAAGCAGCAATCGTCAAAACCTATGGTCAGGGCGAGAAAGATACCGGTTCACCGGAAGTACAAGTTGCACTGCTGTCTGCAAATATCGACAAGCTGCAATCGCATTTTGGCAGCCACAAGCAAGATCACCACTCGCGTCGCGGCCTGATCCGCATGGTTAACCAGCGCCGCAAACTGCTCGACTATCTCAAACGCAAAGATGCCAGTCGCTACACCCAGCTGATTGGTAAACTCGGCCTGCGTCGCTGATCAAAAATGCCGCGTTCGCGCGGCGTTTTTTTTCCACTATCACAGCTTTGAAAGGAAGATAACGTGAAAGCCATCATCAAGAAATTTCAGTACGGTGATCAGACCGTTACGCTGGAAACCGGACGCATTGCGCGTCAGGCTTCCGGTGCGGTACTGGCCACCATGGGCACGACTACGGTGCTCTGCACCGTGGTCGGCGCCAAAACAGCCAAAGAAGGGCAGGATTTTTTCCCGCTCTCCGTGCACTATCAGGAAAAAGCCTATGCAGCTGGCAAGATCCCCGGTGGTTTTTTCAAGCGTGAAGGTCGCCCGAGCGAAAAAGAAACGCTGACTTCGCGTCTGATCGATCGCCCGATCCGTCCTTTGTTTCCGGATGACTTCAACAACGAAGTGCAGGTGATCTGTACCGTGATGTCCGCCGAAAAAGACCAGGATCCGGACATCATCTCCATGATCGGCACGTCTGCTGCGCTGGCCATTTCCGGTATTCCGTTCAACGGTCCTATCGGCTGTGCGCGCGTCGGTTACACCGATGACGAAGGTTACATCCTCAATCCTTCCTACAGTCGCCTGAAAACCTCCGAGCTGGACATGGTGGTTGCCGGTACCAAAGATGCCGTGTTGATGGTGGAATCCGAAGCCAACGAACTGCCGGAAGACATCATGCTCGGTGCAGTGCTGTTTGCACACACTGAAATGCAAGTAGTGATTGCTGCGATCAACGCACTGGCTGCCGATGCCGGCAAGCCGCGTTGGGATTGGCAGCCGCCTGCTGAAAACCGTGCCCTTCAGGATAAAGTGGTAGCTGCAGTTGGCCCGCAAATCGGCGAAGCCTATCGCATCACGGAGAAACAGCAGCGTTACGCGCGTCTCGGCGAATTGCGTCAACAAGCCATCGAGAAAGTGGCCGGCGAAGAATTTGCCGCAAAAGATGTTGCGGAAATGTTCGGCAAGCTGGAGAAAAAAGTGGTGCGCAATCGCGTGCTGAACGGCGAGCCGCGTATCGACGGCCGCGACAACCGCACCGTGCGTGCGATTGCTGTTGAGACCGGCGTGTTGCCGAACGTGCACGGTTCTGCATTGTTCACGCGCGGTGAAACGCAGGCGATTGTTGTGGCAACACTCGGTTCGCTGCGCGATGCGCAAAATATCGACGCACTGGAAGGTGAGCGCAAGGATCCGTTCATGCTGCACTACAACTTCCCTCCGTATTCGGTGGGTGAATGTGGTCGCATGGGTGGCACCGGTCGCCGCGAAATCGGTCACGGCCGCCTGGCGCGTCGCGGTGTGATGGCAATGTTGCCGAGTCAGGAAGCATTTCCGTACACGATTCGCGTCGTGTCTGAAATTACGGAGTCGAACGGTTCGAGCTCCATGGCTTCAGTCTGCGGTAGCAGCCTGGCGTTGATGGATGCGGGCGTGCCTTTGAAAGCGCCTGTTGCCGGTATCGCGATGGGCCTGATTAAAGAGGGCAATCGTTTCGCTGTGTTGACCGATATTCTCGGTGATGAAGATCACCTCGGCGACATGGATTTCAAAGTGGCCGGTACCGCCAATGGTGTGACTGCGCTGCAGATGGATATCAAGATCGAAGGTATCAACGAAGAAATCATGGAGCGCGCGCTGGAGCAGGCCATGGCCGCGCGTTTGCAGATTCTCGCCGAGATGAACAAGGTGATCAGCACGCCGCGTGCGACGATTGCTGAAACCGCACCACGCTTCACGCAAATCAAGATTGATCCGGAAAAAATCCGAGACATCATCGGTAAAGGCGGCGCAACCATTCGCTCCATTACCGAAGCGACTGGTTCGCAAGTCGATATCGAAGACACCGGTGTGGTGCGTATCTACGCGGCCAACATGGAAGCGCAACAGGAAACCTTGCGTCGCATTGAAGCCATCACTGCAGAAGCGGAAATCGGCGCGATCTACACCGGCAAAGTGGTGCGCATCGTCGATTTCGGTGCCTTTGTGGAATTCCTGCCCGGCAAAGACGGTCTGGTGCACATTTCACAAATCTGCAACGAGCGCATCGCCGCTGTTTCTGATCGCCTGCAGGAAGGTCAGGAAGTGCGCGTGAAAGTGCTGGATGTCGACAACCGCGGTCGCATCAAACTCTCCATCAAGGAAGCGATGGCAGAGGAAGGCGGCGAAGCAGCGCCGGCAGTAGAAGACGCTGTGCAGGAATAATTTTTTCCTGCTCGAAAAAAATCCCCGCCCTGCGGGGATTTTTTTTACGTGCTATCGGGAGAGCAACAAAAAACCCGCCGCAGCGGGTTTTTTGTTGTTGGAGCACGATAATCGTTGGGGCACGGCATGCCGTGCCCGTACGCTTACATCATGCCCATGCCGCCCATACCACCCATGCCGCCCATGTCCGGCATGCCGCCGGCTGGTTTGTCTTCGACGACGTCGGTGACCATGGCTTCGGTAGTGATCATCAAACCTGCTACGGAACCTGCAGCCTGCAGTGCAGCGCGGGTTACTTTGGCAGGGTCGAGGATACCCATGGCCAGCATGTCGCCGTACTCGCCGGTAGCGGCGTTGTAGCCGTAGTTGCCGCTGTTCTGCTTGATCTTGTCGACCACCACAGAGGCTTCGTCGCCGGCGTTGCTGACGATCTGGCGAATCGGCGCTTCCATGGCGCGACGCGCCAGGTTGATGCCGACGGTCTGGTCGTCGTTGTCGCCTTTCATGCCTTCGAGTGCTTGCACGGCGCGGATCAGTGCAACACCGCCGCCTGCCACCACGCCTTCTTCAACGGCTGCACGGGTTGCGTGCAGCGCGTCTTCGACGCGGGCTTTCTTCTCTTTCATTTCGATCTCGGTGCCAGCGCCAACCTTGATCACCGCAACGCCGCCAGCCAGTTTGGCTACGCGCTCTTGCAGTTTTTCACGGTCGTAGTCGGAAGAGGTTTCTTCCATCTGTACACGCAGTGCAGCAACGCGCGCTTCGATGGCTTTGGCATCGCCGGCGCCGTCGATGATGGTGGTGTTTTCTTTATCCATGGTGACGCGCTTGGCGTGGCCGAGGTGAGCGAGGCCGGCGTTTTCCAGTTCCATGCCCACTTCTTCCGCAATCACGGTGCCGCCAGACAGGATGGCGATATCTTCCAGCATGGCTTTGCGGCGATCGCCGAAGCCCGGAGCTTTACAGGCGGCCACTTTGACGATGCCGCGCATGTTGTTCACCACCAGCGTAGCCAGCGCTTCGCCTTCCACGTCTTCCGCGATGATTACCAGCGGGCGACCGGATTTGGCAACGGCTTCCAGTACCGGCAGCATTTCGCGGATGTTGGAGATCTTCTTGTCGACCAGCAGGATGTACGGGTTGTCGAGCTCAACGCTCATGCTGGCCTGGTTGTTGATGAAGTACGGGGAAATGTAGCCGCGGTCGAACTGCATGCCTTCTACCACGTCCAGCGTGTTTTCCAGGCCGTTGCCTTCTTCAACGGTGATAACGCCTTCCTTGCCGACTTTTTCCATTGCGGTGGCGATAATTTCGCCGACGCTGTTATCGCTGTTAGCAGAAATAGTGCCCACTTGTGCGATGGATTTGGTATCGGCGCATGGTGTGGAGAGTTTCTTGATTTCTTCCACAGCGGCGATGATGGCTTTGTCGATGCCGCGCTTCAGGTCCATCGGGTTCATGCCGGCAGCAACGGATTTCAGACCTTCGGTCACAATCGCTTGCGCGAGCACGGTAGCGGTGGTGGTGCCGTCGCCGGCTTCGTCATTGGCACGTGAGGCCACTTCTTTCAGCAGCTGCGCGCCCATGTTTTCAAATTTGTCTTTCAGTTCGATTTCCTTGGCAACCGATACACCGTCTTTGGTGATGGTTGGTGCGCCGAAGGATTTGTCGAGTACGACGTTGCGGCCTTTGGGGCCCAGGGTCACTTTTACGGCGTCGGCCAGTACGTTCACACCTTTCAACATTTTCTGGCGAGCGCTGTCACCGAATTTTACGTCTTTGGCTGTCATGGTCTTTCCTCAACAGATATTCAAATGGTTGACGGATAGGGGCACGGCATGCCGTGCCCGTACAGGTGTTGGATTACTCCAGCACACCCAGGATTTCGCTTTCGCTCATGATGATGAACTCGTCATCACCGTCTTTGAGGGTCTGGCTGCCGGCGTAGCTGGCGAATACAACCTTGTCGCCCACTTTCACTTGCAGGGCGCGTACGTCGCCGTTATCCAGGGCCTTGCCCGGACCTACGGCAATGACTTCACCCTTGTTAGGCTTTTCGCGGGCGGCGCTGGCGAGCACGATGCCACCAGCAGTTTTCTCTTCTTTCTCTTCGCGGCGGATGACGACGCGGTCGTGCAAAGGACGGATCTTCATGGTTCTCTCCGTAAAGGTGTTTCGTTAATCAAAACAATGAATTAGAGGGGCGCTGGCAGGGGTGCTGCAGTGCCCGACCCACTCTTTGTTGCAAAAGAGGTGACCGGTTAATGGGGGTGGGGAAGGGCTTTTCAATGGGGGAGTGAGGATAATTTTTCAGCGCAGGCGCGGGCCGTCTTCACGTCGCCATTCGCCGTCGATGATGTCCCCTTGGGCGCCTGTTTGTGTTTGGCGGTAGCCGCTGCGGTAATGGGCGCTGAAATGCGCCGAACCCAGATAATGACGTACCAGCCCGCGGCGCAACGGGGGGATCAGCAGGGGAAGGGCGAGTACGTCGGTGATGAAGCCGGGTATCAGCAAGAGTGCGGCGGCGAGCGTGAGTGCAAAGCCTTCCAGAATTTCCCCTGCAGGCAGTTCTCCGCCTTGCAGGCGTTGATCCACCCGCATCAGGGTGCTCAGGCTTTGCTGGCGCAACAGGTTCATGCCCAGCAGCCCGGCGCCAATCAGCAGGGCGATGGTGGTGAGAGCGCCCAGATGGCTGCCTACACGAATGATCAGCCACAATTCGATCAGCGGCGCGGCCAGTAACAGCCCTAACAGTACACGCATTGCTTTCCCCATCTGCCAAGGCCTGCGAGAATGCAGGCTTTGTTGCCATCGCGCAAGTCGCCCTGCTGATACATCATGACCGCTCCTGCTGCTGCAGACACGTCTTCATCGTTACCACGCCTGGCATTTGTGGCTTGCGTGTTTTTCTATGCTGTGCTGGTGGCGATAGGCTTCAACGATATAGAAGAAGACGCGTTCATCTATTTCCGTTTTGCCGCCAATATTGCCGATGGTCATGGCTATGTCTTCAATATTGGTGGCGAACGCATTGAATCCTGCAGTGGCTTGTTGTGGTTGGGCATGCTGGTGCTGTTGAAACATCTGCCGCTGCATATCGTGCTCGCCACCAAGCTGCTGTGTTTTGTTTTCGGCGTGTTGTGCATACGCGAAGTCATGGTGTTGTCACAGCGTTTTATTGCCGATCGTGTATTGGCATTGTTTCCTGCGTTTCTGATGGTGGCGAGCATTCCGTTCTATACGTGGAGTGTGCGTGGCTTGGAAACGGCGCTGTACTGGTTTGTCTATCTGTTGCTGTTTGACTGGGCGACAAATCCTGCACGCATGCGTCACTGGTGGTTGCCGGCGCTTGCCGTGCTCAACAGTCGGCCGGAAGGTTTTTTGATGTTGACGGCGGTACTGCCGTATCTGTTTTTCTGCGAGCGAAAGGCTTCCTGTTTCTTGCGTAATTGTGCGTTGATTGCTGCCGGTTTTGCCGCGGTGACGGTTTGGCGGTTCTGGTATTTTCACGATCTGGTACCGCACCCGTTCTACTTCAAGGTGAATCCGGATCATGCGCAGTCGCTGCGCAATCTGCTGACTTACGGATGGCATTCCGGTTGGCTGTTGCTTGCGTTGCTGGCCTTGCCCGGTTTGCGTGGCCCGTGGCAGCAGCGCGATCTGGCTTTGCTGGGTAGCTTGCTGTTGTCGCTGTTGTGGGCGGTGTTTGTTTTTGAAGACAAGGTGTACAACCGTCACACCGGTGTTGCGCTGCCGTTTGTATATATCGCTGCGTTGATGTTGATCGCGCGCGGCTGGTCGCAGGTGCGCAAGCTGCAATACGGTTTTCGTGTCGTCATGGTGGCGTTGGTGTTGTTCACGCTGCTGTCTTCGCGCTATGTACATTTCAGGGACTCGCATGCCTCACCGTTTCTGGCCAATGTCCAGCGTGCCGTACTGCACGCGGACAGCTACTGGCCGGAATTGTCACGCCTGCTGCGCAACCCGGATGATTTCAATGCGCAACCTGATGCTCTGGGGATTTTCAACATCCGTTACAACCTGATCGCTTCAGTTGGCGACTTTGTTCGTCTCAATTATCGCGACGATGTGGTGGTGATCTACGACCAGATTGGCCAGGCGCCATGGTATGCCGGCCGGGAAGCGTTTTTTATTGACAATCTCGGTCTGGGTTATCGGGAGATCGGGTTGTCACATTTTCACGAAATTGCGGAAGCCTCCTTTCTGTATGGTGTGTATGAGCGTACGTTACAAGCCATGGTGCATCAGTTCTGGCCACAAGAGCGGCGCTACTATTCGGATGTCGAATTGGTTGATCGATTACTGGCGCGCAATGCCGATGTGATCATCGCCCGAAAAGGTCTGATCTCCAATAACCGGCAGAACCTGTTGGTAGATTTGCTGCACAGCGAAAGTTTCGTGCAGCGCTATCGTGCCGCGTATTTGCTCAATAATCGCGAAATTATTTTCGAGCGCGTTGCTGATCGGGAAAGTTTTGTGCGAACGCTTTCGTTGGTGCAGGTACCGCCGGGCGCGAAATTGCAGCGTATTGAATCCTTCAGCTGGTGCGATGGCTCACCCTGCATGCAGCTCAGTGCGCTGCCATAGCGTCTTTCCGTTGCAGGCTGTTTCTTATGGCAGCTGTGGATAATTGAAGAAAGCCTGCAAGGCTTGTTGCAGATATTCCAGATCGGCAGTGCCAGCCAGTTCGCGTATCGAGTGCATGGCAAAGGTGGGCACGCCAATATCAACCGTTTTCACGCCAACCTCGGCTGCGGTCAATGGGCCTATGGTGCTGCCGCAACCCATGTCGGCGCGTGCGACAAACATTTGCAGCGGGATATGGTTTTGTTCGCAGATATGGCGGAACAGTGCCTGCGTCGGCGCATTGCTGGCGTAGCGCTGGTTGGCGTTGATTTTCAGTGCCGGGCCGCTGTTGAGATGCGGGCCGTGTTTTTCATCGTGTTTTTCCGGGTAATTCGGATGCACGCCGTGTGCGTTGTCGGCGGAAACCAACAGCGAACGATGCAGCGTGCGCGCCAGGCTTTCGCCTGTTCCCAGCCAGCGCTCCAGTACGGTTTTGAGAAATGGTCCTTGCGCACCGCAGCAGGAAACACTGCCCACTTCTTCATGGTCAGTGCATACCAGCAGCGCAGGTTGCAAACCGTCACTGGCAAGCAGGGCATGCAGGCCGGCGTAGCAGCTGAGCAGGTTGTCGAGACGCGCACCGGCAATGAATTCGTTTTTCAGACCGGTCACGGCTGCTGGCTGGGTGTCGTAGGCACAGATTTCAAAATCGAGTACCGCTTCGGCTTCGCAGTCTGGTTGCTCGTGCTGGAGCTGCACAAGTAACAACTGGCGAAAATCGTTTTTTTCCTGCGGGCTACCTGTGTGCAGCAACAGAGGCAGTTCTTTTTGCGCATTCAGTGCGCGGCCGCTGTTGACGTCGCGGTCGAGATGGATGGCGAGGCTGGGCACGCAGGCAATCGCGCGACGGAAATCGATCAATGCCTGTGCCAGTGTGCTATCCGTTTTGCGGTAGATGACGCGTCCGGCCAGTGACAGGTCGCGGTCAAACCACGGGTGCAACAAAACGCCGCCGTACACTTCCACGCCGAGCTGGTGGTAGTGCTGGCGCTGCAATTCCGGTTGCGGTTTTATTTTCAGGCAGGGGCTGTCGGTATGTGCGCCGACCATGCGAATGCCACTTTCGGCCGGATCCTGGCGCGAGGTGATGAAGGCGATCAGTGAAGAATCATTGCGTGTCACGAAGTAGCGGCCAGCGGTGCGGAGATCCCAGCAGGCTGCTTCATGCAATTCCTCGAATCCTGCTGCCAGCAATTGTTGTTTCATGCCTGCAACGGCGTGAAACGGGCTGGGTGATTGCTGCAGGAATTGCAGGAAGTCCTTGGTGTTTTTCGTCGTCATGGCAAACGGCTGCATGGGAGTGTATGAGTTATCATTATGCTAGCACGTGGCGGAAGCAGTAAATCCTGAGTGGGTGTTTGATGACGCAGAAAGGCTGGATCGGTGTCGATATGGACGGCACGCTGGTGAAATACGATGAAAGACGCGGTACGGATGTTATTGGCGACATGCTGGCGCCCATGCTGGCGCGCGTGCGTGCGTGGCTGAATGAAGGCATCGAAGTCAGGTTGCTTACCGCGCGTGCAACAGACCCGACATTGGCATCATTTATCAAACCGTGGTTGCGTGAACACAATCTGCCGGATCTGGCAGTCACCAATCGCAAGGACAGGGATTTGTTGCAGATCTGGGATGACCGCGGCGTGCGTGTCGAAACCAACACCGGCAACGTGCTGACGCCGCGACAGTTCTTGTTGTTGGTGCCGGGAGGCTGGATCGGTGTTGAGCTGGACGGCACGTTGGCGATGTCCGCTTCGCCGCAAAGCTGGTCGCATATTGGTGAGCCAGTGCCTGCCATGTTGAATCGCGTGCGCCAGTGGCAGATGGTGGGTATCGACGTGCGAATTTTCACGGCGCGCGCCGATGATCCGGCGCAGCAGGCGATGATCGGCGAGTGGCTGGCGCAACAGGGCTTGCAACCGTTGCCCATCACCAGCAAAAAGGATTTCCAGATGGCGCAGTTTTATGATGATCGCTGTGTGCATGTGGTGCACAACACCGGTGAGGCATCGCTATTGCCAGATGAGCAGTTGGTGCCGCGCTACGCCGGCTGAATACCGGCGCGGGTTTGCTTATAGTGGGTAATGCGAAGGGTAAGGCAGCTGTGCGGCGCCACTGTCTACAGCGGCTTTGGCCACGGCAGCGGAAACTCGGCCGAGCAGGCGCGGGTCAGTCGGTTTGGGGATGATGTACTGGCGGCCAAAACTCAATGCTTCACCGCCGTAGCTGTCCAGCACTTCCTGCGGTACCGGTTCCTTGGCCAGACTGCGCAATGCTTCGACAGCGGCCATTTTCATGGCGCTGTTGATCACGCGGGCGCGTACATCCAGTGCGCCGCGGAAGATGAAAGGAAAGCCCAGCACGTTGTTGACCTGATTCGGATAGTCCGAACGGCCGGTAGCCATGATGACGTCGTCGCGGGTGGCCAGTGCCACTTCCGGGCGGATTTCCGGATCTGGATTGGAGCCAGCGAACACGATTGGTCTTGGTGCCATTTTCAGCAGCTGTTCGGCGCTGAGCAGATCCGGGCCTGAAAGACCGACGAAGACGTCAGCGCCTTCGATAGCATCATCCAGTGTGCGAGCCGAAGTTGTCACGGCAAAGCGCGCCTTGTAGCTGCCGAGATCGTCGCGGCCGCTGTGGATCACGCCCTTGCTGTCCAGCATCAAAATGTTATGCGGTTTGGCACCGGCTTCCATCATCAGGTTGCAGCAGGCGATGGCAGCAGCACCGGCGCCGAGAAAGACGATGCGGGCGCTCTCAAGTTGCTTGCCCTGAATTTCCAGTGCATTGAGCAGACCGGCGAGGCTGACGATGGCAGTGCCGTGCTGGTCGTCGTGAAAGACAGGAACCGTGCAGCGTTCAATCAAGGTGGCTTCGATGTCGAAACACTCGGGCGCTTTGATATCTTCGAGGTTGATGCCGCCGAAGGAGCTGGCGATCAGTGCCACGGCGTTGATGAATTGCTCGCTGTCTTCGGTATCGACTTCGATATCCAGCGCATCAATGTTGGCAAAGCGCTTGAACAGCAGCGCCTTGCCTTCCATTACCGGCTTGCTGGCCATGGCGCCCAGATTGCCGAGACCCAGGATGGCAGTGCCGTTGGAAATGATGGCGACCTGGTTGCCTTTGGAGGTGTAGCGATAGGCAAGTTCCGGGTCGCGGGCGATCTCGCGCACAGGCTCGGCAACGCCGGGGCTGTAGGCGAGTGAGAGATCGCGCTGGCTGTCGGCGGGCTTGGTCAGTACCACGGCCAGTTTTCCCGGTTGCGGGAAGGCGTGATAGTCCAGTGCGGCCTGTTTCAGATCATCGGACATTACTGCTGAAGATCCCGATAGAGTCGATGACGAAGATGTAGAACCACCGGGAGATTCCGCTGTGACTGAAAGCTCCCGCATGGCAATGCAGATGATGCAAAAAGCTTATTTTTTAAGGCTGCGCGCGCCGAAACGCTGCTTGAAGCGGTCGATACGGCCGCCGGCATCAGCCACTTTCTGGCGACCGGTATAGAACGGGTGGCAGGCGGCGCAGACGTCGAGGTGGATGTCCTTGCACAGGGTTGAGCGTGTGGTGACAACGTTGCCGCAGCTGCACTTGGCGGTAACTTCGGCATATTTGGGATGGATGTCAGCTTTCATGGTCAACCTCTGGGCTAGGTGCGCCGCCACCTGATCACATTGTCAGGCACGGCAACTGTCAAAACGGGACGCGCATGCTAACAGAGTGGGGCCGACAATGAAACAGGCTGTCAGGGATGGGCGCGGCTGCGGTTGCGGCGCACATGGGTGATGGCGTGACTGACGGCATCGCGGATCTTGTCTTCCATCTCCATGTATTCCTGCGGCGAGAGAAAGAAGCTCATGTCGACATCGTAGCGCACGTAGCGCGGTGGCAGGTGGTTTAGGGCGACACAGGCGACATCCGAGAGGTAGCCCTGATCGTGGCGAGCTTCCTGGTCGCTGCGCAGCAGCTCTTCCACCACTAGGCGTTCATAGTAGTTGTGAAAGCGCTCGGCTTCTGTGTAGTCGGTGCGATGCGATTTGGCAGTCGAAACCATGGCGACGATCTCCTGTGTGATGGACGACGCTTCTGCAAGTGTAGACAGGCTTGTGCCGGTTTGCCGTGCCCTGGCAAGCGGTACTTGCACTGGCTGCAGTGTCGGTGCGTAATGGGGCGGAAATGAGGAGATATGTGTGAAAGTGCTCAGCTGCAACCTGCGCGATGCACGCGCGCTGGACGGAGACAACGCCTGGCCGCAACGCCGCGACCTGTGCCTGCAGATCCTGCGTCGGCAACAGGCCGACGTGATCTGCTGTCAGGAGCTGTGCCCGGAGCCGCTACGGGATCTGCAGCAGGGTTTGCCGGAATATATGTTGTACACAGTGAAGGAAGCGCCGGACAGTGACCAGACGCCCAATGCCATCCTGTTTCATCGCGAGCGTTTCCAATTGCTGGGTGCCGGCGCTTACTGGCTGTCGGAATATCCGCAGCAGTCGGGCAGCCGTTCCTGGAACAGTGGTTACATTCGTCTGGCTGTGTGGGTTCATCTGCGCGAGCGTGCGAGTGGCAAACAGAGCCGTATTCTGAATACACATCTGGATGACAGCAGTCGACCGGCACGCGAAAAGCAGGCAGAGGTTTTGCTGGCCGAGTCGGCGGCATGGACGGAGTGTGCGGTGCAGATACTGGCTGGTGACATGAATGCCGATGCAGGCAGCCCTGTGATTGTCGCGTTATCAAACGGCGGCTGGCAGGACACTTACCTTGCGCGCCATCAAACGCTGGATCCCGGCTTCACCTATCATGCATTTCAAGGGGATGCTTATGATCCCGTGCGGATGCAGGAAGACGTTGTCGGCAAGATGGACTGGATTTTCACGCGCGGCCCGGTGCGCGTGGGTGATGCCGATGTTATCCGTGAACATGAAGGTCGACGTTTTCCCAGTGATCATTATTTTGTCAGTGCGGATATCGATTTGTGAGTGAAAGCAATACGAAGGCGCGAGAGGAGTAGCAAAACATGCAGCAGGTACAAGGCAAGGCGGGCACCCAATTGCGCGGCGTGAATCTCGGTGGCTGGCTGGTACTGGAAAAATGGATGACGCCCAGTTTGTTTGAAGGCCTGGCGGCGACTGATGAAACCTCCTGGTGCGCAGAACTGGGTGAGCGCGCGCCGGAAAAGTTGCGCGCGCACTGGAACAGTTTTGTCACGCGCGATGATTTTGTCTGGCTGGCCGGCATCGGCATTAACGCGGTGCGCATTCCGCTCGGGCACTGGATTTTCGGGCCGGATTATCCCTATCACGAAAAGTACGGCGCCAATTCGCATCCGTTTGTCACCGGTGGTATTGATGTGCTGGATCGCGCTTTTGAATGGGCGGAACAGACCGGTATTCGCATTGTGCTGGATTTGCATGCTGCGCCCGGTTGCCAGAACGGCTTTGATAACGGCGGTATCAAGGATGTGTGCGAGTGGCATACCAAAGAAGAGTATTTCCAGCATTCGCTGTCAGTGCTGGCGCGATTGGCGCAGCGTTACAACGGGCGCGCTGCCTTGCATGCCATCGAAGTGTTAAACGAGCCGCGCTGGGATGTGCCGACGGATTACCTCAAGCGCTACAACACGGCTGCGTATCAATGTATTCGCCAGTTTTGTGCAGCGGACGACGTTGCGGTGATTTTTCACGACGGCTTTCGCGACTGGCGTGAATATCTCGGCTTCATGCAGGAGCCGGAATTCCGCAACGTGGTTTTCGATATTCATCGCTACCAGTGTTTTGCGCGCGAGGATATCGACATGGATATCTATGGTCACATCCGCAAATCGGCGGTCGACTGGAAAAGCGAAGCGGATGGCATCATTCGCGAATTGAAGTTGCCCGCCATCTGTGGCGAGTGGAGTCTGGGGCTGGACCTGAAAGTGGTGTCACTCTGGGCAGAAGGCCCGTTCAATCACGCACTGGAGCGTATGGACGCGTTCCAGGAAAATGTGGCGTATCGCGGTTATGCTGCGTCGCAGTTGGCGACATTTGAAAAATATCTCGGCTGGTTTTTCTGGAGTTACAAAACCGAAACCACGCCAGCCTGGTGTTTTCGTGAGTGTGTAGAGCGCGGCTGGCTGCCCGCCTCATTTCATGCGGCAGAGCGCGTCAGTCGCTGATGCCGTACTGACGCGGCACGCGACGTGGCAGCGCGCAGAAATGCGTGGCCTGGAACAGGAACTTGCCATCCGGCGTGCGCGGCAGCACCAGTTTGCGGTGATAGTATTTTTCCAGATCGGAATGAAAACTGATGGTGATGATGGTGGCGTTGGGAAACTCGCGCAACAGCATTTCCATCATCCGCACTTCGCCTTTGGGGTCGAAGGCATCCGTGGCTTCCTCGATGAAAATCCAGCATGGCTTGTGCAGCATAAGCCGTGCAAAACCGAGGCGTTGTTGCGCGCGCATTGGCAGCACGCGATCCCATTCGTCGACTTCATCCAGTCTTGTGCTCAGGTGACACAGCCCTGAGCATTCCAGTGCGTGATGCACGGTGGCGTCATTGAAATTCTCGGCGGGCAGCGGGTAGCTCAGTGCGGCGCGCAGCGTACCGTGAGGAATGAAGGGGCGCTGTGGCATGAAGAAAATCTGCTGGTCGTAAGGCAGCAGGATTTCGCCCTGCCCCCACGGCCACAAACCGGCAGTGGCCTTGAACAGGCTGATGGCTGCAGCGGAGTTGCCGGCCAGCAGCACGCGCTCACCGCGATGGATGTGCGCGTTGAAACCTTCCAGTACGATCTGGCCGTCAGGGTCGGCAATGCAAAGGTTGTTGAACAGCATTTCCTGGTGTGGTGACGTGCCGATGGCAATGCGGTGGATGTCACTCTGCGCGGCATTGGCATCCAGTGCCAGCAGACTTTCGTGCAGCGTGAGCACGCGGTCGGCCGAGGCGCGGCACTTGGCCATGTCGCCGAGATTGTCCACCGGCCATGACAGTGCCGAAGTCAGTTTCTGGAAGGCCTGTGCCGCCTGCATCAGTACGCCCAGTGTCATGGTGCCGGCGATGTACTGAGGTGCTGCGACCAGAATGGGAAAAACCGGCAGCAGCGTACCGTAACCATTCGAGAACGACACAATCCATGTGTAGGCAAAGGTCTGTTGCGTCCACTGCCAGGCAATGGCGGCAAAGTGTTGCGCCGAACGCTTGCGCTCCAGTTTTTCGCCGCGCATCAGCGCCACGGCTTCCGCATTTTCCCGCGCATGTGCCAGACCGAAGCGGAAGTTGGCTTCGGCAGTCTGCAGTTTATTGGTGGAGTCGATCAGGGGTTTGCCGAGCATGAAGCCGAGGCTTGAACCGACGCCGGCGTACACAAAAGCCAGTAACACCATGTAGCCGGGCACATTGACATCGGTGCCCGGCACACTGGCCGAGCCGGTGACGCTGAGAAGGATGTCGACGAAACTACCGAGGATCAGCAGCGAATACACCAGGGTGTGTGCCAGTGCCAGCGTGGTCTCGGTGACGATGCGGATGTCTTCGGCAATACGGCCATCGGGGTTGTCATGCTCGCCGGTGGTGAACAGCAGCTGGTAGTGATGGCCGCGACACATCCAGCGATTGAGCAGGGTTTCAGTCAGCCACTGCCGCCAACCCAGTTGCAGCCAGCGTTTCACGCGCAGGTGCGCGGCGGTGACGGCAATCGTCAACAGGAAAATGATTGCGAACGTGCCAATCTGCAGCAGGAATTCCGGTAGTGAGCGTTTTTCCAGCGTGTCGAACAGCGCGCGGTTCCAGTAATTGGTCCAGATGGCAAGCCCCACCTGTGCCATCGTCAACAGCAGCAGTGCCAGTGTCTGCCCGCGTACCTGCCATTTTTGCTCGCCATTCCAGTAGGCGCCGGCGAGTCGGCCAAAGCGGCGTACGAAGCCGGATGCTGATGTATCGGGTAAAGCCATGCGGGCAAATTGCTCTTTTTTTACGGTCAGTGCTGTTTCATGGTAATGCACCGCAGCCGGAGCTGCACGTCAAACTTCGGTCTGGCGCCATCTGCGCTTTGGCGGATGGCGCCCGGCTTGCGTTATGACAATAATCGGTACGTGATAAAAGCGTTTCAGGAGCAGGGCATGAAAGTATTGGTAATCGGTGGTGCAGGCGTCACTGGCACTGTGATTGTGCGCAACTTGCTGGCGCGCGGTTGCGCGGTGACTATCCTGCATCGCGGTGTGCACAAGCCGGATCTGCCTGACAGCGTGGCGCGCATCATCGCTGATCCGAACGACAAGGAATCGCTGGCGGTTGCGCTCGAAGGCAAGCAATTTGATGTGGCGATCGCGATGTATGGTCGCCTGCGGCACGTGGCACAAGTGCTGGTTGGCAAGACCGCACGTTTGATTTCCGTCGGCGGTGCGGCGCCGGTTTACAAGGGCTGGGGCGAGATGATGGCGCCCAACCCGTGGGAAACCACACAACCTACGCCACTGTTTCTCGCTGAAAATCATCCGTTGTCACGTGCAGATACCGAAGACCGTTTTTCACAAATGGTGCGCAAGACCGAAGACGAGGTGATGGCCTTGCACGCGCAGGGTCTGTTCAATGTCACGCATTTCCGTTATCCGCTGGTGTACGGTCCGAACAATATCTGCCCTGCGGAATGGGGCTTGATTCGCCGCGCACGCGAAAAACGTGTGCCGTTGATCATGCCTGCCGGTGGATTGACAATGGTGTCGCGCGGCTTTTCGGAAAATGTCGCGCATGCCATCACGCTCGCCGTGGAAAAGCCGCAAGCCTGTGCGGGTGAAATCTACAACGTCTGTGATGACCGGCTGTTGTGCAACCAGCAATGGGTAGAGATGCTGGGCGAGATTTTGCAGCATCGTTTTGAAACGGTGAGTATTCCCTTTGACGCATTGCCGGCAGGTTTTCGCGCCACGCCGCCGCAGCTGTTGTATCGCCATCACTGTGTGATGGATATCGGCAAGTTGAAACAGCAGTTGGGATATCGTGATGTGGTGAGTGTGGAGGAGGCGCTGGCGCGTACGGTGGATTATTACCTGAGCAACCCGCTGGCAGATGGTAGTGAGGCCGAGCAGAACCTGGGCGATCCGTTTGATTATGCATATGAAGATGCATTCATCGCCGCGTGGCAACAAAACAGTGCTGATTTTGCAGCGGCCGTGCAGCAGTTGCCGGCGCCGAAGGTGGTGTGGAAGCATCCGTATCAGCAGGCAAAAAGCAGTTGATCGAGCAGATTGTGTTGTTGCTGTTGGTCGCGCTGTAAGTATTTACTTCAATGCTTTTAGAGTTTTCGGTTTGGTCGAAATGCGCTGTCACCCGTGTTTGGTTTTCGGGTGGTTTAGTAGGGGAAAGCAGTTGTCTTTTGGTTGGTGACGTTTGCGTGGTTTACTGTGCCGCAGTGTTTTCTCTTACAGAGGAGCCTCTGTAAGGGGTGTTTAATAATAGCGTGCGCTCTCTGGCAATTCCTGCGTTTAATGGTTCAGCGTCGATGTAATCGGGGATGTTGTCGCCATCATCGTCAGGGTCGTCAATATTGTTGATGGCGTCATTGTCAGTATCGATCGGAAAGTTATCAGTCTCATCAGTTATGCTATCGTTGTCGTCATCAATGTCCATAGTATTTACAGCACCATCGCTGTCCGTATCTGTTACTTGTTGCAAAAACATTGCACCACTAAATAGGCGTGCACTGCCGGAAGCATTGCCATTGTTGTCATCGTAATAAGCCCCAACGATTAAATCTGCGTAGCCATCATTGTTGACGTCGCCGGCACCGCTAGCGGCAATACCAAAATAATCCTGCAGATTATCACCATTGAACGTGTAGAGAATGGTACCGTTTGCACCGCTGAAAATACGAGCGGAGCCAGATGCGTCACCGTTGTTGTCATCGGAATATGCGCCCACTATGACGTCGGTATAGCCATCTTTGTTGACATCGCCTGCACCGCTGACGGAAGTGCCAAATAAGTCATTGGAGTTGTCGCCATTGAAAGTGTAGAGCAGGGAGCCATTAATGCCGCTGAATATGCGTGCTGAACCAGAGTTGTCTCCATTATTGTCATCTTGAGGTGCCCCTACTATCACATCCGTGTAACCGTCATTGTTCACATCGCCTGCAGCACTCACTGCGTCGCCAAATTTGTCGTTGGCGCTGTCGCCATCGAAGGTGTAGAGGATTTCTCCGTTGGCACCACTAAAAATGCGTGCAGAGCCAGCTCTGTCACTAGTGTTGTCATCGCCGTATGCTCCCACGATTACATCAGCATAACCATCGCGATTTACATCACCTGCGCCGCTCACTGACCAGCCAAAATAGTCTTCAGCGCTATCGCCATTGAAGGTATAGAGGGTTTCTCCATTGGCGCCGCTAAAGATGTGTGCAGAGCCGGAGTCGTTGCCATTGTTGTCATCTTGAAATGCACCCACGATGACATCGGCGTAGCCGTCGTCGTTGACATCGCCTGCGCCACTGACTGAGCTGCCAAACAGATCGGCCGCGCTGTCGCCATTGAATGTGTACAGGATCGAGCCATTCGCGCCGCTGAAAATTCGTGCGGAGCCTGATGCGCTGCCGTTGTTGTCATCACCATGCGCCCCTACGATCACATCGGCGTAGCCGTCCCGGTTAACATCGCCGGCACCACTGACGGCTCGCCCAAAATAATCATCAGTACTGTCTCCGTAGAAGGTATAGAGAATCGCACTATTTGAACCACTAAAAATGTGTGCGGAGCCTGAATTACTACCGTTGTTGTCGTCCTGCCATGCCCCTATTACAACATCGGCATAACCATCTTTGTTCACGTCACCTGCACCACTGACCACATAGCCAAACTGATCGCCGGCACTGTCGCCGTTGAATGTGGCAATCCACGGTGGGTGGTAACCGGTGACGAGGCCATCGGTTGGCGCAGGGTCTTTAGCGTCGGAGATGCCGTCCAAGTCGGTATCAGTGGAGTTGGGGTTAGAGTTCAAAAGAGATTCTTGCAGATTACTCAATCCATCCCCGTCTAGGTCGGTTGCTGCTTGTCCCTCATTCAGTAGTAAGTTAAAGCGGTGGAGCGCTTCCCATATGTCAGACATGCCGTCATTGTCATCATCTGGATCCATCGTATTCACAATGTCATCTGCATCAGTATCTGCAGTTTGTTGCAAGAAGGCAGCGCCACTGAAAATATATGCAGAACCTCCGTTGTTGGCCTTACCATCGTCCTGATACGCGCCCACGATCACATCGGCATAACCGTCTTTATCTACATCGCCTGCAGCACTCACTGTATAGCCAAATAAGTCACCGGCACTGTCGCCATTGTATGAGTAGAGAATTGAGCCATTGGCCCCACTGAAAATGCGCGCAGAGCCAGCGTCGCCACCACCGTCGTCATCTTTGTATGCTCCCACGATTACATCGGGGTAACCATCCTTGTTTACATCCCCTGCAGCGCTTACTGTATAGCCAAAATAATCGCCAGCATTGTCGCCGTTGAAGGTGTAGATGATTGCACCATTGGCACCATTGAAGACTCTTATAGAGCCGGAATCCGTACCGTTGTTGTCATCTTTATATGCTCCCACGACTACATCGGCTTTGCCGTCTTTATTGATGTCACCTGCATTGCTTACGGCATAACCAAAATGGTCGCCGGCACCATCACCATTGAGGGTGCGAAGAATAGTGCCATTGGCACCGCTGAAAATACGCGCCATGCCGGAATCAAGGCCGTTGTTGTCATCCTGATAGGCGCCGACGATGATATCGGAGTAGCCATCGAGGTTTACATCGCCTGCGTTGCGGACAGACCAGCCAAAAGAATCGCCGGTGTTGTCGCCATTGAAGGTATAAAGAATGGAGCCATTTGCACCGCTGAAAATGCGCGCTGAGCCTGAATTTGTGCCGTGATTGTCATCCTGATACGCGCCCACTATCACATCGGCGTAGCCGTCGTTGTTGACATCGCCTGCATCGCTTACGGCATTGCCAAATAGATCATTGGCGCTGTCGCCATTCAATGTGTAGAGGATGGCGCCGTCGGCGCCACTCAAAATGCGTGCTGAGCCGGAATTTTGCCCATTGCTGTCATCATAAGGTGTTCCAACGATCACATCAGCATAACCGTCTTTGTTCACATCCCCTGCGCCGCTGACAGAACTACCAAAAAAGTCATTGGCACTGTCACCATTGAAAGTGTAGAGCAGGGTGCCATTCACGCCGCTGAAAATACGTGCTGAGCCGGAGCTGTCGCCATTGTTGTCATCGTAGGGCGCCCCTACTATCACATCCATGTGGCCATCATTGTTCACATCACCCGCACTGCTCACTGACTGACCAAATAGATCATTGACACTCTCGCCGCTGAACTTACCTAACCAGGAAGGTTGATAACCTGTAACCAGAACGTCGTTTGGTGCGGGATCGACAGAGTCAGGTACTCCGTCGAGGTCAGAATCTGCAGCATAAGCTGCCGTCAACCCTGCCAGTAAAACTATTGAAAGTGCAAAGCGTAATAGCTGTATTGATTTTATGTGACCGTCCATGTGATTTTCACGTGAATTGATATGTGTCCAGAGGGTGTGCGCAACATAATATCGAACCTCTAGTTTTGCAATCTCCAGAGGCCTCCTCTATGAATTCTGAGTATTGTGACTCTGATGTGCGGCCAACTGGGCAAGCAGGCCATCACTACCCCCTCACTTCGTATGGTCGTATTTTGAGCGCCTGCCGGCTAGAATGCCGGCTTTCCCGTTTCCACTGATTGCGAGGTTTCAGCGTGGATATCATGGATCAAATCAAAGAGCAGATCGAAGGCAATGCCATCATCCTGTACATGAAAGGCAGCCCGAATGCACCGCAGTGCGGTTTTTCTGCCCGCACCGTAGAGGCGCTGATGGGTTGTGGTGAGCGTTTTGCCTATGTGGATGTGCTGTCCAACCCCGAAGTTCGCGCCAATCTGCCTCGCTATGGCAACTGGCCGACCTTTCCGCAGTTGTGGGTGAAAGGTGAGCTGATTGGCGGTTGCGACATCGTGACCGAGATGCATGCCAAGGGCGAACTGGCTCCGTTGATCAAGGAAGCTGCAGCGGGCTGATCGCCCGTCCTTCAGGCCGCTAAGATGGCAGAGCAAGGAGAAACAGCATGGCTGTACTGGTAGGCAAGCCCGCTCCCGATTTCACCTGCCCGGCCGTGTTGGCAACGGGCGAGATTGTCGAGCAATTCAATCTGGCGGCGGCGCTCGGTGGCAGGTACGGGCTGATCTTTTTTTACCCGCTGGATTTCACTTTTGTCTGCCCGTCCGAGCTGATCGCTCTTGATCATCGCATGGAAGAATTTGATGCGCGCGGTGTTGAGGTGGTGGCGGTGTCGATTGACTCCCACTTCACCCACAACGCCTGGCGCAACACGGCGATTGCTGAGGGTGGCATCGGCCCGGTGCGCTACACCATGGCGGCGGATCTCACCCAGCAGATCTGCCGTGATTACGATGTGCAGACGGATGGCGGTGTGGCATTTCGCGGTGCCTTTCTGCTGGATCGGCGCGGTGTGGTGCGCAGCCAGATCATCAATGACCTGCCGTTGGGCCGCAATATCGATGAATTGTTGCGTCTGGTGGATGCCCTGCAATTCCACGAGGCTCATGGTGACGTGTGCCCGGCGGGCTGGCAAAAGGGTGATGCCGGCATGCGGGCCAATCCGTCTGGCGTGGCGGCTTATCTGAAAGACAACGCCGGCAAGCTGTAAGCGCTTTTCTGCAGGCGTGGCGCGCGGATTGAGTTCCGGCGCCGATTTTGTTTTACTCGAAAGGATTCCCTGCAATGACTACGGATTGCTTCCCGCCCATGCCAACCCTCCTGCGCCCACTCCGGTTGCTGCTGGCTCTACTGCTGGGTGGCTGCCTGTTCTGCTGCGGAGCGCAGGCGGACGAGAGTCGCCCTTTTGCCAAGGTCATCCTCACTGATCTCACTCAGTCCATCAACCTGATCAAGTCCGGCTATATCGTGCACGATCCTGAACAGCGCTGGGATATGGCGTCCTTCCGTGACAACTCTCGCCCCTGGCGCAGTATGTTGCAGGAGCCAAGCGGCAAGATCAGTGCGCTCGGTGGGCAGTACTGGTTGGTCATCGAAATCCAGAATGCGACAGCGCAGGAAGAATGGTTTCTCAATTTTACGCACAGTCGCACCGATGACATCGAAATCCTGGTGCGGGACGAAGCGGGTCAGCGCGCCGATCAGTACTTGCGCGGTGGCATGGAGCATCCGCCGACGGAGCGCCGCTATGTCGGCCCTGGCCATGTGTTCCCGGTGCAACTTCCGGCCAACAGTACGCAGCTGGTGTTGATCAAGGCGCGCTCCGTGTTGTTCGAGGGCAGCTTGTATGTGCATCTGGACACCAGCCAGTATCACTATTCGACATTTGGCAGCTATCAGACCTTGGCTGTGCTTTATATCGGCATGATGCTGGCGCTGGCGATGTATAACCTTTTCATTTTCATTGGCACGCAAGACCGCATTTACCTGTGGTACATGCTTTCCGGTCTCTGTGTCACGGTGACCTGGAGCAGTTATTTTGGGGTGTTATGGCAGTTGACGGGCTATACCGATCCGGCGCGACATGTCGCGGCGCTGACCCAGTTGGGTTCGGCGCTGTTTGCATTGCTGTTCACGCGTGATTTTCTCAATATCAATCGCGATCATCCTTTGCTTAACGGGATATATGGTCTGGCGACAATTCTTGTTGCGGCTGCACTGTGTGCCTTTCCGTTTGTGCACGCCTCGGCATTGTTTCTCCTGTATTGGCTCGCGATTCTGCCGCTGTCATTGTTGATGCTCTCCAGCAGTATCTGGCGCATGGCCAAGGGCTATCGTCCGGCACGTTTTATTATCGTGGGGCATGGTCTGGTGACGCTGGGTTTGTTTGTCACCGGCTTGTCCTATCTGCGGGTGCTGCCGTTTGATGCGCCGCAGCCACTGGCGTTTGCCAATGCCGGTGCCATCGAAATGTTGTTGTTCGGTCTTGCCATGGCGGATCGCATTCGCCAGCTGCATCACGCCAAGCTCAATGCCGAGCAGGCCACCGAGATCAAGTCGGCGTTCCTGGCCATCATGAGCCACGAAATCCGTACGCCGCTGGCCGGCCTGCTCAGTATCGTGCGTATACTCGGCAATACCTCGCTCAATGCGGCACAGCAGAAGCTGGTGAATACGATTGGTTATTCCGGTGATGCGTTGTTGTCGTTGCTCAATGACACCCTTGATTATTCACGTATGGAAGCCAACCGACTGGATGTGGTTCCGCGCGATTTTGACTTGCGCTTGCTGGTAGACAGTCTGGTGCTGCTGATGGAAGGGCGAGCCACAGAAAAAGGCTTGATTCTTTCGGCGCATGTCGAGCCGCAGGTGCCCAATGTGCTGCATGGTGACGTCAATCGCATTCGCCAGATCCTCATCAACCTGTTGGCCAACGCCATCAAATTCACGGATCGCGGCATCGTCAAGTTGCAGGTGGAATCATCGTCGGCAACGGGATCCAGCCTGAACCTGTGCTTTCGTGTGATTGATTCCGGTATTGGTATGTCGGAAGACGTTCAGCGGCAGATATTTACGCCGTTCAGCCAGGCGCGCGATATCCAGCGCCGTTTTGGTGGTGCCGGCCTTGGCCTGAACATCAGCCGCAACCTGGCGCGTGCTATGGGTGGCGACATCACGGTGGAAAGCCTGGAGGGCAGTGGCAGTACCTTCTGTTTTACGCTCGCCTTGTCGGCCGGCAGCGTCGGCGCTGCGCAGTTGCTGTTGAACGGCGAGGGTGCCAGCCCGGCTGCAGCGGTGGCATCGCTGCAGTTGCTGGTAGTTGATGATGCAGAGATCAATCGCATCGCCGCCAAGGGCATCCTCGAGTACGAGGGGCATCGCGTGGTGTTGGCCAATTCGGCAGAAGAAGCGTTGCAGCGTTTGCAGGCGCAGGTTTTTGATTGTGTATTGATGGATATACACATGCCGGGTACCGATGGGCTGACTGCCATACGCCGCATCCGTGCTCTGGCGGATGAGCGGGTGCGCAACGTGGGGATCATTGCACTCAGCGCCTGGCTGCAGGAGGGTGACGAGCAGGACATTCTCAAAGGCGGTGCTGATGCGGTATGCACCAAGCCGATAGACATTCATGCCCTGCATCAGGCATTTGCCATGCTTGCCGCAAGGAGCGCGCCGACAGGGGAAAGGCGCCATCCCGCGCTGACGGCGGCACCGGTCAACTGATGGTCAAGCAACTGATGAAAATGCTGTTCTCCCGCCGTGCTCCCGTTATATCCTAGACCTTCGACAGACTGCGCAGCGAGCGCTTCAGGGCAGCATTGAAAACCGATATCCCCCTGGAATCCGCAAGTACCTCCCACACCCTGACGTTGGAGCCCGCAGACACGCGCCGACTGGCCAGTTTGTGCGGCCAGCTCAACCAGCATCTGAAGCAGATCGAGCAGCGCTTGCAGGTGCAGATCTATCCGCGCGGCAATGTGTTTGCCATCAGTGGTGCCAGTGATGCGGCGCAGTCGGCGGACGCACTCTTGCGCAGCCTTTATGCCGAAACCGAAGGCCGACAGGAGCTGACGCCCGAACAGATACACCTGCATCTGCAACATGCCAATCTCGATGCGTTGGCAGCACCTTCAGCCGCTGAAGCGGCAGTGGCAATCCGCACCAAGAAAGGTGTGGTGAAAGCGCGCGGTGCCATGCAGACCGCCTATGTGCGTGCTATCCAGCGCCATGACATCAGTTTCGGTATTGGCCCGGCCGGCACCGGCAAAACCTATCTGGCAGTAGCCTGTGCCGTGGAGGCCTTGCTGGCCGACAAGGTCGAGCGTTTGTTGCTGGTGCGTCCGGCCGTAGAGGCAGGTGAAAAACTCGGCTTCCTGCCCGGTGATCTCGCACAGAAAATTGACCCTTACTTGCGCCCTCTCTACGACGCGCTGTACGAAATGCTCGGTTTTGAAGTGGTGGGAAAACTGCTGGAGCGGCAGGTGATTGAAGTGGCGCCGCTCGCCTACATGCGCGGGCGCACCCTGAACAATGCCTTCATCATTCTCGACGAGAGCCAGAACACCACCTGTTCGCAGATGAAGATGTTCCTTACGCGCATCGGATTCGGCTCCACAGCGGTGATTACCGGTGATGCCACGCAGATTGATTTGCCGCGCGGTACACGCAGCGGCTTGCTGCATGCTTGCGAAGTTCTCGATGGTGTAGACGGCATCAACTTCACGCGCTTTTCATCGCGCGATGTGGTGCGCCATCCGCTGGTGCAGCGCATAGTCGACGCCTATGATCGCCATGAGGATGGCGGTGTCTGATGGATGTGCAGGTCGATATAGACAACGCCTGTGCCGCGCTGCAGGTGCCGAGTGATGCGGATTTCCTGTCCTGGGTGCAGGCAGCACTGAAGGGTCTGCGCTCGCGTGCCGAAGTTTCGATGCGCATTGTTGACGAGCAGGAAAGCGCGGCCCTCAATGCACAGTATCGCGGCAAGGATTACGCCACCAATGTCTTGTCATTCCCCAGTGAGTTGCCGGAAGATTGTGACCCGCCCTTGCTGGGAGATCTGGCGATTTGTGCCGCTGTTGTACTGCGTGAAGCGCAAGAGCAGGGTAAAACAGCGCAGGCGCACTGGGCACACATGGTGGTGCACGGCAGCCTGCATCTGCTGGGTTTTGATCATGTTGACGACGAAGAAGCGGATGTCATGGAATCGCGCGAGATTGCTGTTTTGCGTGAGCTGGGGATCGATAATCCCTATGTGTAGTTTTTCACGATTCAATTTTATGGAGTTTTATTGCCATGCAAGATGATGCATCGGGCAATCATCACGAAAAATCCGGTGGCGATCGCTCCTGGCTGGATCGTTTCATGAAAGCTGTCGGTTTGTCGTTGCGTGACAGCAATGACCTGCTGGAAATCCTCGGTGATGCCCACAAGCAACACGTGCTCGACGACGAAGCATTTTCCATCATGGAAAATGCGTTGAAGGTGCGTGACAAGCAAGTGTGCGACATCATGGTGCCGCGCCCGCAAATGGTCAGCCTGAAGGCCAGCGATGGTCTGGAGGCCATGCTGCCTGTCATTATCGAATCCGAACATTCACGTTTTCCTGTTATCGGTGATTCTCCGGATCAGGTGCTGGGTATTCTGCTGGCAAAAAAACTGCTACCGCTGATTTTGAAAGGTGCAGACAGCTTCCGTATTGAAGATCATCTCCATCAGGCGAATGTGATCCCTGAAACCAAGCGCATCAATGATCTGTTGCGGGAATTTCGCCAGAATCGTTACCACATGGCCATCGTCGTCGACGAGTACGGCAACGTTGCCGGCCTGGTAACCATTGAGGATGTGCTGGAGGAAATCGTTGGCGATATCGAGGATGAAACCGATATTGAAGAAGACGAACGTTTTATTCGTCCGCTGTCCGGCAATGATTATCTGGTCAAGGCGCTGACACCGATAGAGGACTTCAATGCGGCATTCGGCGCCAATATTCCGCACACGGAGTTCGATACCATTGGTGGCATCCTGATGCACACTTTCGGTCACTTGCCGCGTCGCAACGAAATTGCGGCGATCGGTGATTTCAGTTTTCGCGTAGTCAATGCCGACAAGCGGCAAATTCACCTGCTGCGTGTGACCTTGCCGCAGCCAGCTGTCAGCGCCAGCGAATAACAACCGGCGATGAATCGCTTTGTCGTGGGTAAATGGGGCGACGCACTGGCGTGTGCGGCCGGTGCCTTGTTGCCATTGTCGCTTGCACCTTTCAATCTGTGGTGGTTTGCGCCACTGCCACTTGTGTTTTTTTTGTGCTTGCTGCCGGAGTTGTCGCTGCGTCGGCAATGTTGGCGCAGCTATTGTTTCGGGTTCGGTTATTTCGGTACCGGTGCTTCCTGGGTTTACGTCAGTATTCACGATTACGGGTATGCACCATTGCCGGTGGCTGTGCTGGCGACGCTGGCTTTTGTGGCGGGTCTGGCCTTGGCCTTTGCTCTGCCGCTCTGGTTGTGGTTGCGCGTCTTTCATCGCCATCCACAGTTGCTGTTGTGGAGTTTCCCTGCAGTGTGGGTGCTGGACGAGTGGTATCGCAGCTGGTTGCTGACGGGTTTTCCCTGGCTTTATCTCGGTTACAGCCAGACGGACACGGTGCTGGGTGGCTGGGCGCCAGTAATCGGTATCTATGGTGTCAGCCTGTTGCTGGCGGTGTTGGCGGCGAGTGTGGTGGTTGCGTTGAAAAATAGGCGTCGCCTGTGGTTGCCGGTAGTGCTGCTGACTGTGATGGTGGTTGCCGGTGTCGTGCTCGATGGCATCTCGTGGACGCAACCGGTGCCTGCGTTGTCACAGCATGTGGTTCTGATCCAGGGCAATATTCCGCAGCAGCAAAAATGGAAGCCCGAGCAGCGCGCGCAGATTCGCAATGTGTTTCGTGACATGAGTGCGCCGTTCTGGCAACCCCGCAATCTGATTGTCTGGCCGGAAGCGGCGATACCTGAGTTGTATACGCCAGAGCATGCGTTTTTTCATGAAATGCGCGATACGGCCGCCGCGCATGGTGGTGCTTTGATTGCCGGCGTGCCTTCCATGCAGTATGCAGAAAGTGGCGAGCGTGTTTATCACAACAGTTTGCTGGGGCTGGGCGAGGCGCAGGGCTTCTATCACAAGCGCAGGCTGGTGCCTTTTGGCGAATACGTGCCATTACAACAATGGCTCGAAGGCTTGCTGGATTTTTTCAAAATGCCGATTTCGGCATTCAGCATCGGGCCTGAACAACAGGAAAATCTTTTTAGTGGCGTGATGCGTGTGGCATCCAGTATTTGCTATGAAGTGACATACCCGGAGCTGGTGGCATCACAGGCACGCGATGCTGATATATTGCTGACGGTGAGCAATGACACCTGGTTCGGCGGTTCCATTGGGCCGCACCAGCATTTGCAGATGGCGCAAATGCGTGCTCGCGAAAATGCGCGCGAAATGATTCGTGCCACCAGTAACGGTATATCGGCGTTCATTGATCACAAGGGCGGCATCGTCAGCCGCTCGCCACAATTTCAGCCGTTTGTGTTGCAAGGTGATGTGAAGGCCTACCAAGGGCAGACGCCTTACCAGCGTTTTGGTAATTGGCCGTTGTTAGTGGCATGCGTGTTGATATTGCTGATGGCAAAGATACGGAAGAAAAAAATTTCTTTCTGATGGATTTTTTGTAACCAGGTAATTTTGGTGAATTATATGATAGATAAAAATACTTCCAATGTTGTAAATATGCTGAGGTGGTTGTCCGCCTTGTTGGTTTTGGTTGCTCATAGCAGGTACTTGATACTTGTAAATTTCAAAGATGTGGAGATTCATAAAAATATTTTCTTGAAAGGGTTGTATTTTGTGACGGGGTTTGGTCATGAGGCGGTGGTTTTGTTTTTTGTTATAAGTGGTTTTTTGGTTGGCGGTATATCTATGCAGAGATGGTCGATCAAGGCAGATTACAGAAAATATTTAATTGACCGTTTTTCGAGGATATACGTGGTATTGGTCCCCGCTCTTATTGTGGGGGCGTTTTTTGATTATTTCGGGCTAAACTTTTTTAATGGTGCAGAGCTGTACACTAATTCTGCCAAGTATCATACAAACTCGTTGTCTTCTGTTATATCCGAAAAATTCACACTGATGGCTTTTGTGGGAAATTTGTTGATGCTTCAGGGTAAGTTTACATCTACATTTGGTAGTAATAATCCTTTGTGGAGTTTGTCTTATGAATGGTGGTATTACATGTTGTTTATGCTGGTCTATTCTTTTTTTAAAGACAATAAAAAGATATGGGTTGTGCCGATTGCGCTTATTGTAATGATAGTTCCTGTAAAGACAGTGATTTGGGGTTCTATCTGGGTGTTGGGTCTTATGGTTATTCCGGTATCGAGAATAATGCAGGGGCATAAATATGCGGCATTGGTTTTTGGTTTGTTGTTTTTGGGTGTGATGTTTGCCTCTCGTTTGAGCCACAATGTTGATAATGCTGTCAATCGTGAGTCTCTTTTTGTTGAGTATTTAAGAGATGCTGTGCTTGGTGTTGGGTGCGCGCTGTTTCTGGCATCTATCTGCACAATCAAAAGAGAGATTCCTTTTTCAGATCTCAATCAAAAGCTTGCAGACTTTTCATATTCAACATATTTGTTCCATTTTCCAATTTTGATATTCGCTGTTTCATTTCTTTACCAGAATTTCGGTGTTGAATTTCAGCGGCAGCCTGATGTCTATGGCTGTATCTATTTTGTGGGTTTGTCGCTGGTGATTTATATTTTTACCTATGTGGCGTATTTGTTGTTTGAAAAGCGCACGGGTGTGTTGCGGAATAGAATAAGCAAGATGGCTGGCTTGAGCTAGGATTGTGCCCGGCTATTGGGTGTTGCACGAATTTAAGCCACTGCTGTTTTTTAACGGATGTTTGGTGGTGGGTTCATCTGAGTCTGGGTTGTGTGATTCTCAGGGTGAGGCGCAGGTTGAGGATGATGGCAGTCTGCATTGGTCGTGGAGAGGTGGTGTTTTCAGTGTACGGATTTGCTGACCACTTCGAATACATCGGCTGACAGGGTGCCGCTCAGCAGGATGCGTTGCAGTTCTTCGCGCATTTTTTCCTGTTGTTCAGCTGGCAGTTTGCGCCAGCGCGTCAACGGCCCCAGCAGTCGTGCGGCGATTTGCGGATTGATCTTGTCGAGTTCAATCACCTTGTCGGCGAGGAAGCGATAGCCGCTGCCATCGGCAGCGTGGAAATGTACCGGGTTCTGGCCGGTAAAAGCGCCAATGACGGCGCGCACCTTGTTCGGGTTGCGCATGTCGAAGGCCTCATGTTGCAGCAGCGCCTGTACGCGATCCAGCGCGCCGGGCAGGTGACCGCAGGCCTGCAATTGCAACCAGTGGTTCACGGCCAGCGGTTCGTGCTGCCAGCGCTTGTAGAAAATGCGCAGGGCTTTTTCGCGAACATCGGCAACAAAATCCGCATCGCAATTGATCAGCGCGCTCAGCGCTGCGCTGCTGTCTGTCATGTTGGCGGCGTTGTTGTATTGTTCCAGACACAGTTTCACCAGCTCTTTATCGTTGAGCAACATCAGATAGGTGAGCGCCGTATTTTTCAGGCTGCGTTTGGCTATGTCGGCAGCCAGCGGGCGGTAGACGCCGGTGGTCTGGTGGCGCTGGTAGGTGTCGAGCAGTTCGCGTTTCAGTTCACGCGCCAGTGTCTGGCGCGCGAACAGGCGCGCGGCATGAATGGCATCGGGATGCGCGACAGTGGCTTGTTCCGCCAGATAGATTTCACCCGGCAGTTCCAGCATCAATGCCACCATGGCCGGGTCGAGTGTTTCATCCTGCAGCAGTACGCGGTAGGCCGCAATCAGTCGCGCATCCAGTTGCAGCTGTGTTTTTTGCAGCACGCATTCGGTGAGTTCCTGCAAGACTTGTACGCCGAGTTGCTGTGCGGCATCCCAGCGGTTGAAGCCGTCGCTGTCGCGACTCATCAGGAATGCCAGTTCTTCGCGGGTGTACGGGTAGTCGAGTTTCACCGGTGCGGAAAATCCGCGCAGCAGTGAGGGCACCGGTTTTTCGCGCACTTGTTCAAAGACAAACTGCTGCACACTTTCCGTCACCTCTAACACCATGTGCGTGTTGTCGGCACTTTCTGTATTGGTGTGTCCGCGCAGATGCAGCGCCAGACTGCCGGCATCACCGAGCAGGCCAATGGCCAGCGGAATATGGAAGGCCTGTTTCGATTGTGCTTCCGGTGTCGGCGGGCAGCTCTGTACCACTGTGAGTACAAACGTCTGGCTGTTCTCGTCGTAATCGCCACGCACCGATAACACCGGTGTGCCTGCTTGCGTGTACCAGCGGCGAAATTGCGTGAGATCGCGGCCGGAAACAGTTTCCATGGCGCCGACAAATTCTTCAATGGTGACGGCCTGGCCGTCGTGGCGATCAAAGTACAGGTCGGTACCTTTGCGAAACTGTTCTGCACCGAGCAGACGATGCAACATGCGCACGACTTCCGCGCCTTTTTCGTAAACGGTAGGTGTGTAGAAGTTGGAAATCTCGATATAGGACGGCGGCTGCACCGGATGTGCCATCGGCCCGGCATCTTCGGCAAATTGCACGGTGCGCAACAGGTTCACTTCTTCCACACGTTTCACCGTGCGCGAACCCATGTCGGCGGAGAACTCACTGTCGCGGAAAACCGTGAAACCTTCTTTCAGGCTCAACTGGAACCAGTCGCGACAGGTGACACGGTTGCCGGACCAGTTGTGGAAGTATTCGTGTGCCACCACGGCTTCCACACGCTGGAAGCCCTTGTCAGTGGTGATCTCCGGGCGTGCCAGCACGCAGGAGGTGTTGAAAACATTGAGGCCCTTGTTTTCCATCGCGCCCATGTTGAAGTCATCGACGGCGACAATCATGTAGATGTCGAGATCGTATTCGCGGCCGTAAGTGGTTTCGTCCCAGCTCATGGCATTTTTCAGGGCGGTCATCGCGTGGCCGCATTTCGCCAGATCCTTTTCCTCGACATAGATGCGAAGTGTGATGCGACGGCCGCTCATGGTGACAAAAAAATCTTCCACGAATTTGAGATCGCCGGCGACCAGTGCAAACAGGTAGCACGGTTTCTTGAACGGATCTTTCCAGGTCGCCCAGTGCATGCCGTTGTTGAGCTTGCCGCTTTCCACCAGATTGCCGTTGGAGAGCAGTACCGGGTAACGTTTTTCTTCCGCGAGTATGGTGACGGTGAACGTGGACATGACATCGGGGCGGTCGAGGTACCAGGTGATCTTGCGGAAGCCCTCGGCTTCACACTGCGTGCAGAACATGGTGCGCGATTTGTACAAACCTTCGAGTGCAGTGTTCAGTTGCGGCTTGATGATGACAACGGACTCCAGTTCGAACTGTTCCGGCAGCGGTGCAATGACGTGCAGTTTGTCGCCGACAACCTGGTAGTCGCGCACCGACAGCGTGTTGCCGTTCAGTACCAGTCGGCGCATGTCCAGCCCGCTGCCGTCCAGCACCAGATGTGCGGCAGCATTGCCGGCGGGATTGCGGCGCATCACCAGTCGCGAGGTGACGGTGGTCGCGGTTTCGCCGAGCTGGAAATTCAGGTGGGTTTCGTCGATCAGGAAATCTGCCGGCGCGTAATCCTTGAGGAAGATGGGCTGGGCGAGTGCGGTGTTCATGCCGGTGAGTCCTGTGCGGTATCAGCTCGAAAATTCGATTTCGTAAGCGGTGAATTTGCGGATATTGAGAGCGCCCTGTGCAAACAGCAAATACTGGCCCTTGATGCCCAGTAATTCGCCTGTCACCTGCGGCTCCTTGTCCAGATTTAAAGTGCTCACTTTGTCAGGATAGCGCACAACCGGGTAGCTGAAACGCTGTTCACCGTCATCATCAAGTAACTGTATTACTGCCAGACCTCGTGCGCTCTGCAACTCCTGCAAGCCGGTCTGCACGCTTTCATGTGCCAGCAATGCGTTGCGGGCGGAGCCGAGATCAATCGGCGTTGCATCGCTGCGCAGCAGTGCGCGCCAGTCTGTCTTGTCGGCGACAAACGGTTTGCACAGCACTTCCATCAGGCCGGACAGATGGCGATTGGCAACGCGTGCAATCGGCAGCGCCTGCACAGCGCCCTGGTCGAGCCAGCGCGTGGGCATTTGGCTGGCGCGGGTGATACCGATCTTGAGTCCAGACGAATTGGCCAGATACACGATGTGATCAGTCTGGCAGTGGCTGGCGGCCCAATCCGGTTCGCGACAGGTGCCGGCAGCGATATGGCATTTCTCAGGGCTGACGATGCAGCTGTCACACTGCGCAAGTTTCTTGAAGCAGGGAAAGCAATAGCCCTGATTGAAACTTTTGTTGCTTTTGCGTCCGCAATGCGTGCAGCGGATAACGCCGGTGTAGCGCAGTGTGATCGGCTGGCCGATCAGCGCATTCAACGGCACACGCTCCTCGCCCAGCGGCAGCGTGTATTGCGCAGGTGAATCTGGCGCAATCTGCATCTTGTCGAGACAGCCGGTAATGGTGGGCATGTGTCAGTGCCGGGTCGGATTGTCTTGCGTCATGTCACGAAACACCAGCAGCTGTTCTTCACTCCAGCGATTGCCGCTGTGATCGTGCTGGGCATCACCCTCGCTGCCGCAGTGTTCGTGGTCTTCGCGGTTGATGTAGCCCACGCGCTCCTGTTCGGGTTTGTGGCGGCCGTCGTAGTAGATCACCGCCTGCAGGCAGGTCTCGCGCTGTTCGGCAGTGAGTCGCTCACCATTGGGCCACTTGCCCAGTTCCACGGCGAGTTTCAGCGCCTCGTATATCTCGGGTGTGATGTTTTCGAGCAGGGTGTGCAGGTCGGGGGTGGTCATGGGCTTTCATCGCTGGCAGGCAAGGCGCGCATTCTAGCAAAGCGGCTGGCGGGCGATGACATGAATATAGCGGCCCAGCCATTTGTAGGGTTCCTGCCGGCTGAGTTCGCGCTCCAGTTGCAGCAGTTCGTCTGCGGCGATGTTTACCCCCGGGTAAAGATAGTCATTCAGGCAGCGTATGCCGGTGGTGCTGACAATTTCCAGCCCTTGTTCGCGCAGCCAGTCGATGACGGCCGGCGCCGATTGTGGGTTGATGGGTGTCAGGCTGCCGGGATCGCCCGCCAGCTTGCCGCTGCGCACCTTGTGGATATTGCCCTTGAGCAGGTTCTTCCAGATGATGGATTCGCGGTTGTAGAACGCCAGTGACAGGTAGCCGCCGGGCGTCATCCAGTCGAGCAGGGGAGCGAGTGTAGTCAGCGGTTCGGCCAGCCATTCCAGCACGGCATGGCAGACCACCAGATCAAACGGCTGCTTCGGCAGCACGGCCGGGAGTTGCTGGATGCTGGCCTGCAAAAACGCCGTGCGTGAGGTATCAATATGGTTCTCGATAAATAATTCACGCGCGCGCGCCAGCATGGCAGCCGCCGGTTCGGCGAGCGTCACCTCGCAACCGAGTGCAGCCAGGCGCTGGCTGATCTGGCCGAGACCGCCGCCGGCATCCAGTGCGCGCAGCGAAGCGAGCGCGGGAATGTTGCCCTGCAAATCATCCCACAGCAGGTGCAGGCGCAGGTCGCCTTTTTCCGAGCCATAGATCTTGCGCTCGAATCTCTCGGCGAGCGCATCGAAGATCACATCGTCAGTCATCGCGGTCTCGGTATCATCTTTTTGTCGGGCCATGGTAGAACCCGTAGCTGGCAAGGGGATTCAAGCCGCTATGATAACGGCGCAGCACGGTATTCCACGACAGCAAAATCACCCACAGGCAAACGACATGAACGTATTACTGACCGGTCCCTTCGGCACTATCGGCACGCGAGTGCTGGAGGAATTGCTGCGACGTAATCATACGGTGACGTGTTTTGATCTCGACACCAAATTGAATCGCAAGCTTGCGCGCAAGTTTGGCACTCGTATCCGCATGTGCTGGGGTGATATTACCGATAAGGCGAGCGTCAATGCGGCTGTTGCCGGCCAGGATGCCGTGATTCATCTCGCGGCACTGATTCCGCCAATGTCGGAACAAAAACCGCAACTCGCCGAGAAGATCAATGTCGGTGGCACACAGTTGGTGATTGATGCCATCGCCGCGCAACCGCTGATGCCGCTGCTGGTGTTTCCGTCATCCATTTCCGTACACGGTTTCAGCAATAACCGTCAGCCGCCGTGCCGCGTCGATATGCCGTACGAAGCGCGGGACGCTTACGCCGGCCACAAGATCGACTGTGAAAAACGCCTGCGCGCCAGCGCGATTCCGTGGGTCATCCTGCGCATTGGTGCATGTGTGGATGCGCTCAACCAGAAGACGGGCGATCAGGAGGCCATGCTGCGCCATATGTTCAGCCTGGATCCGCAGACGCGCATTGAATATCTGCACCCGAAAGATGCGGCACTGGCCATGGCCAATGCACTCGACAATCCACAGGTGAAAGGCAAGATCCTGTTTCTGGGCAGTGGTCGCAGCAGCCAGAGCTCGTGGCTGGATTTCGTCAACATCATGCCGCGCACCATGGGTATCGGTGAGTTGTCGGCAGAGGTGTTTGGCCGGGAGCCGTATTACACCGACTGGATGGACACGCTGGAGAGCCAGCAATTATTGCAGTTCCAGCAATACGGTCTCGATGCCTATAAACAGGAATTGCAACAGCAATGGCGTGTGCTGCGCTACCTGATCTGGCCTGTACGCGGCCTGATCCGCCGGCACATGCTGAAGTTTTCCCAACCTAGATAACCGTGGCGGTGTGTTTGCCGCTCAGGTCGACACTGCGTATTTTGGCCATGCGCACCGGTTTCTTGTCGTGGGCGATGGCATGGGTTTCACAGAGTTGTTTCAGGGCCAGGGTTTCGGCTTTCATACCCTGGCTGATGGTGTGATGCCCTACGGCGTAGCCCAGGCGCGCCAAGGGGCCGCTGACGATCACTTTGACGGTATACAGCGTGGAGCCGTCGATGCCGGGGAACACATGGCGCTCGCGCTCCACCTGCACCAGTGAACTGAACCAGCTGTAGCCGCGCCAGCGCATCTTTTCAGGAAACGTCACCTCGGTGATTTCGTGTTTTGCGGCGAAACGCAGGCCAAACCAGCGGCGTACGGCGGTGACAATGCTGCCTGTCGCACACAGGCCGTGGGCCTCGATCACCCAGGGGTTCCATTGGCTGTAGTGCTCGAAATCGGCAATGGCGTCAAATACGGCCACGGCGTCGGCGTTGATGTGGATGGATTTCTTGATAGTCAATGCTGACATGTAAAACTCCGTTCAGTAGTGCGGCGGTTTTTCCTGCATCTCCTGTGACGGTCCCTCGTGGCCAGACAGATCCCTGAGGTCCTGCAACTGGCGGTATAAATTCTGCAGCTGTTGTTGTTGCTTTTCGGTGACAGACTGTTGATGCGCCAACTGCTGGCTGAGTGTGTTCAGGGTGTCTTCCTGAAACGCTACCCGGCTTTCCAGCTCGGTGATTCTGGCCTCGTGATCAGCTGTCATGGTGTGAACCAGTCGACAATTGTGCGTTTTTTATACATGAGCGGCTAACCCTATCAGACAAACGTGCCGTTATGGAAGACCAGCGAGGCGAAGTCCGGCTGCTGTTCGCTGTGGTGGATGCGAATGCGGCTGGCGGAAGCGTAGGGCACCTCCAGATTGGCGATGCGTTCCAGCGGCATGGCTAGCACCTCGGCCAGCAGTACGCGGATGGTGCCGCCATGGGCCACCAGCAGCACATGTTCGCCGCGGTGAGCAGCTAGCAGCTCCTGCCAGCCTTCAAGCACACGTTCACGAAAATCGTGAAGGGGCTCGCCATTGGGGGGAGCACAGTTGACTGGATCGGCAAAGAAACGCCGCACGTGTACGCCCTGTTCGCGCCAGATCTCGGCAATCTCCCGTCCCTCCCAATCGCCGAAATGCACTTCGCGGAAGGCATCCATGTGTTTCAAGGGCTTGCCGTGCCGGCCGGCCAGTTCCTCGGCAAAGCGTGCACAGCGTTGCAGGGGGGAACTGACAATATGCTGCCAGGCACTGAAGTCGCCCGCTTGCTGGCACAGTTGCTGCCAGCCGGATTCGCTCAGTGCGACATCGATACTGCCGCGGTAGACATCGCCGCCTTCACAGTGACCGTGGCGCAGCAGGTCTATGGTGGTTACCGAATATTCACCAAACATAAGAGTAATTGCCGAACATGATTTTCCTGTGTATTGCATCAAACCTGATAAATCCGAGTGCTGTGCTGGGTATAATGCCGGCCGCGCGCACTGCTGGTGACGCATTCGCTGTTTCTGAAGAGGGCCGGAGTATGGGCAACCGTTTGTCAAAAATCTATACACGCACCGGGGATGATGGCACCACCGGCCTCGGCGATGGCGCCCGCACCCGCAAGGACAGCCCGCGCGTGGAAGCCATGGGCACTATCGACGAACTCAACAGCGTGATTGGCGTGATGTTGGCGAACGACATGCCTGCCGATCTGCGCGCTGTATTCGCCACCATCCAGCACCGCCTGTTCGATCTCGGCGGTGAGCTGTGCATGCCGGGTTATGCGTTTATTGATGATACCGATGTGCAGTGGCTGGAAGACGTGCTGGATCGCTACAACGAAGACTTGCCACCGCTGAAAAACTTCATTCTTCCCGGTGGCACCCCGGCCGGCGCGCACTGCCACCTCGCGCGCAGTGTCTGCCGCCGCGCCGAGCGCCTGCTGGTGCACATGCACGACAGCGACCCGGTAAACGCGCCAGTGCGCCAGTATGTAAATCGCTTGTCCGATTGGCTGTTTGTCTGTGCGCGCGTGCTCAACCGTCTCGACAATCAGGATCACGAAGTGTTGTGGCAGCCCAAGCCGCAGCCGTGAAAATCTACTTTAAATCAAAATTCCGGTAATAAATCGCCAGCTCGCGAATAAGCCCGTCGTCATTGAGTTCAAACAGGTCGATGGCGTATTGCGGTTTGTCGGGCGCTTGCGGGCTGATGCCGATTACTTCGGCGCTACAAATATTGTTTTCAGCGGCGACGCGCGCAACAGTGAGTTGTGTGTCGGCCAGCATCACCAGGCCGCCGTAAAATTCGGCGAGTTTGGTTTTGCTTTCAAACAGACCAAACGGATGCACCAGGCGTGCGTCTTCGGCAAACAGTGACAACAGGCGTTCCAGATCTTTGCTGTTGATGCACTCGACATAGGCGAGTGCGGCGGCGCGGGCTTTTTCGGTGATGGACATAAATTTCCCTGATTAAAGAGGTTGCACACGTACGCGCATATCGGCCACGCCCTGGTGGCGATTGCTGCGGATGAAGCGAATTTCGTTTGCGGGTTGCGGCGTGCGGCCCTTCATGCAGGCGAGTAATTCCTGAAACAGTACTTTCATTTCCAGGCGTGCCAGTGCGGCGCCGAGGCAGTGGTGGATGCCGTAACCGAAGGCGACGTGTGGATTTTTCTTGCGGTAGATGTTGAAGGTGTACGGATCTTCAAACACGTCGGCATCGCGGTTGGCGGAGGGGTACCACACCGTCACTTTGTCACCGCGTTTGATTTGCTGGCCGGCGTACTCGCAATCGCGAGCCGCTGTGCGGCGATTGAAGTGCACGGCCGAACTCCAGCGCAACATTTCTTCGATGGCACCGTCCAGTAGTTCTGCCGGATTTTCTTCCAGCGCGCGATACTGCTCCGGGTGTTGCAGCAGGGCGTAGTAACCGTAGGCGATGGAATTGCGTGTGGTTTCCGTACCGCCGGTGATCAGCAAATTGAAAAAGCGGATGGCTTCCAGTTCGTCGAGTTTGCGCGGATTGCCGCCGTTGTCGATTTCGGCGTTGACCACAATCGACATCAGACTGCCATCCGGTTCGGCGCGCAGGCGTTGCACCAGGTTGTAGGCATACATGCCCATCTCGGTCATCTTGGCGATCAGCGGTGCGGTGTCGGTGTCCTTGTCGTGCGCCGCGAAAGCAATCGCCGCGTCGGCCCATTCCACCATGTGATGCCAGTCGGCCTCCGGCAATCCACCTACGGTGCAGATCACTTGCAGCGGCAATTCGGTAGCCACACGGTTGAGAAAATCGAATTCGGTCACACCGCTGTCGAGATCGCGCAATACCGGCGCCAGAATGTTGCGGGTGAGACGGCGGATTTCCGGCTCCAGTGCTTCCAGCGTGCGTGGATAAAAACCTTGGCTGACGATGCCGCGAATCTCGTCGTGTTTGGGCGGGTCCATCATCGACAACACCAGGCCGGGCGCCATGTCGGTGCTCATGTCGGCGAGTGTGGTGCCGCCACCGGCGCGCGCGCCGTAACCGGTTTCCGACGAGAAATCGTTGTGGTTTTTCAGAATGCTGCGCGCATCGGCGTGTTTGCTGATCACCCAGAAGCCTTCGCCATCCGGTGCCTGTTCGTTGCCCGGGTGATACCACACCGGCGCATCCTCGCGCAGTTTTTGAAAGGTCGCGTGCGGGCAGCCATTTTCAAATTGCGTGAGATCGCAGAGGTTGATGTCTTCCAGTTTCATGTGCTGAACCCTTTATTTGCTAGATGGTTGTATGCGGAAGCTGCGTTGTTGCAGGTGCGCGTTGATGGCCTGGCGATTGTGCAGCAGCATGGTGTTGTCAGGTTCCATTGCCAATCCTTTTTCCACCCATTCCGCAGCGCGTTGCCACTGCTGCAAATCGGTGTAGAGAATGGCGATGCGGCTACACAGATCGGCGCGCGGCCAGCGTTTTGCCGAGCGTTCGTAGTAATCAATGGCCTGTTGTGTATGTCCGAGCTGCTCATGAATACTGGCGAGGTTGTTGTTGGCAATGGCGCTGTCGAGTGTCACCTGCAGGGTGTGTTGCCACAGTGTGTAACTGTTCTGCCAGACAGGCAGTTGCAGAAAGCTGCGTGCAGCCAGTGCGATGGCAATAACGGCGAGAGCCGTCTGCAGAAAGCGTTGTTGTTTTATCGCAGCGAGCAGTGGAATCAATCCGAGCAGCAACAGCGCAATGGACAGATAACAATAGCGATCGCTGACGGTGGAGATGGTCTGGAATACGAAAGGTTTCAGGCCGAGTACCGGCAATAAACTCAAGACAAATCCGCCGAGCCCGGCGAGCAACCACGGGTTGATACGCGCCCGCCAGTGCCAGCAGGCGATGGCAGTCATCGCAGCCGGTATCCAACTCCACAATGCCTGTTTCGATTCAAACAGGAAATGTGGATTGCGACCGTAGTCCACAGCGAGTTGTGCAGGCCACAGCAATTTGTATGCGTAGAACAACAGGGCGTCACCTGCCACCAACGGGCGTCGCCAGATGTCCTGATAGGCCATGTCTTTCGGGTTGGGTTGCACGGCAGCGGCGATCAAACCGATTAGCAGCGCGATGGCAAACAATTGCAGCAGTTCCATTGCTGTGCGCGCGAGCGGTTTGCGCCAGTGCAAATGGCCGAGCCACATCAGCCACAGAGGCAAAAAAATACGTGTGGATTTGGACAGGCAGGCCAGCAGAAACACGATAGCCAACAGCGCGGTGCGCTGGTGGTCTTGCCGGCCGCGATAATCCGACAGCGGTTTCTGCGCGTACAGAAAAATCAGCAGTAGAGAAAATGTGCCAGACAGCACATCTTTCAACGCGGTCACCCAGGCTACCGCTTCCACCTGCAACGGATGCAGCAGAAACACAGCGCAGAGTGCTGCGCAGAGTGTGATGGGTGCCGATCTAAACAGCGTGCGCAGGATCATGAACAGCAGTGCAGTGTTGAATGCGTGCAACAGCAAATTCGCGGCATGAAAGCCAGCCGGTTGCAGTTCAGGAATCGGCGACCAGCTTTCCACGCTGCTGCTGTTGGTTCGCGGTGTGCGCGACAGATGGTGTATGCCGTTCCACACTGTGTATACCAGTGGCAAATAGGCATCGAGATACGGTTTTGACCATGCGCTGCCGAGTTGCTGCATCGCCGGATTTTTCTGCAGGTTGGTCGGATCGTCGAGATTGACGAAATCGTATTGCAGCGCACGGCCAAATACCGCCGTTGTTATCAGCAAGGCCAGCAACAACGCGAGCGAAAATGTTTTTTGTGTTGAGCTCATGTTGCTGGATTCATGAAGTCAGCGGCCACAGCCAGGCGGCACCAATCACACCGCTGGAATCGCCGTGCTCGGCTTTGACCAGTTTTGTGCGATAGACATTGGAAAAAATGTGCTGTTGCCACAGTTGCGGCACACGCGTGTAAAGCGAGTCGATATTGGAAACGCCGCCGCCGAGCACGATGACATCCGGATCGAGAATGTTGATCACCACGGAGAGGGCGCGGGCCAGGCATGCGCTGTAGTCGTCGAGCACGGCAGTGGCGCGCGCGTCGCCTTGCGCGATGCGCTCCATCCACGCCTGCACCGGCAGGGTTTCGCCGCAGGCGTCGGCAAAACTGCGTTGCAGCGAGGGGCCGGCCAGCCAGGTTTCCACGCAGTTGTTGCGCCCGCACAGGCAGCGGCGCACGGGGCGGCCCTCCACGCCCGGCATGGGGTTGTGGCCCCATTCGCCGGCGATGGCATTGGGGCCGGCGAGCAGCTGGCCCCCGATGGCAATGCCGCCGCCGGTGCCAGTGCCGAGAATGACGCCGAACACTGTGCGTGCGCCGCGCGCCGCGCCGGATACCGCCTCCGACAGCGTGAAGCAGTCGGCGTCGTTGGCGATGCGCACGGGGCGCGCCAGCAATTGTTGCAGATCTTCCAGTAGCGGCTGGTCGTTGAGGCGGGTGGAGTTGCAATTGCGCATCAAGCCTGTGGCAGGCGAGCGCGAGCCGGGGGTGCCGATACCCACGGGCAGGTCTGCGGGCAGCTTGTTCTCGCGCGTGGCGCGCACGAGCAGTTCGGCGATGGCAGCTAGCACATCGTGGTAATGGGTGTCGGGTGTGGGGACTCGTTCGCGCCAGACAATGGTGCCCTGTGCGTCCAGAACAGCCGCTTCGATCTTGGTGCCGCCGAGATCAACACCCAGCCGGAATGTGGTTGCAGTCATCATCAATGGAGCGTGTCACAAAAGTAGTACGGCCAGCGCCAATCCCACCAGACCGATCATTTCGGTGCGTGCGAGCAGATCGTGCAGCGCCGGAGCGCGTTGCAGGGCCAGCGCCAGTTCTGTCGGGGCTGCTGCGGTGGGGGCGACTTCCAGGTCATGCAGCAGCGCCGCATCGACACAGCGACCGAGGAAGCCGGCAGTCGGCAGGTGGGTATCCGGCGCCAGTTGGCGCCACACGGAAAAACCGCTGGTGAAGTTGCCGGCCAGACAAAAGCACAGGCCCATGTAGCGTGCAGGCAACCATTCCATCGCCATCAGCCAGTGTTTGATGGTGCCAGTGTTGCCAGGACTGTCATTGTCCAGCAGTCGTTGTACGCGTCCATTGCTGATGCTCAACAAGCGAAACAGCACGGCACCGGCGGGGCCGAGCAGGCAGAACCAGAAGAATACGGCGAACAGGTCGGTTAGATAAACGTAGGCAGCGCGGCTGCGCAATCCTGCCCACAGCTCGCTGCCACTGTCCCGGTTGCCGGATTTGTCATTGATGAGACCGGCGCTTTCCAGTGCCAGCCATATGGATTCGGCGTTGCCATCACGCAATTGCGACAGTGTTTGCAGGACATAGCCGCGGCAATTCTCGCGGCCAATGCTGAACAGCAGAACCAGAATGCCGGCAGCAAAGCCCAGCCAGAACGGCAGCTTCCACAACAACAGGGCCGTGAGAATGGCCCCGCCCAGCGGGATGCCGAGAGCGGCAAACGGGCTGCTGCGCAGTTGGCTGTCCAGCAGGGCATACAGCCAGCGATCACGGTGCAGCCAGGTACCAACAGTGGTGTGGCGTGACAGCAGATAGGCAAACAGGACACTCAGAAAGGGCATGGGCGCATGTCTCGCAATACAGGTTTCCATACGGAGCCCGCACACTGCAGGCGGGGAGGAGGTTACCACACACGCTTGCGGCAATCGCGGGCGCAGACGGTGATTGTGTGACGAAGCGCATGAATGACAGCTTTACCTATGGCTTTGTTTTGTATTTGGTTTTATGGTCGCCCTGTAGTCGTCGCCGTGGATTGGCGATGTGAACGGAGTGCCTGCGGCAGGTGGTGGAGTAGTCGCGGCGGGTGCTCCTGATGCCTGTGGATCTATACTTACGCTCATGACTGTGGCGGCCCAACTCAAACAGCTCTCTCTCAATGTGCATCTCAACGATGATGCGACATTCGATAACTATTTTGTCCCGGAAGACTCCGGCAATTTTCTCGCACTGCAGACGTTGAAGTCTCTGGTGGGTGACGAGCCCCCCGAGCCGTTTGTGTATATCTGGGGTGCAGAAGGTGTGGGTGCCAGCCACTTGCTGCAGGCCACATGCAATGCGGCGAGTGCGTGCGGTTTGCGTTGCCAGTACTTGCCATTGGAAGAGTTGGCGGGATTTGCTGCCGAACAACTTCTGGATGGGCTGGAGCAGCTGGATCTGGTGTGCCTCGATGGTGTGCAGCACGTTATGGGGCAGCCGGGGTGGGATCATGCCATGTTTCACCTCTACAACCGCCTGCGCGACAACTCGCGTGCACGCTTGCTGGTGTCGGCCGACTGTGCGCCGCGCGATCTGGGCAGTGGCTTGCCGGATCTGGTGTCGCGCATGGGTTGGGGAGTGGCTTTTCACCTGCAGCCGCTGGATGACCAGCAGAAACAGCAGGCGCTGCAGAAACGTGCACGTTCGCGCGGATTGGAATTGCAGGACGAGGTTGCCGCTTACATCATCGCCCGTTCGGCGCGCAGCATGAACGATTTGCTCGAATGCCTGGAGCGCATCGACAGTGTCTCCCTGGCTGAACAGCGTCGCATCACCATTCCTTTCATCAAGGAAACCTTTGGCTGGTAGCTGGGCTTTGTTTCTGCCTGTTCAGTAACGCTTGTGCAGTGGCAGTTGTGTGTAATCCACGATGCGTTTTTCCTGCGTTGAAAGCAGTGGCAGCAGTTCGTTGCGTACAAAAATCATGTTGGGCGACAGCAGGCGGTTAGCCGGCAGTGGGCTGTTGTTTTCCAGCACAAAACCGCGTTCCTGATGGATCATCGTATAGCCGTAAGGTTCTAGCGTCTTGCCGAGTTTTTGCGACATGTCGTTGATGTCGTAGATGATGTCTGGCATATCTATGTTGCATTCTTTCTGGAGTATTTCACGTCGCTCAAAAAAATCGCGGTAGCTCCAGAACAATCCCTGCGCGCTGCGCGGCACATTGTCGAGTGCGGCACACAATGTCAGGCTGTCTTCGACCAGTCCGCGCAAGTCAGTGAAGTGTACATCGTTGCCAAAGCGTTGTGCGGTGTAATAGAACACCATGCCCGCCTGGCCTGACATGAGTCGCACCGGGCGTTGCAGGTGCTGATGCAAAGATGGAATGATTTCGCGCAAGTGATCAATTACCGCCATGTCGCGCAGGTGTTCCTGATTGAGTTTTTCAAACAGGCTGTACTGCGGCTGATGATTGGGAGCGAGTCGGTACTGAGCCCAGAGAGGAATCCCGTGAGAGAGTTTTGCTATACCTAAACTGTATTGCATGTATATTTGCCAGAAGCACAATAGCAGCGCCAGTGTGTGCGCGAGCCAGCGCCAGGGCAGGGCTGGCAGTGCAGTGGCTAGCAGTAATGCGGCGACAGGCAGGATAGGCACAAAAAAACGGCCGGCCTGCATCCAGTCACCACCTGCCGTAATGATGAACGCAAGGTAGATCAGTGTGATTCCAGTGAGCAGTGACAGCAAGGTTGTGTTTCTGTTGCGGAATTTCCACCATGCAATGGGTGTGAGTAGCAGCGCTGTCGCAGGTAGGGGATTGAGAATGATGTTGTACACAGTGTAAACATAGCCCTGCCATATTCTTTGTGTGAATGCAGAATCCTGTTTGGCGCTGACAGGTTGCGGTAGCCAATTTTCGAAGTTGTATTTTTGCCAGAGCAGCGATAATGCAGCAAGCACCAAGGTGCCCAGGAGTAGCTGCAGGCAACGCTTTGCGCGAAGCCGGTTGCGGATGTTAAGTAGCCAGGCCCATACAGCAAGCGCGCTGGCGACCAGCGGCATTTCCGGTCTGACGGTAATGAGTGTGGCTGTGGCTAAGAATGCGGTAAATCCCGTTATGTAATTTTTGCCGGCAATTGTATCAATCCACTGTTGCCAGCTGATGGCGACACACAACATGCATAGTGCTGCCAGCGTGCTTTCCATGCCGCTGAAAGTCCACAGCAGGAAGCTGCAGCTGCTGGAAAGAAACGCGATGGACATCCAGGGTATATATGCCTTGTGTTCGCGCGTTTGATATGCGATCAGCAGGCAGCATGCCAAGCTGGCAATAATGCCAATGCCGTAGCCGCTGACAATGACATTTGTGCGGGTGATGGCGCTGGCGGCAGCGGTGAGCGCTGTCATCAGCAGGCTTGAGCTTTGCAGGAGTGCGTCACCGTTGTAATTGCGGATATCGTTTTCCGTCAACAGTGTGTGTGCTGCCCAGAACGTAATATGCGAATCATCATGGCCAGTAGAGCCGTAAATCAAGAAACCTGCCAACAGCCACAGGGATGCCCACAGACTTGCCAGGATTGGCAACAGGCGCGCGTTTTTTTTTTGTTGCAGTTCGGCGCGCTTGCAGTTGTTTGACATGTCTGCGGTTTTCTACATTTTTTCAATGGCAATGATTTGCTCGCGCAACTTGCCCAGCGCGCGCTCATTGTCGGCGAGTTTTTCACGCTCCTTTGCGATTACTTCCGGCGGTGCTTTCGCGACAAAACTCTCGTTGGCGAGTTTGCCTTGCTGGCGTTCACAGTCTTTCTGCAGCTTGTCGATTTCTTTCTGCAGGCGCGCGAGTTCGGCAGTCTTGTCGATCAGGTCGCTCATCGGGATGAGAATTTCCAGTTCGCCGGCAAGTGCGGTAGCGGCGAGCGGAGCTGTGTCGCCAGCCGCTAGCCAGTCGATGCTGGCGATGTTGGCGAGTTTCATCAGGAACAACTGATTGGCTGCGAGACGGCTGCGGTCGCTGTCTGTGCCATTGCGCAACAGCACGGGCAGGGGTTTGCCGGGTGCAATGTTCATTTCGCCGCGAATATTGCGGATGCCGAGGATGACTTGTTGCAGCCAGACAATATCGGTTTCTGCCAGTGTATCGACCTTGCTCGCATCCGCTTGTGGATAGCGCGCGAGCATGATGCTGTCGCCACTTGCTCCTGCCAACGATTTCACCCGCTGCCAGATTTCCTCGGTGATGAACGGCATCATCGGGTGCAGCAGGCGCAAGCTGGCTTCCAGTACGCGAATCAGTGTACGGCGCGTGCCTGTCTTCTGTGCGTCAGTGGCGTTGGCATCGTTCAGTACCGGTTTTGAGAGTTCCAGATACCAGTCGCAGTATTCGTTCCAGAAAAACTCGTAGGCGGCTTGCGTGGCCAGATCAAACCGGTATTGCGCGATGGCATCGGCCACGGCTTTTTCTGCGGCTTGTAAACGCGAGATAATCCATCGGTCTGCCAGCGATAACTCATAGCCTTTCGATCCGTCTTGTGCGCAATTCTGCTCTTCACAATTCATCAATACATAACGTGAAGCATTCCAGATCTTGTTGCAGAAATTGCGGAAACCTTCGATGCGGCCGACGTCGAATTTGATATCGCGGCCTGTCGAGGCCAATGACAGGAAAGTGAATCGCAACGCATCGGTGCCGTAGGCGTTGAGGCCGTCGGCAAACTCCTTGCGTGTGGCCTTCTCAATTTTTGCAGCGTCCTGCGGGTTCATCAGACCGGTGGTGCGTTTCGCGACCAGCGATTCCAGATCGATGCCGTCGATCAGGTCTATCGGGTCCAGCACATTGCCTTTGGACTTCGACATTTTCTGGCCCTGCGCGTCGCGCACCAGGCCGTGCACGTACACGGTTTTGAAAGGCACTTGCGGCGTGCCGTCTTCGTTCTTGATGAAGTGCATGGTCATCATGATCATGCGCGCCACCCAGAAGAAAATGATGTCGAAGCCGGTGACCAGCACATCAGTGGGGTGGAAAGTTTTCAGTTCGGGTGTGTTGTCCGGCCAGCCGAGCGTGGAGAACGTCCACAAGGCAGATGAGAACCAGGTGTCGAGCACATCGTCGTCCTGGCGCAGTGCAATGTCGGCAGTCAGTTTGTGCTTGCGGCGCACTTCATCTTCATTGCGTCCGACGAAAACATTGCCTGCATTGTCATACCAGGCCGGGATGCGGTGGCCCCACCACAGCTGGCGCGAGATGCACCAATCCTGAATGTCGCGCATCCACGAGAAATACATGTTTTCGTATTGTTGTGGCACGAACTGGATGCGGCCATCTTCCACGGCAGCAATCGCCTCTTTCGCCAGCGGTTGTGTGCTCACATACCATTGATCGGTGAGCCACGGTTCGATGACAACACCGGAGCGATCACCGCGCGGCACTTTTAACGTGTGTGGGTCGATTTTTTCCAGCCAGCCTTCGGCTTCGGCTTGTGCCACCATTTTCTTGCGCGCGGCAAAACGCTCCATGCCGGCGTATTCAGATGGCGCGGCTTCACTCTGCGTGATGTCATAACTGCCGCAGGCGAGCCAGTGAAATTCGCTGAGGATATTGGCGTCGCGATCCAGCACGTTGATCAGTGGCAACTGGTGGCGTTTGCCGACTTCAAAGTCATTGAAGTCATGCGCCGGGGTGATTTTTACCACGCCGGTGCCGAAATCTTTATCCACGTATTCGTCGGCGACAATCGGCACCAGACGGCCCGTGACGGGCAGTTTGACCTGCTTGCCGATGAGATGTTGATAACGTTCGTCTTCAGGATGCACGGCAACAGCCGTGTCGCCCAATAAGGTTTCCGGGCGTGTGGTGGCCACCACCAGCACGTCATCGCTGCCATCAACGGCATAGCGCAAGTGCCACAGTGAACCTTTTTCTTCTTCGCTCAATACTTCGAGATCGGAAATGGCTGTGTGCAGTTTCGGGTCCCAGTTCACCAGCCGCTTGCCGCGATAGATCAGGCCTTCTTCATGCAGGCGCACAAAGGCTTCCTGCACGGCTTTGGACAAGCCTTCGTCCATGGTGAAGCGTTCGCGTGACCAGTCCACCGAAGAACCGAGGCGGCGGATCTGTTGGGTGATGGTGCCACCGGATTGTGCTTTCCACTCCCAGACTTTTTCCAGAAACTTTTCACGGCCGAGATCGTGGCGCGTGACATTTTGTGCCGCAAGCTGGCGTTCCACCACCATCTGCGTGGCGATGCCGGCGTGGTCGGTGCCGGGCTGCCATAACGTGTTGCAACCCATCATGCGCTGGTAGCGCGTGAGTGTATCCATCACCGCGTTGTTGAAACCGTGACCCATGTGCAGGCTGCCGGTCACGTTCGGCGGCGGAATCATGATGCAGTAGGGCTTACCCACGCCCGAGGGTTTGAAGTGTCCCTGTTTTTCCCATTCGGCATACCAGCGGGCTTCAATGGCGTGGGGTTGGTAGGTTTTGTCGAGAGTGTCCATGGCGTGCTTGGGGGGATACGGCTGAATGGCCGGCAATTATACATGGCGAGGGCCGCGCCGAGGCCGGTCAAATGGCCATCCAGCAGTGGATGTGGTAGGTTCTGGCCCACCAGAACAACGCATGACACCTGTCAGGTTTCCCTTGAAGATCGCCAACCGCAATATTGATGTCGAGCTGACCAATCGCTGCAACGCCACCTGCGATTTCTGTCCGCGCGAGAAAACGCCGAAACAGGGTTTCATGGCGTTTGACGTGTTTGAGCAGACGGTAGCGCGCATCCTTGAACTCGGCAGCCACGGTCGGGTGTTTCTCACCGGGCTGGGTGAGCCGATGCTGCACCCGCGTTTTCTGGAGTGCGTGCGCTACGGCATTGGTCTGGGGCTGAATATCGGTGTTTGTTCCAATGGCTCGCGCCTGAACCCGCAACTGACGGCGGATTTGCTCGATGCCGGCTTGCAGTGGATAGCCTTCAGCGTCAGCGATGTGGGCGAGGATTACGACAAAGTCTACGGCCTCGATTTTGCCGTCACGCGCGATAATATCACCGAGTTTGTGCGCCAGTCGCGCGGGCGCTGCCATGTGCAGATCACCGTGGTGAAACACGATGGCAATCTCGCCCAGATCGACGACATCGTCGCTTTCTGGCAAGGCATAGGCGTGGATGAAGTGCATGTGGTACGCGAAGAAAATCGCGGCGGCACGCACGACAAGCCCTTTCAGTTTCTGGGCAACAAGAAGCACTGGCGTGAGGCTGTGGAAATCCTGCACAAGAAAGGCTTGACCGAGCTGTGTTCGCTCGCGTTCTACTCCGTGTTTGTCGGTTGGAACGGCCAGTATTACTTGTGCTGTCAGGATTGGGAGAAAACACTGCCGATGGGCAGTATTTTCGATCTGTCATTTGAGGAGATGGATGCCTTGAAACTGGCGCATGTAAAAGTGCAGAAAGGCATTTGCCAAACCTGCAGCATGAATCCTGTCAATGAAGTGCGCGAAGTGCTGTTCGAGATCGAGGCCGGCGAGCGCGGCCAGTTTGCCATTGCCAACAAGGTGAACAGCTTGCGCAATGGCTATTTGAAGCAGGAAGATTTCACGGAAGTGCTGGCTGCCGAAGGTATTGCCTCTTCGTTGATTGCTATTTCAGATCAGTAGGGGCATCCCTTGTGGGTGCCCCTGTCTACATCAGTATCCTGTGGCAAGATTGGGCACCCACCAGAGGCGCCCCTACGGATTGCTGTTCTGCCGCATCAATTCCCGAATCACAAAACGCGCGGGTGCCAGTGCCTGTTGCAGCGCGCGCGACAGCGGGCGCGGTTGATTCAGCAGTTGTGAAGCAAGCAATTCGGCGGCGAGCGGGATGTAACACAGGCCGCGACCGCCGAAGCCGGCCAGCAACCACAAGCCTTCCACGTAACTCCCGCTGGTGTTGATAACCGCTTTGGCGTTGTGGCGCAGTGCGGCGTAATCGAGCAGAAAGCTTTCACGTTCAGGCAGTGCACCTACCAAGGGCAGATGGTCTGGCGTCGTTGCGCGCACGGCGGCGCGACCGCCATCCACCTGCTGCCATTCTTGGCGCAGCGCGGGTGAAATATCCTGCAATAAATTCAGGTTGTGTGTGTGCTCGGCAGCGCGCAAATCCGTGTCTGTGTCACCGGGCACAAAGCTGGCGCCGAGGCAGTGCTCGTTATTGTGCGCCGGCGTTAAATAACCTTCATCACAGATCACACATTGCAACTGCGCGCTGTTTGCAGTGGCTGGCAGTGTGCTGATCTGTCCGCGTACCGGACGCAGCGGCAACCACGCTGTTTGCGCAAAGCGTGCGCTGTGATTGGCGCAGGCGACGATCACCTGCGCGCTGCTACCGATGATGTTTTTCTCGGCATCGTGCAGTTGCCAACCGCTGGCAGTCTTGGTGAGCGAATCAATTGGTGTGTTGTAGTGCACGCTAATCAGTGGGTGATCCAGCAGTGCGCTGCAAATGCGGGCAGGGTTGGCCCAGCCGGCTTGTGGCAGCCACCAGCCGCTGCGTGTGAGCGTGATGCCGCTGCGCGTGCTGGCGCTGTCTGCATCTAGGTATTGCGCCAGTTCCGGATTGTGTTGCAGCAGTGCGGCGAGCTGTGCATTGCTATCGTCATTTAATTGCAGCAAACCACACGCGTGAAAAACCTCGTGCAGTGCTTCGTGGTGATAGTGGCGCAATGCGTACTGAAAACTGGCGAGGCTGAATTGCGATAGCGCCGAGCTGTTGGCCGAGAGTTTGGTGTACAGCGCGCCTTGCGGATTGCCCGAACCTTCCTGTGCCGGCTGTGCATGTTGCTCCAGCACAGTGACGCGCACACCGCGCTCGGCGAGTGCGCGGGCGATGTGGCTGCCGGCGAGGCCAGTGCCGATGACGATCGCCTCGTCTGGCGCTGGATGTGCAGTGTTTTTCAACAGCCATGGTGTTGTGGAGCACAAGTGCTTTGTGTGTGCATCTGCTGAATGTTCATGGAACTGCGCCACACTCATTTCGCGCTTGCTGCCGTAGCCGGGAATTTTCTGTACGGAAAAGCCGTGTGCGGCGAGATCGCGCCGCACTTGTCCTGCGGCGGTGAACGTCGCCAGTGTGGTGCCGTTTTTTGAGAGGCGTGCGATATGGCTAAGCAGATCCTGTTGCCACAGTTGCGGATTTTTTGACGGCGCAAAACCGTCGAGAAACCACGCGTCGATGGCCCAGGGATTCTGGTGGTCGAAATCGGCATGCGCACTGTCAGTGAGTTGCGGTAGCGTGTCGTTGGCATCGCCCAGCAGCAACAGCAGTGTGATACGCGCTGTGTTGAAGCGCAGCCAGTGGAAGCCCGGTATCAGTGCAGGGTACTGATGCAGCAGTTGCTCCGCGAATGGCGCCAGTTCCGGCCAGCAGGACAGTGCGCGTGCCATGTCTTCCCGCGTGAGCGGATGCAGTTCGGTAGAAATGAAAAAAAGCTGTGCATTTGCAGGTGCGGTTTCCTGCCACAACTGCCAGCTGAGCAGAAAGTTGAGGCCGGTGCCGAAACCGGTTTCAGCGATAACAAAATGCTCGGCTGCTTTCAGTGCCGTAAAGCGCTCGTGCAGTTTGTTGCCATCGAGAAAGACATGGCGAGATTCTTCCAGCCCGTTGTCGCGAGAGAAATAGATATCGCCGTAGTTTTCGGCTTCGGGTGTGTCGCCCGCCCAGCGCAGTTGCGCGGGTTGGAGTGGCGGGGACTGAGGGGCGTTATGTTTTGGCAAAACGGCCCCACGCCTCTACAAACGCGGTGGGCACATCACAGCGTCTGCCTGTGCCCTGATCTACAAACACCATGCCCATCTGTGCCGTGAGCACGGTTTTGTCGTGCTGATTCTGCATGTGATAGAGAATCCGGTATTGGTTGGCTTCGAGTGGATCGATGTGTGCCTGCACGGTCAGCGTATCGCCGTAGCGTGCTTCGCGGCGGTACTGCACGGCGATCTCGTTGTTGAAGGTGATGGCGTTATCTACGATCAGGGTGGGAAACCCCAGCGCGGTGATGAAACGCATCTGCACTTCATTGAGATAACTGATCAGCGTGTGATTACCTACGTGCAAGCCGCCCACCAGATCGTTGATGTAGATGGTCAAAGTGGTGGAGAAGGCCATTTTTTCTGGCAAAACGATAGCGGGGATATACATGACTGCAGCTCGCGCGGAAACGGCAGGCAGCATCGCAAAAGCCTATTCCAGTCGCAAGCCTTTCTTGACGTAATCCTGCAGCGTGATGCCGTGTGAGCCGTTGGGCAACACCTTGCGAATCTTGTAGGGAGCGAGGTCTTCCTCGCGTGTCAGTTTGGCCAGATCCAGTGTGAACGGCTTGTCTATCATCTGGCCGGTTTCGTCGATGATCAGGTAGACGCGCGGCAGACGCTTGTCGCGGTAATTGTTCGACACCACGATACCGACGCTGTTATTTTCCAGTTCGACGATGCTGCCGACCGGATACAAGCCGATGCAACGGATGAATTCCACAACAAGACGCGAATCGAATTTTTTGCCGCGGCCTTCGTAGAGAATTTTCAGGGCATCCAGTGAGGATTTTCCTTTCTTGTAGCAGCGATCCGAGGTGATGGCGTCATAGACATCGCACAGCGTGACGATGCGTGTGAATTCGTTGATGTTGTGATCCTTGAGGCCGCGCGGATAACCGCTGCCGTCCAGCGCCTCGTGATGGTTGTGGCAGACATCCACGCAGCCGTGATAGACGCCGTGGTTGCCGAGCAGGATGCGCCTGCCATCTTCGGCGTGGCGTTTCATGATGGCGTATTCATCCGGGCTGAAGGCGCCTTCCTTGTTCAGTACTTCTATCGGTGTGCGCGTCTTGCCGATGTCGTGCAGCATGCCGCAAAGCCCGAGCTTTTCCAGGTCGTCGCGCTCCTTGCCGAGATGGCGGCCGAAGTTGATCGCGAGGATGCCGACATTGAGGCTGTGTTCGGCGGTGTACTGGTCCTTGTCCTTGATCTTTGACAGCCACATCAGCGCATCGGGCTGGCGGATGATGCTGTCGACGCAGTCGTGTACGGTTTGCTTGACCTGTTCGATATTGAGCGCATTGCCGAGGCGTACTTCGTCGAGCAAGGTTTTCGTCAGCCGTTTGGCTTCGGTGTGGAAATCCTGGATCTTGTCCTGTTCCTGCCTTGCGGGAATCTGGTGGATATAGCGGGGTTTCTGCGGCTTTTTTTCCAGGATGGCGCGCTGTTCGGGCGGAATCCACACGTCGCGCACTTCGTCGATGAAAACGTATTCGCAAATTTCCTGTACGGTTTCGATGTCGGATGGTGTTTCCAGCAGGAAACCTTGCATCAGGAACGGGGTTTCCAGCCAGGGGCGATCCAGCTCGCAGACGTACATGCCGAGCTGCAGTCCCGAGACATGGATTTTCATCTTGTGGTTTTGCTGGCCGGTGCGCCCGGTGCCGACAAACGTGGTTTTCACCTGTCACTCTCTACAGCTGTCTTGCCCCGGCGCGGTAAATGACCGGGTGCCCGCTTTAACTATAGATCACGTGCTGCGCGACAGATGTTGAGCCAGAGATCCCTGCAGGAGGACACATTCTTCAGGCGGGAAGACAAAGATGCAGGCAGAGATTCTGCAGCAGGTCCCAGGGGTCTTCGCGTCCCATGCCTTTGACCGCCTGGTCGATGGCGGCGAGTTGGCAGATCATGCTGCGGGTGTGTGTGGCATTCAGGCGCTGCAGGGCGCGCGCGAACACGGGCTGGCGCTTGTCCCAGACGCCCTGCTGGCGCATGGCTGTTGCTGCCGGGACGCCTTGGGCGATGTCTTCGCTGGCCGTGGCCAGCTGGCGCAGTTCGCGCGTCAGGGCGCCGAGTATGGCCAGCGCGTTGTTGCCTTCCTGTTTCAGGGCATTGAGGATTTTCAGTGCCTGTGCGGCATTGCCGGCGAGCAGGGCGTCATTGAGGGCGAAGACTTCGTAGTGGGCACTGTCACCGATGCCGGCTTCCAGTTGCTCGAGGCTGATAGGCGCGCTGCCGAATTGCAGCGCCAGCTTGTCCAGTTCCTGGATGGCGGCGAGCAGGTTGCCTTCGGTGTGTTCGGCCAGCAGTTTGAGACCGTCCGCCGCCAGCGACACTTGCTTGCTGCGTGCGCGCTCGGCCAGCCACTGCGGAAAACGGCTGGCATCCAGTGCGGTAACCGGCACAAAGGTGCAGGCTTGCTCCAGTGCCTTGAACCACTGGGTTTTCTGGCTGGCGCTTTCCACCTTGTCGGTGCAGACTAGCAGCAGGCTGTCGGGACTGGGGCGTTGCAGGTAGTCCAGCAGTTGTTCGTGGTCGAGTTTCGAGACGGACGAGCGGATATCGATGAAACATTTGTCGGCAAACAGCGACAGGGCGTTGGCTTCGGCGATGGCCTCCTGCCAGTGATCTTTCTTGTCGGCGTGAAACACCTTGCGTTCGACAAAGCCCAGGCGCAGCGCTGCAGCGCGCACGCTGTCGCAGGCTTCCTGCACCAGCAGGGGTTCGTCGCCGGCGATCCAGTACAGCGGCGCCGGTGCCTTTTCGATCTGTTGCGCCAGTCTTTCAGGAAAAACGCGCATGGGATGGCAGGTGTCGAGTGCTGCGGTAAATTCAGCGCTTCTGGCCAGCGATGAAATCGATACGGCGCAACAGGTTGTCGGCCATTTCCTGATAGACCTCGTCTTTCAGCAATTCGGTTTCCTTGTCCATCGCCAGGCGGCGGTTGCTGTTGTATTCGTAAGGACGCACCACGCGTTCGGAGTTGGGGGCAATCACCATTTCTCCCTTGTCATTGCTGACGCTGAAACGCACCACCAGTTCGATTTCGTAGGTGGCGGGATTGTTGGTGTCACTGAAGGCGACAATATTCTGCTTCATCTTTTCTTCGAGAATTTGCAGGGTCCATGCGTGGCTGCCGGTGCTGGCAATATGCTGGATGCGCATTTCTTCTTCGATCGCGCGCGACAGCTTGCCGTAGGGTGCCTGGGATGACAGCTTCAGGCCATCAATATTGGCCACGATGTTCTTGCTGCCGCGCAACTGCCAGCCGCAGCCGGCAACGAGTGTGAGCAGCAGGGCGGCGATCAGGCTTTTGCGAAAGGTGCTTTTCATGTGTGATGTCCTGTTGTGTATACGCTGGATGTTATGCAACCACGATGTCATGCAACGACGATGTTGAGAAGTTTGCCGGCGACAAAAATGACCTTGCGAATTTCCTTGCCGTCGATGAACTTGCAAACATTGTCATTGCCGCGAGCGGCGGCTTCCGCATCGGCCTGTGTGGCATTGGCTGCGATAATCACGGTGCCGCGCAATTTGCCGTTCACTTGCACGGCAATTTCCACGCTGGTTTTGATGAGTGCTTCTTCGTCCACATCTGGCCAGCGCGCGTCGATGATGCTGTCGCCGTATCCCAGTTCATTCCACAGCGCATGGCAGATGTGCGGAGTAATGGGAGCCAGTGATTGCACGACAACCGATAGTGCTTCGCGTTCGATGGCCAGGGATTGGCCGCTACGCTCACCCAATGTGTTGCAGGCGTTCATCAATTCAATGGCGGAAGCCATGATGGTGTTGAAGGCCAGACGCTGAGCGTAGTCAGTTTCTACCTTGCGAATGGTTTCGTGCGTTTTGCGGCGCACATCTTTCTGTGCATCATTCAGTGCAGATTTGTCCAGCGCAGGTGGCGTGCCGGCTTGCAGATGTTCAGATACCTGTTTCCACAGACGTTTCAGGAAACGGTTGGCGCCGGCCACGCCTTCGTCGGACCACTGCAGCGACTGTTCCGGCGGCGCGGCGCTCATCATGAACAAACGCGAGGTGTCTGCGCCGTAGAGATCAATCATTTGCTGTGGATCGACGCCGTTGTTTTTCGACTTCGACATCTTTTCCATGCCGCCGATCAGCACCGGCTGGTCGTCTGCGCGCAGTGTGGCGCTGACCATGCGGCCCTTGTCGTCGCGTTGTACATCGACGTCGGCGGGATTGATCCAGTCTTTCTTGCCGCCGGGCAGTTCGCGGTAGAAGGTGTCGGCGACCACCATGCCCTGTGTCAGCAGTTTGCTGAAAGGTTCATCGCCGCTGACGAGTCCTTCATCGCGCATCAGCTTGTGAAAGAAACGCGCGTACAGCAAATGCAAAATCGCGTGTTCGATGCCGCCGATGTACTGATCCACCGGCAGCCAGTATTTCGCGGCGTCTTTATCCACCATGCCTGTCGTGGATTGCGGTGAAGCGTAACGCGCGTAGTACCAGCTGGATTCGACGAAGGTATCCATGGTGTCGGTTTCGCGCTTCGCGGGTTTGCCACATTGCGGGCAGCTGCACTCGTAGAACGATGGCATTTTGGCGAGCGGGCTGCCGGCGCCGTCCGGCACCACGTCTTCCGGCAGCACCACGGGCAGTTGGTCGTCCGGCACCGGCACGTCGCCGCAATCGACGCAGTGAATGATCGGAATCGGGCAGCCCCAGTAGCGCTGGCGCGAGATGCCCCAGTCGCGCAGGCGGAACTGGGTTTTGCGTGCGCCGTGTTGTTTTTCTTCCAGCGCGGCGACAATCGCATCGAATGCGTCGCTGAAGGTTTTGCCATCAAACGGGCTGCTATTGATGGTAATCAGCGAGCCGTCTTTGGCGGCATACCAGTCTTGCCATTCTGTCGCGGAAAATGTGTTATCGCCGTTGGCGGGTTGGTAGACCTGACGAATCGGCAGCGCGTATTTGTTGGCGAATTCGAAGTCGCGCTCGTCGTGCGCCGGCACGGCCATCACCGCGCCTTCGCCGTAACCCCACAGCACGTAATTGGCAACAAACACCGGCAGCTTTTCACCGTTCAGCGGATGGATCACGTACTGGCCGGTTGGCATGCCTTTCTTTTCCATGGTCGCGACATCCGCTTCCGCCACGGAACCGCCTTTGCACTCGGCGATGAACGCGGCCAGTGCGGCATTGTTTTCGGCGGCGCGTTGTGCGAGTGGGTGTTCGGCGGCGACGGCGACATAGGTGGCGCCCATCAGTGTGTCCGGGCGTGTCGAATAGACTTTCAGCTGGCCTGCAATGCCCACAGTCGTTTCATCGTAATCAAACACGATATCGGCGCCGTAACTTTTGCCGATCCAGTTGCGCTGCATGGTGCGCACTTGTTCGGGCCAACCGTCGAGCTGGTCGAGATCATTCAGCAGGGCATCCGCGTACTGCGTGATGCCGAAGTAGTACATCGGGATCTCGCGTTTCTCTACCACCGCGCCTGAGCGCCAGCCTTTGCCGTCGATCACCTGTTCGTTGGCTAGCACGGTCTGGTCGACCGGGTCCCAGTTCACCACGCCGTTTTTCTTGTAGATCACGCCTTTCCTGAACAGCCGCGTGAACAGCCACTGCTCCCAGCGGTAGTAGTCGGGTTTGCAGGTGGTGATTTCGCGCGACCAGTCAATCGCCAGGCCGAGGGCATTGAGCTGGCCTTTCATGTAGTCGATGTTGGCGTAGGTCCAGGCGGCGGGTGCCACGTTGTTGTTCATGGCGGCGTTTTCCGCTGGCAGACCGAAGGCATCCCAACCCATCGGTTGCAACACGTTCTTGCCCTGCATGCGTTGGAAGCGGCTGATCACGTCGCCGATGGTGTAGTTGCGCACGTGGCCCATGTGCAGCTTGCCGCTGGGGTAGGGGAACATGGACAGGCAGTAATACTTTTCCTTGCTGCTGTCTTCCTGCGCCTTGAAGCTCTCGTGTTCGCGCCAGTATTGCTGGGCGGCGGCTTCAATTGCGCTGTGGTGATACTGCTCGTGCATGGCCTGTCTCAAACGGGGTGGCGGGTGGGCGAAAGGGGGCGATTATAGAGGAAACTCGCTGCCGAGGTTTGCTTACGCCGCCTGCTTACTGTTTAATCACTTTTGATCTTTCCGGTTGTTGTTTTATGCGCAGTCTGCCCCTGCCATTGATTCGTCGTCTCGTGCCTCTCAAGGGGCTGCACGAGCATTCGTTGCAGTTGCTGCTCGACCAGTCCGAGTGGCAGCTGATCGGTCGTGGCCAGCGTCTGTTTTCGTCTGCTGATTACAATCGCTATCACTTCTACCTGCTGTCAGGTGAGGCGCATATCAGCTGCACGTCAGGCGAAGCCTTGCACACGGCGGAAACCCTGTTTCCTGTTGGCTGTGGCGTGGCCGGTTCGGTGTCTGCCACGGCGCGCACCGACTGTGTCTGCCTGCGCGTCGACAAGCAGCTACTGGACCGCCAGTTGTGCTGGGATCATGTGGCTGCGGCCATCGAGCTTGATCTCTCCTACCAGCCTGAGCATGACGATGAAGTCAGCTGGCGCTTGACGCTGCTCAAGTCCAACCTGTTTGTCAAAGTGCCGCCCCTCAATGTGGACCAGATCTATGGCCGACTGAAGCCGATGCAGGTGAAAGCGGGTGAGGTCATCCTGCGGCAGGGCGATGTGGGTGATGGTTGCTACTTTATTCGCCGCGGTATTGCCGCAGTGACCCGCCGTCAGCCTGGCGATGACGAAGCGCGCCATATTGTAGATATCGGCTATGGCCGCTGTTTTGGCGAAGATGCGCTGGTACATGAAACCGTGCGCAATGCCACGGTGACCATGGCCAGTGACGGCTTGCTGATGCGCCTCGACAAGGCGGATTTCATGCTGCTGTTGCGTGAACCGGAAGTGGAACATGTGAAAGCGGCGGATCTGGACATGGCGCTGGCCACAGGTGCGGCACTGCTCGATGTGCGCACGCCGGAGGAGTTTGCCGTGGCCCGTCTGGCGCCGGCGCACAGCACCCCGCTGTCCTGTTTGCGTTTGCTTATGTCGGCGCGGCTGCACCTCGGGCAGGACTATATCGTTTATTGCGATACTGGCAGGCGCTCACGTGCGGCGGCAGCCCTGTTGCAGCGCCAGGGTTTTCGCGCCCGCTTTTTGCTCAACGGCTTCGGCAGTCTGGGCCAGGACCAGCGCCAGCGCCTGCTGGACGTGGTGCCGCCGGTGATGCCGCTGCCTGCTGACGTTGTGGCAGACAGCGCACAAGGCTTCTGAAATACTGCGCGCCTTTCTCCTGATTTCTTCTTCGCATCTTGCATACAGGCACCAGCATGGATCAGTTCAAGCGCATCGGCCTGATTGGCCGCAAGGGCAATCCCCAGGTGGAGGAGACGCTGCGTGTGCTGGTCGACATGCTGCGCCTGCGCGGCAGTACGGTGGTGTTGGAAGCGCAAACGGCTGAATTTGCCGGCACACAGTTGCAAGGCTTGCCGGTTTGCGCGCGCGAGGCACTGGGCGATGTCTGTGATCTGGTCATCGTTGTCGGTGGTGACGGCAGTATGCTCGGTGCGGCGCGTGCGTTGTGTACACAGGATGTGCCGGTACTCGGCATTAACCGTGGCAGCCTGGGATTTCTCACGGATATTTCGCCGGATGAAATCGAGGCGCGCGTGGCGCAGGTGCTGTCCGGTCATTACAGTCGCGAGGAGCGCTTTCTGCTCGATGCAGTGCTGGTGCGCGGCCACGAGGTGGTCGCGCGTGCTGATGCGCTCAATGAGGTGGTGCTGCATCGCGGCGCTTCGCTGCGCATGATCGAATTCGAACTGTATCTGGACAACCATTTTGTCTACAGCCAGCATTCAGACGGTCTGGTGATTTCGACACCGACAGGCTCGACGGCGTATGCGCTCTCTGGTGGCGGCCCCATCCTGCACCCGTCACTGGATGCCATCGCGCTGGTGCCAATGTTTCCGCACACGCTCACCAGTCGTCCCATCGTGGTGGCGGGGGGTAGCGAAATACGCATTGTGCTGGGTGGTGGATTTGTTCAGGAAAGGGCCGGTGGTCAGCCGGAACTGTCCTGCGATGGCCAGACGCATTTCGCCATGCAAGCCGGCGATGTGGTGCATGTGCAGAAAAAAGTGGAAAGGCTGCAGTTGATCCATCCCCTGGACCAGAACTACTACGAAACCTGCCGCACCAAGCTGGGTTGGGGCAGTCGCCTTGTCTGAACACTGGGTGGAAATCCTGCGTGCGCCGGTCGATCACGATCTAGGTGATTTTTGTCGCTACCTGCAAGCCAACAGCATTGGTGCCTACGTGTTTGAGCGTGAAGGCATGCAGTGCCTGTGCGTGCCAGCCGAGGCGGATCCGTTGCATGTGCAGCAGCTGATCGAGCGCTGGAATCGTGGTGAGGTGGATCGCGAAAGCCTTGCGGCAGGCGATGATGAAAGCGAGGTGATGCCGACGGTCTTCAGTCAGTGGTGGCGTTTCCCGCTGACGCTGGTGCTGTGTTTGCTGTCCATCCTGACATTTTTGGCCATGGCGACCCGCTGGGGTGAGCCGCTTGGCGGCATGGCATGGTTTTACGCGCTCAGTTTCCAGACCTTTCGCGCGGTGGGTGACAACCTGATGATGTTGCAGCCCTTGCCGCCACTCGACGAGCTGTGGCGGTTCTGGACGCCGGTGCTGTTGCACTTCAGCGCTGTGCATGTGTTTTCCAATTGCCTGATGCTGCTGGAATTCGGTCGCCGTGTGGAGTCGGTGCAGGGCAGCTGGCGCCTGCTGTTCCTGGTGATGGCTTGCGGTCTGTTATCCAACCTGACGCAGTTCTATGTCGAGCCGGCCAGCCCTTTCGGCGGCATGTCCGGTGTGGTATTTGCCTTGCTGGGCTATTGCTGGCTGTATCGTCGCTTGCGGCCGGATGCGGGTATCGAGGCGCCGCCGGGGCTTATCCTGATCGCTTTGCTGTGGCTGGTGATCGGGATGAGTGGTGTCGTGGAGTATGCCGATGTCGGCGGTCGCATTGCCAATGCGGCTCATGCCGGGGGGCTGGTTGCAGGTCTTGTCTGTGCGCTGCTGCTGGCAAAACTCGACAAAACGCCCCCGGGTTCCGGATTGCAGGCATAAAAAAACCGGCACGCGGGGCCGGTTTTCGTGTGGAGCGTGAAGAAGGTGCTGGCTTATGCCATGGCCTTGATCTGGGCGCTCAGGCGGCTCTTGTGGCGAGCGGCCTTGTTCTTGTGGATCTGGTCCTTATCGGCGATGCGGTCAATCACCGGCACTGCAGCGGTGAAAGCGGCCTTGGCTGCTTCCTTGTTGCCGCTCTCGATGGCCAGCACAACTTTCTTGATGTAGGTGCGCACGGTAGAGCGCAGGCTGGCGTTGTGATCACGACGCTTGTCGGCCTGGATGGCGCGTTTCTTCGCTTGCTTGGTGTTGGCCACGTTAAAACCTCGGCAAAAAGTGGGTAGACCGGAATTCTGGACGGCGAAATATGCCGACAGATCTCTCCGCTGTCAAGTAAAAAATGGCTGTTTGCTGGTATTCGCCATGGGGCGCCGTTACACTCGCGCGCTTGATTCGCTTCCCTGTCCGGGTGGGAAACACGTGACAACAGGCACTGCCAAACCAGCCAGTACCGGGCATTTGCTGCGTTCCAGCGCCATGGTCAGCTTCATGACGCAGATTTCGCGTGTGCTGGGCATGGTGCGCGACATCGTGCTCGCCAATGCCATCGGCGCCGGTCATACGCCGGGTGCTGACGCCTTCTTCCTCGCTTTCCGCATTCCGCAATTCCTGCGCCGCCTGTTTGCCGAAGGGGCTTTCCAGCAGGCTTTCGTGCCGGTGCTGGCGGAGTACCGCGCACGCGGCGACAAAGTGGCCGTGCGTGATCTGGTCGATCATGTCGCCGGTGTGCTGGGCGGAACCTCGCTGGCGGTCAGTGCTCTGGTGGTACTGGCTTCGCCGTGGTTTACCGTGTTGTTTGCTCCTGGTTTCTGGTTGCACGATCCCGAGCGCTTCGGTCTTACCAGCGAGATGTTGCGCATTACCTTTCCCTACCTGTTCCTGATCACCATGACCGGTTTTGCCAGCTCGGTGCTCAACACCTATGACCGTTTTGCTGCCGCTGCGGCCACGCCCATCCTGATGAACGTGACACTCATTCTGGCGGCGACGGTGGCGACGCCCTGGTTTGAGCAGCCGGTGTTTGCCATGGCCTGGGGGGTGCTGATTTCCGGTGTCGTGCAGCTGGTGTTCCAGTTGCCGTCCATGCGAAAAATTCATCTGCTGCCGGTGCCGCGCTGGAAATGGCGCCATGAAGGTGTGCAGCGCATTCTGAAGCTGATGGTGCCGGCGCTGTTCGGCGTGTCGGTCAGTCAGATCAACCTGATGATGGATTCTATTCTCGCCTCGTTTCTGCCCACCGGCAGCGTGGCCTGGCTGTACTACTCCGAGCGTGTATCGGAGTTGCCGCTGGGTATTTTCGGTGTCGCGATTGCCACCGTCATTTTGCCCAGCTTGTCGCGCAGCCACATTGCCGAATCGCCAAAGGAGTTTTCTGCGACGCTGGATTGGGCCATCCGCCTCAATTTGCTGATCGGCCTGCCAGCGGCGCTGGCCTTGATCGTGCTGGCCACGCCCATACTCAGCACCTTGTTCCAGCACGGGCAGACCACGGCCCATGACATCATGATGTCGGCATGGGCCATGCGCGCCTACGGCGTCGGGCTGATTGGTTTCATGATGATCAAGATTCTCGCGCCCGGCTTCTATTCACGGCAGGACATGAAAACCCCGGTGCGCATTGCGGTGATTTCCGTGGTGGCCGCGCAGATCATGAATGTCAGTTTCATGATTGTGTTTCACCAGACGCTGGGCATGGGGCATCTCGGTCTGGCGCTGGCCACGGCGCTGGCGGCTTACATCAACTCCGGTCTGTTGTTTCGGGCTCTGCGCCAACAGGGCATCTACCGTTATTCGCGCGGCTGGGGGCGGTTTGTGTGGCAGGCGCTGGCCGCGAATTGCAGCATGGTACTGGTGTTGCTGGCGCTGTTGCAGCAGTGGCCGGACTGGTCTGTCTACAGCTGGGAATGGCGTGTGGTGTATCTGGCGGTGATGTGTGCGGCGGGTCTGGCGAGTTATTTTGCCGTGTTACTGGCGACCGGCATGCGCCCGCGCCATTTGCGCTTGCAAGCGTGAAACAGGGATAATCGCCGGCTGCACCCCGAACCGGCATCTGATGAGCCCCGGCATGGCCTTTACCTTTATACGTGGATTGCACAACCTGCGCGACGCGCATCGCGGTTGCGTGGCCACCATTGGCTCGTTTGACGGCGTACACCGCGGACACCGCGCCATCATCGGCCAGCTGCTGGAGCAGGCGCGCGCCTTGTGCCTGCCTTCGGTGGTGATGGTGTTCGAGCCGCAACCTTACGAATATTTTGCGGGTGAGAAAGCGCCCGCCAGACTGATGCGTTTGCGCGACAAGATTCGTGCGCTGGCAGCACTCGGTGTGGATCGTGTTTTCTGCCTGCAATTCAACAGCCGTTTGCGCAACTTGTCGGCGCAGGCTTTTATCGAACAGGTCCTGGTTCAGGGTCTGGGCGTAAAAAGTCTGGTGGTGGGCGATGATTTTCGCTTTGGCTGCGACCGCGCCGGCGATTTCGCGCTGTTGCAACAGGCTGGTGTGCAGCACGGTTTCAGCGTGTACGACACTTGCACCGTGCTGGATGGCGGCGAACGCATCAGCAGCACGCGCATTCGCCGCGCGCTGGAGTCGGAGCATTTTGCCGAAGCCGAGCGTTTACTGGGCCACCCGTATACCATTCGCGGTCATGTCGTGTATGGCCAACAGCTGGGTCGCACGATTGGCGTGCCCACGGCCAACGTGAAGCTGCGCCGCTACCGCTCGCCGCTGAATGGCGTTTTTGCCGTGCGCGCACATTTTCCTGGCGAGACAGCTGGTTATAACGGCGTTGCCAATGTTGGTGTACGCCCCACGGTGGGCGGTGAAAGCAAACCGGTGCTGGAAGTACACTTGTTCGATTTCAGCGGCCATTGTTACGGACGGGAAATGGAAGTGCAGTTTGTGAAGAAGCTGCGCGAAGAACAGAAGTTTGCATCCTTTGATGTATTGAAAACACAGATTTATCGCGATATTGATCAGGCAAAAGACTTTTTCAGCGTATGAGATTCGAGAGCCAGTAATGACTGACGTAAAAAAAGACTACAAGCACACACTGAACCTGCCGCAAACGGATTTTGCGATGAAGGCCAATCTGGCGCAGCGTGAGCCAGCAATGCTGGCGGCGTGGCAGCAGGACAAGCTGTACGAAAAAATCCGTGTGGCACGCGCAGGTCGTGAACAATTTATCCTGCATGATGGCCCGCCGTATGCGAACGGCGATATCCACATCGGTCACTCGGTCAACAAGATCCTGAAAGACATCATCGTCAAAGCGAAAACCCTGAGCGGTTTTGATGCCCCTTATGTGCCGGGCTGGGACTGCCACGGCTTGCCGATTGAACACAATGTCGAGAAAAAACACGGCAAGGCGGGTGACAAGCTCGATCACAAAAGCTTTCGCGGCAAATGCCGTGAATACGCGCAGGCACAGGTCAACGGCCAGAAGCAGGATTTCATCCGTCTGGGTGTGTTGGGAGATTGGCAAAATCCATACCTGACCATGGCGCCGCAATTCGAAGCGGACATCATTCGTGCGTTGGGGCGCATCGCTGCCAACGGTCATCTGGTGCGCGGTTTCAAACCGGTGTACTGGAGTGTGGTGGGCGCCTCTGCGCTGGCAGAAGCAGAAGTTGAATATCAGGATAAAGTTTCAACGGCGCTGGACGTGCGTTTTGCTGCAGTTGATCAACAGGGTTTTCTCGCAGCTTTCGGCAATGTGCGCGGCGAAGGCAAGGTTTCCGTGGTGATCTGGACAACCACGCCGTGGACACTGCCCGCCAACCAGGCGGTGAGTCTGGGCCCGGATATCGATTACGTGCTGGTGCAGGTGAATCTGGGTGCAGGCCCGGAGCGTCTGGTATTGGCGCAGGCGCGCGTGGAAGATGCACTGGCGCGTTATGGTGTGAGCGAACACGAGATTGTCGGCACTTGCAAAGGCGCGGCGCTGGAACACAAATTGTTGCAACACCCGTTTTATGCGCGGCAGGTGCCGGTGCTGGTGGGTGAGCATGTCACGCTGGATGCCGGTACCGGTGCCGTACACACGGCGCCGGATCACGGCATGGATGACTTTGTCGTCGGCCAGAAATACGGCATTGGCACACTCAATATTGTCGATGAACACGGCGTGTATCGCGCCAGCACCGAAATCTTTGCCGGCGATCATGTCTACAAGGTCGACCAGAAAGTGATTGATCTGTTGCAGGAAAATCATGCACTGATTCTGGCGAAACAGTTCACACACAGTTTCCCGCACTGCTGGCGCACCAAGACGCCGCTGATTTTCCGTGCCACCCCGCAGTGGTTCATCAGCATGAGCGAAAACGGTTTGCAGCAACTGGCGCTGGATGCCGTGAAAAACGTGCAGTGGATTCCCGGCTGGGGCCAGGCGCGCATCGAAGCCATGTTGAACCAGAGCCCGGACTGGTGCATTTCGCGCCAGCGCACCTGGGGCGTGCCGATTGCGCTGTTCGTGCATCGCGAAACGCAGTTGCTGCATCCACGCACGCAGGAACTGATTGAACAGGTGGCGCAACGCGTTGAAAAAGATGGCATGGATGCGTGGTTTGATCTGGATGCTGTCGAGTTGCTGGGTGACGAAGCAGAGCACTACCAGAAAGTGACCGACACACTGGATGTATGGTTTGATTCCGGTGTCACGCATCTCGCGGTACTGGAGCGCCGCGCATCGCTGCGTTACCCGGCGGATCTGTATCTGGAAGGTTCCGACCAGCATCGCGGCTGGTTCCAGTCTTCATTGAAAGCTGCATTGGCGATGAACGGCACGGCGCCGTACAAGGCGGTACTCACGCACGGTTTTACCGTGGATGCCGACGGTCGCAAGATGTCGAAGTCGCTCGGCAATGTGGTGTCGCCGCAGAAAGTGGTCAATGAGCTCGGTGCAGATATCCTGCGCTTGTGGGTAGCGGCAACCGACTTCTCCGGCGAGATGACGGTGTCCGACGAAATTCTCAAGCGTACGGCCGATTCCTATCGCCGCATCCGCAACACGGCGCGCTTCCTGTTGTCGAATCTCAGTGGTTTTGATCCGGCAGTGCATGCGGTGCCGGTTGATCAGATGCTGGCGCTGGATCGCTGGGCTGTCGCGCGCGCAGCTGGCCTGCAACGCGAATTGCAAACGGCATATGACGGTTATCAGTTTCATTCGATCTACCAGAAAATCCATAATTTTTGCGCGGTGGATCTTGGCGGTATCTATCTGGATATCATCAAGGATCGCCAGTACACCATGCAGGCGGATTCCCTCGGTCGCCGTTCGTGCCAGACTGCGCTCTATCACATTATTGAGGCGATGACGCGCTGGTTGGCACCCATTCTCAGTTTCACGGCGGATGAACTCTGGCAGGCGATTCCCGGCCAGCGCGGTGACACTGTCTTCACGCAGGAATGGTATGCACTGCCGCAGCCTGCAACTGTCGATGCGATTGCCGAGAGCGACTGGCAACGTATTTTTGCCGTGAAAACAGCGGTGAACAAACTGCTGGAAGTCGAGCGTGCTGCCGGCAGGCTGGGTGCTTCGCTGCAGGCGCAGGTCACACTGTATTGTGACGAGTCTTTGCGTGCTGCACTGGGTGTGCTGGGAGACGAATTGCGCTTTGTCTTGATCACTTCTTCTGCAGAGCTGGCGCCACTCGCTGATCAAGGCGAAGTGACGGAGGTGGAAGGCTTGCGTGTCGCGGTGCAGGTGTCGCAGCACGGCAAGTGCGTGCGCTGCTGGCACTACCGTGAAGATGTCGGCAGCCATGCCGATGATCCGGAGTTGTGCGGGCGCTGTGTCAGCAATGTGAATGGCGCCGGTGAACAGCGTCGCTTTGCCTGAGGTCTTGTTGTGGCTGTTCCTGTGAAAACGGTTTCCGTAAAAAATGCTCGCTGGCTGTTGCTTTCCGTTCTGGTGATTGCGCTGGACTTGTGGACCAAGCACCTGGTGTCTGCGCATTTCGCGTATCGCGAAGTGTTGGCGATTTGCCCTGGTTTCAATCTGACACTCGCGCACAACTACGGCGCGGCCTTCAGTTTCCTGGCATCAGAAAGCGGCTGGCAACGCTGGTTGTTTGCGCTGATTGCTTTCGGCGTCAGCGCCGGGCTGGCGGTATGGTTGCTGCGGCTGCCGGCAGGGCAGGCCTGGCTGGCAGCGGCGATTGCCTTGCTGATCGGCGGTGCGCTGGGCAACCTGCATGACCGTTTGCTGCTGGGCTACGTGGTCGATTTTATTGATGTCTACTACGGCAGTTATCACTGGCCTGCATTCAATATTGCCGATTCCGCGATAACAGCAGGTGCTGGTCTGTTGTTGCTGGATGCCTGGCGTGAAGGCAAAAAAGGTGAGCAGACATGAGTATTGCGGTTGCAGAAAATACGCGCGTTACCCTGCATTTTTCGCTGTCATTGGATGATGGCCGTGTTATTGACAGCAATTTCGAAAAAACGCCGGCGCGGTTTGTGTTCGGTGATGGCAGTTTGTTGCCGGCTTTCGAACATGCACTGCGCGGTTTGCGCGGTGGTGATGCCGGAACTTTCACTGTCGGCGCTGCCGATGCCTTTGGTTTGCGCCGGGAAGAAAATCTCAAGCGTGTACCGCGCGCGCGCTTTGCAGATGACATCGCGCTCGCCCCCGGTCTGGTGGTGTCTTTTGCAGCTGCGGAAGGTGGCGAGTTGCCGGGCGTGATTCACCGTCTGATGGGCGACATGGTGGAGGTGGATTTCAATCATCCGCTGGCGGGTCGCGATATTGTCTTTGCGGTGAAAATCGTTGCCGTTGAACCGGTTGAGGTGCAGTCATGTTGATCAAACTCGCAAACCCGCGCGGTTTTTGTGCCGGTGTTGATCGCGCCATAGAAATTGTCAGCCGTGCGCTGGATGTCTTCGGTGCGCCTATCCATGTGCGCCACGAAGTGGTGCATAACCGCTATGTAGTAGACAGCCTGCGCAATCGCGGTGCCGTATTTGTCGACGAACTCGATGAAGTGCCTGACAACTGCATTGTGATTTTCAGTGCACACGGCGTGTCGCGTGCCGTGCAGGATGAGGCAAAGCGCCGCGGCCTGCGAGTGTTTGACGCCACTTGTCCGTTGGTGACCAAGGTGCATATGGAAGTATTGCGCTACGGACGCGAGGGCATTGATTGCATTCTTATCGGTCACGCCGGCCACCCGGAAGTGGAAGGTACCATGGGTCAGTACGACAACACCCATGGCGGCATTATCCATCTGGTGGAAAACGAGGCCGATGTCGCAGCGCTGACGATCCGTGATCCGCAGAAAGTGGCTTTCGTGACCCAGACCACGCTGAGCATGGATGACACCCGCAAGGTCATCGAGGCATTGCGGGCGCGCTTTCCGGAGATACGCGGCCCGCGCACCGATGATATCTGCTACGCCACTCAGAACCGGCAGGATGCGGTTAAACAATTGGCTCTGGAGTGTGATCTGGTGCTGGTGGTCGGTTCGCCCAACAGCTCCAACTCCAACCGCCTGCGCGAGCTGGCCGAGCGCATTGGCGCGGAAAGCTATCTGATTGATTCCGCTGAAAACATCAGCCCGGTCTGGCTCGCCGGCAAACGAGCGGTGGGTATTACCGCCGGCGCTTCAGCGCCGGAGAACCTTGTGCTGGATGTGGTGAAGCGTCTGCAGGCGCTGGGAGCCGAGGCACCGCTGGAGCTGCCGGGCACCGTCGAAACCATCCATTTCAGCATGCCCAAGGAGCTGCGCTGAGTGCTGTGTCTCGCTAAAAATGTGAAGCAATTCAAAGTGTTTTTCCGTTGGGGTGGGGGGCTGGCCCGTTTATCGGTTGCGGGTGGCGATGCCCGCAGGCTGCCTATAAGTTTGATTCTGGGAAAAAGAGTGAGAGCTACTGTGTTCAACCAGCGCAACACATACAGCCAGCAGGGTTTTACCTTGATCGAATTAATGGTGACCATTGCCATTGCAGCTATTTTACTTGCTGTGGCGGTGCCATCTTTTCAGGATTCCATTCGCCGCAACCGCGTTGCTACCGTAGCAGGCAATCTGGTGTCTGCCCTCGATAACGCACGGGCTGAGGCCATCAGGCGTGCAGTGCCGGTGTACTTGTGTCCATCGACGTCAGGGACTGATTGCACGGCAACCGCCTGGCACGACGGTTGGATCATGTATTTTGAACCGACAGCGGGCACCAAGACGGTGTTGCAGGTTGGCAATGCTGTCAGTGCAGTCAGCGTGTCTTTGACGGTAGGAGCATCGCCGGTGCAGTACACCTCGCGAGGCATGTTGAGCGCTGCCGTGACGTTTCAAGTGCAGCCTGAGAGCTGCGAGGCCCCAAGCAAATACCGGGAGATAGCTGTCGGGGTGGCGGGGCGCAGCAGTGTCAGTGAAGTCGATTGTTCGTGAGGATGCCGGAATGATGTCAGTAAACGATTTTCGGTTTGTGAAGCGTGTTGCGAGTGTTAGACAGAAACAGCAGGGCGTGGCCATGCTGGAAGTGCTGATCGCTTTTTTTGTGTTGTCGGTGGGCCTGATGGGGCTTGCAGCCCTGCAGGTGAAGGCAGTGCAGTACAACCAGGGCGCCTACATGCGTTCTCAGGCGACACTGGCAGCTTACGACATCCTTGACCGCATGCGTCTCAATCGCCCCGCCGTTTCCGGTAACGGTTACAACATTACCAGTTTTGGCGGAGACCCGGCGAGCAATTCCGGTATGGTGAAAGAAGATGTGGATGCCTGGAAGGCCGTATTGGCGGGCAATTTGCCCGATGGCGAAGGCAAGATCGACTGCTCCAGTAACCTCTGTACCATCAGTATCCAGTGGAAGGATCGCTTCAACGCCGCCGCTGATGCCGTTCCGGAACTGTTGGAAATCCAGACGCAGATATGAGAATGCACACCATGATCGCCAGAACCAAGGTTTTCCCAGCGCCAGCATATGTGGCCATTGCCCGGCGCCAGCGGGGCATGTCGCTGGTCGAGTTGATGATTGCGGTTGTGCTTGGCCTGTTTCTTACTTGGGGTGCGATCCAGGCATTCCTGTCTGGCAAGCAGGCCTACAGCCTGCAACAGTCGCTGTCGCGCATCCAGGAAAACGGTCGCATGGCACAGGAATTCATTGGCTTTGATATCCGCAATGCCGGTGATTACGGCTGTGCTGCCGGTGATGGCTTTATTCGTGATGGCGCTGAAAATGCCGACAACTTTCAGGCGGATGCAGCCAATCCGGAAACTGATTGTGCCACGGTGGGTTCCGTGGGCATCAATATGGTAAGTCGAGCCGTCACTGAAACCCCGACTGAGTTCAAGTGGGCGGTCTACGGCTTCAACGATGTTTCAGCTGTGGCAGACGATGCCGGTTCGTTGGGCGCTTACGGTCTCACGCTCAAACCCTATCCGCTGGCCGGTAGCGATGTGTTGCTGGTGCATCCGACGGAAGACGCTGGTGTGATTACCACTTCCATGGGAGTGGGTGCCGCTACAACTTTCACGATGAACATCAATGCCGGTATTGCCGAAGATGAGTATTTTGCCGTCAGTGATTGCGCGGCCACCAAGATTTTTCAAGCCGACTCGGCGACCGCCACCTCTGTCACCATCAATGGCACGGACAATTACTGCACTTATCTAACGGGGCCGATAACTGGCCAGTCTCTTGCCGCGGGATCCGGCGTTCGGGAAATCAAGACTTACTACTATTTTGTAGCCAACAACGCCGCAGGGCGCCCGGCCTTGTACCGCCAGGCACCGGGGCAGGCGACAGGTGATGAATTATTGGAAGGTGTGGAAAACCTGCAACTGGAGTTTGGTGTGGATACCAATGCCGATCAGGCGGTTGATGATTACCAGACGGCAAACGCCGTAGATGCTGCAGCCTGGAGCGGTTGGGATTGGGTAACGGTAACACCGACACCGCCCAGCACGGAGACCCGTGCGCGCGACAGCAGCCTGGTGCGCGCCGTGCGCTATTCCCTGCTGGTGCGTGGCGAAGACAGCGTGATGGATGAGCCTCAGCAGTACAGCTTCAACAGCAGTACCTATTACGGTGGCGCAGCAACGGCAGCAACGGGTGACCGTCGCCTGCGCCAGATTTTTACCAGTACGGTCGGCATTCGCAGCCGCATCAACACGCTGAACTGAGCGGGGCATGCACATGACAAGTCAGGTTTTTTCAGGTCGGCACATTTCCATGCACCGCCAGCGCGGTGCAGCGCTGATCGTCGGCATGATCATGTTGCTGTTGTTGACACTGATCGGCGTGGCCGGCATGCGTGATACCTTGCTGCAGGAAAAAATGGCAGGTGCCTCGCGTGATCGCGAACTGGCCCTGCAGGCCGCAGAGGCGGCACTGCGTGCAGGTGAAGCCGCGGTAGAGGCGGGGGCCAGTATGGGTGCCAGTGGCGGCAGTGCCGGCGCCGGCTTGTACAACCGCAGCTCTGACCAGATGCAACGTACTGTCGGTGGCAATGCCGTTACGGAGACAGTGTTCTGGCAGAAGTACGGCTGGGACTCCACAGACTCCGTTGAATATTCCGGCAGTCTGTTCTCCGCCGGTGTGGCGGCCAAGCCGCGCTATGTCATTGAACAGCTGCCAGCGGATTATTCCGCGTTGCCGGATACCAGCAACGCTGGCGAGACTGGCAAGCCCGAAGTGAACGATTACCTGATTACTGCACGCGGCGTGGGTGGCACTGCCGATGCGGTGGTGATCCTGCAAAGCCGCTACCGACAGGTGCACTAATACATCATGTTTTTCCAAATCAGTTACCAGAACCGTCATCGTGAGGGTCGTGTCATGAACAGTCGCAAAGACGTGTTACAGCAAGGGCTGAGGTTGGCACTTGCCGCCGTGTTGACGGCGATGGCCTTGCCGGCAGCAGCGGATTTCAATTATTCGAATGTGCCGCTGTTTCAGGCAGAGGGTGTGAATCCCAATGTGGTGTTGCTGCTGGATGCATCAGCCAGTATGAACGACAGGCCGATAGATCCCGATACGGGGCTTGTAAAAACGTCGGGTGATACCAAGTGGACGACGATGAAGGCAACGGCGAACCAGGTTATTAATGACAACTATTACAACACCAGGATAGGTCTGTTCAGTTTTAATGGCAGCAATGCTAGCTTGAAACAGGAGTGTGGTGCATCGAAAACTGACTTGATCAATTCCGTCACCAGCGGCATGAGCACAGCGGGTGGTACGCCATTGGCCTCAGCCTATTACGACGCCATCAAGTATATCAGGGGGGACACAGGCAAGAGTCCGGTGCAGTACCGTTGCCAGAAGAATTACGTTGTAATGCTGACGGACGGGAATCCCTCAACAGGATTTGAATCGAGTAACTCTAGCTTGTCTTCTACCGTAGTACAAAATTCAGGAGACACAACTTCCGGATCTGGTAATCCATGGGGGAGTTACACGCTCGATTTTGACCGGTTTTCCTCTGACGCAGCAAAAACAAGTAGCTGGGATGGGTATCCAGATCCGAGAATGCATTTTATCGATACTGCTGGGACTTGGTATTACTTTCCCTTGCTAGATGATTTTGCCAAATTTGGCTATGACAATGACTTTCGTTCAAATTCAAGTGCCAGCAAAACAGGCTTGTGCCCGAACGGCTCTACCCCTGCTAATGGAAAGGATTGCGCAGGCAAAAAATGGAATGATGATGATACAGGATCAGATAATCTGTATGCCTTGCAAAACATTATCCCCTACACGATAGGGTTTGATGTTGAAAATGAGCTGCTGCGTGATGCAACACGAGTGAATCGTATTGCTTTCAGTCCTGCAGATGTTGATGTTGCCAAAAGGACAATCAAGATTCCTTCTCATGGCCTTGAGACGGGAAATTACGTCACTTATGGCTCAGGTCTTGCCGGAATTGTGAATGCTGCCAATGACACGGTAACTGGTGTTGGTATTGCAACTGGCACGAAGGTGACTTACAGCAATGGCGGCGGAACGGCATTGACTTACAGTCAGAATATCGGCGCGGCCAGCAACGGCTCAGTGCCCTCCAGTAGTGTGGACACAGGTTCTGATTTCGTCGAGGTAACAAAAGAAGCATACGATGCAATGGATTCCTCCACGCCAATAACCTACAACCCCAATGGGGGCGGCAGCGGCTTCCAGATGCAAATTCCGCTGACAATCTCTTCCACAAATACAACATTGAATTCATTTACTGTCACAGGCAATACCGCCAAGTTAACCACCTCTACACCGCTTGGCTATGCCACGACTGGTAATGCTTTCAAGTACCAGCAGGCTATTACGCAGGCGGTTTCTGCTGATGCGGGTGCGGAGACGGTCAGTGTTGCCGATGCCACTGGAGCGACTACCGCCACAGCCTTTACCTATAACAATGGCGGTGGCGCAAACATGACGTTTGATATCCCTGCCGATACAGACACTATCACCACTGGGGAAGTTGCGATAGGCACGGATGTGGTAACGGTGGCGTTTACCAATAACCTGATGACGGCGCAAACGGCGCTGACCTACAACGCCGGTGGTGGGCAGCCTTTGTTGTATCAGGAAACTGCAGCAGTAAAGGTGGCGGCTTCTTCAGCAAATATTGATACCACAAATGAGTGGGTACGAATGGACACAACCGGCATGGTCGTCGGGACGAAGCTCACGTATTGCCGATCTTTATCAGGCAGTCCGGCAGTATGCTCTGACTCAGGAGGCACTCGTTTGGCGATCGGTGGCACAAACCAAAGCTCGTCGAGTAACATATACGTACAGTCTTGCGGTGGTTCCGCTACTGGTACAACCACCTCGCTTGCTATTAACGCTGCGGGTAACGTTTGTCCGGCAGGTACCAATTACATCAAGTTGAAGACGTCAGCGGCTGGTACAGCGGTCGCTAATATTTCTACAACAGGAAATACAAACCAGTATTTTCAATTTGTGCGCCAAATGAGCGCCACGACGTATTACCCGGTTTCCTGGAATGCGACGACAACCAAGCTGGCATTGTCGGCCGGCGGTGCCGCCGTGGATATCGTGAGTACGGGCAATAATGCGCAGTCGCTATCTTGGTCCAACCCCGCGGCGTATGCTACAAACTATTACCCGGCAACAGGCTACAGTGCAGGCACTGGTACTTTTGGTATTTCATTGACTGCAGGAGGCCCGGTACTGGATATCACCGGTGAGGGTGACCCATCCAAGCAGCAACTCACCTATACCCGAGTGTTTGATGCCAGCGGTGTGTTCTACCCTACGACAGTAGCCGGTACCTTTGGTTTGAGTCTCTTGCCGGCCAGTTCTGCAGTGGATGTGACGGTTGCGGGGACTGGTACACAGACGCTGACCTACACAGCGACTGCAGCGGCCAATGATACGTATTACCCCATTCTTACCTGTACCGGTTGCGGTGATGCCGGCGGTGGCGTCTACAAAATCAAGTTGTCGACCAGTGCTGGTGGTACTGCTATCGATATTACCGGCTCCGGTAATGACGCCCAGACACTGAAAGCCACCATAGATCTGCCTGATGGCGAGTATTACGCTATTTCTGCGGGAGGAGGGAGCTATAAATTGGCACTTAGTGCTGCAGATGCATTAGCAGGGAAGTCAATCGATATCTTGGGGGCAGGGGGCTCTGCACAGACATTCGTGTACGCCAATGTCACGGGTTTGTATCCATTTGAAACGGATCAGCAACCCATGACACGCAACAACATCATCTCGGTGACACCTGACACCACAGCGAGTGCAGTCAGAACGTTTAATGTGTATAGCACGGAAAATATGGTGTCAGGCACTCCTGTGGTTTTTTCAAAGGGCAGTAGCAATCTTGGATACACCGATAACGACACTTACTACCTTATCGTAGTCAACAGCAAAACATTCAAGCTGGCCAGCAGCAAGGCGAATGCCATCGCATCCACACCTGTGGCGGTGAGTGCCTCTTGTCCGGCGACATGTACCACGAAGGGCATGGAGTTGTTACCAGTGCCTCAAGACAATATCTGGGATCGAGGTAAATATTTTGCCGTGAAAGTCGATGAGGATCATATTCGTTTGGCGCTTAGTGCTGCAAAGGCGACAGCCTGTGAATCATCAAAGACTCCGCCTGATTGCGTAGACATTGCGGGAGCGGGTTCTGGTGTTCTGAGTACAGGCCCAGGGAAAACCTATTTTGCAACAGATGCGACTTCTCTCTCGGCGGCTTTAAATGCGGCTTTCTTGGCGATACGTGACGACAAGCTGGGCATGGCCGGCTTGTCGCATGACGGTGAGCGTGTGCAGGACGGAGTCAATATCTACCAGCCGCGGTTCAATCCGGCAGACTGGAGTGGTGATATTGTCTCCTACCCGGTATCGCTGCTGGATTTCGGCTCCTTTACCACTGAAGATCTGCAGCCTTTTGCCAGCTGGGTAACCAGTGATGCCGGATTGATTCCCACCGGCAGTGCACGCACTTTGTTGACCATTGACCCCACAGCAGCGGTTGGCAGCCGGGGCAAGGTGTTTGATACGACATCAGGCAATTTGACAACGGCGCAGCAAACGGCACTGACCAATGGCGGTACTGCTACGCTGGCAGATGTGGTGAATTGGCTGAGAGGTACAACACCCACTGGCTATCGCAAGCGTACAAACACCATCATGGGTGACATCATAGGCTCCTCGCCCCAAATTGCGGCAAAAACTGACAACGAAGGCTATGCAGGCAGTGCATCCTCGCTATCAGTCACAATAAAGGATGAATACACACAGTTTTTGAACCAGAAAATCGATCGCCCCAACATGCTGTATTTCGGTGCCAACGATGGCATGGTGCACGGTCTGGAAACGGTACATGGCAAGGAGATGCTGGCGTTTATCCCCAACGGATCATATTCCGCTTTCACCGATGCTGACAACGATGGCGTGAAAGATGCGGCAGAAGTGGTGGACAATAAGTTGTACGCCACCAGCAGAAGTGACTATGGAGTTCCGGCAAATCCCCACCGTTATTTTGTAGACGGCACGCCGACGATTGGCGATGCCTATTTCACTGACAATGACTGGCATACGGTGCTGGTGGGCGGCATGGGTGCCGGTGGCCGCAGCATCTATGCGCTGGACGTGACCGATCCGGTGAAAACTTCTGACGGTACCAGCAAATTCGGGCCCGCCAACGTGCTCTGGGAATTCACGGATGCAGAACTGGGTTTCACCTACAGTCGCCCGCAAATTGCGCGTACCAACAGCACAGCGCACCCGTGGGTAGCCATTTTTGGCAACGGCTATGACAGCGGTAATGACAAGGCACAGTTGTTTGTGGTGAATCTGGAAACTGGCGAACTGGTGCGCAAGATTGATACGCAGCCCACTGGCAGCACGATCCCGACGCCGAATGGCCTGTCATCGGTGGCCGTGAAAAAGGCGGCCGACTTGACGGTTGAGGCTGTCTACGCCGGTGACCTGCAGGGCAATGTCTGGAAGTTTGATTTGTCGGATTCGAATCCTCTGGACTGGAAGGTGGCGTACGATACCGCCGGTATTCCTGCGCCGCTGTTTACCGCCTATGACAACAGCACGGTTGCCAAGCGTCAGCCCATTACCGGCGGTGTTACGTTGGGTACTTCGCCAACCGGTACCGGTACCATGGTTTACTTCGGTACTGGCAAGTACTTCGAGACGGGTGACAAGAGTTACGATGCAGCCACGGCCAGCCCGCGCGTCAATTCGGCCTATGCCATCCTTGATGACGGCACGAAATTTGGCAACAGTACGCGCTCGAGCCTGTTGGTGGAGCGTGAGATTACCGGGCAGATCAATGGTACGGGCGCCAATAGCGCAACGGTGTATCGCACCATGACGGAGCTGACGGATACGACAACAGACCCACCGCCCGCAGAACCTGGCTACGGTTATGCCGTGAATTACCCCACCGAGCGCGGCTGGTTCTTTGATCTGGTGATCAGTACCAACTACAAGGGCGAGCTCATTATGGCTGCGCCGCAGTTGCGCGGTCAGCGCGCGCTGTTTACCACGATCATCCCTAATAATACCGATCCTTGCACAGGCGGCGGTACGGGTTCCCTGATGGAAGTTTCTGCGCGCGATGGCACCACGGTGGGCGAGATCTTCGATACCAATGGCGATGGTAAGATTACCGCCTGTACGGCAGCCAATCCCACCAACTGCGACCAGCGTGTAGCGGGTATGGAAAGTTCTTCTGGAGTGATGAGTACGCCGGTTATTTTGGACAAAGACACTCCCGCTGGTGAAACCAATAAAACCGAGGTCAAGTATATTGCTACCAGTACCGGCAATATTATGGTTGTCTTGGAAGACAATGAGGACGATCCGGTGAGTGAGGGGGAGACTTACCTGCAGGGCCGTATGTCCTGGAGGCAGTTGCAATAGAAATAATGCCGGCCGCTTGCATGCGGCCGGCCTTTTTCATACAGACGGAGACAGTGCATGAACACCCACCCCCGCCGGGCACGCGGCTTTACCCTGATTGAAGTAATGATCGTAGTGGCTATTCTCGGCATTATCGCCATCGTGGCGTTACCGTCTTACCAGAACAGCGTGCGCAAGACCAATCGCGCTGATGCCAAGACAGCCTTGATGGACACAGCGCAACAGCTGGAGCGTTGCATGACGGCTTACAGCAGTTACGACACCACTAACTGCAAGATTAAGGGAACGGATTACGATGAAGATGACACCATGAGCACCACAGAGGTTGGAGGCAAGGGGTATTACACGATTACCTTCACAGTGCTGACAGCGTCAACATTCACATTGACTGCCACCCCGGAGGGAGAGCAGGTCAACGATACGAGTTGTGCCGAATTCTCCATCACCAATACCGGTGCCCGCACCGCCAAGGATGATGCAGGTGACGCGAACGCGGCGTGTTGGTAAAGGTTAGCCAGAGCACTGCAGGTTTTTATTGTCGGCATCCTCCAGAATGCCGTCCTTGTTTTTATCGGCGCCAAATCGCAATCGACCCACGCGCGTAAAAATGATATTGCGTGCATCACGGTCGGTGGCGCCCGGCGGGCAGTAGATCAGGTTGCCTGCAGTGTAGCTTTCTGAAAATCCTTGTGGCGTAAAACGCAGATACTGTCGGTTGAGGCTGGCACTCCATTTGATGTAACTGCCTGTGGGCGGTGCCGCAATGTCGGCCAGTATTTTTTCATCGTCATCTGCGATGCGGTTCTTGTTGGGATCTGTAAACACCAGCGTGCCCTGTGACCAGTCATTGCCGCAATGTCTTTCGTCGGCTTTGGCACAGAAGATAACGGGCTGCGCATACTCGACGGCACTGGTGCGCGCCAGTTGGTAGGCGCCTGCCAGAGAATGGATGACACTTTGACTGCGCTGTTCGCGCAGCAAACTTGCAAAGCCCGGTATGGCGAGGCTGGCAAGTACGGCGCTGATGGTGAGTGTGGCCAGTGTTTCGATCAGGGTTTGGCCGTTCTGATGTGAAGTATTGCGAGTGCTCATGTGCGGCAATCCTTGCCTGTATGGTCAGCCTGCTGGTTGTGGTCAGGAGCAGGGTGGTCATCCTTGACCGGTCATGCATCCATGGCGGCATCATGCAAAAGCTTGCCGCCAGTGTCTGTAGGATTTGTCGTCAGTTTGTGTGCGAAAAATCGCACATAGTGCCCGTACCTCAGTCATCCATGCCCAGTTTTTTCAGTCGGTAACGCAGCTGGCGAAAGGATATGCCGAGCTTCTGTGCGGTGAGTGTCTTGTTCCAGCGATTGGCTTCCAGCGCGCGCGTAATAATGCCGCGCTCGACGGATTCCAGATAGGCGTCGAGTTCGGTAACGCCTTCCGGTATTTCCATGCTGGCAACATCGGGTATCAGACTGTTGTTTTTGCTATTGTCGCCCAGATGCAGGTCCGCTTCGTGGATGGTGTCGTCTTCGCAGAGTGTGTAAGCGCGCTCGAGAATATTTTCCAGTTCGCGGACATTGCCGGGAAATTCATGATGCAGCAATGCAGTCCTTGCGGGTTTGTCGAGTGTTGCCGGCGGCAGTTGCATCTCGTGCGCAAAGCGGTCGAGAAAACGTTGTGCGAGCAACAGGATATCGTCACCGCGCTCGCGAAGTGCTGGTACGGAAAGCTCGATGACATTGATGCGGTAGAACAGATCTTGCCGGAAACGCCCTTGTTTCACTTCCTCGGCAAGATTCTTGTGGGTGGCGCTGAGGATGCGAACATCCGTGGCCTGTTCCTGTTCGGCTCCGACAGGCCGTACACTTTTTTCCTGGATGGCCCGCAACAGTTTTACCTGCATGTCGAGGGGCAGGTCGGCAACTTCATCAAGAAACAGCGTGCCGCCATGCGCTGCCTGGAACAAGCCGGGTTTGTCTGCCGAGGCGCCGGTAAAACTGCCTTTCTTGTGCCCGAAAAATTCGCTTTCCATCAGCTCCGAGGGAATGGCACCACAGTTGACGGCTACAAATGGCTTCTCCGCGCGCGGGCCCTGCGCGTGTATCGAACGCGCGGCGAGCTCTTTGCCCGTGCCGGATTCGCCGTGGATGTAGATGGGCGCCTGGCTGCGTGCGAGCTTGGCAACCTGCTTGCGCAATTTCTGCATCACCTCGCTGTTGCCCAGCAGCAATGCTTCTTCTGACGGTGCGCTTTTGCTGGTGCCGGATTGCAGGTTGAGGGCGGTATGGATCAATCCGCGCAATTGTTCGAGATTCACAGGTTTGGAAACAAAATCAAATGCACCGGCCTTGAGGGCATTGATGGCGGTATCCATGCTGCCGAACGCGGTAATCACGGCAACCGGTATGTGCGGGTAGCTGCTCTGGATATGCTGCACCAGTGTAATGCCGTTGCCATCAGGTAGCTGCATGTCTGTCAGGCACAGCGAGATTTTCTCGTCGGCCAGCAGTTGTCTGGCTGTTTTCAGATCGCCGGCACTGAGCGTGCGCAGTTTCATGCGGCCGAGTGTGATTTCCAGCAGCTCGCGGATATCCGGTTCATCATCGACAATCAGTGCGGTGGGTATGCTCAGGGGTGTATTCATCGCTTTTCAGTAATCGTCACAATATTTTGTTGGGATGGGGAAAGGTGATCTGGAAACAGCTGCGGCCATCGCCGGTGCGCTTGTAATCGAGGCTGGCCTGATTGATCAGGCACAGTTCGCGGGCGATGTAGAGACCGAGCCCTGTCCCTTGCTGCTCCGTTGTGAAGAACGGTTCAAAGATGTTGCTGCGATCCTGTTCGCTGATGCCGGCGCCGTAGTCGATGATATCCACGCAGGGCACATCGAGGCTGGGGTGCCAATAGGCGTGCAAGGCGATTACGGCCTGCCCGGTCAGTTTTTCGCTGTAGCGCAGGCCATTGCTGCACAGGTTGTTCAAAACCTGCTCCAGCTGGCTGAAATCCATATGCACAAAAAGTGGTTCTGCAGGCAACTGCAGTTCAATATCTACCGGTTTGCTGTGTGTTTGCTGATGCTGTTTTGTAAAGTGGCGCAGCCATTCGCAAAGATCGCGGCGCTCCGGGAGCGGTGCCTTGCGGCGCGACAGCTGCAGGACATTTTCGATAATCTGATTCACACGCACCGAGTGGTTCTGGATGATGCTGGCAAGCCGGCGATCCGGATCGCAAAGCTGGTCTGATTCGGCCAGTAATTGCGCAGCGTGGCTGATGGCGCCGAGCGGGTTGCGCACTTCATGGGCAATATTTGCAGTGAGATGGCCGAGTGAAGCCAGTTTCATTTGTTGGGCGCGTTGCGAAATCTGTCGGGTATCTTCGACAAACATCAACAGATGATGGAATGCCATGTTTTCACGTATCTGTACGAATGCGCCAGTGGAAATATTCGCAGCTGGCAATTGCTCCAGTCTGGCAAAGTTGATCTGGATTTCCGGCGTGCCCTCCTCTATTTGCAGAGGCTCCGGGCGTTGTTGTGGATTGCTGTTCCAGTGCTGCAGGCAGCGCTCCAGTTGCGGGTAGCGTTTCAGGGATAAGTGGTCGCGCGGATCGGGTTGCAATGGCAGGTACAGCAAGCGCGCAGCGGCCTCGTTGTAGAGAATGATGCGCTGGTTGCCGTCGAGTACGGCAATGCCGGTGTGCATGCGCTGCACAATCATTTCGTTCAGCCGTTGCAATATTTCGGCGTGGGCTGCCTGTTCGGCAGCATCCTGTTGTGAAGTGCGGATACGGCGTGTGAGGTACTGGAATAATTGCGATGTGACAAACAGCAGGATGCCCAGTAGCGCAGCCGCCAGAGGATTGGCTTCATTGTTGCGCCAATAACCACTGGCCACGCTTTCTGCAAGGATGGCGATACAGGCAATGGCGGCCAGCAGGGTGGCAATCTGCCCCTGCAGGAAGATACTGCCGGCGGCGACGGTGATGAAAATCAGCAGGCCAAGGCCTGTGCTGACGCCTCCGCTGCAAAACATGATCAGCGACAGGGCGACAATATCCGCGAGACAGATGGTGAAAATATGGCGAGTAGTCGGCGCGGTCTTGAACAGCAGCAGACGCGTCAGTGTGATCAGGTTGGCCAGCGTATAGAGCGCGGCAGTGCTGCCATAGAGTTGCGGAAAACTGTTGCCGAGAGTTTGTTGGCCGAAGCCGGTTGCAAACATGCCGAGCAGCGCACTGGCAAGCAATGCCCGGTACCAGGCGTAGATGCGCAACAGGCGGTAATTGTCCTGTAGCGGGTGTTGCGCGAGGAGATCGGGGCGATGATCGTGCATGCCGGGATTGTAACGACAGCCAAGCCCCTTGTGCTACTTCTTCTCGATGTGATGTTTCTTCTCGGCGCGCCGCTTCTTCTCGACGCGCCTCTGTTTCTCGACTTACCTGTGTGCGGACATTTTTTCCAGATGCTCGGTGGCTGCCTGGACAGAGTGTACGGCCTGCATGGTGCGTTCGGCGGCATCGGTGGCAGCGCGGGCGATATGGGCAATGCGCTCGATGTTGCTGTTGATGTTGCGGGTGACGTAACTCTGCTCTTCGGCGGCCGTGGCGATCTGGGTATTGCCTTCATCTACGGCACCGACAGCGCGATTGATGGTGTCGAGCAGATTGCCGAGTTGCGATGTGCGTTCCACGCTGGCTTCAGCCAGGTTGCCGCCAGTGCGTATGCTTTCCGTTGCCTGGCTGGATGTTTGGGCCAATGTGGCGATGATCTGCTCGATTTCACGTGTGGCTCCCTGCGAGCGTTGAGCCAGGGTGCGCACTTCGTCGGCCACTACTGCAAAGCCCCTGCCTTGTTCACCGGCGCGTGCGGCTTCGATAGCGGCATTGAGTGCCAACAGGTTGGTCTGTTCGGCAATGGTGCGAATCACTTCGACGAAGGTGGTGATTTCTTGTGTGCCCTGATTGAGTTTTTCCACCACGTTGACGGCATCATGCATATGCGATGACAGCTCGCTGTTGGCCTGTATTGCCTGCTCGACAGCTTGTTTGCCCTGGGCTGCCAGACTGCGGGCATCCTGGGTTGAGGACGCGACCAGCGTTGCATTCTGTGCCACTTCCTGTGAGGCGGTTGCCAGTTGTGTGGTGGCGCTGACGATGGTGTCGGTTTCGTCGCGCTGCTGTCGCATATCCTCTCGCGTTTGCTCCGCGGCGGAAGTCAGTTCGGGTACGACACTGGACAAGCTTCGGCGGGCTTCGGCAAGAATGGTGAGCAGATTGCTGCGCATGACAACAATGGCGGCGAGCACGCTGCCCTGTTTGGCGTTGCTGGCATCAATACGGGTATCGAGATCGCCGTTAGTCAGGTTGTTGATCAGTGCGATGGCCACCTCCGGTTCGCCACCCAGCATGTCTGCCATCTGGATCGAGATCCTGCGTGCCAGCCAGGCCACGGCGGAAATCGTGAACAGTATCGCCATCGCCATCATGTAATGGCTGTTGCGGGTTGCCGCCTGCAGTTCACCCTCGCCTTGTTGCATGGAGTTTGCGAGCAGGTCGCTCACAGCTTCGTTGTCGGTTTCCAATGCTGAAAATGCCTGTTCGAACGCATGCAGACCGGTCGTGTTGCCTGCACTGCTTTGGCTGACCATGCTTTCTGCGGCTTTCAGATAGGCATCCAGTGCCGGCTTGATGACGGCTATCGCCTGATGGTCTTCTGCACTGAGCGGGAGATCCAGATTTGCCTGCAGCTGCCGGCTAAACCAGTCGGCATGCTCGCGCAAACTCTGGGCGGCAGCCTTGCTTTCCTCGGGATTGGCGTGGCTGGCAGCCAGCAGTGCTGACAACACATCGCCGCGGATGGCATCGTGCATCATGTCCATTTCCATATGGTTGCGAATGGCCTGTGTGAGCACAGTGTTGCGGGCAATGACGCGGTCCAGCTGCCATTGTGTGGTCAGGGCGACAATGCCCACCAGTAATGCGGCGCAGGCACCTGTGAGCCCCACCATCAGGATGCGTGTACGAAAAGACATGATCCACTCCATCGGGTAATCCACTTTCAACACTAGACCAGGGATGCCAAATTTGCGAATGTTGCCGCCATGGAAAACCTGCACACGCTCACTCACCCGCTGCTGGCGCAATTGCCCGAAAACGATGGCAGGATTCTGCAGCGCCAGATACAGGTGTGCAGGCATGCACGTGGCGCCATGGTGTTCGCTCAGGGCGAATCGGCACGTGGCCTGTATTTCATCGACAGTGGACTGGTGCAGTTCAGGATTGATGCGCCGTCGGGTGATTCCACCTTTATCGGTATCGCCAGGGCGGGTGATTATCTGGGTGACTGCGAGTTGCTGGCCAACAAGCCGCATTTTGCAGTGATGACGGCATTGACGGATTGCACCATCAGCCTGTTGCCCCGGCATTGTTTTTTGCAGGCCATGCAGATGCACACGGCATTCGCCAATGCGGTTGCCATCAGGCTGGCAAAAAACCTGCGCCTGTTGCAGATGGTGCAGGTCGCGCGTCATCAGATGAGCATTGAGCAGAATATCGCCGGCATCATTACCTATCTGGCCTTCCACTTTGGCACGCAGCAGGCCGATGGCAGTTATCACATCGATGTGGCGTTGTCGCAGGATCAGTTGGCAGACATGGGCGGTGTGACGCGCCAGAGTATCCACAAACCCTTGCAGGTTTGGAAAAATGCCGGCTGGATTGACTATCACTACGGCAATATGGTGATACGCGACATGGATGCGCTGTTGGGGATATTGGTCGGCTAGTGTGCTTTTTGAAACGCTAAAACTTTTTGCAAGCTGTAAATCCTTTTTGAAACCGTAAAACAATTGACAGTCTTGCCGGCTCGCTGCAGGCATAGTGAAACTCCAATACAACCACAGTGGAGTGGATCATGCGCAAAATTTCTCGTTTTCATCTCGCAGTTGTCGCACTGGCGAGTGCTGCTGCCAGTGTCATGTTGCCGAATGCACAGGCAGTCGATACCTGCCCGGTTCCCAGTTACGGTACGCCGCATCCGTCACCGGCTCCGCTGCACGTAGATGGCAATTATCTGAAGGACGCTGCCGGGCGTGTGGTGCTGTTGCGTGGCGTCAATGCCACCGGAGACGCCAAGGTGCCGCCGTTTCGTGCACTCACCGACACCAACAAGTTGAATCCACTGGCGGGCTGGGGCCTCAATACCGTACGCCTGCTGTTTACCTGGGAAGCGTTCGAGCCGACGCGCTGCAACTACGACAACAGTTATCTCGATTACTACGAACAGGTGGTGCAGGCGGCTGAAGCGCGCGGGCTGAAAGTGATTGTCGATTTCCATCAGGACGCCTATTCACGTTATTCGCTGGGCGGCTGTGGTGAAGGTTTCCCGTCGTGGGCCGTGCATTCATCCATCGGGTTGCAGACACCGAAAAATGACTCCAGCTGCTCCGGCTGGGGTGCCAACATGATTTTTGATACTTCGCACCACGCCACCTGGAGCGAGTTCCACAAAGACAGCGAAGGAGCGAAAACACGCTATGTGGCGATGGTGAAAGCGGTGGCGGATCGCATGTCTACCCACGCCAACGTGATCGGTTACGAGTTGATCAATGAGCCGTGGGGAACCGATACCGAACTTTACAATCTGTATGAAGCCGTGGGTGCGGCGATTCGCGATCGCGATCCCGAGCGCATCCTGTTTGTGCCGCCGCATGCGCTGGTGTCTTCCGGTACGCCGGACAACAACATCCCGCGTTCCAGTTTCAGCAATATCGTGTACTCGCCGCATTTTTACGATGGCAATGTAGTGATGCTGGGTTTCTGGTGGGGCAACAGCCCGGCGGGTTCGCTCAATAAAATGCTCAACAAGGCCAAAAGCTGGAGCGCGCCGATGCTGCTGGGCGAATACGGCGCCAATTATTCCGTGAGCAATGCTGCGAGCTACATTGAATCGCTGTACACGTGGCTGGACGCCAACTTTGTGTCAGGTACGCAGTGGAACTGGACACCGGGCTGGAGCAGCGCGAAGAAAGATGGCTGGAACGATGAGAACCTGAGTATCGTCGATGGCAACGGCAATTTGCGCAGCAAATTGTTCACGCCGCGTCCGTATCCGCAAATCACGGCTGGCACGCCGGTTTCCTTCAAACGCACCAGCAAGGGTTTTACCTACAGCTGGATCAATAATGCGAATCAGGGGCAGACCGAGATTTTCCTGCCGGCGGGTTATGCAACGGGCAAGGCCATCAACTACAACGGTACTGCCGTATCTGTCAGTTGCAGTGTCAGTGGTCAGAAACTGCTGTGTGCCAGCACACAGTCAGGCAAGGCCAGTGTGACCCTGACAGCTCCCTGATGTATTGGCAAGACGAATTTGTTTGACCTCTGGGCACAGGGAATGTGCCGTTTTTTGCTGCTATCATCGCCACGCGTCGTGAATGGGGTAACACGAAAGGAGTGTTGTGCGATGAGTATGGCGATATTTGATGCGTTGTTGCAGGGAGTCTTTGCAGCAGCCTTGTTGTTGTTCCTGATTCTGATGTTTGTCTCTGCGCCGTATGGCAAGCAGGAGCGCGAAGGCTGGGGTCCGGGTGTCAACATGCGATTGGGCTGGTTCATTCTGGAGCTGCCATCGTTTGCCTGCATGTTGTGGTTTTATTGGCAAGGTGAACACCGGTTGGCAATTGCTCCCTTGATGCTTTTCGCCATTTACCAGATTCACTATTTCCACCGCGCATTTATCTATCCTTTCCAGTTGCGGGTGAAACCCGGCGCGCAGTACAAGATTATCCTGTTGCTGTTTGGTGTGGCCTTCAATGCCGCCAATGGTGCGCTGAACGGTTGGTTTCTATCGCAACTGGGTTCACATCTGCACGGTGATGCGTGGTTGACGGACCCGCGTTTTATTCTGGGGTTGTTGTTGTTTGTCGCTGGGTTTGCATTGGCGAAACAATCGGACTCCATTCTGCGCAACCTGCGCCAGCCGGGGGAAACCGGTTACAAGATTCCGCATGGCGGTGCTTATCGTTTTGTATCCTGTCCGAATTATCTTGGTGAGATGTTGCAATGGACGGGATTTGCGCTGGCCGGCTGGTCACTGCCAGCGTTCGCATTTGTCTGCTTTACGGCGGCCAACCTGATTCCGAAGGCCTTGTCATCGCACCGCTGGTATCGCGAGCACTTTGCGGATTATCCAGCGGAGCGAAAAGCAGTGTTGCCGTTTGTTTTGTAGAGTCACGGCATGCCGTTACCTACGGTGTCTGCAGCAACACGCGTTCACCTTGTACACACACCGGCCACACACGCACACTGAGCGGTTTTTCCAGACATGCACCGCTGCTGAGCACATAGTGCTCCTTGTACAGCGGTGAGGCCACAACCAGTTGGCCCTTGATGTCGCCCACCATGCCGCGTGACAGCAGGTTGGCGCCGGCTGCCGGACACCAGTTGTCCAGCGCATACACGGCAGGCGATGCATCCGGCACGTAGAAAATGGCGGCTTGTCTGTCATCAATCAAGGCGCTGATGCCGGAGTTGGGAACCAGATCATTCACGTGGCAGATATCGACCCATTCACCAGGCGATGGGGCGTGCATTTGTTCGGCAGTGGCAGTGTTCATACAGCAAGTTCTCGTGCAGGGATGCGCAGGGATTGTTTTTCCTCGGCAGTGGCGGGGCGAATCTGCTGCCGTTCACTGACAAAGACAATGTTGTTGTCGGGCGCTTCCGGCGCGTTGATGAACGAACGGAAACGTTTCAGCTTTTCCGCATCGTTGATGGTGGTTCTCCATTCACATTGATAAGTCGCAACGACATGTGCCATTCGTTGTTCCAGTTCGGCGGCCATACCCAGTGAGTCGTTGATCACCACCTCACGCAGATAATCCAGTCCACCTTCCAGATTCTCGCGCCACACGGAAGTGCGTTGCAGGCGGTCTGCTGTTTCAACATAAAACATCAGGAAGCGATCAATGTAGCGAATCAGTGTTTCGTCATCGAGATCGGTGGCAAACAGTTCTGCGTGGCGCGGGCGCATGCCGCCATTGCCGCAAAGGTACAGGTTCCAGCCTTTTTCCGTGGCGATGATGCCGACATCCTTGCTTTGCGCTTCCGCGCATTCGCGTGTGCAGCCGGAGACGGCGAATTTCAGCTTGTGCGGTGCGCGCAAACCTTTGTAGCGATTCTCGATCCTGATGGCCATGCCGACGGAATCCTGCACGCCGTAGCGGCACCAGGTGGAGCCGACACAGGATTTCACTGTGCGCACGGATTTGCCGTAGGCGTGCCCGGTTTCAAAGCCGGCATCAATCAGTTCTTTCCAGATCAACGGCAACTCATGCACGCGTGCACCGAACAGATCCACGCGTTGGCCGCCAGTGATCTTGGTGTAGAGATTGTATTTTTTTGCCACCTGACCAACAGCGATCAAACCATCTGGCGTGACTTCGCCACCTGCCATGCGCGGCACCACCGAGAAGCTGCCGTCTTTCTGCATGTTGGCGAGAAAGGTGTCGTTGGTGTCCTGCAGTTGTACCAGTTTTTTCCCCAATACATATTCATTGTTGAGCGAGGCGAGTATGGAGCCGACGGTAGGTTTGCAGATGTCGCAGCCATGCCCGGTGCCGTGCCAGCGCAGCATTTCTTCAAAGCTTGTGTAGTTGTTGATTTTTGCCAGATGGAACAGTTCCTGGCGGGTGTAGGCAAAATGTTCGCACAGCGCCTTGCTGACTTCGACACCGCGTGCGCTCAGTTCATGCTCGACGACATTCTTGAGCAGGGCTGCGCAGCCGCCACAGCCCGTGCTGGCCTTGGTTGCCGCTTTCACGTCGGCCACCGAACAGCAACCGGCGGCAATACTGTCGCAGATATTTTGCTTGCTGACGTTGAGGCAAGAGCAAATGGTGGCTGTCATTGGCAGTGCTGCAGGGCCCAGCACTGGCTTGTTGTCACCGGTAGGCATGATCAGCGCGAGCGGGTTGCCGGCAATCTCGATACCGTTCAGTGTGTATTGCAGCAGGGTGTCGTAATCGCTGTTGTCGCCGATCAGTACTGCGCCGAGTACATGTTTGGCGTCGGCATCGGTCACCACTTTTTTGTAGACGCCTGCATGCTCATCGACAATGCGATAGCTTTTGCTGCCCGGCGTGCGTGCGTGTGAATCACCAATCGAGCCCACATCCACACCCAGCAATTTCAGTTTGGTACTCATGTCGGCGCCGTTGAAACATAATTCGCCACCCTTGAGTGCATCGGCAGCGACTTTCGCCATCTGGTAACCAGGTGCCACCAGGCCGAACAGTTTTCCGCCCCACAATGCGCACTCGCCGATGGCAAAAATATCGGTGTCGCTGGTTTTGCAGTGGTAGTCGATGACAATGCCGCCGCGTTCGCCAATATTCAGGCCGGCCTCGCGTGCCAGTTTGTCATCAGGCCTCACACCGGCAGAAAAGATGATCATGTCCGTGTGCAAGCTTTCCCCGTCGGCAAACTGCATTTCCATGGAATCATCTTTGTGCCCAATAATTTTCTGTGTGTTCTTGTTGGTGTGCACATGGATGCCGAGCTCTTCAATCTTGCGGCGCAGAATGGTGCCGCCATCGGCATCGACCTGTGCTTCCATCAATTGCCCGGCAAATTGCACGACATGGGTTTCCAGCCCCAGATTGCGCAGCGCGTTCGCGGCTTCGAGCCCCAGCAAACCACCGCCGACCACTACACCGACTTTTGAATCCTTTGCGGCTGCGCGAATGGCGCCGAGATCATCAATGGTGCGATAGACAAAGCAGCGCTCGTTGTCATGGCCGGGCACAGGCGGTACAAACGGGTAGGAGCCGGTGGCGAGTACCAGCTTGTCGTAGGCAAAACTGCGCCCGAGCGCGGTGACAACCTGTTTGTTTGCGCGGTCGATGGCGGTGACCGCTTCGCCAAACACGGCATGAACGCCCGCTGCTTCATAATCCTCGCGGTGTGCCAGTGCTAGATCGGCAGGTGTGCTGCCTGCAAACACGGCAGAGAGATGCACGCGATCATAGGCAGGGCGAGGTTCTGCGCCGATGACAGTAATGTCATAGCGTGGGTCGTGCATGATTTGCTCGACAAAATGATGGCCGACCATGCCGTTGCCGACGACAACGATTTTTTCTTTCTGCATTGCACACCTCGAACTGCTGGATTCTGTGTGCTCGATTAACAAGAACTGTGCCATCCCTTCATTTGCGGTTTTATTAACAGTAAAAGCCTGCGAGAAAGGAGTTTTGTCTTGAAAAGGTGCGTGAAGCGCGTGAGGCGGTACAAATGTGTGCGCAAATGCGGTGCGAGTTGTTTGTTGATGAACCTGGCGCTGATCCATTGTGGTGCGATGAATGATACCTGTGCTTTTTGATGGTGCGTTTATGTGTTGTTGCCGCGTTGTATTGCCTGAGTTTGCCTGATTTAAGTGCATGGCATGCGGATTGCTCTGTCGCAGGCGTCACCTGCTTTGGAGTCGTACAATGCAAAAATCTTTCTGGCAATCCGGTCACACGCCGACGCTGCTGTCGTCATTCCTGTATTTCGATCTGAGTTTCATGGTCTGGTATGTGCTGGGCCCGTTGTCGGTGCAGATCGCTGCCGATCTGGGTCTCACCGCATCGCAGCGCGGTATGCTGGTGGCAACGCCCATTCTTTCCGGTGCGTTGTTGCGCATGGTGTTCGGTGTGTTGGTAGATCATCTGAAGCCGCGTATGGCAGGCATCATCGCCCAGGTCATCATGTTGTGCGCACTCACTGTGGCTTGGCTGCTGGGCGTACACAGTTACATGCAGGCACTGGTGTTGGGCCTGTTCCTCGGTGTGGCAGGTGCGGCATTTGCGGTGGCGCTGCCGCTCGCCTCGCGCTGGTATCCGCCGGAGCATCAGGGTAAAGCCCTTGGGATTGCCGGAGCCGGCAACTCGGGCACCGTGTTCGCGGCGCTTTTTGCGCCGGGATTGGCGGAAGTCTTTGGCTGGACCAATGTACTGGGCTGGGCATTGTTGCCATTGTCGGTGGCATTCATTGTTTATTTGCTGTGCGCCAAGGATGCACCGGAATGTCCGCCGCAGAAAAAGTTCGAGGAGTATCTGAAAGTGCTCAAGGATCGTGATGCCTGGCTGTTCATGGGTTTCTACTGTGTAACGTTTGGCGGCTTTGTCGGCCTGGCTGGCGCACTGCCAGGCTACTTTCACGATCAGTACGGTCTGGCTCCCAAAATGGCAGGTTACTACACGGCCGCCTGTGTATTTGGCGGCAGCTTGATGCGGCCGCTCGGCGGCTTGATTGCAGATCGCTTCGGAGGTATTCGCGCCTTGTCTCTGGTTTATACGTTGGTGGGGATTCTGATTTTCTGTGTCGGTATGGCCCCGGCACAGCCATTGGTGGCACTGGCCTTGTTTGTTTCCGCGATGCTGGTGCTGGGCGCGGGTAACGGCTCGGTATTCCAGTTGGTACCACAGCGTTTCAGCAAGGAGATGGGCGTGATGACCGGTTTGATCGGTATGGCCGGTGGCATCGGCGGCTTCCTGCTGGCGGCGGGGCTGGGTTACAGCAAGTCGCTCAGCGGCTCCTACCAGATCGGCCTGTGGTTGTTTGCGGCGCTGGCACTGTGCTCGTGGATCGGCCTGCTGTCAGTCAAAATGCGCTGGAGAACCACCTGGGGTGCACTGACCGCTGCGCGCATTTAGTGCGATGAGTTTTCTTGATCAGTATCTGCGCGCGGGCTGTGACTCGCGCGCCGGGCGCAAGGCACGCAATGAAGATGCATTGGGGATTGCCACACCAACCGCTGCAGAATTTGCCGCGCGCGGTGTGGCGTTTGCCATTGCCGATGGTATAAGCGCCTGCGATCGTGGCGACCGAGCGGCACAATATGCCGTGCGTGGTGTGCTCAATGATTACTACGCCACGCCGGATACCTGGGCGCCGCCGATTGCGCTGGATCGCGTCATCACGGCACAGAATCGTTGGCTGCGTTCGCAACGCGGCAACAGTGACGATGCATCATTGGCCACAACCTTGTCGCTGCTGGTATTGAACGGTTCGCGCTATTGTATTGCTCACGTGGGCGACACGCGCATTTACCGTTTGCGCGACAAGCGACTGGAATTGTTGACGACAGATCATGTGTGGGATCACCCGCAGATGTCGCACGTGCTCACGCGGGCGCTGGGTCTCGACAACGCGGTTTCGGTTGACTATTGCGAAGGCGACTGGTGTGCCGGTGATATCTTTTTGCTGGCTTGCGATGGAGTGTGGGCCAGCGTGCCCGAGGCCGAATTGTTGCGGGCCTTGCTGTTGTATGTGGGTGATGCTGCCAGCAGTGATCCCAAGCTTTGCGCCAGGCATCTGTGCGACATGGCTCTGGCAGCTGGCAGTGAGGACAATGTTTCGGCGCTGGTCGTGCAGTGCCTGCAAACACCGCCGGACAGTGTGTCGCAGCGTGTAGCAGCGTCGCGCCAGCTGCTGCCGCCATCGCGTCTCAAAGTGGGCAGTGTGCTGGATGGATTCGTCATTGACGAGTTGTTGTACGAATCGCGAGAATCGCTTGTGTATCGCACACATCATTCCGATCATCACGGTGAATGGGTGTTGAAAACCCTGACACCTCTTCTGGCCGATGATGAAACGCGCCGGGTCGCGCTGGCTAATGAAGAGTGGCTCACCGCGCGCATGCCATCCAGGCATTTTGTCGAAGCTTTGGTGCTGCCCGGTGAAAAACGCACGGCGCTGTATCTGGTGCAGCGATTTTACTCCGGTGCCACCCTCGCGCGGCGACTGAAGAGCGGCCACAAATACAGTGTTGCCGAGTTGGTGCAAGTGGCGCTGCAGTTACTGCGCGCGGTGGGAGCCTTGCATCGCTTGCATGTATTGCATCGCGACATCAAGCCGGAAAATCTGCATCTGGGCAGTGATAATGTGTTGCGCATACTGGATCTGGGGGTGGCGTGGCACGGCAATCATCAAGAGAAAATTACCCATATTCCGGGTACGCCTTCCTACATGGCTCCCGAGATGTTGAAGGGTGAACAGGCCAGTTTGCAAACGGATATCTATGCGGTAGGTGTGACTTTGTATTTCTTGCTGTCGAAACAATATCCGTATGGAGAAATCGAGCCGTTTCAAAAGCCGCAGTTTGGTGATCCAACACCGGTAACGCGATATCGTCACGATGTGCCGCTGTGGTTGGATGATGTGTTGCTGAAAGCGTGCGCGCGTGATGCCAAAGACCGTTTTGAAACGGCCGAGGAGTTTCTACTGGCGCTCGAGCGAGGTGAAATGCATGGTTTGGTCGTGCGTCGCCAAAGCCCGCTGATGCAGCGCAACCCGTTGGGTGTGTGGCGCACGGTTGCGCTGTGCTCCCTGTTGCTGAATCTGTTTCTGCTCTATTTGCTGTTGGTCAGTCGCTAGCGATGCGCGTTTTTGGTGCTCTATAGCCTGTGAGCGCGCAAGCATGGTGCGGTGTTTTTGGTGGCCGCTATTTTTTGCTGCAGTATGGTGCGCGAAATGGCTTTTTCTATGTGTTTTCCGGAAAAAAACCAGTGGCATGGATGTTGCTGTGTTCAATGCGGTGCATTTTGTATGAGCAGACGACATGTTATTTGGTCGAGGCAAGAAAAATCCGATACAGCTGCATGATAAAGGTGTGATGCAGTGGAAATACGCCACCTGCGGCTACTGCTCGGTTGGCTGTTCGATTGAAGTGGGTCTGGATAAAAACGGTGTGCCGGTTACCACGCGTGGTGTAGGCGATGCCGACGTCAACCGTGGCAAGCTGTGCATCAAGGGCTTGACGGAAGCGGGTATTTTTCAGGCCAGCGGGCGTGGCACTGATCCGCTCTTGCGCAATAGAATTTTCGAGCCGTGGCAGAAAACGGATTGGGATACGGCGCTGGATAAATCCGCCGCCGAGTTCATGCGCGTGCAGGAAAAGTACGGTCGCGATGCTGTTGCAGTCGTTTCCACGGGGCAGCTGTTTACCGAGGGCTTTTACACACTGGGCAAACTGGTGCGCGGTTTGATCGGCACCAATAACTACGATGGCAACACCACGCTGTGCATGGCGTCGGCTGTATCCGGTTACAAACGTTCATTTGGTTCGGACGGCCCGCCCGGCTGCTACGAAGATTTCAGCCATACCGAATGCCTGCTGGCGTTTGGTTCCAACCTGACGGAACAGCACCCGATTATTTACTGGCGCTTGAAAGAAGCGCTGGAGAAACGCAAGTTTCCGGTGATTGTGGTGGATCCGCGCGTGACCATGTTCGCGCAGATGGCGGATATTCACTTGCCGATCACGCCGGGTACCGATCTGGTACTGCTGAACAGCCTCGCGCATGTGATTATCAACGAGGGCCTGCATGATCAGGCGTATATTGATCGCTGCACAGTGGGTTTTGATGAACTGAAGGCGTTGGTGCAGGATTACGACCCCACCTCGGCGGCGAAAATCTGCGGCATCGACGAAGACAAGATTCGCTTGGTCGCGCGCCTGTATGCCAAAGCTGGTGCGGCCATGAGTATCTGGACCATGGGCATCAACCAGAGCACGCACGGTTCCGACGGTGTGGCGGCCATCAACAATCTCAATCTCATCACCGGCAATATTGGCAAGCCGGGCGGTACGTCGCTGTCCATCACCGGTCAGTGCAATGCCATGGGCACACGCGAGTGGTCGTCGTGTTCCGGTTTGCCGGGCTATCGCATGCTGGAGAAAAAACAGCATCGTGAAGAGATCGCCAAATTCTGGAATGTCGATGAAAGTTTTTTTCCGCCGGCGCGCGGCCTGGCGCAAACAGATATTTTTCCTGCCATTGAAGCGGGGCAAATAAAAGCGCTGTGGATTATCGCCACCAATCCTATGACCTCCATGCCCGACACCCAGCGCATCCGCCGTACACTGGAAAAACTGGAATTTCTGGTGGTGCAGGACAATTATCAGGACACGGAATGCATGGAATACGCACACGCCTATTTTCCGGCAGCGGCATGGGCAGAGAAAGAGGGTTGCTTCACCAATACCGAGCGGCGTGTGAACCTGACGCGCGCCAGTGCGCCGCAGTATGGCAACAGTCAGTCGGATTTGTGGATTATCAATCAGATGGCCAAACGCTGGCCCAATTATGAAAAAATGCATTTTCCGCCGACACCGGAAGGTGTTTTCAATGAACTGCGCGAACTGTCGGTGATCGGGCCGGGCTTGAACGGCAAAGAGCGCATGCTGGACATTTCCGGCATGAGTTACGACTTGATTGAAAAATCGCGCGGCCTGCAGTGGCCGATGCGGGAAGGTGATGCCAAAGGTGCGCAGCGCCTGTACACGGATGGTGTATTCCAGTTTCCCGATGGCAAGGCAAAATTGCTGGCGCTGCCGTACATCGAGAACAATGAAGTGCCGGAAAATGCCTTTCCGTTCTGGCTCAACTCCGGCCGTGTGGTGGAGCATTTTCATACGCGCACCAAAACCGGCAAGGTGGGGAACTGCAACAAGTTCAGCCCGACCCCGTATATGGAAATCAACCCCGATGCCGCCGAAAAGCTGGGCATACAGCAGATGGAATATGTACGTCTGGTATCCAAACGTGGCGATGCCGTGGTGATGGCACAGCTCACGCACCGTGTGCCGCACAACATGGTATTCATTCCGTTTCACTTCCACGATTGCGTGAATCGCCTGACGCTGGGCCTGCTCGATCCGTATTCGCGCCAACCGGCATTCAAGCAGTGTGCCGTGCGCATCGAGAAAACTGATCAGCAGGAAGCGGCGCGCATGAATGTGCAAATGCGGAAGTTTTGAAAATGGCTTCGATACAATTTCGCTCCGCGAAATCACTCAGCCAGCGTGGTGTTTTCACTAGGTGTGGCATCACTCTGTTTTTAGTTAGTGCGACATCAGTCGGCCTGTGCGGTGTCGCGCAGCCAGTGTCGCGCTAGATCCCTGAGTGCGCCGCACAGCGGCGTGTATCGAAGGGATAATTGTTGCAGAGAGAATGATTATGACTGTAGAAATCTACGAGCCGTTTGTCAGCAAGAAGTCAACCGCTTCGCTGTTCCCGGTTCGCGACAACGAGCCGGAATATGCGAAGCTCCATGATCCTGTCACACAGGACAGCAATCGTTATGGCAATCCGATCATTCTGGCGTCGGATCGCGGTGTCAGCCTGAATATCAATGGCGTGGACGAAATCAGTCCCAATCCGAATCGAACCAAGCAGCATGCCTTTCATTTCACGGCAGACAACTGCATCGGTTGCCATGCCTGCGAAGCGGCGTGCAGTGAAAAAAATGATATGCCAGCGCATCTGAGTTTCCGTTCGGTGGGTTATGTGGAGGGAGGCACTTACCCGAACTACACGCGCATGAATATCTCCATGGCATGCAATCACTGTGATGATCCTGTGTGCTTGAAAGGCTGCCCGACGCGCGCCTATACCAAACACGCCGAATACGGCGCCGTGATTCAAGATCCAGAAATCTGTTTCGGTTGTGGTTATTGCACTTGGGTGTGTCCGTACAATGCGCCACAGCTTGATCCGGTGAAAGGCCGTGTCGAGAAATGCAATATGTGTGTAGACAGGCTTGAAGTGGGTCTGAAACCCGCGTGTGTATCCGCTTGCGTGGGCAACGCTCTTAATTTCGGGGTGGTGGAAAATACACCTGAGAACCGTGAACAGATCGAAACGCGCATTCCAGGATTTCCCGATCCGTCCATCACCAAACCAAACATCCGCTTTCAGCAAGTGAAAACCTTGCCGCGTGAAGTGACGCGCACCGATTCCATGCCGGTGAAATACCTGAAAGACGATGTGGCAGGGCATTACAAGCCGGTGGTGGATCAGAAAACGGGCAAACAAAAATCCTGGAATCTGGCGCGTTTGAGTTCGCGTGAGAATCCGCTTGTGATTTTTACGCTGGCCTCGCAAGCGGCAATTGGTGCGTTTGCGCTGATGTTCTTTGGCAAGTTGTTTGGCATCGAAGCATTGTTTGAGGTGGCGGATTCGCCAATCGCGTCCGTGATTGAAATAGCGGCGATAGGTTTGATTGCGCTCGGCTTGTTGATGTCTACCATTCATCTCGGCAAGCCGATGCGGTTCTATCGCGGTTTCAACAACCTGCGCCACTCGCCGGTGGCGCGTGAAGGTCTTGGCATAGTGTTGTTCATGGTGTTTACCGGTCTGCATTTTCTGGCGCGATTGCCAGCCCATGCGTGGGTGCAACAAACAGTGGGTGTGCTGAGCGCAGATTGGCTCGCGCTGTGCGGGCAGGTTTCTGTGGTGACGGGAGTGTTGGCGTTGGTGTCTTCGCTGGTCGGGTTGTACTACATGTATCGCTGCTATCGCATCAAGGCGCGGCCGTTCTGGAATCATAAACACACCGGCTTCGCTTTTGTCGGCACGGTTTTCAACCTGGGCAGCGCAGTGGTTGGCGTGTTGGCGGTGCCCTATCTGCTGTGGACAGGCGCGAGTGTATTGCCGTTGTTGTCACTGCTGGGCATGCTGATGGCTGCGGGTATGGCGATGGAAGGCATCGGTTTGTACCTGCATCACCATGACCTGCACGCCGCGGAACATGAAGGGGCTGTTTCGTTCTACATTCAGCTCACCACCTTTGGCAAAACCTATCTGGCGCGTAACGCGTTGCTGGCAATAAATGCACTGGTCGCTGTGTCATTGGTGCTGTTTGCGGGTGAAGATTTATTGTCGCTCGCTGCGTGGAGTGCGCTGCTGGCGTCGGTCTTGTTGGCGGCATTGGTGGGTCGTGCGCTGTTCTACGTATTGGTGGTGCCGACGACCATGCCCGGTGCGTTTTTCTGGAAAAACAAGGCGTTTGAGCAGCATGCACGGGATATCGGTTTGGCCGATCTGCCGCAAGTGGGCGTCGCGCCACTCAGGCACTGATTGTTTATCGAGGGATATACCGAAAGTACATTTGTCGTATCGGTGTTGTGCGGGAGAGCGGGTATTCTTGCTGGTGTTTTTCTGCCACAGGATCTGCCATGGCTTCCGCACTGCCTCCTTTCAGTCCTTTACAGCTGATTCATATCGCAGGCCATCTGCTGTGGGCCAGTCTCACGCGGCCCGCTTTCTCTGCGTATCGGCCGGATGATGTCGAGCGGTTTTATCCTGATCCGTATCCGGTTTTTCGCCGCATGCCTCGCGAGGCACCGATTTTCTATTCACCGCGCATCATGGCCTGGGTGGTGAGTGAATCCTACGACACGGTGATCAATCTGATGCGGGATGAACGTTTGAGTCTCAGCTTCAAGGACTGGAAATTTGCGCCACAGAAAAGCGAGGCAGAGAAAAACGAATTGGATCGTCTCACAGACAATATGTTGATGATGATGCCGAAGAAAGATCACATGCGAGTACGTAAACTCGCTATACCCGCTTTCTCGCCGCGCATGGTGGAGAATTTGCGACCCGACATCCGTGCGGTGGTGAAAAAGCATTTTGATGCAGCTGATCCGGCCGGTTTTGATTTTGCACCGATCGCGCATCGCGTGCCGCTGGAAGTGTTGGCGAAATACATCGGTGTGCCGACCGATTACCAGCGTGAATTTGAAAGTCTTTCCCACGCGATCCTGGCGGCTTACGATCCCAAGGAGAGTTACGATCTTGATCTCGCCTTGAAAGGGCTGGACATGCTCAAGCGACTGGTGGCCGAGCGACGAGCCAATCCGCAAGATGATCTGATCAGCGTTATGGCGACCACCGTGGAAGACGGCGAGCGCTTGAGTGAAACGGAAATGTTGGCGTTGCTCTCCGCTGTGTTGGCGGCGGGGCCGGATACCACACGCGATCACATGGCCAGCCAGGCCTGGGTGTTGGCCACTCACCCCTCTGTGTTGCAGACCTTGCACGATCATCCGGAGCGTATTGATGACGTGGTGCGTGAAGCGATGCGCTGGAATAATTTTGGTCACAGCGGATCCACGCGTTTTGCGCTCGCCGATATGGAATTGCTCGGGCAGAAAATTGGCAAGGGAGAAATGGTGCGCCTGCTGTTTCCTTGTGCCATGTATGACGAGAGGGTGTTTCCACAGCCGGAAAAGCTGGACATCGATCGACCGAATCTCGACAAGGTCATGTATTTCGGTGTTGGTGTGCATTATTGTCTGGGCGCTGCCATGGCGCGCGCCATTACCGAAGAGGTGATTGGCGAATTGGCGCAGTGTTTCCCGAAGTTGGAACTGGTTGCGCCGCCGCACTACAAGCGCAATATGATTTCGCGGCGTATGGAGTCGTTGTGGCTCAGGGTGCCTGCATAAGCACGGCTAGCTGATATGATGGGCCCTGCTGTTTTGCACAGGGCTTTTTCATGTATATCCACCTGCATCCGTTTCTGTTGCACTGGTTGACTACGTCGCTGGCGTTGTGGGTCGCCAGCCATCTGTTTCGCGGCGTGCGTTTTGAAAACATTGTGGCGTTGGCTACGTCGGCTTTGCTGCTGGGTTTCGTCAATGCCATCGTGCGGCCGGTGCTGGTGCTGCTGACCTTGCCGCTGACATTTGTCAGCTTCGGTTTCTTTCTGCTGGTGATCAATGCCTTGATGATCCAGCTGGTGTCTGCATTGGTGAAAGGTTTTCGCATTGACAGTTTCTGGACGGCATTTTTTCTCAGCATATTCCTGGCTGTATTCAGCTTCGTGCTGGGTTGCTTTGTGGTGGGTGATCCGATGATGCAGCCGGTGCCTATCGGCGGCTGGATTTGAATTTCCCGGGCAGGCGCTAAAGCTGTTCCAGATCTTGCTCAATGTCTTGTTGTAGAAATGCCGATACCGCTTCAACGGCAGAAAACAACATCAGTGGCCTGTTGTCGCCGGCGGCTGACGCATACAGCATCGACAGCGCCGTGCTGCGAGGCGTGTCTGTCAGCAGGGCCCGGCGACCAGAGCCGGTCATGTTCATTTCCGCCAGCATGGCTGCCAGTGCAACGGCTTGTGTTGGTGTGATATTGAGTTCGGCGCCACGCATGTCGATGACGCCGGGAAAATCCATGTTGAAGTCCGGGTCTGCTGCAATTTTGTCCATCAGGGCGAGAATATCGTCATAGGTCAGGTGCTGCCGGAAGCGGCAGAGAATAAGCCGGCGTTGTGTGTCTATGCGGTAGGTGGCAGATGCCGGTTCATGGTTGCTCATGATGTTTGGCGGGTTACGATTCCGTGCGGTCTGATAGATCCAGAATACACCATCATTGTGTTACCGCAGGATATTGGCGCATCTGGGTAGTCAGGAATGGATTTGCAGGAGCGCAGGCGGGCATTAGAATGGCGCCCCTGAACAGAACGCTAACCAAGGGTGTCGCATGGGAAGAGCTTTCCAGAACCGCAAGGAGTCCATGGCCAAAACGGCAGGGGCCAAGACCAAACTCTATTCCCGTGCCGGGCGCGAGATTTATGTCAGTGCCAAGAATGGCGGTACGGATCCCAATGCCAACCTGTCTCTGCGCCGGTTGATCGAGAAAGCCAAGCGTGAGCAGGTGCCGGCACATGTCATCGAGAAAGCCATCGACAAGGCCAAGGGCGGCGGCGGCGAGAGTTTCGAGGTGGTGCGTTTCGAAGGTTTCGGCCCCGGTGGCTGCATGGTTATCGTCGATTGCCTGACCGACAACAACAACCGCACCTTTGGTGAAGTGCGCATGTGTTTTACCAAGGTCAAGGCCAAGCTGGGTGTGCCCGGTGCGGTGGCGCACATGTTTGACCATCTCGGCGTGTTTGCCTTCAAACATGACAACGAGGAAGCGGTGTTGGAAGCATTGCTCAATGCCGGCGTCGATGTCACCGATGTTGAAAACGAAGACGGCATGATTACAGTCTATGTGCCTACTACCGAGTTCAACAGCGCACACACGGCGCTGATGGAAAATTTTCCCGGCATCCATCTGGAAATGGAAGAGATCAGTTTTCTGCCGCAGAACGAGCATGAGGTTTCGGGCGAGGATGTTGCCCTGTTTCACAAGTTCATGGAGTTGCTGGAAGCCAACGACGATGTGCAGAACGTTTATCACAATGCTGTGATAAACGAATAAATCAAACCGCGATAAAAATATCAACTCCCGCTGCGGGCTGGATGCTGGCGGCGGGTATGTTGTCACCGCGTTGCCAGTGAGCAACGGCGTCCTGCTTGTGTTTCCCAGTCACAATGAACCACAGCTGTCTACTGCTGCTTAGCCGTCGTGCGCTCATGGAAATGCGTTGTGGTGGCGGTTTGGGGGCATTGTTGACAGCGAGTGTTGCTGTTGCGTGTTCGTCGGTGCCCCAATCGTGGCCGGGAAACAGGCTGGCTGTGTGGCCGTCTTCGCCGAGCCCGAGCAGGACGAGATCAAAGGTGTCGATGTGCGCCAATGTCTGGTTGTACTGTGAGATGGATTCTTTCGTTGATGGATGTGCGGGAATGGCATGAATGTTTTGCGCGGGAATGGCGACATGATCGAGCCAGACGCTGCGCGCCATGCTGTCATTGCGGTCGGGATGGCCTGCAGGCAGACAGCGTTCGTCACTGAAATAAATGTGCCAGCGCGACCAGTCGCTGTTGCAGTGAGACAGGCGCGCGTAAATCCCGCGCGGTGTTTCGCCGCCAGCCAGTACCACTGAAAAAATATTCTTTTCCTTGATACAGGTATTGCCCAGTGCGCAGATTTTTTCTGCCAGGTTTTCCTGCAGCAGCGCAACGGACTCGAAAGGGTGCCAGCGTTTCTCGTTCATTTGCAAAGTGTCAGAATGTGTTGCGCCATTGCTGGTCTTCGCTGTCGAAAAGACGGGCGGATTCTTCAGGGCCCCAGCTGCCGGCAGGGTAGGTGTGGATGAACTCGTCGGTGGTTGCCCAGTGGCGCAGGATGGGGTCGACCACACGCCAGGCCCATTCCACCTCATCGAAGCGGATGAACAGGCTGCGGTCGCCTTCGATGACATCCAGCAGCAGTGTTTCATAGGCTTCCAGTGACTTGTCGCCCGGTTGGCGATAGCTGGCCTGCAAATCTGCAACACGCGTGATCATTTCCAGCCCGGGTTGCTTGGCGTGGATTTCCATGCGCATGGATTCATTCGGGTAAAGCGACAGTACAATCCAGTTCGGTTCTATCCATTCCAGCGCGGTTTCGCGAAACAATTGTTGTGGCGGATGCTTGAAACGAATCGCAATGGACGACATTTTTTCCTGCATGCGTTTGCCGGTGCGCAAATAAAAGGGCACGCCTTTCCAGCGCCAGTTGTCGATATAGAATTTTGCAGCGACAAAGGTTTCGGTGGTGGAGTGCTCGGCAATGCCGGCTTCCTGCTGGTAGCCGGGTACCGGCTGGCCGTTGACGGTGCCTGCATTGTATTGCGCGCGAAAGGCCATGGCGTGCACGGATTGGCGCGGGATGGGGCGTATGGAGCGCAGCACTTTGACTTTTTCATCCTGTAGTGCATCGGCATCCAGTGTGGCAGGGGGTTCCATGGCCATGGCTGTCAGCAATTGCAGCATATGATTCTGCAGCATGTCGCGCAGCGTGCCGGTGTTGTCAAAGTAACCGGCGCGATTTTCCACGCCATACTGTTCGGCTACGGTAATTTGCACGTGGTCGATATAGTTGCGGTTCCAGATCGGCTCGATCAAGGTGTTGGCAAAACGAAACACCAGCAGGTTTTGCACGGTTTCCTTGCCGAGGTAGTGATCAATGCGGAAGATCTGTTCCTCCTCGAAAAACTCGTGCAGTTTCATGTTGAGCATGCGTGCACTGTCGAGATCTTCGCCGAAGGGTTTCTCAATGACGATGCGATGTTTCAATGGGCCGCCACTGAATCCTGCGCGGTGTAACTGTGTGGTGACGGTGAGGTAATCGGCAGGTTTGATGGCCAGATAGAAAACGATGTTCTGGCAGTGGGTTTGTCCAATATCGGATCCGGATTGCGCGAGTAAGCCTGTCAGGTTCCCGTAGGTCTGTGCTTCAGTGTAATCTCCGCTTACATACTCAAATCGCTGTGCGAGTTTTTCTGCGATATCTGTCTGGTAATCATGTTTGGTGAGGCGATCTTGCAGTGTCAACAGCAGGTGAGCGCGCCATTCGCTGCTCGTCCACTCGCGCCGCGCCAGCGCTACCAGGCGCAGTGCAGGGTGCAGGCGTCCGGCTTCTTCAAGGGCATACAGTGCCGGCAGCAGTTTTTCCGTGGCGAGATTGCCGGTGGCGCCAATAATGACGAAGTGGCATGGGCTGGTGCTCAGTGCGGTTTTGGCTTGCTTGCCGGGCATCTATGGTTCTCCTGCAGCGAATGCTGTCTGGTTTCAGTATGGGCGCGTGGGCGCGCAGCTGCAATTGCCGGCTAATTGCCAGTCGCAGAAATCTGCTGCATCGCGTAAGGTAGCCACCGATTTTGTTGTGATTATTTCCCGGGAGTGCGCATGATTTCTCTTTTCATTGGCGGCATCCTGCTGCTGTTGATCGGCGGTGCGATGGTGCTGTTTGCTGCGTTCAGTGTCAGCGCGGTATGGGGCGTGTCATGTCTGTTGCCTCCCGTGCAATGGCTGTTTGCGGCACAGAACTTTGGCAAGGCCTGGGATGCACTGCTGATCCAGCTGCTGGGCCTGGTTATGCTGGCGGTATTTCATTTTCAAGCAGGTGGATTAGGTGCGACTGAAATTGCTCAGGCTTGGGTGGTGTTTCAGCGTGAGAATGGCATGGCGACTGCCTTACCGCCAACTGGAACTGCCGTGATTGGTAGTCAGGACCCGCAGGCGGCAATGCCCGTTGATACAGAGGTGATGCAGACTGTGGGTGGTGAGGCTGCGCCAGTGACAGTGACCGGCGCTGCGCGGGTGGAAGTGGATGACAAGCCGATCAACAAATGCATCGATCCCGATGGCAATGAAAAAATTATGCGCGGGGATTGCCCGATGAATGTGAAGAAGACGAAATGAGCGACCGCGCGCTGATTCTGGCTTCGCTGGAGCGTCTGGCGGAAACGGGTATTGATATCACGCCCTCGATTTATCTGCGGTTCTTTGCCGATTGCCCCGAAGCTGCTCCGCTGTTTGCCAGTCGCGAGGCGCAAGCCGTGCAGGGCAAGATGCTGAATGAACTGGTGCAGACAGTACTGGATCAGCTGGATGACAAGCCCTATCTGCCCACTGTGTTGGGTACGATGGTGAGTGATCACGATAGTTGGGGTGCAACGCTGCCGATGTACGATGCGTTTTTACAGGCATTTGCAGAGGTGTTGCTGGGAACGTTGGGTGAAACGCCGCACAGCGCCACCGCTGCGGCGTGGCAACGCCAACTGCAACAGGTGCGCGCGCAGGTGGCGGCAGCATTGCCGAGCTGATTACGCTTCCGTTTTTACAGCGTGTCCGCCAAAGCCTTCGCGCATCTTGGCGAGCATCTTGTCGCCGAATGCCGCCTTGCCCTGGCTGGCGAAACGCATCATCAGCGCCAGACTCATTACGGGTGCGGGAATGCCCTGTTCTATCGCTTCCAGTGCTGTCCAGCGGCCTTCGCCGGAATCGGCCACTTGTGCGGCAATGCTCGCCAGCTCCTGATCCTGCTGGAGAAAGTCGCCGCACAGATCCAGCAACCAGCTGCGCACCACGCTGCCGTGGCGCCACAGTTCGGCGATGGCGGCAAGGTCCAGATCAAAATCCTCGCGGGATTTCAGCAGCGCAAAGCCTTCGGCATAAGCCTGCATCATGCCGTATTCGATGCCGTTGTGAATCATCTTGGTGTAGTGACCACTGCCGGCGGGGCCGGTGTGCAGCCAGCCGGTATCGGCTGAGGGCGCGAGCGCTTGCAACAGTGGCTTGATGATGTCGATGGCAGCACGGCTGCCGCCGGCCATGACGCAATAACCGTTGGCCAGCCCGTGAATGCCGCCGGAGACGCCGGCGTCGACGTAGTGGATACCCAGAGGGGCCAGACGCGCGGCGCGGCGCAGGCTGTCCTTGAACCAGGAGTTGGCGCCATCAACCAGTACGTCACCCGCTGCCAGCAGGGGCAGCAGTTGTTCGATGTGTGATTCCGTGGCATCGCCTGCCGGCAGCATCAGCCAGACAATGCGAGGTGAGGGCAGTGCGGCAACCAGTGCGGCAACGGAATCTGCAGCGACGATGCCGCATTCGGCAGCCAGCGCCTGTGTGACATCCATACTGCGATTGTGCGCGACAACGCTAACGCCAGCGCGGCGCCAACGTCGCGCCATATTGCCGCCCATGCGGCCCAGACCGATCAAGCCCAGTGTTGTCATGTGTGCTCCGTTTCAATATTGGTTTTGGCTGCGCTGATGGCTATGTGCCGGTCGCGCCAGTTCAGTACCTGCCCATCCTCGCGCACTTGTCGCATCTGGTCGAGATCGCAGTCGGCGAACACCCAGCCATCTGCGTCGTCAGCACCTTGGGCGAGTATGCCTGTTTCCGGGAAGCCGCGATCCACCGGCGCAAAAATACCGGCGCGGCCGACATTGATATCAATGGCCTCGCACCACGGTGCATCACCGGTCAGCGGAGCCTGCGCAACAAAACACTGGTTTTCGACGGCGCGCGCCTGCGCACAGTACAGCACGCGATGAAAGCCGTGCAGCGAATCCGTGCAGCTGGGTACGGCGATGATCTGTGCGCCGGCTTCGGTCAGTGCGCGAATTTGTTCGGGAAATTCCACGTCATAGCAGATGGCTACCGCGAACCGGAAGTATCCGGTGTCAATGACCTGCATGGCATGGCCGGGTTTGATATCGAACAGTTCCCGTTCGAAACGCGTCATGTGGATCTTGTCCTGAAAAAACAGCTGGCCATCAGGGCCGGCAATCCAGACGCGATTGACGTAGTGATTTTCGGACGTTGCCAAGGGAAAAGAGGGCGCGACAATCCATGTGCGGTGTTCTTGTGCCAGTTTGCAAAACAGCGTGGAAAAATCTTCCGCGAAAGCCTGTAATCCACACAGTTGGTTGGCGAGCGTGCCGCGTTGTGTCGTGTCCAGTAGTGGCACCAAAGCCATGCTGCCATATTCGGCAAACACCAGCAGCTGCGCGTTATGTTGTACGGCATGTGCGACTTGCTGTTGCATATGCTCGACAAAGTGCTGCCAACTCTGTGCTGCCTGGATAGCGTGTTGTGATGCTGCTATACGAATCGTCTGCATTTGTTCACCAATGCTTCAGCCAGAAAACCATGGGTTTGGCGTCGGCTGAACTGGCATTGATATCCAGCCATTCATACGTTGTGCGCATCTGTTCTTGCCTGCGGTAGCCGCGTGCCTGCCAGAAATTATCCAGCGGTGTGTAGTTTGCAGGTTTGTGCGGGTGATCGTCGGGGCGCTCGACTGCGCAGAAAGCGGTAATGGATTTGCCAAGTTGTCGTGCAAATTGTTCGCGCGCATCAAAGAAGCGATGGCCGATGCCATACCCGCGGTAATCGCGCAGCAAGACAGACTCGCCAAAGTAGAACACCTCGGCAAGTGCGATATTTTCAGTAATGAAGGGTTCCTGAAATTCGGTTTCCGCATTGGACAGTGGTACGCCGGTAGAGACGCCGATCACGCGATCACCATCCAGTGCCAGCACGAAAAGACTGTGTTCTGATTGGGCATAAGTGGCGAGATAGCGGCGCTCGTAGTCGATGTCGCCGTCGTACAGATAGGGAAAGTCGCGAAAGACTTCGATGCGCAATGCGGCTACGGCATCGAGCCACGGCAAGACCTGCTCGCCGGATACGGTCTGGATGGTGATGGTCATCGGCAATCCTCGTCAGCAGGCCACTGTAGCCAATCTGCCCGTGTCCGCACACTACGGGATTTGCGACAGATATCGAGTTGGCGCTGGCGGGTGGGATTGGTAGTGTGAAGCCGGTATTTTTCCGGAGGCGAACAGCCATGACTACCGCCACACCCGATTACAGCCTGATGCCTGATGCGTCAGTGACCGACTTGCGCCATATTCCCGGCTTGCGCGGGCTGCCGATCGTCGGCCGCTTGCCATGGATGATCAAGGACTTCAACGGCTGCCTGCAGGAACACTACAAAAAGTTTGGCGAAGTCTCCTACATGAACATGGGGGTGACCCGCGGTTTGCTGGTGCTCGGCCCGGAAAACTGGAAACAGGTCTACCTTGACCTTGACCGCAATTTCTCGCCGAAAATGGGTTACATGACATCACTGGGCGATTTTTACCGCCGCTGTATCCTGTTGCGCGATTTCGATGAGCATCGCTATCAGCGCCGCGTATTCCAGGCAGCGTTCAAGAACGATGCGATGCGCGGTTACCTGCACATGATGAACCCTATCATGCAGCGCCATATCAGCGACTGGGAAAGACAGCCCGGCTTCCAGTTCTTCCCCGGTATCAAGGAAACCCTGCTCGATGTGGCAGCCAAGGTGTTCTTCGGTCTTGATGACCTGGGCGACGATGCGCGCAAACTGAATCAGGCGTTCATCGACGTGGCGGAAAAGGGATTGATGGCAATCATCAAGAAGGACATTCCGGGCCTCAGCTTCCATACCGGCATGAAAGCAAAGGCCTACATGGATGGCTATATCAGCAAGCTGATCCCGCAGCGCCGCCGCGGTGATGGCATCGATTTCATGTCCTATGTGGTGAAGGAGAAGGACGAGAGTGGTAATTACTTTCCCGATATTGATCTGACCGAACATTTGACGTTCCTGATGTTTGCGGCGCACGACACCACCACCAGTGCGCTGTCGCATCTGGTGATGTTGCTCGGCCAGCACCCCGAATGGCAGGAGCGCCTGCGCAAGGAAGCCCTGTCGCTCAACAAAGAGTTCATCGACTACGATGACATGGACAGCCTGCCGGACATGCACAATGCGTTTCTGGAAGGACTGCGTCTTTACCCGTCGGTGTCGATGATGACGCGCCGCACCATTCGGCCCTGCAAGATCGGTGGCGTGGATGTGCCGGCCAACACCATCCTGTTCCTGCCGCCGTGTTTCAATCACACGATGAAGGAGTACTGGGACGAGCCGATGAAGTTCGATCCGGATCGCTGGGGCCCTGAGCGTCAGGAGCAGAAACGCCATGCGTTCCAGTTTGTCGGTTTTGGCGGCGGTGCGCACAAATGTATCGGCATGCATTTCGCGCAGATGAATGCGAAAGCTTTTATGGTGCAGTTCCTGCGCAAATACCGCTTCGAGACGCCGCCAGGCTACAAACCCTGGATGCAGGTGATCCCGATGCCGCGTCCAGGTGATATGCTGCCCATCAAGATCACTCGCTTGTAGGAGTTGCCGTGGGCAGAAGTCGGCAGGGTTTTTCGCGTTGGCTAGTGGGTGCCTGGCCGCTGTGGCTAATGGCGCTGGTTCTGTTGTCGGGCCTGTTTGGTGTGATACAGCCGCGGCTCGCTGCGTTTGTTGATGCCTGGTACAGCGTGCCCGCTGACTCGTTGATGGCAGAGACTGCTGGCCAGCTGCATACCGCGCGCCTGCAGTTGTGGTGGCAACAGATACAGATGATTGCTGCAGCTCCCCTGGGCCTGCTGTTGCTATTGGCGCTGTTTGGCGCAAGACGTAGTGGGAAAGAGGAAGATTTGCCGAATACGCTGGCGGATTTGCCGGTGAGCAGCACTGGGCTGGATAAAACCATTGCCTATGATGCACCGCGCCATGACGCAGAAACCACCCAGGTTCGCGACACGACTGCAGCAAAGTCGTCAGCAGACAGAACGCTGATTCGCAACACGGCATTGGACACGCAAAATGCACTTCTTATCGGCCCCAATGGTCGTTACCGGGTCGAGCGTCTGCTGGCCAGTGGCGGTATGGGTTCCGTGCACATGGGTTTTGATCAGGTATTGCAGCGCAAGGTAGCAATCAAGGAACTGGATGTGGCTCTCTCCGGTGACGAGGAGCAAACCGGCCGGTTTCGACAGGAGGCGTTGGCGCTGGCGGGTCTGGCGCATCCCTATATCGTTCCGGTGTATGACCTGATTGAGGACGACAACCGTTTCTGGATCGTGATGGAGCTGTTGCCGGGCGGTGACCTCGATCAGCGTATAGCCAACAATCCTCCCAACGTGAAAACGGCCATCAATATCATCAAGGCGATTGCTGAAGGTCTGGCGTTTGCGCACAACAAAGGCATCGTGCATCGCGACATCAAGCCAATGAACATCCTGTTCAACAGCGATGGCATTCCCAAGCTCGTGGATTTCGGTATTGCCAAGCTGGTGCAGTCGCAGCAGTCGGTTGTGCAGACGCGCGACGGCTTGTCCTTGGGTTCTCCCACGTACATGAGCCCGGAACAGGCAGAAGGCAAGAAAGATGTCGATGCGCGTGCGGATATTTATGCGCTGGGTATCACGTTCTATAAAGTGCTCACCGGTGCTGTGCCATTTACGGGTGATGTGGGGGATGTGCTCAGGCAGCAGATCACTGCCGTGCCGAGGCCGCCGCGCGAGATCAATCCGCAGATCAGTCCTGAGCTGGAGGTCATCGTGCTGAAAATGCTGGAGAAGAAACCAGTGGACCGTTTCCAGACACTGGAAGACTTCGCTGTTGCGCTTGACGCCGTAAAAAACGGATAGCAAAAACGGCTGGCAAAAAAACTGTCAGCCCAGCAGCGACTTCGCCATTTCCATGTCTTCGGCAATGTCTTCCATGTCGGCGCACAATACTTGAGGATCAAGGCCGACGCGTTCGAATGCCGATATTTTTGTCCAGTCCATTGTCGTTAGCGGGTGGCCGCTGCCGGCATAGGTTTGCAAGTTGGCGATCATGACAATGTCGGCATAGTCCACGCTATCAACGTGACGGGAAAAGTTGACGTGCTCCTGCGGGATGCAGGCAATCTCTTCCGGGAATTCCCAGGCGCGCAGGATGCGGGTGCCGATTTCCGGGTGCATGTTGTCGATGACATGGTTGAGCGTAATGCTGTCGCGCAGCAGCTCGGTGTGATCTTCGGCATAAGTCAGGATCGGCAGCACCCCCATCAAATGCAGCAGCCCGCCGAGCATGGCGCGGTCCGGCCGCAGCTTGGTGTAATACCTGGCCAGCACGTTGCTGATGGAGGCGACTTCCGTACTGTGCGCCCATACCTCGCGCAGGCGGCGGTCTATGTGATCGGATGTTGCCTGGAACATCTGCTCCATCGCAAGACCGGTGGCGAGGTTGCAGGTGTAGCTGATGCCGAGCCGGCTGATGGCGCTTTTGAGATCATCGATTTCGCGAGTGGCGCGCAGCAGCGGGCTGTTGGCTACCTTGATGATGCGTGCGGAAATGCCGGCATCGGTGACCAGCACTTTGGACAGTTTGCTGACATCAATGTCCGGATCTTCAGCTGCTTCGCGTACACGCAGTGCGACTTCGGGCAGGGTCGGCAGTGTCAGCTGATCGTTGTCGATTGCGCTGATGATGTCATCGCGTACAAGGGAAGCTACCTGACTCATAGGGTCTCCGCATGACCGAGACGGGGCTACGTCATTGCGCCCTCAGGATTTCTCGTCTCCAGTAGGTATAGCATACGGAAGCGGAAGCATATGGATTTCAGTGTCATCCTGCGTGTGTAAAGATGCATGGATGGCATCGTGCGGGATGACAGCCAGCGCTTCCCACTGGTTGCTGCCTACGGTTTCAGCCATCAGCACATGGCCTGCTGCCTGCGCATCGCCAGCCCGGTACAGTGCGCTGTTGTCTGCTGGGGCCGAACCAGTGCCTGCGATGCGGTACATGGCTTTTTTCAGTGTGCCGCGATACTGCATGCGCGCCACAATTTCCTGTCCGGTGTAGCAGCCTTTGTTGAAGCTGATGCCGTCCAGCAATTGCATATTCAGCATCTGGGGAATGAATTCCTCGCAGGTGGCAGCGCGCACTTCGCCGATGCCCTCGCGAATATTGAGCCAATTCCAGTAATGCTGTGTGGTGGGTGTGCAGCTTGTGGTCAGTTGCTGGTACACGTGTTGTGCTTGTGTTGCGTCAACCATGCACAGGAAGCGCAGCGGATTGCTCGTTACGCAAATGACAGTGGCAGCTTCCGTCTGTATCTGGTTATAGCGCTCGTTGGGTGCGGCGCCCAACACGGTTGCAATCTGTGTACAGGCTTCTGGACCGCTGACGCCGAGTAGCAGGAATTGCCCGGAAACATCCTGAAGTTTGGCTTTCGAAAAGACGATGTATTTGCCCAGTGCAGTTTGCAATGGGGCGAGTGATTGGCTGGGCAGACAAAAACGGTAGCTGTTTTCGGCAGCCTGTGAGAGCAGAAAGCTGGCCACCATACGTCCCTTGGGTGTGCAGTGGGCGCCGGGTCTGGTTTGGGTTGGTGTTATGTCCTTGAGGCTGCAGGTCAGTTGGCCCTGCAGGAACTTTGCGCTGTCCGGGCCGGTGATTTCCAGCAGCCCGCAGTCACTGAGGATGCTGACCGTAGTGGTATCTATCAAGGCGGCAAAGTCGGGATGGGGAGGATTGATGTTGAGCCAGTCGGCGTGCATGCGTGATTACCGTTAGCGCAAAGATGATCATTATATTTTTATCCTAGTGCTTTTGTCAGCTATTAATGCGTGTCTGATAGGATTTCGCAACTGAATGACTGGACGTCGGTATAATCAGCGCCGTCATGTAGAGATCGAGGTGCTTGTGTCAGAAAAACATAACTTCCAGCGTGTGCGCTGGCACAGCCGTCGCGGCATGCTTGAGCTGGATCTGGTACTTGTGCCTTTTGCCGAGCAATATTTTGAATTGCTGGATGAGAAAGATCAGGATTGTTATATAAGGTTATTGGCGTGTGAAGATCAGGATTTACTGGGCTGGATGCTCGGCCACAGTGAACCCGATGACGCCGGATTGCAGAGCATCGTTCAGGTCATTCGCAGCAGGCACATGTGTAAGTAGGATTCCGGGCCTCTACCAAACAGCGGTTAAATAAAAAGGGCGCCTTTCGGCGCCCTTTCTGGCTGGTGGGGTTTACTGCGCCCCCGTTTTCTCATTGACTGATGATCCTTTGTAGTCGTGATCAAGCGACAACACGTCGCAGGCATCGCCGAGGCTGTCGCCATCAGTGTCCTGCTGACCAGGGTTTGGAGCAGAGGTACAGTTGTCACAGACATCGCCGTGATCATCGTTGTCGCCATCCGCCTGGTCGGCATTGCCCAGCAACGGACAGTTGTCGCCATTGTCACCTGTGCCGTCGGCATCCGTATCTGCGGACTCGCTGGCATTCAACGGGAACAAGTCGAGCGTGTTGTCTACTCCGTCGCCGTCAATATCGGTGTCACAGAGGTCGCCAGAGGCATCGCCGTCCATGTTCTCCTGTGCGGGGTTGGCCAGCATAGGGCAGTTGTCAGTCGCACTGATACCGTCGCCATCTGCATCCGGATCGCATACATCACCGATGCCGTCGTTGTCCATGTCGGCCTGATTGCCGTTGCTGATTACCGGGCAGTTATCAACGCCATCACCCATTCCGTCATTGTCCTGATCTTCTACTTGCAGACGAGCCAGCAGAAAATTATTGGGTCCAGTGGTCTGGCCAGCAACTGCATATTTGCCATCAGACTGGATGGTAAGTGCATTGATAATGTCATTTTTGCCCGTGTCGATGACTTTTATGCCATTGATGCCAAATGACGAATCTGCGCTGCCGTCACTGTTGAAGCGAGCAATGAGCATGTCGTTAGTGCTGCCGCCGACTGTATAACCGGCAACAACAATTTTCCCGTCGCCCTGCAAACTCAGGCCGTAAATTTTTTCGTCCAGACCTGAGGGGTTGATGCGAACAATGCCTGATGCGCCAAAGCTGCTGTCAAGATTGCCATTGCTGTCATAGCGCACCAGTCCAACCGCTGCATCATTCAGTGTTGAGTCGCCTGCGACGACGATCTTGCCGTCATTTTGCAGCACAATTTTTCTTGCAATGTCATCGGTGCCTGCTGCCAAATCAGTCGTACGCTTGCCTGCCGTTCCAAAGTTGGTATCAAGCGAACCGTCAGCGTTGTAGCGTACTATGGCAAAGTCATTATCAGAATCGTTATTGCTTTGACCTGCTACTACCATTTTACCGTCGGGTTGCTCAGCAACTGACCAAGCCACATCAGCAGCGGGGCCAATGGCAGTTGTGGCTATGCCGCCGACGGCAAAGGTGTTGTCTTTTGCTCCGAGAGGTGTGAAGCGTACTGCCGCGAAATCGGATGTCGAAGCTGCAGCAGCTGAATTGACGTAACCAACCGCAAGTAGACGGCCCGAGCGCAGCTGTATTACATCGTTGAAGGCGTCATGATAAGTGCCGTTAATGGCGACAAAATATTTGCCGGAGCCGCCATTAAAGGTTGTGTCCGGAGAACCATCGCTATTCAAGCGTGCGATGGCGACGTTGCTGTTTGAGGTGGCGACGAGTGTGCGGCCGGCAACCACGATCTTGTCCTTGTTCGGATTGGGGGCGCTGGCAGTGTGGACGCCACTGCCGGAAGCAGTTGTGGCAATAGCTGTGCCTCCTGGCGTGGCGGAGACCGTGAAAGTCTTGCTTGTGAGAATGGTTTTTAGGTAGTAGGTCGTGCCTGCAACCAAGCCGTCTGGCAAAGCCCCGCTTGTTGTGAAGACAACGGGTGAATTCAAGGGCAGGCCGTTAAATTCCCATGTGACAACTGCCGGGTTGGCGGTGTTTATCGTGACAGCAGCCGTGGCTTTATCGCCTGTTTGTACCGCTACTGCGGTAGCAAAGTCGTTAACGCTCCCGAAGCTGATGGTTTGCTGGCCGCTGCCGTTGAAACTGGTATCGGCACTGCCGTCCGCATTGTAGCGCGCAACAGCGAAATCGTAAGGCGTGGTTCCGCCCGTATAGGCATAACCTGCGACAACCAGTTTTTGATCGCGCTGCTGCTGCATGCTGGTGGCAAAGCTCTCCTGTGTGCCGCCGGTAGTGGTAACTTTGCCGCTGCTGTTGAATGTTGTGTCGAGTGTGCCTGTCGAGTTGATACGGAGGACTGCTGCGTCGTCATTGGTATTTTTTGCCGACCCGGCGAGCAGGAGTTTTCCGTCGGTCTGTTGGGCAAGTGAATAACCAAAATCATTGCTGGTACTGATGGCGGCATTGATGAAGCCGGTCGTGTTGAATGTGGTGTCGAGAGCGCCGTTGCTGTTGAAGCGCGCAATCACAAAATCATTATTGGTGCCGTTGTTGTAGATGCCTCCTGTGATCAGGGATCCGCTGGCAGTAATACCTAATGAATAGGCTGCATCGGTTTTGGTTGTGAGAGCTGTTTTTGCAAATCCGCTGGCGCCAAAGGTGGTGTCGATGCTGCCATCGCTGTTGAGGCGAAGCAGCAAGGTGTCAACGCCGGTAGTACTGGTTGTAAGTCCTGCAACAACCAGCTTGCCATCTGATTGTTGTACAACACCGTAGCTGGCATCGTCGCCAGCAACTGTTCTGTAAGCGGTTGCGGTATGAGTACCTGTGCCGGCCGTTGTTGTGGCAATGGCTGCTCCGCCGACAGTTGCTGAAACCGTGAAAGTTCCTGTCGTGAGAACGGTTTTGACGTAGTAGGTGGTGTTCGTCAGCAATCCGCTTGGCAAGGTGCCGGTGGTTGTGAATGTCACAGGCGTATCTGCGGTAATGCCGTGTGCTGCCCATGAAATAACCGCAGGAGCTGCCTGACTGATGGTCACTGATGCCGGACCATTGGCGGTGAGGGTAACGTATCCGACATTGGTGATGTACTTGCCGGTACCGTTGAAGCTGGTGTCCAGTGTGCCATCGCTGTTATAACGCGCAATGGCAATGTCATTATCGTTGCCATTGGCGGTGGTGCCGGCTACAACAAACTTGCCGTCGCTTTGTCTGGTAATCGCATTGGCCGTAGTGGCAAAGGCCGACAATGTTGTTGCGTTGGTGCCTGTGCCATTGAAACTTGAATCCAGTGTTCCGTCACTGTTGTAGCGTGCGATGGCAAATTTTGCAGCTCCATTTTCATCCTGGGTACCGGTTACGACCAGCTTTCCATCAGGCTCAAGTATTACAGTGCTGATTTTGTCATCGCCAGTTGACATGCGGGTGACGACAATACCATTGCTGCCAAAGCTGGTGTCCAGCGAGCCGTTGGTGTTGTAGCGCGCTATTGCAAAATCATTGTCTGTGGTTGCGGATGTCAAACCTGCAGCGACCAGTTTGCCGTCAGGTTGCTGAATCAGGCTATAGGCTGCGTCTTTTCCTGTGCCAATAGCAGTTTTTGCACGGCCACCGACCCCAAAGCTGGTGTCGAGAGAGCCATTCGTGTTGTAGCGAGTGAGACTGAAGTCATCATTGGCGCTGTTGGTGTCAGAACCGGCGGTTACAATTTTTCCATCGGCTTGTTCAATGACTGCGTAGGCATAATTGTTGCCATCCTTCAGAGAGCCAAGGCCGGTTGTCAGCCAACCTTTGCCGGCGAGAGTGGTGTCAAGATCGCCAGGCGCAGCGTGCAGGCCGGCGGCGGGCAGAGTCATCAGGGACAACATGGCCAGCTGGCGCAGGCGGGATGTCATGCGGTTATGCATATCGAACCTCGATTTTGTTTGGACTTGTTGAATGGGGCGGGCGTGACGCAAACAGCTGGTGTTGCCGGCACAGCGATCATAGGTAAACACAGTATGGACGACAATGGGCGCCTGCGTGAGCTGCGGGCTATTCGGTTGAACTGTGAACGGTGTCACGCTTTGTTGGGTGCTTAGCCCAGCTTGACCGCCTGTCCGGCAAAGTTGGTGGGCACCAGGATGGTGTCACGGGCCAGTGTGCTGGTATCCGGATAGTCGATGTTGTAGTGCAGGCCACGACTTTCCCGGCGTGACAAGGCCGAGCGGATGATTAATTCGGCGACGATGGAGAGGTTGCGCAGCTCGAGAAAATCATTGCTGACGCGGTAGTGGGCGTAGTACTCGAGAATTTCACGCTGCAGGAGTTCAACACGGTTCAGGGCGCGCTGCAGGCGTTTGCGCGAGCGTACGATGCCGACGTAATCCCACATGAAGCGCCGCAGTTCATCCCAGTTGTGCGAAATCACCACGGCTTCGTCAGAGTCGATAACCCTTGAGGCGTCCCATGCCGGCGCCGGGGCGGGAAGCGATACTTGTGTCCAGCGGGCACGGATGTCGGCCGCTGCCGAGCGTGCGTAGACAAAGCATTCCAGTAGCGAGTTGCTGGCCATGCGGTTGGCGCCGTGCAGACCGGTGCAGGAGGTTTCTCCTATGGCGTACAGGTTGTCGAGATCGGTGCGGCCGTGCTGGTCTACCACCACACCGCCGCAGGTGTAGTGTGCCGCAGGTACTACCGGGATTGCCTCGCGTGTGATGTCGATACCGTAGTGCAGGCAGTTTTCGTAAACGGTCGGGAAATGCTCTCGCACAAAGTCGGCAGGTTTGTGGCTGATGTCGAGCAGCACGCAATCGATACCGAGACGCTTCATCTCGTGGTCAATGGCGCGCGCCACGATGTCGCGCGGCGCCAGTTCCATGCGCTCGTCGAAGTGCTGCATGAAGCGTTCGCCCGAAGGCAGCTTCAGGTGTGCGCCTTCGCCGCGCAGGGCCTCAGTGATCAGGAAACTCTTGGCTTTCGGATGATAGAGGCAGGTGGGGTGGAACTGGTTGAATTCCATGTTGGCGACGCGGCAACCGGCGCGCCAGGCCATGGCAATGCCGTCGCCGGAGGCGCTGTCGGGGTTGCTGGTGTAGAGGTAGACCTTGCTGGCGCCGCCCGTGGCCAGTACCACGAAGCGTGCCTGGAATACCTGTACGTTGTCATGGTGGCAATCAAAGACATAGGCGCCGGTGCAGCGCAGTTTCTGGCTGCCGGGATCTGCCTGCACAATGAGATCTACTGCGAGGTGGTTTTCAAACACGGCAATGTTTTGCTGCTTGCGTGTCTGGTCGATCAAGGTGGTGGAGACCGCACGGCCAGTGGCGTCGGCACTGTGAATGATGCGGCGGGCACTGTGTCCCCCCTCACGTGTCAGGTGAAACTCCGAGCCGCCCGGTTCGCGGGTGAAGTCCACGCCGGTGTCGATCAGCCACTGGATACTGTCGCGACCGTTTTCCACGGTGAAGCGCACGGCATCTTCATTGCAGAGTCCGGCGCCGGCGACCAGGGTATCGGCGACATGCGCTTCGGTGGAGTCGCTGTCATTCAGTACGGCAGCGATACCGCCTTGGGCGTAAGCGGTCGAGCCATCCTGCAACAGGCCCTTGCTGAGCACGGCAATGCTGCCGGTGTCGGCCAGATGTAGCGCCAGTGTCAGGCCTGCTGCCCCGCTGCCAATTACCAGTACGTCGAATTGCTGAGCGGGGCGGGGGGAGTCAGGCATCGGGTATAGCGAAATTTGGCGTGTCAGAAATAGACGATTTGCGGTTTGCCAAAGTTGTTTTGCACCAGCAGGTCGGTGATTTCACTGACAGTGCCCGGATTCGCCAATGGTCCGATCCGTACTTTGTGCAGGCCCTGCGAGCTGTCGACTTTCACCGGTTTGCCGGTCAGGTCTGCCAGTTTTTCACGCAGGGCGTTGGCTGAATCCTCATTGCGGAAAGCGCCTGCCTGCAAATAAGTGGCACTTTTGCCGCTGGCAGTGGGTTCCTGTGGCAGTTCGGGTTCATTGTGAGTGGCGGCAATAACGGCAGGTGGCGCAGCTTTTTTGCGGCTGGATTTGCTGCTGGTCAAGGCCGGAAGCTCATCCTTCTCGGCTTCGCGTGCAGCATAGGCATTGGTGGTTGGGTCAATGGCTTCCAGACGCACATTGGCGGTGCCGGTGCGGGTGACGTCCAGTTTCACGGCTGCAGCGTAGGAGAGATCAATGATGCGATCAGAGTGGAAAGGCCCCCGGTCATTGATACGCACAATGGCCTTGCGTCCATTGTCGAGATTGGTGACGCGCACATAACTGGGAATGGGCAGGGTTTTGTGCGCCCCGGACATCTTGTACATGCTGTAGATTTCGCCGTTCGATGTCTTGTAGCCGTGGAATTTCTTGCCATACCAGGAGGCTTTGCCCTTCTGCGTATAGCCGCTGCTCTCAGGCATTACGGTGTAAGTCTCGCCCAGTACGGTGTACGGGCTCTTGTTTCCGGCAGCGGTGCGCGGCTCGTCGACGGGCACTGCATCGGGGATCTTGTCCGGATCAAGCACAATGCCGTCGTCAGGGCCAGCGTCTTTATCCATGGCATAGCGGCCATTGTTGCTGCCGCCGTTATTGCCACCTGTGCTGCTGCAGGCAGTGACCAGAAGTGCGAGCAGGGCTGTGGCCAGCAGTCGCCAGAAAGTGTTTATGTTCGGGATTGTCATATGCTTACTCATCACCATGGGCTCCGTGGGAGGTTGCGGGGCTTGCTGTGTGAATCGCCTTTGCGATTGTCTGTCGGATTTAAAGCTTATAGGACTACTGTGAGGCCGCCCGGTTCAGCTGTTGTTGCCTCAGATCATACTGGGATCTGATGGCTTCAGACAGTTGCTGGGCCGCCATGGCATACATGCTGCTGTTATTGTAGCGGGTGATGGTATAGAAATTGTCGAAGCCAAGCCAGTACTCGGTGCCGTATTCGCCTTCCTGGCGCAGGAGCACAGCCTTGCGGCTGGTGCCCAGGCCATCGACCACCGGTGCCACGCCATGGGCAGCCAGATCCAGCAGTGAAAGCTGGGGTTTCAATCCCTGCCCGATCAGGCTGCCGTCAAAATCGCCTGTCACGTGGGCACGCACCAGCACAGGTTCCTGCCATTTCCAGCCGTGTTTCCTGAAATAGTTGGCGACACTGGCCAGCGCGTCGCGGCTGTTGCGCCAGATATCGGCAAAACCGTCACCGTCGAAATCCACAGCAAAATTCCGGTAGCTGGAGGGCATGAACTGTCCGTAGCCCATGGCGCCGGCGTAGGAGCCGGTGAGTGTCAGGGCGTCTTGCTTCTGTTCGCGGGCCAGCAGCAGGAATTCTTCCAGTTGCTGGCGGAAGAAGGCGCTGCGCGGAGGGTAATCAAAGGCCAGTGTCGAGAGGGCATCCAGTACGCGATAGGAGCCGGTGTTCTTGCCGTAGGAGGTTTCGATGCCAATGATGGCGACGATCATTTCCGGTGCTACCTGATACTGGCCGGCAACCTGGCGCAATTCGGCGTCATGGGTTTGCCAGAAGCCCACGCCATCAGTGATGCGGGTATCCGTCATGAAGATCTTGCGGTATTCCTTCCAGGTCAGCACCTTTTCATGTGGGCGGGAAATGGCATCGAGGATTTTCTGTTTTTTCTCGGCCTGTGCCAGCAGGGCGAGGACATCAGCTTGTTTGAAACCGTGTCGCTGCTGCATTTCCTGTGCGAAGGCGGCGACATCGCTGCGAGTAGCGTATTCACCTGCCGCGTATGCGTTGCTGCTGAAGATCGGTAGCATCAGCAGCAGGCTGGCCACACAGGGCAAATTGAGCTTGCGGAATAGGTTCAAAACGAGGACCTCTTGTTTTCGGTGCTGATCGCCATCAGCATGCCGAACCCAATCATCAGGATAATCACGGCGGTTCCACCCTGACTCACCAGCGGCAGCGGCACACCCACAACCGGCAACAGCCCGGAAACCATGCCCATGTTAACAAAAACATAAACGAAAAAGGTGATGCTGATGGCGCTGCCCAGCAGGCGGCCAAAGGTCTCCTGCGCGCGCCAGCTGATCCACAGGCAGCGCGCCACAATCAGCCAGTAGAGTGTCAGCAGCAGCAGTACGCCGCGAAAGCCCAGTTCTTCAGATAACACGGCGATGATGAAGTCGGTGTGACTTTCCGGCAGGAAATCCAGTTGCGACTGGGTACCCATCTGCCAACCCTTGCCTTCCCAGCCTCCCGAACCGATGGCGGTCTGCGACTGGATGATGTTCCAGCCGGCGCCGAGCTTGTCAGATTGTGGATCAAACAGCATCAGCACGCGTTTGCGTTGGTAGTCGTGCATGAGAAAGAACCACATGACTGGCGCCATGGCGGCAGCGGCAGCGGCAGCTGTGGCGATATAAATCCAGCCCAGGCCGGACATGAAAAGCACGACGACACCTGAAGCCAGCACCAGCATCGCCGTGCCGAGGTCAGGCTGTTCGGCAATCAGCCCCACAGGCACGATGATGAATACCAGGGACCAGAACACGTGTTTCAGGCGTGGTGGCAGGCTGCGATTGTGGAAATAGGTGGCCAGCATCAGGGGCAGGCCGATTTTCAGCATTTCGGAAGGCTGGAAGCGCGGCAGGCCGGGGATAGCCAGCCAGCGTTGTGCACCCATCGATACCTCGCCAAAGACAGCAACCGCCAGCAGCAGCACGACGCCCAGGCCATAGAAAAAGGGTGCCATCAACCGCCAGCTGTTCTGGCTGACCTGTGCGACCAGCAGCATGATGGAAAAACCCAGTGCAAAAAATCCGCCCTGTTTTTCCATGGCGATCAAGTGGTTGTCTGCTGCACTGTAAAGTACAAACAGTCCATAGCTGGCCAGCAACAGCAACAGCAGCAGCAGTACAGGGTCGATATGCATACGCTGCCACAGCGTGCGCGGTATCCTGCCGGTGGAGGGCAGTTGACGGATAAAGTCTGTCTGCGCCATCACTCCTCCTTTTCGACCGCAGGTGCGGCAGCTTCGATTTTCACAGGACTGTCCAGCTGGTTGAGCAAATAAGCGTCGAGCACTTTCCGGGCCACGGGAGCGGCAGCGCCGGAACCGCTGTTGCCGTTTTCCACGATGACAGCCACGGCGACCTTGGGATTTTCGACCGGTGCGAAACTTATGAACAAGCCGTGATCGCGCTTGCGTTCGGCCAGTTTCGCGGCGTCATATTTCTCGTTCTGGGCAATGCCGACAACTTGTGCCGTGCCGGTTTTTCCCGCCACCGTGTAGCTTGCATCCTTGAAGACTTTGTAGCCGGTACCGCCCGGTGTCTGGGTGACATCGTGCATGCCCTTGATGATCACGTCCCAGTTTTCGGGGTTGCTGAGCATGATGGGGGTGTCGAATTCGGGGGGCAGGTCAACACCGTCGATCGCTTTCACCAGATGCGGGCGAATGCGGATGCCGCGCTTGGCGAGTACGCCGGTGGCTACCGCCAGTTGCATGGGCGTAGCGAGATGATAACCCTGCCCGATGCCGGCATTGATGGTATCGCCTGGATACCACTGCTGCTTGTAGCGGCTGCGCTTCCAGACCCGCGAGGGCAGGACGCCGGTTTTCTCGCCGGGCATGTCGATGTTCGTCATCCTGCCCAGGCCAAAGGGTTCGAGAAAGTCATGCATGCGGTCTATGCCCATGCGGTGCGCGAGCTGGTAAAAGTAGATGTCGCAGGAGTGCATGATGGCCAGCTCGACATTGATGCCGGAGCCGTGCCCACCTTTTTTCCAGTCGCGGAAATGGCGCTCCTGTCCGGGCAACTGGAAAAAACCGGGATCTGAGATGGTGTATTCCGGTGTGATGATGCCGGATTCGAGACCTGCCAGCGCGATGTGCGGCTTGATGGTGGAGCCGGGAGGGTAGGTGCCCTGGATCATGCGGTTGAGCAGGGGCATGTCCGGCGAGTCGCGCAGCTCGGCGTAATCCTTGCTGCTGATGCCGGTGACAAACAGGTTGGGATCGAAAGCCGGATTGCTGACGGCAGTCACCACGCCGCCGCTGTCGAGATCGATCGCCACCACGGCACCGCGCCGTCCGGCGAGCGCATCGACGGCAGCCTGTTGCATTTTGACATCCAGATACAGGGTAAGTGTCTTGCCACGCACAGGATCCTTGCGATCCAGTGTGCGCAGGATGCGGCCGTGCACGTCGGTTTCCACGTTCTGGGCGCCGGGTATGCCGAGCAATTCGCTTTCGTAATAGCGCTCGATACCGACCTTGCCCATGGAAAATACACCGTAATAGGCATCCTGCTGGTTCTGTTCCTCCAGCTGTTTCAATTCCTTTTCGTTGATGCGGCCGACATAACCGATGCTGTGTGCAAAGAGCTCCTTGAACGGATAGTCGCGCACCAGTTCGGCAGTCACTTCCACGCCGGGCAGGCGATAGCGGTTTACTGCTACACGTGCGATTTGTTCATCGTCGAGATTGTCGCGCAAAGGCACGCCCTCATACGGGCGCTGGCGTCGGCGCAGGCGCTCGCGGAAGCGTTCGATCTCGTCGTCCTGCAGTTGCAGGATGGCCTGCAATTCACGCAGGGTCTCATCGAGGTTTTTTACGCGCTCCTTGATGATTTCCAGCGTGAAACTCGGTTTGCTCTGGGCCAGCACTACGCCTTCGCGATCCTGTATCACGCCGCGCGCCGGTGGAATAGCCATGGCGTGGATACGGTTGGCATCCGATTGCGTAGTGAAATGTTCGTGCTGGATGATTTGCAGGTGGTAGTAGCGCGCCAGCAGTACGGCAATCAGTGCGGCGATGATGCCGGTACTGATCACCAGGCGATGCGCAAACAGGCGGCGCTCGCTGGTGTGGTCGTGCAGGGTGATGGGTTGCTGTTCGGCCATGCCGGTCTCAGCGATGGTACGGGTGGTGATTGAGCAACGACCAGGCACGGTAGAGCTGCTCGGCCATGACGATACGCACCAGCGGGTGAGGCAGTGTCAGCGCCGACAGCGACCAGCGTTCACTGGCGCGTTGCAGGCAGGCCTGGGAAAGGCCGTCAGGGCCGCCTATCAGGAAACTGGTATTGCCGCCTTCCATCTGCCAGCGCGCTAGCGCATCGCGCAGTGATTCCGTGCTTTGCGCCTTGCCGCGTACATCCAGCGCAATCACGCGCTCCTGTGCGGGAATGACGGCCAGCATGGCGTCGCTTTCCTTCTCAATGGCGCGGGCAATATCGGCATTCTTGCCGCGCGTGGGCAGCGCAATCTCGCGCAGTTCGAGTGTGCATTCACGCGGCATGCGCTTGGCATATTCCGCATAGCCCGCCTGCACCCAGTCCGGCATGCGCGTACCGACGGCGACCAGTGTCAGTTTCATGGCCTGTGTTGAGGCAATTACGAGGCACGCGGTTTGCGTGTTGCCGGTTTTTTCGGTTTGGCGGTGTTACTGATGCCGATGGCGCCACGCACAGGTTTGCTCGCCGGCTTTTTAGGGGCGGCTGCAGGCTTGGCGGCAGCAGATTTTTTTGCGGCACTTTTGGTTGTGGCGGATGCAGCTTTTGCCGGCGATTTGCCGCTTGTGCCGGCCTTGGCGGCTGCCGGTTTGCGCGTGCCGGTTTTGGCGCGCTGGCCGGCGGTGAGTGATTTACTGTCGGCCACTTTGGCAGAGGGGGCTTTAACGGCAGGCTTGGACGACTTTTTGCGAGCTCTGGCGCTGTCGGCCTGACTGTCGAATTCGACTTCGCTGGTGATGACTTTCTTCGCGGTGGTTTTGCTGCCGGTGGTTTTATCGGCAACTGCTCGGGTCTTGATACTTGCCTCGCGCGCTGCAGTGGTATCCACGGTGTTGGTCTGTGTCTGCCACAGGCGTTCCAGATCGTAGAATTCGCGTGTTTCCGGCAGCATCACATGCACCACGGCATCGGCGAAATCGGCCAGTACCCATTCGCCGCCATCCAGTCCTTCCACGCCCAGTGCGGCGTAACCTTTTTTCTTGGCTTCTTCCATGGTGTGCTCGGCCAGTGCGCGTACCTGACGGTTGGAGCTGCCGCTGGCAATGATCAACGTATCAGTGACATCCGTGAGTTCGCGCACATCAAGCACCACAATTTTCTGCGCTTTCAGGTCTTCCAGTGCGTCCACCAGAATCTGGGTCAGGGAAAGTTTGGCAGTGGCGGATTTCTTTTTCATGCGGCCTCGTGTCTGCATTCAGACCAGATAGAGATGGTTGTCGATAATGTACTGCCAGACGCTGTCAGCCAGGCCTTGCGGTTTGGGGCTGTCTGGTACGCGCGCTGCCAGCGCGCAGCGTATGGCGGTGGAGGAAAACGGCTGCGGTGTCAGTGCGATCTGCGCCAGCCATCCGTGCGGCCGGCATTGTAACTGATTCGCTTCCTTCACTGTGGGCAATGCGTCCAACCATTCGGCCACGGGTCCGCTGTTTGGCCACTGGTTGCCGGGTCGGTCGATCACCAGCAGGTGCGCCAGTGTCGTCAGTGCCTGCCAGTCTTTCCAGCGCGCGAGATCGGCCAGCGTATCTGCGCCAATCACCCACACCAGCGATTCCGCGTCGCCGACATCGGCGCGCAGTTCACGCAAGGTGTCAATGCTGTAGGACGGCGGCGGGCGGTGCAGTTCGCGGTCGTCAAGCTGCAGGCCGGGGTAATCCTGCAATGCCAGCTGCAACATGGCGAGGCGGTGATGGTCGGCGGTGGTGGAATTTTTCAGCGGCGAGCGGGCAGCTGGCAGCAGGAATACCTGTGCATCGGGCAATAGTTTGTGCAGTTCGTCTGCCGAGCGCAGGTGACCCTCGTGCACCGGGTCGAATGAACCGCCGAACATTATCCGCATACAAACATTACCCGCATGCGTCAGCCCATGGCGCCGGTGGTGAGCAGGTAAACCGCCGCGCCGGCGCAGTAGCCGGCCAGCGCCAGGCCGCCGATGTTGCGCAGGTACCAGACAAAGCCGATGCGCTCCATGCCCATGACGGCTACACCCGCGGCCGAGCCGATGATCAGGCAGCTGCCACCGGTGCCGGCGGCATAGGCGAGAAACGTCCACAGGCTGTTGTCGGTGGGAAATTGCTCCAGGCTGTACATGCCCATAGCGGCTGCGACCAGCGGCACATTGTCGACCACGGCAGACAACAGGCCGATAACAAAGATGATGGCGTGTGTGTTGCCGATGCTGTGATCGAGAGCCTTTGCCGCCATCGCCAGTAGTCCCACCGCCTGCAAGGCGGCAACGGCGAGCAGGATGCCGAGAAAAAACAGGATGCTGGGTGTATCGATGCGCTTGAGCACGGCGACGATGTGCAGCGGTGAATCCATGGCCTGATCCCTGTCGGGTTGCAGGCACTCCGACACGATCCACAACACGGCCAGACTGAGCAGCATGCCCATGAACGGTGGCAGGTGGGTCAGTGTCTTGAAAACCGGCACAAACAACAGACCACCCATGCCGGTCAGGAAGATGATCAGGCGTTGGCGCTCCGTCGTGAGGGTATCGTCATCGGTACTTGTCTGGGCATCTGGCAGCGTTACGGTTTGCCCGCGCAGGCGCCAGGATAACCATGCTAGCGGTACCAGCGCGCAGGCCAGACTGGGCAGGAAAACTGTTTTCAGGATGCTCAGTGTTGTTATCTGGCCGCCTATCCACAGCATGGTGGTGGTGACATCACCCATCGGCGACCAGGCGCCGCCGGCATTGGCGGCGATGATGACCACACCGGCAAACAACAGGCGTTGGGCCTGCTCCCGCACCAGCTTGCGCAACAGCGAGACCATGAGGATGGCGGTGGTGAGGTTGTCGAGTACGGCGGACAGGAAAAAAGCGAAAAAACTGACAATCCACAACAGCGAAACCAGTTTCTCTGCGCGGATGCGACGGGTGATCAGGGAGAAACCGTCGTAACTGTCCACCAGCTCGACAATGGTCATGGCGCCGAGCAGGAAGAACAGGATGGCGGCAATTTCACTCAGTGCATGTTCCAAGGGAGTTTCGCCTGCCAGTGGTGCTGCGACCGTCCAACAGAGTATGCCGGTCAGCAGCGCGAGGGCTGCTTTGTCTATGCGCAGCGTGTGTTCGAGTGTGATTGCCACATATCCGACACAGAAAATACTGATAATCAGCAACAGGGTCGGTGTCATTTACGGCCTCCGGAGCGCATCTTGCATGCATAAATCGCGAGTATAACGGGCCTTTGTGCCTGTTGTGCGGAACCTGCAAGGGTGAATGCAGTCCTAGCCTGCGTGGTTTTCACAACCCTGTTGCTTGAAACGAGTGTGTATCACGTCTTTTTGTACGGGAGGTCTGTCATGAAAATCAATCTGGTCAAACTCGATATGTCTGCCCTGGCGCTGCTGTTGTTTGCCTCGTTCTGGGTGAGCAACCAGACTGTGCACATTGCCCTGAGTCTTGCGGCGCTGCTGCTTCTGGTGCTGTTGGTAGAGGGGAGCCTGTTGCATGTGCTGCAACTGTGGGTTTACCGGCGCCAGCGGCGTGCCGGGCGTGCGCGTGTGATGTAGGCGGACGGGCTGCTAGAATGCGCGCTTTCCACAGGGGGAGCGCGCATGAAACAGTACCGTTTTGACGACATCACCGGCTTGCAGGACATTGTCTCCGAGCAATGGGGCGAGTGGAGCAACAGCTTTACGGTGACGCAGGACGTGATCCAGCGTTTTGCCGATCTCACCAACGATCACAACTGGATACATCTCGACGTTGAACGCTGCCAGAAAGAGAGCCCTTTTGGTGCGCCGATTGCGCACGGTTTCCTCACCTTGGTGCTGATGCCGCAACTGCGCATCCCGCCAGCCTATGAAATTACCGGTTATCGCAATGCCGTGAACTATGGCGTCAACAAGGTGCGTTTCACCGGTAATGTGCCGGCCGGATCCACCATCCACCAGCACATGCGTGTGGTCAGTGTCGAAGGCACGCCCAAGGGCACACAGGTAACACTGGCCGGAGCCATTCACATCGTCGGCAATGATCGCCCGGCAGTGATTTATGAAATGGTGATGCTGTACATGTGACAGCAGCAAAAATCGCCACACACTTATGACCATTGCGGAAGCCATCATGCCTGCAGATACAGCTCCGGCGACACTGCCCCGTTTCAACAAAGCCCAGGTGCTGGTGGTGGGCGACATCATGCTCGACCGATACTGGCACGGCGCCACTGCGCGTATTTCACCGGAAGCGCCGGTGCCGGTGGTCAATGTGCAGCAGACGGAAGATCGCGCCGGCGGTGCCGGTAACGTCGCGCTCAATATTGCGGCGCTCGGCGGCGGCGTGTCGCTGCTCGGTCTGGTGGGCGCAGATGAAGCTGCACAGGTGTTGCAGCAGCGCTTGCAGGCTGCGCAGGTGTTTTGCGATTTTGAAAGTATTGCCTCGCATCCTACCATCACCAAACTGCGCGTCATCAGTCGCCACCAGCAACTGCTGCGTCTGGATTTTGAAGAGGCGTTTACTGCTGCTGACAGTGCGTTGTTGGCGGCGCGTGCGCAGAAAAATATTGCGCATGTCGGTGTGGTGGTGCTGTCGGATTACAACAAGGGCGCGCTGTTGCATGCGGATGCCATCATTGCGGCTGCGCGTGTTGCGGGCGTGCCGGTGCTGGTTGATCCCAAGGGCACGGATTTTTCGCGCTATCGCGGTGCGACGTTGTTGACGCCGAATCTGCATGAATTTGAAACGGTGATGGGGGTCTGTCGCAGCGAGCAGGAACTGGTGGAAAAAGGCCATGCGCTGATGCGTGAGCTGGATTTGCAGGCGCTATTGATCACGCGCGGCGAGCACGGCATGACACTGCTGGAAAAAAACGGTGCGCGCGAACTGCATTTGCCGGCACAGGCACGTGAAGTATTCGATGTCACCGGCGCCGGCGACACGGTGATTGCCACGCTGGCTGCGGCGCTCGCGGCCGGCCAGTCGCTGCCGCAAGCCGTGGTGCTGGCGAATATTGCTGCGGGTATTGTGGTGGGCAAGCTGGGCACGGCGACCGTCAGCGGGCCGGAGTTGCGCCGCGCCCTGCAACAGGCACATGGCGTCGGACGCGGTGTCATGACGGAGGCGCAATTGCAGATGGCGCTCGAGGATGCCCGCGCCAACGGCGAGAAAATCGTTTTCACCAACGGCTGTTTTGACTTGCTGCACCCGGGGCACGTCACTTATCTGGAAGATGCCAGAAAACTCGGCCAGCGGTTGGTGGTGGCCGTCAACAGCGATGCCTCGGTCAAACGCCTGAAAGGCGAGGGCAGGCCGGTGCAGCCGGCCGAGAGCCGTATGGCAGTTCTGGCCGGACTGGAAGCGGTGGATTGGGTGGTGGTATTTGAAGACGACACGCCGGAGCGTCTGCTGACCCTGCTGAAGCCCGATGTGCTGGTCAAAGGTGGCGACTACACGCCGGAGCAAGTTGTGGGTGCGCCTATCGTTCAGGCTTCTGGTGGTCAGGTGAAAGTGTTGTCGTTTGTCGACAATTGCTCGACAACGTCCATTGTCGAGAAAATTCAGGCACAGAAAACCTGATGCTTATGGGCTTTGGCACTATGCTTGAAGCCATGAGCAGGTGATCTTTCCGGGGTAAATAAAATGTCTTCTCGCAATCTGGCCATTGACCTGTGCCGAGGCTTTGCCCTGCTGGTGATCTTTGTCAATCACATGCCGTTGAACCCGCTTTTTTTCTATACGCCCTCTCGCTTTGGCTTCAGTGATGCCGCTGAAATTCTGGTTTTCTGCAGTGGCGTTGCCTGTGCTTATGCTTATCACCGGTTTTTTGTGCGTGGCGGTATGCGTCTGGGCTTGTTGCGCATTTTGCAGCGCGCCATGCAGTTGTATGTTGTTCATGTCGGCATGTTCCTGCTGCTGGCCACGTTGGCCGCTCGCGTCAACCCGTTGTTGCCTGACTGGGATCTGCTGGGTGATTTCAGCCTCAATTATTTTTTTGAACATACTTACGCGGCACTGGAAGAATTGATGACGCTGACTTATGTGCCCAATTTTTTCGATATTCTGCCTTTGTATATTGTCATGCTGATGTATGTGCCGGTGATCGTGTGGTTGCAGGCGCGCGCTGGTTGGCTGGCGGTTGTGGTCTTGTCGGCAAGTATTTATGCCGGTGCCTGGCTGTTTGGCTGGGAGCTGACGGCTGACCGTCTGCAAGTTCGTCACTGGTATTTCAATCCGTTTTGTTGGCAGTTGCTGTTTGTCATTGGCTATGGTGCCGGTGCGGGCTGGTTTCCCAAGCCTGAAATGCGGAAGCGCGCATTCAATTCAGGCATTGTGCTGTTGTTGCTCGCGATTCCTTTGAGTTGGCCTCCCCTGCGCTGGTATAGCAGCTACTTGCAGGATGCGCGCAGCCTGCTGGAGCCCTGGCTGGACAAAAGCCATCTGGGTTTGTTGCGAATCGTTTATTTTCTGGTGTTGGCCAATGTGGTGCGTGTGATATTGCTGAGATGCCAATCCGTGTACAGTCATCGTGCGTTTGCTGTGTTGATTGTGATGGGGCAACAATCCTTGCCGGTATTTTTTGCCGGAACATTGCTGTCATTTGCTGGAGGCATTGTGCTGTACCAGCACAGCCAGCACCCACTGGCGGTAGTGATCGTGAATGTGGCGGGCGCCTGGCTGTTGTGGTTGGTCGCAAGACTGGCGTGCTGGATAAAATCTGCGCCGCAGTTGTTGTCGGAAAAAGCCACGTCTGCAGCCAATTACGGCGCTGCTCAGTTATCGGCTGGCTAGTCAGGGATTTGCTGCTTTCCTGGGTGCGGCAATGCGCTCGAAGCGGATTGCAGGGTCGGCGCTGGGGCCGGTGATGCTGTAGGTGAGACTGGTGATGTTCTCGATCTGGTTGCCGAAAATCTTGCTGACCAGATAGACGCCTGCCGCTGCCGGCAAGCCGCCGGCCAGCGCCGTGATCCAGGTGGCGTTGCTGCTCACCGGCAGTGTGGCCGTCAGACTCAGATCCAGCTCGCCACTGTTGAGATGTGAAATGCCTGACAGCACCATGCTGCTGGATGGGCCTTCAACAGTCAGTGGTTTTGAAAAACGCATGTCGCCATTGCTGAAGGTGAGTTCACCTTCGTATTTGTCAAAGCTGATGCCGTCGGATGTCAGGTCGGAGAAATCCAGACGTAATCGACGCGCCCAGTTGGCGATGTTGACGACGCTGATCGCCTGCATGGCGGCGTTGGGGCTGGCTTGCAGGTATTTGCCATTGACGCCGTGTGTTTGCACGCGGCCAACCAGCGCCGGCATGGCGAAATCAAGCGGCGAACCTGTCCAGGCGAGGTCGGCGGCGAGATAGATATTTTCGCCGCGCACAAACGGATCAGCGCCGATGTGCTTCAGTGCCGGTTGATCGCCCTGCATGTGCAGCATGCCGTGGAACTCGCTCTGGTACAGGCCATCGGCGTTGCGGCGCCAGATCAATTCGGCGTCGGGATTTTCGTCCTTGCCGCGCACGGCATAGCCGGGGCCGGTCATCTGCAGGTTGCCGAATTGCAGGGCCGACGGGCTGCTGCGCATCTGCGTCTCCAGCCTGCCGATATCCATATCGTTGTAGATGAAATGATCAATGCGGATGTTCATCGACAGTACATCGGCAAAATTGATATTGCCCGCAGCGCCGGTTTCCGTGCCGAAGGTTTCAGCACTTTCTACTGATTTTTCGTGATGGATCCGCAGCTCGCCGAGATTGAGTTCCGGCATGCGCTGCAAGGTATTGCCCGCATTGTCGTAAAGATTGAACTGGCCGCGTGCATTGCTGGAATCAAACTGTATTGCCCACGCATCCTGCGGGTGACTGATATTCAGGGTGACAGAAGGAAACACGAGATCTCGCCAACGGACATTGCCGACAGTGAAGTCAATTTGCGGGTACAGCACCGGTGCTGTCGGATCAGCTTCCGGCAGGCGATTGTAGGCGCTGACAACATCCAGCCATTGCTGCAGATCGGCATCCGGCAATGTGCCGTGTATCCGAAGCGGGCCGGCTTGCAATGGTGTGCCCGGTGCAAGTACACCGATGTCGCCACTAAACAGTTCACCATTGCGCAGTGACAGCGTGCCGTTCAGTTGCTGGTTGTAGTTCAGCGTATAGTCCTGACGATTGTTGCGATACAAATTCACCGTCAGTGCCAGTGGCGCCTTGTCTCCGGCTTTCTTGCCCAGCGGAGCGGGCAGTGACAGCGCGCTCCGCGTCATGTCGGCGTCGATCTGCAGTTTTCCGATCAGGTCGTGCGCGGTGTTGCCAAACGGGCCGAGGGCAAGTTGTGCCTGATAGTCAAAATCGCCAGCCAGCATTTGCAGTGGGCGCAGGCGTGACCACTGTGCAATATCGGCAACAGCGGCAGTACCGCTGCCGTGCACATCAATGGCAAGGCCCTTGTTGCTTTTCTCGCTGCGGATGGCAAGTGTCAACGGCTGCTTGAACAGACGGCTTTGCAAGGCGTTGGCGTTGAGGCCGCTTGCGCTTTCGTAGCGCAGATCACCCTGCAATCCTTCAAACTGCAAGCGTAAGCCCTGCAATTGCAATTGTGTATCGGCAAGTGTCAGTCGCACGTCTTCTGTCGCAGGCAGGTTGGCGCCGGACAGCGGGATTTGCAGTTGCAGCGCTGTGTTGAGCTGACCTTGCGGGCTGTGCCAGTCGATAAACGTATTGCCCAGTGTCTTTTGCAACGGCGTTTCGCGCAGGATGCGCAAACCATCTTCGGTACTGCCGTGTGCGCGTGCATTGATCAGCACAGCCATGCCCGGGTTCTGTTGCGAAACCTGCACCATCGCGCCATCAATGATGCTCTCGTAAAGTTTCCCGCTATCGGCGTGCACCCGTACGTCGCCATCATCAACCAGTACTTTGCCTTTGAGTGCAGTCAGCTTCGGCCAGTCCGGGTGAAACTTCACCTCGCCGTGATCAAGGTTGGCGTAGAACTGTATCGAGCGTGAAAAAGCTTCATGGCCGGAAAGCGCACCGCGATAAATGAAACCGGCGTCGGTGATGTTGGCGTTGCCTATGCTGTTGTGCAGCCAGTTCTGCAAGGATTCCGGCAACGTGTAGGGCAGCAGTTTTTCGCGCACATCGGCATGGCTGTTGCGCAGGCCGATGGCGAGGTACATCTCGCCCGGAAACGCATTGGCGACCAGCGGCAGGCGCAGCCAGAAACTGCCGCGGGCGTCACCGTATTCACCCGAGAGTTTTGTATTGTCGCTGCCGACCAGAACCGCATGTTGTTCCGGTTGCCATTGCCATTGCACGCGGCTACTGGCCTGCCGGAACTGCAGGGGCTCGCGGTAGATTTGGGGATAAAACATTGAAAAGCTGTCGTGACTTTCAAGATCAATAAACCCGTAGCCGATGCCCGATTGCAGATAGCCGCTGACGCCGGTGAATGCCGGCACGCCGCGCCAGGCACCGGTGGCCAGTGTGTCGGCATTGGCGCGCAGTTGCATACGTTCCGTGAGCGGCTTGCTGTTATCCCATTGCAGATCGACATTGCGCAGCGTGCCGGCAGGGTGCAATTGCGCGAGCAGGTTTTTCAGCAGGCTTTCCGGCAAAAGAGCGGGCAGGGATGCCATGTTGTCCAGCGCCAATGCGGGTGTGCGCAAGCGCCAGCGCTGTCGGTCCTGTGCTTGTACGCGTACGTCTTGCAGCAGCGCAGTGTCGGTTTGCAACAACTGCAGTTTCTCGAGGGTGATATCGGTTTCGCCCCCGCGCTGCCAGCGCCCGGAAACAGCGGCGGCGAGGCCGGCTGGCAGTGTGCTGTCTGTCGGGTCTTTGACCTGCGGTGTTAGTTCCAGGCGCGCGACGGCATCGGCTTTATCCAGTCCTTGCCAGTGCAGCCACAGTTCGCCTCTGGCCCGCCACCCGGCATCCAGCCAGTGTTGCCAGTGTGTATTTTCACTTTGTTGTGGCAACCATTGTCGCAGTGGCCATTGTTGCAGTTGCAGGTAGAGATTGCCGCTGCTGCTGCCCAGCGTGTCGCCGCTGATAGTGCCAGTGACGGAGGTGGTTGCATCATTCGCGTCGAGCAGACGCATGAACACCCGTTTGCTGAACATGCGCTGCTCGACGCGAAAATCCTGCAGGTGCAGCAGATGCGTCTGTTGTGATTGTTGCAAGGCAAAGTCGATGTTCTGGATGCGGATGTTGTTGCTCAGCAGCCGGTAGACCAGACGCCAGCTTTTCTCGACGTCAACAGCCTGGGTCTTTGCGTTTTCTGCTTGTTTGTATTGCACCTGTGCGCTGCCGATTTCCAGCCGGTCAAACACCGGTGAACGCTGCAGCAGGCTGCGTGCAATGTCGACATCCAGATGTAACTTGTTCAGGGTGAGATCCAGTTCTGCCGTGTGTATTGTCACCCGGTCGGCAGAAAACTCCGGCAGCAGTCGTGTCCATTGTCCGTGCAGGTTCTGTACGGCAATGTCGGCGTGCAGGCGCTGGCCGAGATACTGCGTGAGCCTGTCGCTGTCGAGGTTGATCCGCGGCATCATTTCGCGGCCGATGGCCACCAACATCGCTGCCAGCACGATCAGCAGCGCTGTGCTGTACCAGATGGCGTTGAGCAGACCGAGAGCAATACGTTTGGGCATGGTGACAGCGTTGCCTACAGCGGTACGATGTCGTACTGCTCGCGGTTGTACATGCTTTCAACCTGGAACTTGATGGTTTTTTTCGTGAGCTCTTCCAGATCCGCCATGCTGGCAGAGTCTTCGTCGAGCAGGCGATCGATCACTTCCTGTGAGGCCATTACCAGCAGTTGTGCGCTGTCGTAAGTGCGTGCACCGCGCAGGATTTCACGAAAGATTTCGTAGCAAACCGATTCTGCGGATTTCAGCATGCCCCGTCCCTGGCAGGCCGGGCAGGTTTCGCACAATACACGCGCCAGGCTTTCGCGCGTGCGCTTGCGTGTCATCTGCACCAGACCGAGCTCGGAAACGCCGGTGATGGACAGCTTGGCGTGATCTTTTTCCGTGGCTTTTTCCAGTGCGCGCAGCACTTGGCGGCGGTGCTCTTCATCCTGCATGTCGATGAAGTCTATGATGATGATGCCGCCGAGATTGCGCAGGCGCAGTTGGCGCGCGATGGCATTCGCCGCTTCCAGATTGGTTTTGAAAATGGTTTCTTCCTGATTGTGTCGGCCGACAAAAGCGCCGGTGTTGACATCGATGGTTGTCATCGCTTCAGTCTGGTCGATGATCAGATAGCCGCCGGATTTCAGCTCGACGCGGCGTTCCAGTGCTTTCTGTATTTCCTCTTCCACACCGTACAAATCAAAGATAGGGCGTTCGCCATCGTAGAACTCGATCATGTTGCGCGCGCCGGTCTCGTAGTCGGCAGCGAAATGCAGCAGGCGCTCGTACTCTTCGCGCGAATCGATGCGTACTTTCTCGATACCGGGTTTGACGGCATCGCGCATGGTGCGGATGAACAACGGCAGATCGTTGTAGATGACATTCGGCACCACAAACGAACCGAGTCCGGGCTTGAGGTCACTCCACAGCCTTTGCAGGAATTGTGCATCGGCCTGGATTTCCTTCAGACCGACATTTTCGGCAACGGTGCGCACGATAAAGCCGCCAGCGCGCTCGCGCCCTTCCGGCGGCAGGCATTGCTCCACCAGTGCCGTGAGGCGGGAGCGCTCTTCTTCGCTTTCAATTTTCTGCGAGATGCCGATGTGGTTGGTGTACGGCATGTACACCAGAAATCGCGAGGAGATGGATAAATGCGTGGTGAGGCGCGCGCCCTTGGTGCCGAGTGGATCCTTGATAACCTGCACCACCAGACTTTTGCCTTCATGCACCAGCGCGCGGATATCCGGCACATTGTCGAGGTGGCGTTCCATGCCGTTTTCATCGAGCGTGGCGATGTCGGCGGCGTGGATGAAGGCAGCGCGTTCGAGGCCGATATCGACAAATGCCGCTTGCATGCCGGGTAGTACGCGCACGACCTTGCCTTTGTAAATGTTGCCGACCAGCCCGCGCTTTTCCGTGCGCTCGATATAAACCTCCTGCAGCACGCCGTTGTCGAGTACAGCGACACGAGTCTCCATCGGTGCGACGTTGATCAGTATCTCTTCGCTCATGGGTTCTGGAGTCCTGTCGTTATGCCGTGGTTGTTGTGGTATGAGTGTTATGGTGCGGTTTGCCAGCAGGGGACGCCGAAGTCGGCGAGCAATGCGGCAGTTTCACACAATGGCAGGCCGACGACGGCACTATAACTGCCGGACAGGCGTTCGACAAAAATGGCTCCCTTGCCCTGTATGGCGTAGCTGCCGGCCTTGTCCTGTGGTTCACCACTGGCCCAGTAGGCGTCGATCTCGGCTGCGCTGATCGGGCGAAAAAAGACTTCGCTGCTGATGACGCGTGTTTCCACGCGCGTGTTCTGGCAGACGCTGATGGCGGTGCTGACGGTGTGTGCCTGCCCACTCATACTTTTCAGCATCTGTATGGCATCCGCCTTGTCCACAGGTTTGACCAGAGGTTTGCTGTTGCACTGACCGGCGGTGTCGGCGGCCAGAATCACAGTGTTGGCCGGCAACTGCCGGGCTGCATGCAGTGCCTTGGCTTGCGCGAGGCGGGCCACGTACTGGGCCAGCGGTTCGCCGGACGGCCAGCTTTCGTCGATATCCACAGAACAGACTTCAAAGTCGATGCCGATTTGCCGCAGTAATTCGGCGCGGCGCGGTGAGGCAGAAGCGAGGTAAAGAAGCGGCATGTCGGCGATTCAGGCGCGTGCGGGTTTTGTCGAGCGGCCATGTTCCAGCCAGCGCAACAATAGATAACAGACCGGCCAACCGAGGGCGGTGGCCAGTGCGGGCAGCAGGAAAATCAGGGTCGGGCTGTCGCGATGATTCAGCAGCTGTACCCAGTTGCCGACCATGAGATAGATGACAGCAAGTGCGCCCACGGCCAGCATCTGTTGCCACACCGCCAACATGCGCAGGCGCTGGTGGAACAGCAGCACGAAATAGCTCACCACCACCAGTGACAGTGCGTGCTGGCCGAGCATGCTACCTTCCAGTGCATCGCGAAACAGGCCGATCAGGAAGGCCGTGCCGCTGCCGAAACGGTGAGGGCGACGCAGTATCCAGTAGATGCTGGCGAGCAGGATGGCGTCCGGCGCCCACAGTCGCTGCTGGCCGGGCAGTGTCCAGCCCTGCCAGATAAAAGCGGCCAGCAGGCTGAGTGGCACCAGCCACCAGTAGCGGTCAGGGTTGAGTGGCATTGCTGGTTCCGGCAGCTGGCGTTGCGGGGGGCGGTGACAGCAGCGGGATGCGCGCTTCCGGCCGGAAAACCACCAGCAGTTGGCTGCTGCGATCGAGTTGGGCTGTCGGCCGAATCTGCACACGCAGGAACGGATCGGCACCGTCGTACTGGATTTTTACTACTTGTCCCACAGGGTAACCCGGCGGATAGCGGCCGCCGAGGCCGGAGCTGACGATGAGATCGCCTTCCTGTATGTCCGTGGTTGGCACCAGATTGCGGATATAAAGTTCGTCTGGTCTGCCGCTGCCTTCGGCGATGCCACGCACGCCGTTGCGGTTGACCTGCACTGGCACGGCATTGGTGGCGTCGGTGATCATCAGCACGCGCGCCGTGTGCTCGGAGACTTCGATTACGCTGCCGACCAGGCCATAGGCATCCAGCACCGGCTGACCTTCAAACACCTTGTCGGCCTGGCCGCGGTGAATGAGCATTTCCTGACGGGCGGGGTCAGGCGAGACCCCCAGCAGCTCGGCGACCAGTACGGAATCGTCCACCAGTTCAGTCGAGTTGAGCAGTTCTTTCAGTCGCGAGTTTTCAGCCATCAAGGCCGCCATGCGCAGCACTTTCTGTTGCAGGATCAGATTTTCATGTTCCAGCGCGCGATTGCGTTCCTGCAGGGCATCGCGGCTGCTCAGTTGTTCTGCGCTCCACGTCCACGCATCGTGCGGAGCGTCGATCAGCCAGTACAGGGGGCGCGCCGACCAGTCGGCGAGGGCGCTGCGCAAGCCGCCCAGCAGTTCTGGGCGATAAAAGCCGGTGCCCAGCAGTAGCACGGCCAGCAATGCTGGCAACAGCAGTCGCGACGCTGCCGAAGGGCCTTGGCTGAATATCGGTTTGATAGGGCTGTCCTCACTCGCCCGGCGCCGGACGCGGAGCCGGCGGAAACGGAAAATGTGTGATGTTGGAGCCGCTTTTCACCTCGGTCATGCGCACCGGGCCTTCTTTTTCGACTTCATCAATGCGGACAATGGCGTGTAGGGGGATGAAGCTGCGCTTGACGTCGGCAAATTCTGTTTTCAGTTTCTCTTCTGCCGGGTCGACGATCATTGCCGACTTCTCGCCGAACACGTAATCCTCGATCTCGATGAAGCCGTAGAGATCGCTCTGGAAGATCTGGCGGGCGTACAGTTCATAGACCTGATTCTGGTTGACGAAAACGACTTTGTAGAGCGCTTGCTTGGCCATACTGCTCGGGGGGAGGGATGAAACGGGCGGCTAGGATACCAGAGCGCGCCTGTCTGTATAATGGCCGCCCTCCACCGACCTGCCCGCGTGATGGCCCGCCCATGAGCAAACTCTATATTGAAACCCACGGCTGCCAGATGAACGAGTACGATTCCAGCCGCATGGGACAATTGCTGTCGGAAAGCCACGACCTGCAGCTGACCGAAGATCCGGCCGAGGCCGATGTCATCCTGCTCAACACCTGTTCGATACGCGAAAAGGCGCAGGAAAAAGTTTTTCACCAGTTGGGACGCTGGAAAAAACTGAAAAAGCAGCGTCCGGATCTGATCATCGGTGTCGGTGGCTGTGTCGCCAGCCAGGAAGGCGCGGCGATTGCCGATCGTGCGCCGTTTGTTGATCTGGTGTTCGGCCCACAAACCTTGCATCGCCTGCCGGAAATGATCGAAGAGCGCCGCGCGCAGAGTGAGCAGAAAACGGCGGTGGTCGATATCAGCTTTCCGGAAATCGAAAAATTTGATCACCTGCCCTTGCCGGAAGCCGACGGTGTATCCGCCTTTGTGTCGATCATGGAAGGCTGCAACAAATACTGCACGTTCTGCGTCGTGCCTTACACGCGCGGTGAGGAAGTGAGCCGGCCGCTGACCGATGTGCTGGTGGAAATCGCGCACCTCGCTGCACAAGGTGTGCGCGAAGTGAATCTGCTGGGCCAGAACGTCAATGCCTGGCGCGGCTTGCGTCCAGATGGCAGCACAGCCGATTTTCCCGAGTTGTTGCACTGCGTGGCGGCTATCGACGGCATAGATCGTATTCGCTACACCACGTCACACCCGCTGGAATTCACCGATGCATTGATTGATGTCTATGCGGAAATTCCCGAGCTGGTCAGTCATCTGCATTTGCCGGTGCAACACGGCTCTGACCGCATACTGGCCGCGATGAAACGCGGGCATACCGCCATCGAATACAAATCGAAAATCCGTCGCCTGCGGCAGATCCGCCCGGATATCAGTATCTCGTCCGATTTTATTGTCGGTTTTCCCGGCGAAAGCGATGCCGATTTTGCGTTGACTATGAAACTGATCGACGATATCGGTTTTGATACTTCTTACAGTTTTGTCTACAGCGCTCGCCCCGGCACGCCGGCGGCAAATTTGCCGGACGATACGCCGGAATCCGTCAAGAAAGAGCGTCTGGCGATTCTGCAGCAGCGCATTTTCAACAACGCGCAGTTAATTGGCAGGAAAATGGTGGGCACGACACAGCGCATTCTGGTCAGTGGTTTTTCGCGCAAGAACCCGGGTCAGTTGCAGGGGCGAACGGAAAACAATCGCGTAGTGAATTTCACTTCGAGCGATACCGCTTTGATCGGTCAGTTTGCCGATGTGGTGATCCGCGAGTCGCTGGTCAATTCCATGCGTGGTGAGCTGGTGCGGTAATGTGTTCAGGTTTTTTGCTTAATGGCGATGACGGCCTGGTTGCGCAGAGTCCGCAGTAGAGCGAGTTGTGTGTCGGTAAGTTTTAAAGTTTGGGATTTTGCAGTGTCCGCGTAAATCAGGCCTATAGCCTTTTTGTTGACCATGATAGGGAGAAGCAAAAAGCTTTTTGTGTCGATAGTTTTGTGGAACCAGTCAGGAATTTTGTCGGCAATGTTGCTGGCTGAGACGTCATCGATCCAGATGTCTAGGCCTTTTTCAATGGCAATATGAAATACATCTGCAGTAAATGCTAAGGGAAAGTGGAAGTTGGGTATGGTGCTGCTGATGTTGTCACCAAAACCAAAGCGGGCGCTCATCATGTCTTTTTTGTTATCGCGGATCATAACGAGCGTGCGCTGGAAACTTAATCCGCGGTACATGGTTTCCAGTATCATTTGCAGAACGTCGTTGAGTAGGTAATCGCTGGCGAGTGTGCTGATGACATCTTGTATGCCTGCATTGAGCGTGTTTTCTTGTTGGTGTTGCATTGCCTCGTTTGTGCAGGTGGAGGTGCTTGTCTCTTCTGGTAGTGGGGTTTCTAGTTCGACGTGTCCGCACCATGATCGGACTTTTTTGAGCAGGGGGCTGCCGCTGGTTTCCATGCCTATGGCGCCTGCACGGCTAGATAATTCTATAAGGCTTGCCTCCAGTGCGAGCGATAGTGATTTTTCTGAAGGTGGGGAGCTTGCGGCATAGCGTGTAATTAATTGTTGTATTACTTGGTTTTTTTGGTTTTTTTCTGTGTGTGTGGCGAGTGTGCATAATTCATTGGCAAGATTGGCTGTGATGCGAAGTTGATCGTCTTTGTTGTTGGGTTTGCCAATGCGTCTTTCGTGAATGTTCTCCATGCCAGAGATTAGCAGTGGTGGTAGCCCCCAGCTTCCGGCGACACCGGCTCCAAGTTCGTTGTACGAAATACCGAGGATTTTTTGTGACGCGCAGTGTTCGCTGAGATGCTGGTCTTGCATCAAACGGTTGATCTCCCGGCTTTCTTCAAAAAAATAGAATTTGGCCAGCATGCGTCCGAGGTTGTGAAACATGGCGCAGATCATGGCTTCCTCAGCGGCGCCAGCGCGTTTGTCGTTAGTGATCTGTGCTGCGATCAAGCCGGCAAGAAATGCACTGATGGCTTCGTCTTTGAGGTCTTGTGCTTGTGCCTTGTTCTGCAGGAAATTCAGCAGTACCAGTGTCATGGCGATGTTGCGTATAGTCTCCAGGCCGAGAATGCCGACGGCTTTGGAAATGGTGTTGATATCGCCGCCAAAGCGACGATAGGCAACGGTGTTGACCAGTTTGATAATTTTGTTGGTGAGTGCGAAGTCCTGCAAAATGACCTGTGCAATCTTGTTGGTGCTTTCCATCTCATCGCTCACACAGTGGTTGATTTCACTGATGATGCCGGAAAGCGCAGGAAAGTCACTTTTGCTGCGCATGCGACGCAACAGGAAATCGAGTGTGCTGTGAGTGTTGCGGCTTTCAGCAAGCGGGAACTGTGTGGCATCCAAATACTGCAGCAGCGCCGTTCGCATGCTGTTTGCGTCGGGATAGCGCAGTTCGGCGTTGGGGCAGCTGGCCTTGAGAATGATGGTTGCCAGAGTTTCGTCGGCGTCGGTATGCTGTGTCAGCCATTCGCCAGTTGGCGTGTCACGACTTTTTTCTCCGCAGAGCATGTCCAGTAGCAGGTTGCCGACGGCCAATATGTCGGATGCCGGTGATTGTTCTGTTGGCAGTGCGTTTGCAGTCAGTAATAGTGTTTGCTGGTTTTGGGTTAGCAGAATGTTTCCACTGTGAATGTCACCGTGCCATTCGCCGCGTGCATGAATGCGGCTCAGTGCATCGAGCACGTCGGCGGTAATGCGCGCGGCTTGAGGAGAGGGTAGAGGGCCCTCTTCGTGCAGTTGCTGTTTCAGTGTGCGCCCGCTGAGGGGGGCTTGTATGGCAGATGACATGGATGTCCTGGGGAAACGCGCTTTCTGTTACCCCAAGCATAGTCCTGAACAAGCCATTGCGTCGTTCCGATCCTAGAGATGCAGCCCGCACTCGGTCTTCGGCTTGCCCACCCAGCGCCCTTTGCGGCCTTCGCCTGGCACGGTGCAATGCGAGCAGCCGATGGAGGAGTAGCCCTTGGCAACCAGTGGGTGGAAGGGCAGCTGGTACTGCGCAATATAGGCATCGCGTTCTTCGCGGGTGACATCGATCATCGGGTTGAACTTGATGATGCCGTGGCGCTCTTCAAAAATGTCGAGCTCGGCGCGATGGTCGGTGTCCCAACGCATCAGGCTGGAAACCCAGACCTGATAATTGTCCTTGATGTTGTCCAGCGGCTGCACCTTGTTGATCGAACAGCAGAAATCAGGATCGGTCTCGTAGAGTTTTTCCTGTTCGCTGTAACGGTGCTGGTACTCGTCCGGTTTCAGATCCTCGATCCTGAGGTTGAACAGTTTTCCCAGGTAATCGCGGTAGGCGAGTGTTTCAGGGAAGTGGTAGCCGGTGTCGATGAAGTGGACGATTTGTTCCGGGCGAATGCGTGAAATGATGTGCAGGAAGTACGCAGACGTGGCGGCGAACGACGAAGTGACGAGGATTTTTTCCGGGGCAAAATCAGTGTAGATGCGACGAATGCGCGCCTCGAAGTCCAGCGGTTGATAGGCTTTGTTGAGCTCGGCAATGGCGGCCAGCGAAAGGCTGGCGCTGTTGTTGGTGCTGGTGGCAATGACAGGGGAGCTGCTCATGGGCGGCGCGAGGGCTGGCGTATGGGGTTTCAAGGGTGCGCAAGGATACCGGCTTATTTGCTCAATTCAAAAGATTATCTGTTTATATTCTTATGCTGGATTGTGTCTACTGCCCAGGCAGGGCGTGTCGGCCAGGTGTCGGACAAAGCGGGATCCCGGCCGACAGTATGGGCAGGTCTGCGTGTCATTTAGCCCAAAGAGGCCTTATAATGCCGCCCCTGATTTTGGGCTCAGCCCCTGATCCGTTAACAACCGAATTTCCCGGAGATTGCAGTAATGGCCGTTGAACGCACCCTTTCCATCATCAAACCTGACGCCGTGGCCAAGAATGTGGTTGGTGCCATTTACAGCCGCTTCGAGCAGGCTGGCCTCAAGATTGTTGCTTCGCGCATGAAGCACCTGAGCCAGACCGAAGCGGAAGGCTTCTATGCCGAACACCGCGAGCGCGGCTTTTTCAAGGATCTGGTGGCGTTCATGACTTCCGGCCCGGTTGTGGTGCAGGTGCTGGAAGGCGAAGACGCCATTGCCAAAAACCGTGCCCTGATGGGTGCGACAGACCCTAAGAAAGCAGAAGCCGGCACCATCCGAGCGGATTTTGCCGACAGCATCGATGCCAATGCTGTTCACGGTTCCGATTCTGCGGCGTCTGCTGTACGCGAAATTGCCTACTTCTTCCCGGCGACCGACATTTATTCTCGTTGAGCGCCACCTCTGCATAAACCGGCGCCCGGAGGCGCGGCTGCCATGAGCCAGCTGGATGACAGTACAGTCAACGCCTCCAGCGCTGCCGCTGGCGACAAGGTCAATCTGCTCGGTCTGAGCCCGCAGAAGCTTGAAGCTTTTTTTGCCGGGCTCGGCGAGAAGCGGTTTCGCGCGCAGCAGGTATCCAAATGGATACACCAGCGCGGCGTCGCTGATTTTGCGGAAATGACCGATATTTCCAAACCCCTGCGCGCGCGGCTGGCCGCCATTGCCGAGGTGCGTCCGCCTGAGCTGGTTGAGCAGTTCGAGTCCGCCGACGGCACCCGCAAGTGGCTGATTCGCGTTGCCGGCGGCAGCTGTGTTGAAACGGTATTCATCCCCGACAAAGGTCGCGGCACGCTCTGTGTTTCGTCGCAGGTCGGCTGTTCACTGGATTGCAGCTTCTGCGCCACTGGCAAACAGGGTTTCCAGCGCGATCTCTCAGCCGCAGAAATTGTCGGTCAGTTGTGGTTGGCCGCGAAATCCTTTGGCAGCCTGGAGCCAGGCGCTGAACGCGTCGTGTCCAATGTGGTGCTGATGGGCATGGGCGAGCCGCTGCTGAATTTTGACAACGTTGTCGACGCCGTCAATTTGATGATGGATGACAACGCCTATGGATTGTCGAAGCGTCGCGTGACGCTCAGTACGTCCGGTGTGGTGCCGATGCTGGATGAGCTGGGCAAGCATACCGACGTCTCGCTCGCCGTATCCCTGCATGCTACGCGTGATGCCCTGCGCGACGAGCTGGTGCCCATCAACAGGAAATATCCTATTGCCATGTTGCTGGCATCGGTGAAGCGCTACCTGGAAGGTTTGCCGGACAAGCGTCGCGCCACCATCGAGTACACCTTGATCGACGGCGTCAATGATCGCCCGGAACACGCGCATGAACTGGCTGAGCTGTTGCGCGAGATTCCCAGCAAGATCAACCTCATCCCCTTCAATCCGTTTGCCCTGTCACAGTATCGACGCGTCAGCAACAACAGTCTGTATCGCTTTCGTGACATTTTGATCGAAGCAGGTTATACAGCGACCATTCGTACCACGCGTGGCGATGATATTGATGCTGCTTGCGGGCAGCTGGCCGGGGTTGTCAACGATCGTACTCGCCGCAGTGAACGGCATCGACGTGCGCAGGACACAGCGGAAGACGGTGCTGAACCGGTTCGTTTTGTACAAGGGGGCTAGATATGCAGTGGGTTCGTTGTGCGAGAGCAGGCGTGTTGCTGGCTGCGCTGACCGGTCTTTTGTTGGCGGGTTGTGTGACGGAGCAGCGGGAAAATGGCAAGCCGGTTGATGCGTCCGGAAAAAAGAACAACAAGGAAGCTGCGCTGGCCAATTATGTCACTCTGGCCAACGGCTACCTGAAAGATGGCAAGCGCGAGCAGGCGATGCGCGCTATCAACAAGGGCCTGGCGATTGATTCCGGCTCTCCTGAAATGCTCAACGTGCTGGCTTTCTACTACAGCAGCGATGGTGAAACCGAACTCGCGGAGCAGCAATTCAGGAAGGCGATGGGTTCCAGCGAGGGCAGGTCGGCAACCTCGCTCAATTACGGCAGTTTCCTGTTTGGCCAGAAACGCTACAAGGAAGCCTGTGAGATGTTCGAGAAGGCTGCTGCGGATCCTCAATACGCAGGCCGCGCCTCCGCATTTTCCAATCTAGGAACTTGTCTTCGGCAACAGGGTGACATGAAGGGTGCAGAGGAGGCTTTGTCCCGCAGCCTTGCGCATGATTCACGCAATCCGCGCGCCTTGCTGGAAATGTCCTTGATCAAGTTCGATCAGGGTAATTTTGCTGACAGTCGTCGCTACTACGAAGGCTATTTGCAGTATGCCCGGCAAACGCCAAAGTCACTGTGGTTGGGAATACGCCTGATGCGAGTGTTTGGCGATGATGACAAACTGGCCAGTTATGCTTTGTATTTGAAGAACCAGTTTCCGACATCGCAGGAATATCTTGAATACAAGGCGTGGTCCGAGTCGCGATGACAGAGGCGCTGCTGATGGCGGAAACGGTGCAGTCAGGGACGGATGCCACAGCGGCTAGAACGATTGGCGCTGCGCTGGAGCGCGCGCGTATCGGTCGTCAGCTGGAACTGGCTGATGCCGCAAAGGCATTGCACCTGCAGCGTCGTCAGGTCAGCAGTCTGGAAGCGGGTGATTTCTCTACGTTCAACAACCCGGTTTTCGTCAAAGGGCATCTGCGCGCTTATGCCAAGCTGGTAGGCATTGATGGTGACATGCTGGTTCGCCAGTACGAAACCATTGCCTTGCCGCTTAAATCATCGGTGCCTGCGGCAGCGCCCGTACTGACTGCTACGGCACGTCTGGTCAGGCAAAAGCCTGCAGGGCGCCGCTGGCATGTCTTGTTGCTGTTGCTTGTTGCGATGTTGCTGTTTGCCGGGTGGAAGTTGGGCTATCGTTCGCAGCTTCCGGCAGATCTGGTGCGGCAGATATCGTTGTCACAGCTGCAGCGGGTTTCGACGGTAGTCGATCCGGACCAGCAGCAGGCAACTGCCCCCGCAGATGCAGTTGCTGATGCGCCGGTTGCTGTTGTGCCTGCAGCAGCGGTGGACGCCACTGTTCCAGAGCCGGTATTGCCGGCTCAGGTGGTGGCAAGTGCTGAAGTGCCAGCGCAGCCTGTGGCCGCGACAGAGTCTCCGGCGGGCGTCGCTGCGCCTGAGCAGCTACTTGGTTCGGTGCTGCATCTCGAGTTTTCCGATGATTGCTGGGTGCAGATCAAGGATGCGCAGGACAAAGTATTGCATGAACAAGTGCACCGCAGTGGTGAGGTTTTCGAGCTGACGGCGCCAGCTCCGTTGCAACTGTGGTTTGGCAAGGGGGGCGCAGTTAACATGAGTTATAACGGTACTGATGTGGAAGTGCCTGTGAAAGCCGGTTACCAGTCAGCGCGCTTTGTGCTGGAGGACGAGCCGCCGGGCGCCGATGCCGAAGAATGAACTGTCCGCGGCAATGAATATTAAAAGTTATACACGCTAAAGCCATATACGCCAGACATATACGCCAGACATATACGCAAGAAGAGTATCCTGATGCTGCATCACAGTCCTATCGTGCGACGCAAGTCGCGCCAGATCATGGTTGGTAATGTGCCAGTGGGCGGAGACGCGCCTATCGCTGTGCAAAGCATGACCAACACGGAAACTACCGATGTCGCCGCAACGGTGGCGCAGATCCGTCGTCTGGAAAATGTCGGTGCGGACATTGTGCGTGTGTCGGTGCCGTCAATGGAGGCGGCGGAGGCCTTTGGTGCGATTCGCCAACAGGTGAGAGTGCCGCTGGTGGCGGATATTCATTTTGACTACAAGATTGCCTTGCGCGTTGCTGATCTCGGCGTTGATTGCCTGCGCATCAATCCCGGCAATATCGGGCGTGAAGATCGTGTGCGCGCCGTGGTGGAAAAAGCACGCGAGAAAAACATTCCGATCCGCATCGGTGTTAATGCCGGTTCGCTGGAAAAGGATTTGCAGAAAAAATATGGTGAACCCAACGGCGATGCCTTGGTGGAGTCGGCGTTTCGCCACGTTGATATTCTTTACAAGATGAATTTTCTGGATTTCAAACTTAGCCTGAAGGCTTCGGATGTGTTCCTGACGGTTGATGCCTATCGCAAGATTGCGTCACAGATTGACCAGCCATTGCATCTCGGTATTACGGAAGCGGGCGCCTTGCGCGCCGGTACCGTGAAGTCGTCGGTGGGGCTCGGTTTGCTGTTGATGGATGGTATTGGTGACACCATTCGCATCTCGCTTGCTGCCGATCCGGTGGAAGAGATCAAGGTCGGTTACGATATCCTCAAGAGCCTGCACTTGCGTACCAAGGGCATCAATATTATCGCTTGTCCGAGTTGTTCACGGCAGAACTTCGATGTGATCCAGACGGTGAATGCACTCGAAGCGCGTCTGGAAGACATCAATGATCCGCTGGATGTCGCGATCATCGGTTGCTATGTCAATGGCCCCGGTGAGGCGAAAGTGGCGCACATTGGCCTCACCGGCAGTACGCCCAGCAACATGGTATTTGTGGATGGCAAACCGAGTATCAAATTGCAGAATGACGAGCTGGTGGACCAATTGGAAAAGATGATCCGGGAGAAAGTGGCGCAGCAGGCATCGCTGATCGCTAGCACTTGAATCGAGACGGGATTTTCAAAACCGGATTTTCCTAATCAGAGTTTCCAAATAAGGTTTTTTTGTGAGCAAGATACAATCCATCCGCGGCATGAATGATTTGCTGCCGCATGAATCCCATGTCTGGCAACGTATTGAAGCGGCGGTTGCCGACGTGTTGCACAGTTACGGTTATCGAGAAATTCGTTTTCCGGTTCTGGAACAGACCGCGCTGTTCAAACGCGCGATCGGCGAAGTGACTGATATCGTCGAAAAGGAAATGTACACGTTTGAAGATCGCAACGGCGACAGCCTTACGCTGCGCCCGGAAGGTACGGCGTGTTGTGTGCGCGCCTGCGAGCAGCATGGCCTGTTGTACAACCAGACACAGAAGCTCTGGTATGCCGGGCCGATGTTTCGCCATGAGCGGCCGCAGAAAGGGCGCTTGCGCCAGTTCCACCAGATCGGTGTCGAGGCCTTCGGATTTGCCGGGCCGGATATCGATGCGGAAATGTTGCTGCTCACTGCGCGGCTGTGGCGAGAACTGGGTTTGGCCGACAAGGTATCGCTGCAGTTGAACTCGCTCGGTTCCAATGCCGCGCGCGCCAGTTATCGCGCGGCATTGGTGGCTTATCTCGAAAAATTTGTCGCAGACCTTGATGAAGACAGCAAGCGCCGCTTGCACAGCAATCCCTTGCGCGTGCTGGACAGCAAGGATGAGCGCACGCAGCAAATCCTGCTGGATGCGCCGCGTTTGCAGGATTGGCTGGATGATGCATCGCGTCTGCATTTCGATCAGCTGTGCAACATGCTCACCAAGGCGGACGTGGCTTTCGAGTTGAACCCGCGACTGGTGCGTGGCCTCGACTATTACAACGCTACGGTGTTCGAGTGGGTGACCAACGCGCTGGGCGCACAGGGTACAGTGTGTGCCGGCGGCCGCTACGACGGTTTGGTCGAGCAACTGGGTGGCAGGGCGACGCCGGCTTTCGGTTTTGCCATGGGTGTGGAGCGGCTGGCGCTGTTGCTGGCGGCAGAAGGTGATCAGGCGGTGCCGGAAGCGGATGTCTATCTGGTGGTGGCGGGCGATGTCACTGCGCAGGCATTACTGTTGGCCGAACAATGCCGCGATGCCTTGCCGGGTGCTGTCGTGCTGATGCATGCCGGCGGTGGCAGTTTCAAGAACCAGTTGAAGCGCGCAGACAAAAGCGGCGCACAGGTGGCCGTGATTCTGGGAGAGGATGAGGTGGCTGAACAAGTGGCGACCATCAAGTTCCTGCGCGAGGAAATTGAACAACAAAAGGTACCTTTTGCTACACTGGGCGCCTTTTTGCGCCAGCACCTGCTGGACTGACAGTAGCTGGACTAATCCAACGGGGGACACATGGCGGACTATCGCACCGAAGAGGAACAGATCGAGATCCTGAAAAAATGGTGGCGCGACAACGGTCGCTCCACGGTCGCGGGTGTGGGTGTGGCTTTGGTGGGCTATTTCGCCTGGAGTGGCTGGCAGGCACACCGGCAGGCAGGCTTCGAGGCTGCTGCCGATCTCTATCAACAAATGAGCACGGCTCCGGCCGACAAGTCCGGCGCTCTGGCCGAGCAGTTGCGCAGCGAGTACCCGGGTTCTAGTTATGCGATTTTCGCGGCCCTGCAGTTGGCCAAAACCGCCGTGACGGAAGGCAAATTGCCGCAGGCTGTCGAGATGCTGGAATGGGCGCGTGCCCACAAACCGGATGCGGCCTTGGCGCCGATGGTCAGCCTGCGCCTGGCGCAGGTGCAATATGCACAGACACAGCACGAGGCCGCATTGGCAACGCTGGATGAGGTCAAGGATCCTGGCGCCTGGAAGGCAGCGATTGCCGAGCTGCGCGGTGATATCGCACTGGCGCAGGGACGTGTCGATGCTGCGCGCGATGCCTATGACAGCGCACTGAAAGCGCTGGATGAGAGCGGTGCGCAGGAGCGCAGACAGGATGTGGAAATGAAACTGGCAGATCTGGCGCGTCCGGCGCCTGAGTCTTCCAGTGCTTCTGCAGGTACAGGAAACAATTCATGAATAACGGTTCAGACATGAATGGCGGTATGAGTATTTTCGCTTCTGCTGTGCGCCGTGCGGCGTTGTTGGTATCACTGACGCTGGTGCTGCCGGCGTGTAGCTGGCTCAACGACGACAAGGAAAAAGAAGTGATTGCGCCGCTGGTTGATCTGCCGGAGCAAGCGGTGAAACTGGATGATGCCTGGTCGCGAGGGGTGGGCGGTCAAGGCGACGAAGATCTGGCGCTGACACTGACACCGGCCGTGGACGGCGAGGTTATCTATGCTGCCAGTGCCGGTGGTGTGGTGACGGCACTGGATCGCAACAGTGGCGATGTGCGCTGGAAGCACGATACCGATGCCGACCTGATCAGCGCAGTAGGCGCAGACAGTCACCTGGTGGTGGTGTCGGATCAGAATGGCAAGGTTTACGCGCTGGATGCCGGCAGCGGTGAGCAACGCTGGCAGGCGCAGGCCAGCAGCGAAGTGTTGGCCGCAGCGGCAACCGATGGTGATGTGGTGGTGGTGCAAGCGGTGGATAGTCGCGTGCAGGCATTTGATGTGGCGACCGGCAAATCACGCTGGTCATACAGTGCCTCGCAGGCCGTGCTGAGCCTGCGTGGCAACAGTGCGCCGGTGATTCGCGACGGTGTGGTCTACATGGCCTTTGATACCGGCAAGATTGCCGCACTGGACGCCAAAACCGGTCTGCTGCGCTGGGAACAGCGCTTCATCGTGCCCGATGGTCGTTCCGAGCTGGAGCGTGTCATCGATGTGCAAGGCAATCCGTTGGTGACGGCGAGCGACGTCATGGTGGGTTGTTACCAGGGTGCGGTGATCAGCCTTGCTCGTGAGCGCGGCCAGCCACAGTGGGAAGAAAAGGCTTCCGTATCACGCAGTATGTCGACGGGTGACGGCAGTCTGTTCATGGTGGAAGCCGGTGACGTTGTGCGCGCCCTGCGCGTCGGCAGTGGTCGTGAAGCGTGGAAGAGCGAAGTTTTCGGCGGTCGGCGCCTGTCGGCGCCTGCAGCGGTGGGCGAATATGTGGCTGTTGCCGATAAGGAGGGTTACATTCACCTGCTGAAACAGAGCGATGGCAGTTATGCCGGCCGCTACAAGGTGGGTGGTGATGGTGTGCGTGGCGACAACCTGTTCAGTGATGGCTCTACACTGTACGCATTGACCAGTAACGGCAAACTGTATGCGCTGACCATCAAGCCATGATCATCCGCTTCTGATTGTCCGCACCCGCCGCACGCTGTGTCGGCGGGTTTATTTCTGTAAAACGTTTTTTCCGAGGTGCAGCGTGCTGCCAGTCATCGCCCTAGTCGGGCGCCCCAATGTCGGCAAATCCACGCTGTTCAACCGCATCACGCGTACACGCAATGCGATTGTTGCGGATTATGCCGGTCTCACACGCGATCGCCAGTATGGCGAGGCAATGTTTGAAGACAGGCGTTTCATCGTTGTCGATACCGGCGGTTTGGGTGAAGAAGAACACGGTATCGACAATGCCATGGCCAGCCAGTCGCTGACGGCCATAGATGAAGCTGATCTGGTGTTGTTCATGGTGGATTGCCGCGCCGGCCTGACCACCGGTGATGAACTGATTGCGCGTCATTTGCGCGAGCATCACAAGAAAACCTTTCTGGTGGCAAATAAATCCGATGGACTGGATCCCGATGTCGCCACCAGCGAATTCTTTGCGCTCGGTTTTGCAGAGGTGCATCCCATTGCGGCTGCACACGGCCGTGGTGTGCACCAGTTGCTGGAACATGTCGTCGAATCGCTGTTTCCGCCGCAGGATGTCGATGCCGAAGAGGATTTGCTCGACAGTGATGCGTTTGAAGACGACAGTGGTTTGGACGATATTTCCAGCGACGAGTTGCCTGAAGACGAAGTGGGAGTACCTGCGCTGGCGCGCAAGATCAAGATTGCCATTGTCGGGCGCCCCAATGTCGGCAAATCCACATTGGTGAATCGTATGCTGGGCGAGGATCGTGTGGTGGTGTTTGATTTGCCGGGCACCACGCGCGACAGCATCTACATTGATTACGAACGTAATGGCGAGCCGTATACCATCATCGACACAGCGGGTATTCGCAAGCGCAAGCACATCACCGAAGCGATTGAAAAATTTTCCATCGTGAAAACGCTGCAGGCGATTGAAGACGCCAATGTGGTGATCCTGGTGATGGACGCGCACGAAGGGATTGTTGAACAGGATCTGCATTTGCTCGGCCATGTCATCGACAAGGGGCGTGCTCTGGTGGTGGCGATCAACAAGTGGGATGGTCTGGATGAGGACCAGCGCAATGAAGTCAAGCGCACGCTGGATCGTCGCCTGCAATTCATTAAGTTTGCCACTATCCATTTCATTTCCGCACTGCACGGCAGCGGCGTCGGCAATCTGTACGATTCGATCAAGAAAGCCTACAGGTCTGCCACGCAGAAGCTCAGTACCAATTTCCTGACGCGTATTCTGGAAGACGCGGTGGCTTCGCATCAGCCGCCCCTGGTCAATGGCAGGCGCATCAAACTGCGTTACGCCCACGCCGGCGGCCAGAACCCGCCGATCATCATCATCCACGGCAACCAGGTCGACAAAGTGCCGGATCACTACCGTCGCTATCTGGAGAACATCTACCGCGAAGCCCTGCAACTGGCGGGTACGCCGCTGCGCGTCGAGTTCCGCAGTGGCGATAACCCCTTTGAAGGCAGGAAGAACACGCTTACACCACGCCAAATCCACAAACGCAAGCGCCTGATGCGCCACCTGAAAAAGTAGGCGGCGGCCCCCGTGTCGCCCCTGCTGGCCTGCTTCTGGACTCTTGGGGTCTTCTTCTGCCGGCTTTGTGGTGCTGCTGTTTTTGTGGTATAAAGCCGGCCCGCCGCGCGGTCCATGGCTGTGTAGCGGATTAACCCTAAACGACTCACACAAACCGTCACGTCAGTCTGGGTGCCTGCAATCTTCGGATGAAGGGTGGATTGATGGGGTTTGTGGTGGCTTAACCCGAGAGGACATTATGGCCAATATCAGCATGAGCGATCTGCTCCAGGCAGGCGCGCACTTCGGACACCAGACCCGTTACTGGAACCCCAAGATGGGCAAGTACATCTTCGGCGCTCGTAACAAGATTCATATCATCAACCTTGAGCACACCGTGCCGGCTTTCAATGAAGCCCTCGGTCTGGCCAAGGATCTCGCCTCCAAGCGCAACAAGATCCTCTTCGTCGGCACCAAGCGCGCCGCCGCCAAGGTGGTTGCCGAGCAGGCTGCACGCGTTGGTATGCCTTACGTCAGCCATCGCTGGTTGGGCGGCATGCTCACCAACTACAAAACTATCCGCACTTCCATCAAGCGTTATCGCGAACTGGAAAAGCAGTCACAGGACGGCACCTTCAACCTGTTGACCAAGAAAGAAGCATTGATGCGTACGCGCGACATGGAAAAACTGGAGCGCGCCATCGGCGGTATCAAGGACATGGGCGGCCTGCCTGATGCCCTGTTCGTCATCGACGTTGATCACGAGCGCATCGCCATCACTGAAGCCAACAAGCTCGGCATTCCGGTTATCGGCATCGTCGATACCAACAGCGATCCTAGCGGTGTTGATATCGTTATCCCGGCGAACGATGACGCCATCCGCGCCATCAAACTGTACGTTACCGCCATGGCGGATGCCTGTGCAGAAGGCCAGGAAAACCTGAAAGGTGCTCCGGTCAACAAAGACGAATTTGTTGAAGTGGAAGGTGGCGAAGCTGCGTAATTGAGCAGCGCGCCCAGTAAAAAGGGGGATTCGTCCCCCTTTTTGGTTTCCGTTTATCAGCTTCTGAATAACCGAATTGAATGATGAGGAAAAGACAATGGCAGAGATTTCAGCATCCAGTGTAAAAGAACTCCGCGAGCGCACCGGTCTCGGCATGATGGAGTGCAAAAAAGCGCTCGTGGAAGCCAATGGCGACATCGAAACCGCCATCGACAACCTGCGTAAATCCGGCCAGGCCAAAGCCGCCAAGAAAGCCGGCAACATTGCTGCCGAAGGCGCGATTGTTATCGCCAAAGACGGCAATACAGTTATCGCGCTGGAAGTGAATAGCCAAACCGATTTCGTTGCCAAGGACGACAACTTCAGTGCCTTTGCCAACAAGGTGGCGAAAGCTGCTCTGGCTGCGCGTGAAACCGATGTCGAGAAAATTTCCGCGTTGACGATTGACGGTCAGACCGTTGAAGAAGCGCGTGTGGCACTGGTACAAAAAATTGGTGAAAACATCCAGGTGCGCCGCGCGCAGCTGGTAGAAGGCGCTGTGTTGGCCACTTACAGCCACGGCCTGAAAATTGGTGTGGTCGTGTCAATGGAAGGTGGCAACGAAGAGCTGGCGCGCGACGTCGCCATGCACATCGCCGCTGCCAAGCCAGAAGCGATTGCGCCGGAAAACGTTTCACCGGCGGTCATCGCCAAAGAGCGTGAAATTGCTGAAGCCAAAGCTGCTGAGTCTGGCAAACCTGCCAACATCGTTGAAAAAATGGTGGAAGGCGCGGTGAAGAAATTCCTTGCCGAAGTGTCGCTGGTCGAGCAGGCATTTGTAAAAGACACCGAAATCAAGGTCGGTCAGTTGCTCGCCAAGAACAACGCCAAGGTCGTGCAGTTTGTGCGTCTGGAAGTGGGCGAAGGCATCGAGAAAAAAGAAGTGGATTTCGCAGCCGAAGTGGCAGCGGCAGTCGCTGCCAAGTAAGTTTCAGCAGCACGGAAAACGGCGGAGCGGGCAACCTCTCCGCCGTTTTTGTTTAGGGGACTGGTTGTCTGCTGAAATATCCCGCCGTCTGGCATAGAATGGCCGCCGTTTCCTGTCTATCGCACCCCGATAAAGAGAGCCCGCACATGGCCACCGGTAAGGACCGCAAGTACAAACGCATCCTTCTCAAACTCAGCGGCGAAGAGCTGATGGGGCAGGAAGGTTTCGGGATTGACCCCAAAGTGCTGGACAAAATGGCGCTTGAGATTGGTCAGTTGGTCGGCATTGGTGTGCAGGTGGGGCTGGTGATTGGCGGCGGCAACCTGTTTCGCGGCGCGGCGCTGTCGGCGGCAGGGTTGGATCGTGTCACTGGCGACCACATGGGCATGCTGGCCACAGTGATGAACGGTCTGGCGATGCGCGATGCGCTGGAGCGCTCGAATATCCAGAGCCATGTGATGTCGGCCATTCCCATGAGTGGTGTGGTGGAGCATTACGATCGCCGGCGCGCCATCCGTTATCTGGAGCAGGGAGAGGTGGTGATTTTTGCTGCCGGTACCGGCAACCCGTTTTTCACCACCGATTCTGCTGCCTGCCTGCGTGGCATCGAAGTGGAAGCCGAACTGGTATTGAAAGCCACGAAAGTCGACGGTGTGTACGACAGCGACCCCATGAAAAACCCGACGGCAAAAATGTACGAGCGTTTGAGCTATGACGAGGCGCTGGACAAGAAGCTGGGCGTGATGGATCTGACGGCGATTTGTCTGTGCCGCGAGCACAACATGCCGGTGCGTGTATTCCGCATGTCCAAGGCCGGCGCCTTGCTCAACATCGTGGTGGGTGGCAATGAAGGCACCCTCATGGTTGAAAACGAAGACGTCTGAAAATCGCAAGTTGAATAAACAGAGTTGAACAGCATGATTAACGATATCAAAACCGAAGCCGAAACCCGCATGAAGAAAAGCCTGGAGTCGCTTGGGCACGCCTTCAACAAGATCCGCACCGGGCGCGCGCACCCGAGCATTCTGGAAGGCCTGACGGTGAGCTACTACGGTTCCGACATGCCGTTGCAGCAGGTGGCGAATATCAACGTCGAAGATGCACGCACGCTGTCCATCACGCCGTGGGAAAAGGGCATGGTGCAGGCGATCGAGAAAGCCATCATGATGTCTGATCTCGGTCTGAATCCGAATACGGCGGGCACCGTGATCCGCATCCCGATGCCGGCGCTGACCGAAGAGACACGCAAGAATTTCATCAAGCACGCCAAAGGCGAAGCAGAAACTGCGCGCGTATCCGTGCGCAATATTCGCCGTGATGCCAACGGTCAGTTGAAGGATTTGTTGAAAGACAAGGAAATCAGCGAAGACGACGAGCGTCGCGCACAGGACGACATCCAGAAACTCACCGACAAATATGTGGCAGAAGTTGATAAAGCCTTCGCCGCCAAGGAACGCGACCTGATGGAAATCTAAGCTGCGTTTTGTCGACGGGCTTTTTCATCAGGACGTATTCATGTCAAACAACAACGAATCTTCTCCGCTCAAGCATGTGGCCGTCATCATGGACGGCAACAACCGCTGGGCCAAAAAACGCGGCCTGCCCGGCCCGGCCGGGCACAAGGAAGGTGTGGAACGTGTGCGCGATGCCGTCGATGCCTGCAAGCATGCCGGCGTACAGGTGTTGACAGTTTTTGCTTTCAGTTCCGAAAACTGGCAGCGCCCGGCGCTGGAAGTCAGTGCTTTGATGCAATTGTTTTCCGCTTATCTGAAAAGTGAACAGAAAAAGCTGAAAGCCGAAGGTGTCAGTGTGCGCATCATCGGTGATCGCACGCGTTTTTCGGAAAAGCTGTGCCGGCAGATCGACGAGGCAGAAGCCTTTACGGCTGGCGGCAGCATGACGCTGGTGATTGCGGCCGATTACGGCGGGCGCTGGGATATCACGCAAGCGACGCGCAAATTGGCGGAAGCCTGTGTGCGTGGTGAATTGAAGCCGGCCGATATTGATGAAACGCTGGTGAATCGCGCGGTGTGTCTGGGTGACATGCCGGCAGTGGATTTGCTGATTCGCACTGGCGGTGAAAAACGCATCAGCAATTTTCTGCTTTGGCATGCCGCGTATGCGGAATTGTATTTTTCTGATCTGTTCTGGCCGGATTTCGGTGCAGAAGCGATGAATGCCGCGATGGCCGACTTCCATACGCGCCAACGCCGTTTCGGCTTGTCGGGAGACCAGGTGGCCGGAGTTGCCGGTGCTTAAAGAGCGCGTCATTACGGCTTGCGTGCTGGCGCTGGGGCTGGCGGTGGTGTTGCTGGCCTTGCCTTATCGCGGCTTTGTTTTTGTGGTGTCGCTGGTTTTTACGCTGGCAGCTTGGGAGTGGGCCAATCTCGCCGGCTTGACGCTGCCGTGGCAACGTTTTGTCTACGCCAGTGCCCTGGCGGCCCTGTTCTGGGGCTTGGGCATTGTCGACTGGCAACAGGCTTCAGGTTGGGCCATTGCTGTGTTGTCGGTGTCGGTGTTGTGCTGGCTGTTGGCGCTGCATGCTGTGTGGCGTTATCCCGATCAGCTTGTCACTGGTTTTTCCAGGCAATGCTTGTTGTTGTTGGCTGGTGTCTGGCTGCTGTTTCCGGCGTGGCTGGGCCTGGTGTTGCTGCAGCCGGCCGCTGCCGGCAGCGGTTTGATCTGGCTGGTGATTACCTCGATTGCTGCGGCCGACATCGGCGCCTATTTTGCCGGTCGCCGCTTTGGTCGCCGCAAGCTGGCCGTGCATGTCAGCCCCGGCAAGACGTGGGAAGGTTTCTGGGGTGGTGCACTCGCCAGTGCATTGTTTGCCGTGGTGGTCGCGGTTGTACTGGATTTGTCGGCGCTGCGCTTCGTCGGCTTCGTGATGGTCATGGCCTTGACCTCGGCAGCCTCGGTGCTGGGTGATCTGTTCGAGAGCATGGTCAAACGTGAGCGCGGCATCAAGGACAGCAGCCACCTGTTGCCGGGTCACGGCGGTGTGCTGGATCGCATCGACGGCTGGACAGCCGCTGTCCCTTTGTTCACGCTCTGTTATCTGTTAGTGGGGCATTGAGCGTCATGCAGCAAGTCACCGTGCTCGGCTCCACCGGTTCCATCGGTGTCAGTACGCTGGATGTCATTTCCCGCCATCCGGATCGCTACGGCGTTTTTGCGCTGACAGCCAACAGCCGCACCGACATCCTGTTGGCGCAGTGCCAACAGTTCCGGCCACGTTACGCGGTGCTCGCCGATCCCGCGCATGCGGAAGCATTTGCCGGAAAAGCCCGGGCAGCAGGCCTTGAGACCGAGGTGCTGGCTGGCAATGAAGGTCTTGAAACGGTAGCCGGGCACGCGCAGGTCGATACTGTCATGGCGGCTATTGTCGGTTTTGCCGGTCTGGCGCCGACCTTGGCTGCGGTAAACGCCGGCAAGAAAGTCCTGCTTGCCAACAAGGAGGCGCTGGTTTGCGCCGGCCACCTGTTCATGCAGGCGGTTCGCGCCTCCGGCGCGCAGTTGCTGCCCATCGACAGCGAACACAATGCCATGTTCCAGTGCCTGCCTTACGGCAAGTCGCTGGCAGAAGCCGGCGTGCGACGTTTGTTGCTCACTGCTTCCGGCGGGCCGTTTCGCGAGCGCACAATGGACGAGATGCGCACGGTAACACCTGCACAGGCCTGTGCTCACCCCAACTGGAGTATGGGCCGCAAGATTTCCGTGGATTCCGCCACCATGATGAACAAGGGGCTGGAGCTGATCGAGGCCTGTTGGCTGTTCGATACGCAGCCGGTGCAGGTGCAGGTGGTAGTGCATCCGCAGAGTATCGTGCACTCACTGGTTGAATATGTGGATGGCTCGACGCTGGCACAGCTGGGCAATCCGGATATGCGCACGCCGATTGCCTACGGTCTGGCCTGGCCCGAGCGTATCGACGCCGGTGTGGGTTTGCTGGATCTGATTGCCGCCAGTCGACTCGATTTCCAGGCGCCGGACGAGACGCGTTTCCCGGCCTTGCGTCTGGCGCGCGAAGCCTTTGTCGCCGGTGGCAGTGCCCCGGTCATCCTCAATGCCGCCAATGAAGTAGCGGTGGCGGCTTTCCTCGACGAGCGCCTGCCATTTACCGGCATTGCCAAAACGGTCGAGCGTACGCTGCAAAAACTGGCGGGAACGGCAGCTCCCGGGGATCTTTCGTCGCTGGTGGCGGTCGATGCCCGGTCGCGCGCATGCGCAGAACGGGAGGTGGCAAGCCGTGGCTGATTCGATGGTGCAGCAATTATTGTCGGGCCTTTGGTCTTTGGCCTCGTTTCTGGTGGCCATCATCGTGCTGGTCACGGTGCATGAGTTCGGCCATTTCTGGGTGGCGCGCAAGCTCGGCGTCAAGGTGCTGCGGTTTTCAATCGGTTTCGGCAGGCCGCTGTTTTCCTGGTGGGACAGCAAGGGCTGCGAATATGTGATCGCCGGCATTCCTTTCGGTGGTTACGTCAAGATGCTGGACGAGCGGGAGGAGCCGGTGCCGGAAGCCGAGCAGCCATACAGCTTCAACCGGCAGGCAGTATGGAAACGCATGTTGATCGTGCTGGCTGGCCCCGTGGCCAACTTGCTGCTGGCGCTGCTGGTGTTCTGCCTGCTGTTTGCCGGCGGCGAGGACGGTCTGGTGCCGCTGGTTGACAAGATCGAACCCGGTTCGCCTGCGGCAGTGGCCGGTGTGCAGGCGGGGCAGGAGATCGTTTCGGTCGACGGCACCGAAACGCCGACGCGTGAGGCGGTGTTTCAGGCGCTGGTGGCGCGCATCGGTGATAGCGGCGAGTTGACGCTGGGCGTGAGGCATCCCGGCGATGCACTCACTTATGAGTTGGTGATTGATCTGCAGCGCTGGCTCTCGGATGCAGCCGAGCCTGACCCCGTGCGCAGCCTGGGCTTGCGCTTCCATATACCACCTTTTGTCTATATAGGTGCACTGGTGCCTGGCAGCCCCGCTGAACAGGCAGGTTTGCGTGCCGGGGATGTCGTTGAGGCCATGAATGGCCAGCCGGTGCCGGATGTCGAGCGTTGGCTGGAACTGGTGCGTGCCAGCCCGCAGCAAGTGCTGCAATTGTCCTTGCGTCGCGAGGGTGCTCTGCTGAGTGTTGCGGTAACCCCGGCGCGCGTGGTCGACAAGAACGGCCGCGAAGTCGGGCAGATAGGTGCACAGGTCGGCAGTCCGCCGCTGGAAAAGCAGCACTTGCGGCACATTGACTACGACTTCTCCCAGACGCTTGTGCGCGCGCTGCAGGAGACGGGCCGACAGATCAAAGTCCTGCTTCTATCGCTGCAAAAGCTGGTTGTTGGTGATTTGTCGCCAAAAAACTTGAGTGGCCCCCTTGGCATTGCTAAAGTGGCCGGCGCTTCAGCGGGGATGGGGGTGGCCGTTTTTTGCCAGACGCTCGCCATTCTCAGTATCAGCCTGGGAGTCATGAACCTGCTGCCCATACCCATGCTCGACGGTGGACACCTGCTGTTGTACCTGGTTGAGGCGGTTCGGGGCAATCCGGTGCCGGAGAAAATTCAGGCGCTGGGCAATCAGGTCGGACTCGCTTTCATTGTCAGCCTGATGTTGTTTGCCGTTTATAACGACTTGTTAAAACTGTGAGTGCGCAAAACGCACTGGGGAAAGAGTTATGGGTTTGATCAGGCGCGCAGCTTTCTGGGTGTTCATGTTGTCAGCTTCGCTGGCCATGGCGCAGACCTTTCGCATAGCCGATATCCGCATTGAAGGCTTGCAGCGTGTATCTTCCGGTTCGGTGTTTGCCGCGCTGCCAGTAAATGTCGGTGACAGTATCGAGCCGGCACAACTGCAGGAAATGACACGCGCCTTGTTCAAGACCGGCTATTTCGACGACATCCAGATTGGCCGCGATGAAGATGTGCTGGTTATCACTGTGGTCGAGCGCCCGACCATCGCCGAAATCAGTATTGACGGCAACAAGGTCATCAAGACCGAAGACCTGACGGATGCCTTGAAAAAAGCCGGTTTGTCGGAAGGGCAGATTTACAAGCCATCCACCCTGGAAGGTCTCACTGGTGAACTTGAGCGGCAGTATGTGGCACAGGGTCGCTACGGTGCCAAGGTCAAAACCGAAGTGCGCGAGTTGCCGCGCAATCGCGTGGGTTTGTCCATCAACGTTGATGAAGGCAAGGTCGCCGCCATCAAACACATCAATATCATCGGCAACAACACCTTCACGACCGAGGAGCTGCTGGATCAGTTCGAGCTGGAGTCAACGGGCTTCTGGTCATGGGCCAACAGTCGCGACAAGTATTCGCGCGAGAAACTGACAGGCGATCTGGAAAAACTCAAGTCGTTTTACATGGATCGCGGTTATCTGCGTTTCAATATTGATTCAACACAGGTTGCCTTGTCGGAAGACAAACAGTCGATTTTCATCACCATCAATATTGTCGAAGGCGATGTCTATACCGTCAGCAGCACCGAACTTGCCGGTGAGCTGATCGTGCAGGAAGACGAGCTGCGCCGCCTGATTGTGTTGAAAGAAAAAGAACCGTTCTCGCAAGTGCTGATGACGACCTCAACCACGTACATCACCCAGCGCCTCGGCAACGAGGGTTATACCTATGCCGATGTGAAAGCCATTCCGGAACATAACGACCAGGATCATACGGTGAAGGTTACATTCTTCGTCGACCCAAGCCATCGCGCCTACGTGCGCCGCATCAATTTCCGCGGTAACACCAAGACGGCGGACGATGTGCTGCGTCGCGAAATGCGCCAGATGGAATCGGCATCGGCCAACAGTGCGAAGATGGAACAGTCGAAAGTGCGTCTCGAACGCTTGGGCTATTTCAAGAAAGTGGATGTCGAGACCACGGATGTGCCGGGTACCGGTGACCAGATCGACGTTGAATATGCTGTGGAAGAGCAACCCTCCGGCAGCATCGGCGCCAGTGTCGGTTTTGCGCAGGGGTCTGGTGTGATTCTGGGTGGCAGCATCCAGCAGGATAACTTTCTCGGTACCGGCAAACAGGTCGGCGTCAATCTCAGTACCAGTTCCTACATGAAGCAGGTCAACTTCAGTTATGTTGATCCTTACTACACGGTGGATGGTGTCAGCCGTGGCTTCAATCTTTATTACACGAAGCGCGATCTTAAAGAAGTCAACGTCTCGGATTATGCCGTCAATAGCTATGGCCTGGACATGACCTTCGGCTACCCGTTGTCGGAAATTGAACGGTTGGGATTTGGTGTTGGTTATGAGCACACCAGTATTGATGTCGGTGTTGCTCCGGCGCAGGAAATTTCGGGTACACCCATATTCAGTAATAAATACGGTTATGCAGACCGGTCAGCTCTGGACTCCAATAGCGACAGCTTACTGAACTCAAGCGACGCGTGCCTTGACGGCAATCTGGCAACGGCATGCGCTGTTGCTGGCGCGGCGGTTACGCCTTCCCTGCTGCTTAATCCTTTGCATGAAGGCTTTCTGGATCGCAATGGCACGTCTTTCGATAACATCAAGCTCACCGGTAGCTGGAATCAGTCGACGCTGAACAAGGGGCGCCTGGCAACGAAGGGGCATTCCCAGAATGTGGCGTTGGAGATGACCACGCCGGGCGTCAGTGATCTGGAATACTGGAAAATGGTTTACAAGGCGCAATATTTCAAGCCGCTGAGCGACAGCTTCACGCTGCGCTTGCGCACGCGCATGGGCTATGGCGATGCGTATGGCGGCACTGACGAATTGCCTTTCTTCGAGAATTTTTATGCGGGTGGTTTTGGTTCGGTGCGTGGTTACAAACGCAATACCTTGGGTCCCCGCGGCACACCTGCGCTGGGTTATAAGGGCGTTAAGCTCGAAACGGGTGAAACCGTTTACGTTGCCAATGGCACTGTTCTGGAGTATGGAAGAATTGGCGATAACGATCCCATCGGGGGCGACGCGCTTATTGAAGGAAGCATGGAAATTATTTTCCCCATGCCATTCGTCAAAGACCAGTCTTCCATGCAGCCGGCATTTTTTGTAGATGGCGGCAATGTGTTTGATACCAGTTGCAGTGAGGCTTACGGTGTTTCCCAGGCCAATTGTTTCAATATTGATCTGGGTGAGTTTCGCTATTCGGCGGGTGTGGGTCTGACGTGGATCACCGGTTTTGGCCCGCTGACATTCAGCCTTGCCAAGGCACTTAACCCGGGTGATTACGACAAGACGGAATTTTTCCAGTTCTCGCTCGGTCAAACGTTCTGATTTTTTTCTGTTATCCAAATGCGGAGTACTTGTATCGTGAAAAGACTTATCAAATCCCTGATTGCCGTGGTTGCGGTGTCCTCTGCGGTGCAGGTTTTTGCGGCAGGTGCTGCAAAAGACAAGATCGCCGTGTTTGATGTCCAGGAAGCCATTCTCAGCACAACCATGGCCAGAGAGCAGATGAAATCATTTGAGGCGCGTTCCGATGTTGCCAAAATGATGGCGGATGCAGAGAAACTCAAGAAAGACATTACCGCGTTGCGTGATGAGGCAGGCAAGGACGGAGCCAGCTGGACAGCAGCCAAGGCCGAAGAAAAGAAAAAGTCCATTGAATTCAAGCAGGCCGACTTTGAGCTGATTGTGCGCAAACTCAATGCCGAGCGTCAGGCGGCGGGCAAGAAGCTGATGGATGATGTAGGCCCGCGCCTTGAAGGTATCGTGAAAGAAATCGTCGATGCGGAAGGTATCGGTCTGTTGCTGGATCGCAAGGCCGCCATCCATGCCGAGCCGGCATTTGATATCACTGCCAAGGTTACTGAAAAGCTGAATTCAGCCGCTTCTACTGGCAAAAAATAAATGAGTGTCGGGCAAACCCATACGCTGGCTGAACTGGCGGAGCGGTTTGCCCTGCGCCTGCAAGCGCTATCGCCGATGGATGGGCGTTGTGTGGTGCGCGGATTGGCAACTTTGCAATCCGCGCAGCCGGATCAGCTGGCTTTTTTTGCCAACAGTGCATATCGCACACAACTGCAAACAACGCGTGCTGCGGCAGTGATACTGCCGGCCAGTGCCGTGCAGGATTGTCCGGTTGCCTGTCTGGTCGCTGAAAATCCCTATCTGGTTTACGCAAAAATGTCGGCGCTGTTTGATCGGTCGCCGCAGCGCGTTGCGGGTGTGCATGCCTCCGCCGTCATACACCCTTCAGCGCAGATTGCGCCTTCTGCGGCGATTGGTCCGCATTGTGTCGTTGAAGCAGACGCAATGGTTGGTGATGGAGTGGTGCTGGATGCCGGTTGCATCGTTGGTGCAGGCAGCAGGGTTGGCGCTCGCAGTCATCTGCATGCGCGTGTCACGCTGGCGCATGCCGTGGTGATGGGCGAAGACTGTGTGGTTCACAGCGGTACGGTCATCGGTGCTGACGGTTTTGGTTTTGCGCCAGAGGCCGGCAGCTGGCGCAAGATTCACCAACTGGGTGCTGTGCGAATCGGCAATCGCGTGGAGATTGGCGCCAATACCTGTATTGATCGCGGAGCGCTGGATGACACCGTGATTGGCGATGGAGTGATCATCGACAATCTGGTGCAGATCGCCCATAACGTCAGGATTGGCGCCAATACCGCGATTGCTGCCTGTACCGGCATCGCGGGCAGTGCTGAAATCGGCGAGAATTGCACCATTGCCGGTGCAGTGGGTATCGTCGGCCACGTCAAGATTGTTGATCGTGTGCACGTGACGGCCAAGAGTCTGGTGACCGGCAATATCAACAAGCCCGGCTCTTATTCATCCGGTACGGCACTGTCGCTCACCGCCGCATGGCGCCGGAATGCCGTGCGATTTTCACAACTGGACAAGCTGTTTCAGCGTGTGCGCGCACTGGAATCCGATTCATAAATCAGAAGGTTTTTATCATGTTGATGGATGTAAGAGAAATTCGCGAATACCTGCCGCACCGCTACCCGTTCCTGCTGGTGGATCGCGTGCTGGAGTTGACGCTGGGTGAGTCCATCGTGGCGTGCAAGAACATCACCATCAACGAGCCGATTTTTACCGGCCACTTTCCGGATATTCCGGTATTCCCCGGTGTACTGATCATTGAAGCCATGGCGCAGGCGGCCGGTATTCTCGGCTTCAAGACCATGGGCAAAAAGCCCCAGGATGGCTCGATCTATTATTTCGTCGGTGCGGATGATGTGCGTTTCAAACGTCCGGTGGTGCCTGGGGATCAATTGCGTCTCGAGGCGAAAATCCTTTCCGAAAGACGCGGTATCTGGAAGTTTGCCTGTCGTGCACTGGTCGACGGTGAACTCGCCAGTGAAGGCGTGATTCTCTGCGCAGACCGCAAGGTATAAGCATTGATTTTGCAAGATCCAGACATTGATTTCGCGAGGTTGCCATGATTGATCCGCGCGCCATTATCGATCCTTCCGCGAAGCTCGCTGATAATGTCAGCGTAGGTCCGTGGACGATTATCGGGCCCGATGTGGAGATTGGCGAAGGTACGCGCATCGCGTCGCATGTGGTGCTGAAAGGCCCCACGGTTATCGGCAAGCACAACCAGATCTACCAGTTTTCGTCGGTCGGCGAAGATACGCCAGACCTGAAATACAAAGGCGAGGCCACGCGGTTGGTCATCGGCGATCACAACGTCATTCGCGAGGGTGTTACCATTCATCGCGGCACGGTGCAGGATCGTTCGGAAACCACGATCGGCGATCACAATCTGCTGATGGCTTATGTGCATGTCGGGCATGACAGTGTCATCGGCAATCACACTATTCTGGTGAACAACACCGCGCTGGCCGGCCATGTCTGGGTGGATGACTGGGCAGTGCTTGGCGGTTACACGCTGGTGCATCAGCGCGTGCGTATCGGCGCGCATGCCTTTACAGGAATGGGCACAGCGGTGGGCAAGGATATTCCTGCCTATGTGCTGGCTTACGGCAATCCGGCGGAAGCGCGCGGCATCAATCTCGAAGGACTCAAACGTCGCGGTTTTACCCGCGAGCAGCTGACGATTCTGAGCCGCGCCTATAAAACGGTTTATCGCGAAGGATTGACGCTGGAAGAGGCTTTGTCCGAGCTGGAAGTGATGCACTCGGATTGCCCGCCGCTGGATATTTTCATCGAATCCCTGCGCAGTTCCACGCGCGGCATTGTTCGCTAGTTTTCATGGCAATCTCACGTAAAACGCTTCGCATTGGTATCGTGGCGGGCGAGGCCTCGGGTGATATTCTGGGGGCGGGTCTGATTCGCGCGCTGCGCGAACATTGCGGAGAGCTGGTGGTTGAGGGTATCGGTGGTCCTTTGATGTTGGCGGAGGGGTGCCGGAGTTTTTTTGCCCAGGATCGACTCGCTGTCATGGGTTTGATCGAACCACTCAAGCGCCTTCCGGAGTTGTTGCATATACGTCGCAGCTTGCGCGAGCACTTTATTGCCAATCCGCCGGATGTTTTTATCGGCATCGACTCGCCGGATTTCAATTTGTCACTGGAGCAATCGCTGCGCGAAGCGGGCATCAGAACCGTGCACTATGTCAGTCCCTCGGTGTGGGCCTGGCGTCAGGGGCGACTGAAAAAAATTGCGCGCGCTGTTGATCTGGTATTGACGCTGTTTCCTTTTGAGGAAAAGTTCTATCGCGAGCATGCGAGCGAATATCCGGGGTTGCGTGCCGTGTGTGTCGGCCATCCGCTGGCCGACAGTATTGCGATGGAAGCCGATGTCATTGCTGCGCGCGCGCAGCTGGATTTTTCCGTTGGCTCGCAAGCCGTGGCCTTGTTGCCAGGCAGTCGTGCCGGTGAAGTGGCACGCATGGGGCGTTTGTTTCTGGATGTGGCGCGTTGGTGTTTGCATGAGCGTCCGGATCTCTGTTTCATCATGCCTGCTGCAAACCTGGCGCGTGAGCAACAGTTGCGTGCCATTCTCGTCGACTATGCGGATGTACCAGTGCGTCTGGTGACTGGTCAGTCGCAGTTGTGCATGGCGGCGAGTGATGCCGTGTTGATGGCATCCGGCACCACGACGCTGGAAGCCATGCTGCTGAAAAAGCCGATGGTGGTGGCTTACAAAATGGCGGCATTGTCTTACGCCATTATTTCTCGCCTGCTGAAAGTGCCCTATGTCGCGCTGCCCAATTTACTGGCGGATGAAAAACTGGTGCCGGAATTATTGCAGGGTGAGGCAACCGTGGAGAATCTCGGCAAGGCGCTGCTGGTCACGCTGAATGACGATGTGCGGGCAGGGCAGTTGCAGCGGCGGTTTTCCGAATTGCATCATGCGATTCGTCGCGACGCCAGTCGCACGGCAGCGGTCGCGATATTGTCATTGCTGGATGTGGCGTGATGGTTGCGCAAATCGAGCTGTTTGCCTGTGCCTACAGAGGACACCTGCTCGCCGGTGTCGATGAGGTGGGTCGCGGCCCGCTGGTGGGTGATGTGGTGACGGCTGCAGTCATTCTCGACCCGGCCAGGCCGATTAGTGGATTGGCAGATTCGAAAAAGCTCAGCGACAAGAAACGCGAAAGTCTGTTTGATGAGATTTGTGACAAAGCGCTGTGCTGGTCGATTGCACGTGCAACGCCGGCAGAAATTGACGAGATCAATATCCTGCAGGCCAGTTTGCTGGCCATGAAGCGCGCTGTGGAGCAATTACACGTGCAACCGGAATATGTGCTGGTGGATGGCAACAAGTTGCCGAAATGGTCGTATCGCGCCGAAGCCGTGGTGAAAGGTGACAGCCGCGTGCCGGCCATCAGCGCGGCGTCCATTCTGGCAAAAGTGCAGCGTGATCGTGAAATGCAGGCGTTGGATCTGCAATATCCGGGCTACGGTTTTGCGGATCACAAGGGTTATCCCACCGCGCAACATTTTGCCGCGTTGCAGAAACTGGGTGTCACGCCACTGCATCGTCGTTCGTATGCGCCTGTGGCCAGAGTTATTGCGGAGTGCTCGTCATGAGTGAACCATCATTCGTTCATCTTCGTTTGCATACCGAATACTCACTAAGCGATGGTCTGGTAACGGTGGATGCACTGGTGCCGCGTTTGCGTGAACTCAACATGCCGGCCGTGGCTATCACGGATCTGTGCAATTTCTACGGGTTGATCAAGTTTTACAAAGCAGTGCAGGGCAAGGGCATCAAGCCGATTGTCGGCAGTGACTTGTGGGTCTGTGACGGTGAAGACAATTCGCAACCGGCATTGCTCTGTGTGCTGGCCATAAACCACATCGGCTATCGCCATCTCACGCAACTGATTTCGCGCGCCTACCAGCACGGGCAGTCGCAGGGCCGTGCCATCGTGCAGCGCGCGTGGCTCTCGGAATTGAATGACGGTCTGATTGTGCTGTCGGGCGGACGTCACGGCGATGTCGGTTTGTCGTTGCTGCACGGGCATCCCGAACAGGCGCGTGAATTGTTGCAGTGCTGGATGCGTGATTTCCCCGGGCGTTTCTATCTGGAAGTGCAGCGCACCGGGCGTGCCGGTGACGAGGAATACCTGCATGCCGCAGTGGCACTGGCGGTGGAATCCACGTGCCCGCTGGTGGCAACCAACGACGTGCGTTTTGTTGCGCGCGATGAATTCGAAGCGCATGAAGTGCGCGTGTGTATCAATGAAGGCCGCACGCTGGATGACCCGCGCCGTGAACGCCGCTACAGCGAAGAGCAGTATCTGAAGTCTGCAGAAGAAATGGCGGCATTGTTTGCTGATATGCCGGTGGCGTTGGCGAATACCGTGGAAATTGCCAAACGCTGCAATGTCACAATACAGCTGGGTAAATATTTCCTGCCGGATTTTCCTGTGCCGGCTGGCATGACGATAGAAGCGTTTTTCGAGCAAGTGTCACGCGAGGGGCTGGAAGATCGCTTGCAGAAATTATTGCCGGCGGGATCTGATCCGGATGGCAGTCGCCGCAAGGTGTATGACGAACGCTTGACGTTCGAGCTGTCGATTATCAACCAGATGGGTTTTCCCGGTTACTTTCTCATCGTGATGGACTTCATCCAGTGGGCGAAAAACAACGGGATTCCGGTAGGGCCGGGCCGTGGTTCCGGCGCCGGCTCGCTGGTGGCCTATGCGCTGAAAATCACCGATCTTGATCCGCTTGCCTACGATTTGCTGTTCGAACGATTCCTCAATCCCGAGCGGGTGTCGATGCCGGATTTCGATATCGACTTCTGCATGGACAATCGCGATCGCGTGATCAGTTATGTAGCCGATACCTACGGCCGTGATGCGGTATCGCAGATCATCACCTTCGGCACGATGGCAGCAAAAGCCGTGGTGCGCGATGTGGCGCGCGTGCAGGGCAAGTCTTACGGACTGGCCGACAAATTGTCGAAAATGATTCCGTTTGAAGTCGGCATCACGCTGGAAGATGCCTACAAAAAAGAAGATATCCTGCGTGATTTTCTCGAGCAGGACGGCGATGCCAGGGAAATCTGGGATATGGCGCTGCAACTGGAAGGCGTGACGCGCAACGTCGGCAAGCACGCCGGTGGTGTGGTGATCGCGCCGACGAAACTCACGGATTTTTCTCCGCTGTATTGTGACGAGGCCGGCGGTGGTCTGGTGACACAGTTCGACAAGAACGATGTCGAAGAAGCAGGTCTCGTCAAATTCGATTTTCTCGGGTTGCGCACACTGACCATCATCGACTGGGCGATGAAAATGATCAACGCGCGCCGCGCCGAGCGTAATGAATCGCCACTGGATATTGCCGATATCCCGCTCGATGACAAACCGACATTCGAGCTGCTGAAAAAAGCGCAGACCACGGCCGTGTTTCAGCTGGAATCCAGTGGCATGAAAGGCTTGATAGAGCGTCTGGCGCCGGACTGTTTTGAAGACATCATCGCATTGGTGGCGCTGTATCGTCCCGGTCCGCTGGAATCCGGCATGGTGGATGACTTCATCAACCGTAAACACGGTCGCGCCAGTGTCGCCTATCCGACTGTGGAATTGCATCACGACGATCTGGAACCGGTATTGCGGCCCACGTATGGTGTAATTGTGTACCAAGAACAGGTCATGCAGATCGCGCAGGTCATGGCGAACTACACGCTCGGCGGCGCCGACATGCTGCGTCGCGCCATGGGCAAGAAGAAGCCTGAAGAAATGGCGAAGGAGCGTGGCAAGTTCATGACCGGCGCTGCCGAGCGCGGTATCGGTGAAGTGCAATCCGGCGGTCTGTTCGACCTGATGGAGAAATTTGCCGGTTACGGTTTCAACAAATCACACTCGGCCGCATACGCACTGGTTTCCTATCAAACGGCGTGGTTGAAAAAACATTACCCGGCAGAATTCATGGCGGCGACCATGTCGTCGGACATGGACAAGACCGACAAGGTGGTGACCTTCATCGAAGAATGTCGCGCAATGGGGCTGACCTTGTTGCCACCGGATGTGAATCGCGGCGATTTTCATTTTACCGTGGATGACGATGGCAATATTGTCTACGGTCTCGGCGCCATCAAGGGGCTGGGTGAAGGGCCGGTGGCATCGATTGTCGAAGCGCGGCGTGCCGGTGAAAAATTTGTCGATCTGTTTGATTTTTGCGCACGCATTGATACGCGCAAACTCAACAAGCGTGCACTGGAAGCGCTGGTACGTTCCGGTGCATTCGACGGCTTGATTGCTGCCAGTGATGTCGATGCTGCGCGCGCCGTGTTGATGGCGGCGCTGGCTGATGCAGTGCAGGCATCGGATCAGAAAAGCAAGAACCGCAGTCAGGGTATGGCGGATTTGTTTGGGGATGTGGTGTCCACGGCAGCAGAAGCGAGCGGCGATGTGTATGCCGATTATCGCAAGCTGCCTGCGTGGTCATTGCGCGAGCGGCTGCAAGGCGAAAAGGATACGCTGGGGCTTTATCTCACCGGGCATCCGATTGAGGAATATCAGGACGAGTTGCGCAAGCTGATCAAGCGCCGGATTGCAGATTTGCAGCCTGAACGGGCGCCGCAGCGCATTGCCGGATTGGTGGTGGATATGCGTCTGCGCAAGACCAAGAGCGGCAAGAACATTGCGTCGGTGCTGCTGGATGATCGCAGCGGCCGCATTGAGGTGACGGTATTTGCCGACGAGTATGAGCGCGTGCGCGACAAGCTGATAACGGATCGCGTGCTGGTTGTCGAGGGGACGGTGAGTCCGGACGAGTTTCGCGGTGGTCTGGGTATGCGTGCGGCGCAGATGCGCGAGCTGCTGGAGGTGCGCAGCGAGCAGGTCAGGTATTTGCAGATTGCGCTTGATGCTGAGACACTGGCCGCTGATTTTGCCGTGCAGCTGACGCGCGTGCTGCAGCCATACCGACAAGGGGCCTGTGCCCTGCGCTTTGCCTACCAGGGCATGGTCGCGCGCGGCGAACTCGCTGCCGGTGACGAGTGGCGCATAAGCCCTGCGGACGAGTTGTTGCGCGCCTTGCGTGCACGCTTTGGCCGCACAGCTGTCAGTCTGCATTACTGATGGCGGGCAAAATACGATGAACAAGACCGTGGAAGTGGAGTAGACAGTGGCGTACAACTACCTGCAATTTGAACAGCCGATTGCCGAGCTGGAAGCCAAGATTGAAGAACTGCAACTGGTTGGCAATGATTCCGGCATCAATATTGCCGACGAGCTGAACAAGTTGCGCGAAAAAAGTCGCAAGCAGACGGAAAAAATCTACAGTGATCTCAGTGCCTGGCAAGTGGTGCAGGTGGCGCGCCATCCGCAGCGTCCTTATACGCTGGATTACATTCCCCGTTTGTTTACGGATTTTGATGAATTGCACGGTGATCGTCGTTTTGGTGATGACAAATCCATCATTGGTGGTATCGCGCGTCTGGAAGGTATACCGGTAATGGTGATCGGCCAGGAAAAAGGCCGCACGGTGCAGGACAAAGTGGCACGCAATTTCGGTATGCCCAAACCGGAAGGCTATCGCAAGGCATTGCGTCTGATGGAAATGGCGGAGCGTTTCGGCTTGCCGGTGTTGACCCTGATTGACACCCCCGGTGCTTACCCCGGCATTGACAGCGAAGAGCGCGGTATTTCCGAAGCCATTGCACAGAATCTGGCGGTCATGTCACGGCTGCGCACGCCGATTATCTGCACGGTCATCGGTGAAGGCAGTTCGGGCGGTGCGTTGGGTATCGGTGTTGGCGACCAGATCAACATGTTGCAGTACGCTACCTATTTCGTAATTTCACCGGAAGGTTGTGCCAATATCATCTGGAAAACCGCCGAGAAAGCGCCGCTGGCGGCGGAAGCGATGGGTGTCACCTCGAAAACCTTGCTGGAGCTCGGTATTGTCGATGACATGATTCCGGAGCCGCTCGGTGGTGCGCACCGCAATGTCGATGACATGGCAAAACGCCTGCGCGAAAAACTGGCACAGCAACTTGCGGTGCTGCAACAACAACCTCTCGATACGCTGCTGGAAAAGCGGTACCAGCGTCTGATGAGTTTCGGCAATCCCTGAGGAGGGGTGCGTGGACGGAGCCTTGCGCGAACTGTTGCGGGAAAAGCTGGAAGGTTTCAGCGATGCCCGACGTTTCATCGTCGCCTACAGTGGCGGTGCCGATTCGCACGCATTGCTGCATGCATTGGTGTCACTGGAATTGCCGCAGGACATCCTGGCGCTACACGTCAATCACGGCTTGAGCCCCAATGCCGACAACTGGCAGTTGCACTGTGAGTCGGTCAGTCGCGAACTGCATGTCAATTTCTGTGCCGAACGCGCGCGCGTGAAGCGCGACGGCAGCGGTCTGGAAAATGCGGCGCGGCAAGCGCGTTACGATATTTTTGCCCGTCATGTCGGGCCGGGCGATGTGCTGTTGATGGCGCATCACGCCGATGACCAGATCGAAACTTTTTTCCTGCGCCTGTTGCGTGGCGCCGGTGTGCGCGGCCTCGGCGGCATGCCGGAGTGGCGCTCCATCGGCGACAGTTGTCTGTATCGCCCGTGGCTCGCCTGTTCGCGCGAAGAGATTCGCAGTTATGCCCGCGAACACGGTCTGGTGTGGGTGGAGGACGAATCCAATGCCGATATCCAGTTCGATCGCAACTACCTGCGCGAGCAGGTCTTGCCGGTGTTGCAGGCGCGCTGGCCCCAGGCCGGACAGTCGATTGCGCGCAGCATGTCCTGGTGCGGCGAGGCGGATGCCGTCAACGATGAATTGGCCGAAATTGATTATTTTGCCTGTTATCCGCACAGCGAGCGTCTGGGCTTCTCGTTGGCATTTGCCTATTTGCGTGGCCTGTCGCGCGCGCGTCGCCGCAACGTGTTGCGCCTGTGGCTGACACGCTGTGATGTGCCGGTGCCAGGCCATCGCATTCTCGACGCGATTCAGGAGCAGATGATGGATTCGCGGCAGGATGCATCGCCGCAGGTGCAGTGGGATGACTGGCAGTGCCGTCGCTATCAGGGGCGTCTGTATGTGATGCCGCAATTGCCGTTACTGGAGCAGGAAGGTATCTGGCAGTGCGATGTACAAAGTGTGCTGAGCAATGCCGGTTTTGGCGAACTGTGTTTTGTGCGCGCGCAAGGGCATGGCATGAAAGTTGACAGCTCGCAGCCGCTCACCATTACCTTCGCACGCGAAGGTGTACGCTGCCGTCCTGTGGGGCGCGAACATTCGCAGTCGCTGAAAAAACTGTTCCAGGCGGCGGCAGTGCCGCCGTGGCTGCGTGAACGCACGCCGCTGATTTACCAGAACGAGCAGTTGCTCGCCGTCGGTGATTGGTGGATCTGTGCTGAAGCGGCTGTATCGGAAAAAGAAACCGGTTTCGTGCCGCAGTGGGATTTGCCGGCTTGATCCGGTACGTCGATTACAAAAACACGCTGCCCTGATTGATCAGCTTCAGTAATACTGCGCGAATGTTTTCTGCATCGAAATCCTTGCAGGTAATGGCGCCGTGACAAATACCGCGCGCGACTGTTAGCGGCACCGCGTGCGCTTCGCCATCGATGAACAATTCAGCACCATTGTCACCGCAATCGCGATAGGCAAAGCGGCTGCCGTGGTGGTGGTGGACAGGCAGGCTATCGCTTTTCTGTAATTTTTTCTGCAGCTGTGCTGCGCTGATCGGCTTCTCGCAGAAAATGCGTTCCTGATAGCGCGGCAGCGTGGCTTCGGTGCCCAGTGCCAACATCAGTGCCCTGCGAATCTCGACGGGATCCAGTTCCTTCCACATCGCCATCAGGTTGTCGATGGCTGCCTCGTTGATGCAAAAAGTATCGCTGTCTATCGCGGCAATGCTGTCGCGATAGCGGCGATTGGCAGGCAATGTTTCCGCGATTGTTTCCAGTGCGCAGTGCAGCAATTCCTGCTGTGAGGCGGCGCGAAAACCGATGGAAATGGTGATGCAGTCATCGCCCACGGCAGTGCCCCAGTGTGCGACACCGGCGGGCAGGTACAGCATGTCGCCCGTTTGCAAATCGTAGGTATCGGCGGTGTCAAAGTCGCGCAGCAGTTTCATCTGCGGATGATCGCGCAGCGGTGAATGTTCATCACAGCGCTGCCCTGTTTGCCAGCGCCTGGTGCCGGAGGCTTGCAGCAGAAACACATCGTAGTAATCGAAGTGCGGGCCGACGCCGCCGCCATCGGTGGCGTAGCTGATCATGATGTCATCGAGTCGCCAGCGCGGCAGGAAACTGAAGTGCTGCAGCAAGTCGGCGATTTCCGGTATCCACTGATCCACCGATTGCACCAGCAGTGTCCAGTGTGACGGTGGCAGCGTCTTGAAACGTTTGGCTTTGAACGGGCCCTGTTCGCACTGCCAGTCTGTTTGCTCGGCCTCGGTGAGGATCAGGCGTGCTTCTGCATCCGCTTCACAGGCGATGCCGGCGAGGTCATTGCCGTCGATCACGCCGGCAATGGCCGGCAATGCTTCACGAATCAACAGCGGTTGCTGTTGCCAGTAGCGGGCGATGAAATCCGCATGGGAGAGTGTGCCGAGAATACTGGATGTGGACGACGATTTACGGGATGAAGACATGATGTGTGGTGCTCGCAAGACGGAGGCGGGTGAATGCGTGGGCAAAAACGGGCAGGGCTGTATTATGCACGACGCATCATCCACCACGTATCATGCGTCACCGTTTGGGAGAAGCTGATTCCATGGCCTATGGCGCCGACATCACCCGCACCGAGACCTGGCATCGCTATCGCAAGGGCCTGTGTGACAGCTGCATGGCGGGCTGCTGCCAGCTGCCGGTGGAAGTGCGCCTGCCGGACCTGTTGCGCATGGGGCTGATCGAAACTTTCGAGCTGGACGAACCGCCTCGCCAGATCGCCAAGCGCCTGATGAAAGCTGGTGTAGTGCAGCATTTCAACCAGCGCGATGCCATCTTTACGCTGGCGCAACATTCGAGCGGCGACTGCTGCTACCTCGACCGCCAGACGCGTCGCTGCACGATTTACGAGCGCCGCCCCGATACCTGCCGCAACCACCCCGGTATCGGCCCGCGTCCCGGCTTCTGCGCTTATCGCGCGAAGGCTTGAGGCGCACTGGCCGCGTTCCCTTCCTGGGCTACAGTAAAGGCAGTAGGCGAGGGAGGTAGCCATCATGCGCCGATATCTCAGACATCCTGTTGATGTGCCCATTGAATTGCAGGCCTGTGCCGGCCAGCCGCGCATGCGCTTGAAAAACTTCAGTTACGGTGGTCTGTGCTGCAGTTCGCCGCACAAGTTGCGGCCGGGCACGGAAGTGGAAATTGACATTCCCGATATTCACCCGCCTTCTTATCACGGCCACGGAGTGGTGGCGTGGTGCAAGCAGGTGATGGATCACTTTGAAGTGGGCATCCAGTTTGCCTCCGAGTCAGCGGCGTTTGAATCGCGCATGGCCGAGCAGGTCTGCGAAATCGAACTCTACCGACGCCGCGCCTTGCAGCGCGAGGGGCGCAAGCTCAGCGAGGAACAGGCCGCGCGCGAGTGGATAGATAAATATGCGCGGTTGTATCCGCGCAGTTGTGTGTCCTGATGTTTAGCGCGCAGATTTGGATAGATACAAAAAAGCCCGCAAAAGCGGGCTTTGATGTTTTCGCTGTCTGGTAGTGACAGTGGATATGGTGCCGGAAGAGAGACTCGAACTCTCACTCCTTTCGGAACACGAGTTTGAGTCGTGCGCGTCTACCGATTCCGCCATTCCGGCTAAGGAGGCGCGCATTCTATAGCAGTGCCGGCGCACGGGCAACGCTGTTTGGCGGTCGGGTTCCCTGCGGGTGGGGTTCTGTGCCGGCAATGATTGTGGAACAATGCGCGCCCCGAGCCTCCCCCCGATGACGCACACGCCATGCAGCGCCAGTGGTTTCACTACGATCTGCCCGACGAACTGATTGCCGCCGAGCCCTGTGCCGAGCGCACGGGCAGCCGTCTGCTGTGCCTGGACGGCCCTTCCGGCGCGCTGTCGCACCGCCAGTTTGTCGATCTGTGCGAGCTGGTGCGTCCCGGTGATCTGATGGTGTTCAACAATACGCGTGTGCTGCCGGCGCGCCTGCTCGGGCATAAGCCGAGTGGCGGGCAGGTGGAGGTGCTGGTTGAACGCGTGTTGAATGAACATGAAGTGCTCGCCCATGTGCGCGCCAGCAAGGCGCCGAAAGCCGGGGCACAACTGCTGTTCGGTGACGGTGAAACACAGTTGTGCGTGGAGATGCTGGGCCGCGAGGACGATCTGTTTCACCTGCGCTTTGATCCGACGCGCAGCGTACATGCGTGGCTGGATCTGCTGGGCCATATGCCGCTGCCCCCTTACATCGCGCGCAGTGATAATGCCGAAGATCGCGAACGCTACCAGACTGTTTATGCACAGACGCCGGGTGCTGTCGCGGCACCGACGGCCGGACTGCATTTTGATCACCTGCTGCTGGCGGATCTGCGCGCGCGCGGTGTGGCGACGGCATTTGTCACCCTGCATGTCGGTGCCGGCACGTTCCGGCCTGTGCGCACCGATGATATTCGCGATCACCGCATGCACAGTGAATGGATAGAAGTCACGCAGGCGGTGTGTGATGCCGTGGCGCGCACACGTGCGCTGGGTGGCAGAGTGATTGCCGTGGGCACGACCAGCGTGCGCTGTCTGGAAACGGCGGCGCAGGGCGGTGAGTTGCAAGCATTCAGTGGCGATACGGCAATTTTTATTTATCCGGGCTACCGTTTCCGGGTGGTCGATGCCCTGGTGACCAACTTTCATTTGCCGGAGTCCACCTTGCTGATGTTGGTGTCGGCCTTTGCGGGTTACGCCAACACGATGCGCGCTTACCGCGAAGCAGTGGCGCAGCGTTACCGGTTTTTCAGTTATGGCGATGCGATGTGGTTGACACGCAACCCGCGCGCAGCTGACGAGAATATTGAAGAGGAATATGTAGGATGACGCGCAGCTGTCGCATGCAGTTTGAATTGTTGGCCACCGACGGGCAGGCGCGTCGCGGCGTCATGCATTTTCCGCGCGGTGATGTGCAAACGCCTGCGTTTATGCCGGTGGGCACCTACGGCACGGTGAAGGCGATGCCGCCGCGCGATATTCTGGAAATCGGTGCTGAAATCGTGCTCGGCAATACTTTTCACTTGATGTTGCGTCCGGGCACTGAAGTGATCGAGCGCTTCGGCAGCCTGCACGGTTTCATGCAATGGCCAAAACCGATCCTCACCGATTCCGGCGGATTCCAGGTGTGGAGTCTCGGCAAACTGCGCAAGATCAACGAGGCGGGTGTTTCGTTCCGCTCACCGGTGGATGGCAGCCCGGTATTTCTCGGCCCGGAAGAGGCGATTGCCGTGCAGCACAAGCTCGGTTCGGACATCGCCATGATTTTTGATGAGTGCACGCCGTATCCGGCAACGGAAGAACAGGCAAAAACTTCGATGGAATTGTCTTTGCGCTGGGCCAAACGTTCGCGCGAAGCCCACGGCGATAACGACGCCGCGCTCTTCGGCATTGTGCAGGGCGGCATGTATGAGCACCTGCGTCGCAAATCGCTCGATGGTTTGCAGGATATCGGCTTTGACGGTTATGCGCTGGGCGGTTTGTCTGTCGGCGAGCCGAAAGAGGAAATGCTGCATGTGCTGGATACGATTGTGCAGCACATGCCGGCGGACAGACCGCGCTATGTGATGGGCGTGGGTACGCCCAATGATCTGGTGGAGGCTGTGCGTCGCGGTGTCGATATGTTTGATTGCGTAATGCCGACGCGCAATGCGCGCAATGCCTACCTGTTTGTACCATCCGGCAAGCTTAAATTGCGCAATGCCCAATACCGCCACGATGAGCGTCCGCTGGATGAGACCTGCGATTGTTACACCTGCAAGAACTTTTCACGCGCTTATCTTTATCATCTGGACAAATGCGGTGAAATTCTTGGGGCGCAGCTCAATACCATCCACAACCTGCGTTTTTATCAGCGCCTGATGGCGGGTTTGCGTGCAGCTATTGCTGCGGGCCAACTCGATGCTTATGTTGCACGGCATTACGCAGATCAGGGATTGCCGGTGCCGCCGTTGTAGGATGTTGTTTTTGTTGTCTCATCTTTGGCGATATTGTTGCAAAAATAAGCCGGTACGGCGTTGAAAGCTTTTGGTGCTTTTTGTGCCTTCTTGCAGTAGTCCGCGTAGAAGCCTGAGCGATCTGCCGGCGCAATTTCCATTGCATCATGCTGTACAACTGTTTGCGCGCCGTTGCTCCATGCGACATCGTAACGCCCGGGAGCAAAATCGCGTTTGTCCAGCATAAGCCATTGTGTGCTGCTGGGCCGAAACGCAGCCAGTGCGTCGAAAGGCGCGCTGATGTCTATGCGATAATTTTGCGGGCCACACAACTGTATTTGTGCTGGAACTGCTGGGCCTGTTTCGGCGTGGAGCGCAATGATGTATGAGCGTGGCGATGTGGCTGTCTGCAATGTCTGCGTTGTCGTTGCATTTTTATAGTCGCACGACGGTATGCGTGTAATGGTTTTGGCTTGTGCTATGTGGTGGTTGTGCTGCAAGGGTCTGTAAATATCTCGACTCATCGCCTCCAGCAAAATGCCTTTTTCCCATTTGTCATTGCGTACAGTCTCCAGTATTGGCAGCTCGCTCATGAAGCGCTGGTCGCGTTCAATCTGGCGCTCGATAATCGTGGGTAGTCGCCCGTGCAGGACGCCCAGGTTGAACGTAATGGCCATGATCAGCAGCAGGGGAGCGATGTATTTGCGCCCTGTTATCGGTTTTGCCATCAGCGAGAAAAAAGCCGCAAGATGCGTTGCTGTGTAGAGTTTGTAGCCATTCACATCCGATTCGCGGAACGTGGAAACCAACAGCAGGAATCCGCTGCAAAAAAGTGCAACGCCAAGTATGAAAGGGGAAGTAAACAGCTTGCGTTTGTAAATCAGGCAGGCATAAGACAGTAAAATAATACTGCCGAGTACAATTTTTTCCATGCGGAAGGTTTTGACTTCAAATGGAGCGCCTCCCAGTGATGCAAGGAATGCCGTCATGTTGCGTTGAAAATGCCAGATATCCACATCCAGCGGTTTGCCGCCGTACAGATCCCAGGAAAAAATATTGATGGTCAGTATGCGTGCGACAATACAGGCAGTGCCGCCGACAAACCATGTGGCAAGTTCTGTGCGACTGTGTCGATAGCCGCCTGAAAAATGGCGATAGAGGATGATCAGCGTGCCGATGGGGAACAACAAGGTGCCAGAGACCATGGTGTAAGAGGCCAGCCAATAGCAGGCCAATGCCCAGACAATGCGCGGTTTTTGCAAATCCAGCAGATAAAGGCAGAGACAGGCCAGCAGCAAGGTACCGCTATAGCCGACTACGCAGGCTGCCCAGAATGGCACATCGTAATAGCAGAAGCTGAAAAGCAGCAGAGCGGTTACTGGGAGACAATAATCAGGAAACTGATGGCGCCGCAGATTTTTTGCAAACAGGTAAAGCGTTCCGCAGTTGAAAAGGCTGCCGACAAAAAGCAGCAAGTGCAGGTTGACCTCGCCTGTTGCCAGGTAACCGGCAAGATAGGTGAGCCTCATGAAAACCTGATTGTGTTGCTGGTACTGCCAGAAAATGGCTGCCAGCCGTTCGCTCCAGTTCTCGCTATTGGTATAGCGGCAGACCAGCAGGATGGCATCGACGATGTCGTCGCCTTGCGGGGTGTTGGAAGCTACAAGCCAGATCACTGTCAGAAAGCCCGCTACAGGCAATATTGTCAGCAAGTTCATCAGATACTTGCTGACAATATGCTGATGTCGTGTGTGCGGGTGCATGGTGTGTCGATTGCTCGGGCGCGGCTTGTGTGTGCCTGCCGTATATTGGGCGAAGGCAATGCTGGCAGCAAGCTGTGTGCCCCATCGAACTGCTGCTACAATCGCCGCCACATTTTTTGCCGGCCGGTCTGGCTGGATCTCCGGGGAGACAAATCAGGGTATGAACCGCTATCCATTGTGGAAGAACCTTCTTGTGGCCGTGATTCTTGGGCTGGGGATGCTGTATGCACTCCCCAATCTCTATCACCCGGATGCGGCCATCCAGATTTCCGGGGAGTCGGGTGCCACGCAAATGCAGCAGGCGGTGGTTGACCAGTCTGTGGCGGCGCTGAATGAGGCTGGCATTGGCGTCAAGGCAACGGAATTGAATGCCAGCGTGGTGCTGATTCGCCTCAATCAACGCGAACAGCAGTTGTTGGCCAAGGCGGCAGTCGAAAAGGCCTTGGGTGTGGATTATGTTGTCGCGCTCAACCTGGCGCCCACCACGCCAGCTTGGCTGGTGAGTCTTGGTGGCAAACCAATGAAGCTTGGTCTGGATCTGGCCGGTGGCGTGCACTTTCTGCTAGAAGTTGATACCACCGCCATGATGGCCAAGAAAGTGGAAGGTATTGCTGCCGACCTGCGCCGCGCGCTGATTGACGCGAATCTGAAAAATCGCCAGTGGGTGGTGCGTCTGGATGGGCCTTCCATTGTCGTGAAGTTTCCGGATGCTGCTGCCCGTGATGAAGCCATGCCGGTTGTTTACAAGCAGGCCGGCGACATGCTGCGCCGTGAAGAGGAAAAGGATGGCCAGTTCCAGGTGACGCTCTCATTAAGCGAAGCCGCCGTGCGTGAACAGGAAGATTACGCCGTGACACAAAACATTGTTTCGCTGCGCAATCGTGTCAATGAACTCGGTGTGGCTGAGCCGCTGGTGCAGCGCCAGGGACGCAGCCGCATTGTGGTGGAGTTGCCCGGCGTACAGGATGCTGCGCAAGCGAAACGTATCATCGGCAAGACGGCCAATCTTGAATTCCGTCTGGTCGCCGACGGCAATACGCCGCTGTCACAGCGTGAGAAATTCGCGTTTCGCAATCAGCCGGGGCGCGAATATGAACTGGAAAAATCACTCATTGTTACCGGTGATCAAGTAACCGGTGCCGCCTCGTCTTTTGATCCTGAAAGTGGATTCCCGCAGGTCAACATCACGCTGGATGGCAAGGGCGGCGAGAAAATGAATCGCGCCACCCGCAACAATGTCGGTCGACCCATGGGCGTGCTGTTCATTGAGACGAAAAGTGAAATGCAGAAGCGCCGCAATGCAGACGGCACGGAAGAACCCGTGCGTGTGCGCCGGGTTGAAAAGAGCCTTATCAACGTGGCAACCATCCAGAGCGCACTCGGTGTGCAGTTCCGCATTACCGGTCTGGACAGTACGGCAGAGGCCTCTGAGCTGGCGCTGTTGCTGCGAGCCGGCGCGCTGGTAGCGCCGATAGATTTCATCGAAGAGCGTACCATCGGCCCGTCACTGGGTGCAGAAAATATCAGTCGCGGTTTCCATTCCACGCTGTGGGGATTTGTCGCGATTGCGGTATTCATGCTGGCGTACTACCAGATGTTCGGTCTTGTCTCGGTGTTGGCACTGGCCTCCAACCTGGTGTTTCTGGTGGCCTTGTTGTCCTTGTTGCAGGCGACGCTGACCTTGCCCGGTATTGCCGCCATGGCACTGGCACTTGGTATGGCGATTGATGCCAACGTGTTGATCAACGAGCGCATACGCGAAGAGTTGCGCGGTGGTGTTTCGCCACAGAAAGCCATCATGGCGGGCTACGACCGCGCATTCGGCACCATTGTCGATTCCAACGTCACCACGTTTATTGTCGGCTTGATGCTGCTGGCCTTCGGTTCCGGCCCGGTGCGCGGTTTCGCCGTGGTGCATTGCCTCGGCATCATTACCTCCATTATCTCGGCGGTGCTGGTATCGCGTGCACTGGTCAACCTGATTTACGGCAGCCGCACCAAGCTGACCAGCCTGGCCATCGGTCAGGTGTGGAAGCCGGGCAACACTGCTGCCACTGCGCGTTAAGAGGACATTGCCATGGAATTTTTCCGTATCCAGAAAGACATTCCTTTCATGCGCCATGCACTGGTGTTCAATGTGCTGTCGCTGGCCACTTTTTTTCTTGCGGTGTTTTTTCTCATCACGCGCGGCCTGCATCTGTCGGTGGAATTTACTGGCGGCACACTGGTAGAAGTGCATTATCAACAGCCGGCAGATCTGGAAAAGATTCGCAGTTCGCTGGATGGTGCCGGATTCAATGATTTTCTGGTGCAGAATTTCGGTTCGCCGGAGGATGTGCTGATCCGCGTGCCGCTGGATGCCAGCCAACAGTCGGCGGCTCAGGAAGGCGAGCGCGTGATGACAGCACTTAATGCCGGCGCGCCGGGTGCCAATCTGCAGCGCGTGGAGTTTGTCGGCCCGCAGGTAGGTCATGAGCTGGCAGAGAATGGTGCACTGGCGTTGTTGCTGGTGGTGGTGGGCATCGTCATCTATCTGTCCATGCGTTTCGAATGGCGCTTCTCGGTGGCAGCGATACTCGCCAACTTGCACGACGTGGTGATCATTCTCGGCTTCTTTGCTTTTTTCCGTTGGGAATTCTCGTTGTCGGTGCTGGCGGCCGTGCTGGCGGTGCTCGGTTATTCGGTCAATGAATCGGTGGTGGTGTTTGACCGTGTGCGCGAAACGTTTCGCGGTCAGCGCGGGCTGACCACGCCGCAGGTACTGGATCACGCCATCACCAGCACCATTTCAAGAACCATCATCACGCACGGCTGTACCGAGATGATGGTGTTGTCCATGCTGATTTTCGGTGGCGAGACACTGCATTACTTCGCACTGGCACTGACCATCGGCATTCTCTTCGGTATTTATTCGTCGGTGCTGGTGGCATCGCCGCTGGCCATGTGGCTGGGTGTGTCACGCGAGAACTTCCTGCCTCCGGTGCGGGAAGGCGAGGGCGAGGCGGAGCAGGGTATCGAGCTGCCCTGAGGGCGATACTGCACAAATCAGCATCCGGCATTGCGCCGGGTGCTTGTCTGTGACCCGCTATAGGCCGAGAATTGGCGCATTGTCCCGCAAGGATTTGCCATGAGCACGGTCAGCCTCTCCCGCTTCATCCGCCTGGGTGTCAACGCCAACACCCTCAAGAACCACAAGCCCTTCAATGAACTCAACGACAAGTATCGAAAGCAGGTGATTTTCGCCAGCGAGATTGTTGAGTTCAATAAAGGCGATACGGTTTTCAAGGGCAAGCTCAACCGCTCGCGCTATTACTTCCTGCTCAAGGGCAGGCTCGCTTTCAAGACCGGCTTGCTCTCGCGCAAGCAGCTCGACAGCAACGATGACATTGCGCTGTTTGATATCGGCCCCCTGTTGCCGGATGACGTGGATGTGACTGTTGCGGATGCGGGTCACCTGTTATCTGTGGAAGCTGATTTGCTGGACACTGCCCTGGCGTGGATGCAGGCCGATACGGTGGCCGTCGAACAGCCGGCGGTGTCGCCTGCTGCTGTAGCTGCGGTGGAAGAAGTGGAAGACGACAATGACTGGATGTCGTCACTGCTGGCTTCCCCGCTGTTTTTCAATTTGCCGCCGGCCAACATCTCGCGGGTATTTGCGCTGTTCGAGCGCGTGGATGTGCGCAAGGACGAAGTGCTGATTCATCAAGGTGACGAGGGTTTCTATTTCTATGTGTTGATTCACGGCGCAGCGAAAGTTGTGTTCGAGGATCGTCCCGATACTGCGCCAGTTGAGCTCGTGGCAGGCAATTACTTCGGCGAGGATGCGCTGGTGTCGGGCGCACCGCGTTCAGCATCGGTGGTGATGACGTCGGATGGCGTTGTCGGCCGCCTCGGTCGCGAGGATTTCCACAGTCTGCTGCAGGATCCGGTGGTGAAATACATTTCCACGGAAGACGTGGGCAAACACTTGATGAAGCGCGGCACCCAGTGCGTGCTGGTGGATGTGCGCTCAAAGGAAGAATTCGATCATGCGCCTTCGCCCAACAGCCGCAATATTCCCTGCCGTGAATTGCGTGCCGTGATTCCGACACTGGACAGCCAGGCCCTGTACTTTGTCAGCCAGGAAGGTGGCAAGCGCAGCGAGCTGGCGGCACATCTGCTGTCGCAGGCGAATCTGCAGGCGTTTGTGATTCGAGGTGAATAGCGTCCAAGGTTCCTTGTCATGCTACAAAACAGCGCATATGCCTGATGTGCACGCCATACATGCACACTGGATGTGCTTGCTGCTGTCTTTGTGCGCCTTTATGGGGCCTTGATTTCCTTCCTGCCATAAAAGTCTACACTGACAGGTAAACCGCGTCGGCAATATGCATTTGTGCACGATTATTGCTGGCAACGCGCAAGAGAGTGAGGTGTGTTGTATGTCAAAACCGGAAGGGCAGGTGAGCCGCGAACCGCAGTCGATGCAGGACTGGTGGCGCTCGTCACAGGTGTCGGGAGCCAATGCGGACTATATAGAGGGTCTTTACGAGACCTGGCTCACCGAGCCCAACCAGTTGCCGGGAGACTGGCGTGCTTTCTTCGAGACATTGCCGCGTGTGCCTGGCACGGTGACGCAGGATGTGCCACATCGTCCCGTGGTGAGGCATTTTGAATTGATCGGCAAGCATCGCACGCGCCCGCTGGTGCAGCCGGGTGCCGGTGGTGTCGACATCGAACATGAACGCAAACAGGTCAAGGTGTTGGCCTTGATCAGTTCCTACCGCTCCCGTGGCCATCAGCGCGCGCAGCTGGATCCGCTGGGTTTGATGCCGCGTGAGCGCGTGGCGGATCTCGACCTGTCTTTTCACGGTTTGTCTGATGCCGATCTCGACACCGTGTTTCAGGTCGGCAGTTGTTTTATCGGTGTGGAAGAAGCGCCATTGCGCGACATCATTGCCGCACTGGAACAGACCTGGTGCCACCATGTAGGCACGGAAATTTCACACATCACCGATCTCACCGAAAAACAGTGGATACAACAGCGTCTGGAAAGCGTGCGTTCGCAACCCAGGTACGATGCGGCCACACGCAAATCGCTGCTGGAGCGGTTGACGGCAGGTGAAGGCCTTGAGCGCCATCTCGACAGCAAGTTTCCCGGCACCAAGCGTTTCGGTCTCGAAGGCGGCGAGAGCTTGATCCCGATGCTCAATGAGCTGATCCAGCGCGCCGGTGGTTACGGCGCCAAGGAGGTGGTGATCGGCATGCCGCATCGCGGTCGCCTGAACGTGCTGGTGAATATTCTGGGAAAAAATCCGCGCGAGTTGTTTGATGAATTTGAAGGCAAGCATCTGGTCAGCACCTCGGGTGATGTCAAATACCATCAGGGGTTTTCGTCTAATGTGATGACGGCGGGCGGTGAACTGCATCTGGCGATGGCGTTCAATCCCTCGCATCTGGAAATTGTTTCACCGGTGGTGGAAGGCTCGGTGCGCGCACGGCAGGATCGTCGGCAGGATAAAACCGGTAACACCGTGGTGCCGATTATCATGCACGGCGACGCTGCATTTGCCGGGCAGGGTGTGGTGATGGAAACCTTCCAGATGTCACAGACGCGCGCCTACAAAACCGGTGGCACCGTGCATATCGTCGTCAACAACCAGGTAGGATTTACCACCAACAAACGCGAGGACGCGCGTTCGACAGAATATTGCACCGATATCGCGAAAATGGTGCAGGCACCGATCTTTCACGTGAATGGCGATGATCCGGAAGCGGTGTTGTTTGTGACGAGGCTGGCGCTGGATTACCGCTATGCATTCAGGAAGGATGTGGTGATCGATCTCGTGTGTTATCGCCGTCGTGGTCACAACGAAACTGACGAGCCATCCGGCACGCAGCCATTGATGTACGAAAAAATTCGCAAGCACAAAACCACGCGCGCCCTGTATGCTGAGCGTCTGGTTAGTGAAGGGGTGATTAGTGCTGCGGAAGCGGAAACACTGGTCAACAATTATCGCGATGCGCTCGACAAAGGCGAGCATGTGGCGATGGCGCTGGCGAAAGAACCGGACAGCAGTCTGTTTGTCGACTGGACGCCGTATCTGGGGCACGACTGGAAAACGCCGGCCAATACCGGGTTTGATCTCGTGCGCCTGCAGGCCATTGGCAAGAAAATCTGTACCGTACCGGATGGTGTGGTGGTGCAGAAGCAGGTGGAAAAAATCTACGACGATCGCCGTTTGATGGCAGCCGGCAGCATGGAACTCAACTGGGGTATGGCGGAATTGCTCGCTTATGCCACGCTGGTTGACCAAGGCCATCGCGTACGCTTGACCGGGCAGGATGTGGGTCGTGGCACGTTCTCGCATCGACATGCGGTGTTGCACAGCCAGAAAGATGGCAGTGCTTTTGTGCCGCTGCAGAATATTTCAGATCAGCAGGCGCCGTTTGATATTGCAGATTCGTTACTGTCGGAAGAAGCGGTACTCGCGTTTGAATACGGTTATGCGACCACGGCGCCGAATGCGCTGGTGATCTGGGAGGCGCAATTCGGTGATTTCGCCAACGGTGCACAAGTGGTGATTGACCAGTTCATCACCAGTGGCGAACAGAAATGGGGACGTCTGTGCGGTTTGACGATGTTGTTGCCTCACGGCTATGAAGGCCAGGGGCCGGAACATTCGTCGGCGCGTCTTGAGCGTTACATGCAATTGTGCGCGCAGCACAATATCCAGGTTGTTTGCCCGACAACGCCGGCGCAGATTTTCCATTTATTGCGTAGGCAGGCGATACGCCCGATGCGTCGGCCGCTGATTGTCATGAGTCCGAAATGGTTGTTGCGCCACAAGCTTGCCGTATCGACCATCGACGAACTGGCAACCGGCAGTTTTCAGCTGGTGATCGATGATGCAGGTGTACAGGCTGAAAAAGTCCAGCGCGTGATTGTGTGCAGTGGCAAAGTGTACTACCACTTGCTGGAAGCGCGCATGGCGCGTGGCATCGACAATGTAGCGCTGATTCGCCTTGAGCAGTTGTATCCATTTCCGGAAGAAGCACTGTTGGCAGTATTGCAGCGTTACACTGCCGCTACCGAATTGGCCTGGTGTCAGGAAGAACCGATGAACCAGGGCGTGTGGTACAGCAGCCAGCACCACATGCGCCGGGTATTGCACAGCGTTATGCCGCAAGCGGTGCCGCGTTATATCGGTCGCGCCGCATCGGCTGCGCCTGCAGCGGGTTATATGTCATTGCATCTTGAAGAACAGGAGCGTTTCGTCAATGAAGCGCTGACGATCAACTGAGCTGACGATCAACTGAGGAAAGCATTGAATATGGCTATTGAAATCAAGGCACCGCAATTTCCGGAATCCGTTCCTAACGGCACCATCGCCACCTGGCATAAACAGCCGGGCGAAGCTGTTGCGCGCGATGAATTGCTGGTGGATATCGAAACCGACAAGGTGGTGCTTGAAGTGGTGGCGCCAGCGGATGGCACATTGTCGGCCATTCTGAAACAGGCGGGCGATGTGGTGATGAGCAATGAGCTCATTGCGCAGTTCACAGCAGGTGCTGTTGCCGCTTCTGTTGCGGAAAAACAGGAAGCAGCTGTTGCAGTGTCGACAGAAAAAAATACAGCTGCCACGGCGGGGCCTGCGGCACGCAAACTGGCGCGCGAGAAAGAGGTTGATGTCGGCAGTATTGCCGGTACCGGCCCCGGTGGTCGTGTCACGAAAGCGGATGTGCAGCAGGCTGGTAATGTGGCAGCCAAACCTGCGGTGGTCAGTGCGCATGGCGAAGCTGTGATCTACAGCGGCCCGCGTCCGGAAAAACGCGTGCCGATGACGCGCTTGCGCGCGCGCATTGCCGAACGCTTGTTGATGGCGTCGCAAACCACCGCCATGCTCACTACGTTCAACGAGGTTAACATGCAGCCGGTGATGCGCCTGCGTGATAAATACAAGGATCAGTTTGAGAAAACGCACAATGGCACACGTCTGGGTTTCATGTCGTTTTTTGTGAAAGCGGCGGTCGAAGCATTGAAACGCTTTCCAGCAGTGAATGCCTCGATTGATGGCGACGATGTGGTGTATCACGGCTATCAGGATGTCAGTGTTGCCGTGTCTACCGATAAAGGTCTGGTGGTGCCGGTATTGAAAGATGCCGATGTGCTCAGCATTGCTGATATAGAAAACAAGATTCGTGATTTCGGTATTCGCGCGCGCGATGGCAAGCTGGGTATCGAGGAAATCACGGGCGGCACTTTCAGTATCACCAATGGAGGCGTCTTCGGTTCGCTGCTGTCCACGCCGATTCTGAATCCTCCGCAGACGGCGATTCTCGGTATGCACAAGATTCAGGAGCGGCCGATGGCAGTGGATGGTGAAGTGAAAATCCTGCCGATGATGTATCTGGCGCTGACCTATGATCACCGTCTGGTTGATGGCAAGGATGCGGTACAATTCCTGGTGACAATCAAGGATATGGTTGAAGATCCGGCGCGGATTCTGTTGGAAATCTGAACGACCCCTCACCCGGCGCGTTTCCTTCGGAAAACGCGCCACCCTCTCCCCGGGCGGGAGAGGGTTACGCAGAGAAAAGAGTGATGAGTGAACAATTTGATGTGATGTTTATCGGCGGTGGCCCCGGTGGTTATGTTGGCGCTATTCGCGCGGCGCAACTCGGGTTGAAAGTTGCCTGTGTGGAAAAAATGAAAGGCAAGGACGGCAAGGCGACGCTGGGTGGCACCTGTCTCAATGTCGGTTGCATTCCATCCAAGGCGCTGCTCGACAGCTCCTACAAATATCACGAAGCACATGAAGCATTGGCGGTACACGGCATCAGTACTGGTGATGTGAAAATCGACGTGCCGGTGATGATCCAGCGCAAGGACGATATCGTCAAACAACTCACCGGAGGCATTTCGCAGTTGTTCAAGGCCAATGGTGTTACGCACATCAAAGGTTCGGGAAAATTGCTGGCGCAAAAACGTGTGACTGTCACCGATGAAGCCGGTGCAGAAACCATTTACGAAGCGAACCATGTTGTGCTCGCTGCCGGCTCCAGCTCCATCCAGATCCCGATTGCGAAGCAGGACGGCGAGTACATCGTCGACAGTACCGGTGCGCTGGAATTCACATCAGTGCCGAAACGGTTAGGCATCATCGGTGCCGGTGTCATCGGTCTGGAACTCGGCAGTGTGTGGAAACGTTTGGGCAGTGAAGTGGTGTTGCTTGAAGCGCTGGATACATTTCTGGCGAGCATGGATCAATTCATCGCCAAGGAAACGAAAAAAACGCTGGGACGGCAGGGCTTGGATATTCGCCTGAGTTGCCGCGTACTGGGTGCTGAAGTGAAGGACCAACAGGTGCAGGTGCGCTACAGCGACAAGGACGGCAATGAGCAGATGGAGACTTTCGATCGGCTGATTGTTTGCGTCGGCCGCCGCCCGAATACCGAAAATCTTTTTGCTGCCGACAGTGGTGTGCAGCTGGATGAGCGCGGTCGTATCCATGTGAATGATTTCTGTGCCACGGACGCGCCCGGCATCTGGGCGATTGGCGATCTGGTGCGCGGGCCGATGCTGGCGCACAAGGCCTCGGAAGAGGGGGTAATGGTGGCCGAGCGTATCGCCGGTCACAAGGCACAGATGAATTATGACGTGGTACCCAGCGTGATCTATACGCATCCGGAAGTGGCGGCTGTGGGCAAGACCGAGGAGCAGGTCAAGGCGAGTGGTGATGCCTGCAAAGTGGGTATGTTCCCGTTTGCGGCATCGGGTCGCGCGTTGGCGGCCAATGACAGCACAGGCTTGGTCAAGATCATTGCCGATGAACAGACGGATCGCATTCTCGGTTGCCACATCGTCGGCCCGAATGCTGCCGATCTGGTGCAGCAAGTGGCGATTGCCATGGAATTCGGTGCTACAGCTGAAGATCTGGGCATGATGGTGTTCGGCCACCCGACCTTGTCGGAATGCGTGCATGAGGCCGCTCTGGCAGTGAATGGCCATGCGATTCATGTGGCCAACAAGAAGAAACGCTGAAACGGCTTGATCCGCATCAAATAAAAATAATTCTCACTATTGACGATAGAATGATATCCATTATCATTTGTTTGTCGATAGTGAGGTGAATCATGTTTCGTTTACAGTCTTTGCGTGTTGTTTCTACGGCGCTGGCATGCGCGGCAGCGCTCTCTCTCGCTCATGCCGGCGAAGTCCCCGAGTTTACCCTCGTCATCAAGGATCACCGCTTCCAACCTGCAGAGCTCACGGTGCCGGCTGGCGTGAAAGTGCGCCTGCTGGTCGATAATCAGGACAGCACGCCGGAGGAATTCGAGAGTCATGAACTCAATCGCGAGAAAGTGATTCCCGGCAACAGCCAGGCAAAAATCTATATCGGCCCGCTCGAAGCGGGTGTCTACCCCTTCTTCGGGGAGTTCCACGAGGCCACCGCCCAGGGCAAGATTGTGGTGAAGTGATTTCCAGAAGTTTGGCGTAAGCTTTTGATCCTTTGGGGTTTAATCCATGTTTGCCACTGCCATTATTGTCTTCAGGGAAATTCTTGAAGCTGCGTTGATTATCGGTATCGTCGCGGCGGCGACCCAGGGCGTCTTGCGCCGTGGTGCGTGGATCACATCCGGTGTGCTGGCAGGTGTGCTGGGAGCCGTTGCCGTTGCCGGCGTGGCTGATGTGTTGGTGGAATTGGCGGATGGCATGGGGCAGGAGTTGTTCAATGCCTTCGTGTTGTTGGCCGCCGTCGCCATGCTGGCGTGGCACAACATCTGGATGGCGAGCCACAGCCGCGAACTGGTAGCGCAGATGAAGCAGGTGGGTGGTGCCGTGAGCCAGGGTGGCGAGCCGCCGTATGCGCTATTGCTGGTGGTCGCTTTTGCCGTGCTGCGTGAAGGCTCCGAAATCGTGCTGTTCCTGCATGGGCAGGCAGCACAAGGCGTAGGCCATATGGCCATGCTTGCCGGTGGGGCAGGTGGTCTGTTGGCGGGCATCGTGGTTGGCGGCGCGATGTATGCCGGCTTGTTGCGCATCCCGACACGGCATTTCTTTGCTGTGACCGGCTGGATGATTCTGCTGCTGGCGGCGGGCATGGCCTCGCAAGCGGCCAAATTTCTGGTGCAGGCCGACTGGTTGCCAGCCTGGGGTGGCCGCATCTGGGATATTTCCGCTTTGGTGAGCAATGCAAGTCCTTTGGGCAGTGTGCTGCATACCTTGATTGGCTATGACGCGGCTCCGATGGGTATGCAGATAGCTGTTTATTTGTTGACCCTCACGAGCATTGGAGTAGCCATGAAAATCGTCAAAATCCGTGATCAGCGTTCGTTGTCTGCAACTGCGATTGTCGCCAGGCAGGGCGTAGCCTTGCTGGTGCTGGTCGGAACCGTGTGGCTGGCTGGCAGCAGTGCACCGGCGCAGGCGGGCCCGGCGAGCAAGGTCTACACGCCAAACGTCGAGCAAGGCGAAACGGAGCTGGAGTTTCTCGGCGGCACTTATGTCGATCAGCGTGATGATGTGGATGGCGAATCTGCGGCCAAGCTGGCTATCGGTCATGGCATGACCAGCTGGTGGTTCTCGGAAGTGGAGTTCAAATGGGAGAAAGAGCCCAGCCAGAGCGAGCATTACACGGAGCTCGAGTGGGTCAACGTGTTTCAACTCACCGAGCCGGGCCAATACTGGGCGGATCTGGGTTGGTTTGCCGAGTTTGTATTTCCGGATGATGGCGATGAGGCCAAAGTGTTGGAAACCGGCCCGATGTTCCAGAAAGAAATCGGTGCGACGGTGAACAACCTTAACCTGATCTGGGTGCGTGACTTCGGCAGCAAGGCCGATCATGAAACCGAATTTGAATACACTTGGCAGACGCGCGTAAAAGGCGATCCACTGCTGGAGTGGGGTGTGCAGGGTATGGGAGAAATCGGCAACTGGAGCAATCCGGCAGCACCACACGATCAGGAACATAAATTGGGGCCGGCCATTTTCGGCACGCTGAAAACGGGCACCAACAAGTTCAAGTACGATGCGGCTGTTCTTGCCGGTGTGACCGACGATACGGCTGACTACACGCTGCGTTTTCAGTTGGAATATGAAATGTACTGATAGAATTCCCCCTGTGCGTCACAGGGGGCTTCTAGGCCATGCAGCAGTGTCCGAAGTGTAACTATCAACGTCAGCCGCAAGACGCCAATGTCCACGCGGGCATCTGTCCGAAATGCGGCATTGCCTACCAGAAATGGCTTGATCGTCACGTTGCGCAGTCGGTGAAAGAGCAGGATGCCGACGATGCTCCGCATGAAGACGGAGATGCGGATGCTGCCTCCCGATCTTCCCGTCTGTTTGCTCTGTTGATGGAGGTGCCGGAACGCACGGACAGTCTTGCGTTTGGCGCGCGTGTTATGTTGTTGATCGGTTTTGTATGGTGGACGATCCATTTCGCGCGCAGTGGCATGAGCTGGGAGATCATCGGCGGATCATTCCTGCATAACATCAATCTGCCGTTTCATGAATTCGGCCATGTGTTTTTCAGTCCTTTTGGCGATTTCATGATGATTCTTGGCGGGAGCCTGTTCCAGGTTCTGATGCCGCTGGGGCTGCTGGCTGTGTTCGTCTTGCAGCAGCGCGATAATTTCGCGGCGGCACTGATGCTGTGGTGGAGCGGGCAGAACCTGGTTGATCTGTCTCCTTACATCCGCGATGCCGAATACCGAATGCTGCCGCTGGTGGGCGGTCATGGCGAGGAGTCCCACGATTGGGGCAATCTTCTCGAGCGTTGGGGGGATGTCGGCAATTGTTATCGCATGGCTCATGAAAGCTTCGTGTTGGGTATCGCGGTCATGCTGCTGGGATTGTTGTGGGCGACGGTGCTGCTGTATCGGCAGTGGCAGAACCTCAAGAATTTGCATGAAGTTTCCTAGGCGGGGGCAATACCCGTCTTTTTGGTGCATCTGTCCGCAGTAATGCACCCGAATGGTGAAAGCTTGATGTTGATCTAGACTCAAGGGGCTTTTCAGCTCGGGAATGGCCGCAAAGTGGTTGGGATGCGGCCATTGAGCGTGTAAACTTCGCGCGCGTTATTTTGGGGGCAGGGCCATCTCTCACAGGCTCTGCCGTTTCAGGCAAAACCGGCGTCTTGCCGGGTCAGTAGAGAGCGGTAAAACATGAATCTTCATGAGTATCAGGGCAAACTGTTGTTCGCCCAGTACGGCTTGCCCGTATCCAAGGGTTATGCTGTCGGCTCTGCCAAAGAGGCAGTAGAAGCGGCGGACACCATCGGCGGCAAAGAGTGGGTGGTGAAAGCCCAGGTGCACGCGGGTGGCCGCGGCAAGGCCGGCGGTGTAAAACTGGTCAAGACCAAGGATGAGATCAAGGAATTTGCCGCCCAGTGGCTGGGCAAGCGTCTGGTGACTTACCAGACAGACGAAAACGGCCAGCCGGTTAACAAGATTCTGGTGGAAGCCTGCACTGACATCGCCAAGGAACTGTACCTCGGCGCCGTGCTGGATCGCTCCAGCCGTCGCATCGTGTTCATGGCTTCTACTGAAGGTGGCGTGGAAATCGAAAAAGTTGCCCACGAAACCCCGGAAAAAATCCTCAAGGCTGTTATTGATCCCCTGACTGGCGCGCAACCTTACCAGGGTCGCGAGCTGGCGTTCCAGCTGGGTCTGGAAGGTGAGCAGATCAAGCAGTTCACTAACATCTTCCTCGGCCTCGCCAAGCTGTTCCAGGAAAAAGACCTGGCGCTGATCGAAGTCAACCCGCTGGTGATCACCACTGCCGGCAACCTGCACTGCCTCGACGCCAAGATCGCTGCCGACGGCAACGCCCTGTATCGCCAGCCACAGCTGCGCGAAATGCACGATCCTTCACAGGATGACGAGCGCGAAGCGCTGGCTTCCCAGTGGGAACTGAACTACGTGGCACTGGAAGGCAACATTGGCTGCATGGTCAACGGCGCCGGTCTGGCCATGGGCACCATGGATATCGTAAAACTGCACGGCGGCCAGCCTGCCAACTTCCTCGACGTGGGCGGCGGTGCAACCAAAGAGCGCGTGACTGAAGCGTTCAAGATCATCCTGTCTGACAGCAACGTGAAAGCGGTTCTCGTCAACATCTTCGGCGGTATCGTGCGCTGCGACCTGATTGCCGACGGCATCATGGGCGCTGTCGCGGAAGTGGGCGTCAAAGTGCCTGTTGTGGTGCGCCTCGAAGGCAACAACGCCGAGCTGGGCGCGAAGAAACTGGCCGAATCCGGCCTCAACATCATCGCTGCCAATGGCCTCACCGATGCGGCCGAAAAAGTTGTAGCAGCTGCCGGAGGTGCCAAATGAGCGTTTTGATCAACAAGAACACCAAGGTTATCTGTCAGGGTTTCACCGGTTCTCAGGGTACCCTGCACTCTGAACAGGCGATTGCGTACGGCACCAAGATGGTCGGCGGTGTTACCCCGGGCAAAGGCGGCGGCAAGCACCTCGGCCTGCCGATTTTCAACACGGTGAAAGATGCCGTGAATGAAACCGGCGCAGATGCTTCCGTGATCTACGTGCCAGCACCGTTCTGCAAAGATTCCATTCTCGAAGCGGCCAACAGCGGCGTGAAGCTGATTGTGTGCATCACCGAAGGTATCCCGACGCTGGACATGCTGGAGTGCAAAGTAGCTTGCGACACACTGGGTGTGCGCTTGATCGGCCCCAACTGCCCCGGCGTCATCACCCCGGGCGAGTGCAAGATCGGCATCATGCCTGGCCACATTCACCTGCCGGGTAAAGTCGGTATCGTGTCGCGCTCCGGCACCCTGACCTATGAAGCGGTCAAGCAGACCACGGACGCCGGTTTCGGCCAGTCCACTTGCGTCGGTATCGGCGGCGACCCGATCCCGGGTAGCAACTTCATCGACATCCTGACCTTGTTCCAGAACGACCCGCAGACCGAAGCCATCGTCATGATCGGCGAAATCGGTGGCTCCGCTGAAGAAGAAGCGGCAGCGTTCATCAAAGCGAACGTCACCAAGCCGGTGGTTTCCTACATTGCTGGTGTAACTGCACCGAAAGGCAAGCGTATGGGCCACGCGGGTGCCATCATCTCCGGCGGCAAAGGCACGGCGGACGAGAAGTTTGCTGCACTCGAAGATGCTGGTGTGAAAACCGTGCGCAGTTTGGCGGAAATCGCCAATGGCCTGCGTGCAGTGACCAACTGGAAATAAGCTTTTCGTTTCAGTGGTTCAAAAAAGGGCAGCGCAAGCTGCCCTTTTTTATTGTGGAAGCTTTACCAGAAGCGTGGAATGAATTTCGGCACGCGCTTTTGGTAATCCCCATAGTCCGGGTATTTGCCGGCGCTGGTTTCTTCGCTGAAACCGGCGCTGCCCTGGAACATCACCATCAGCAACAGGCAGCCGGCAATCGTCCAGTTGAACCACTGGCCGGAGGCGGCGATGCTGAACAGGTAGAAGCATACCCAGATGCTCTGCTCGGCAAAGTAGTTAGGATGGCGTGACAGCGACCACAGGCCCTTGTCGAGAAAACCTTTCTGGTAGTCGCCGGTGAGTGCTTCGCCCGCGCGTATCATCGCCCATTTCTTGCTCTGGAAATTCCAGTGTTGCTGGTCGGCTACGGTTTCATACACGAGAAAACCGAGCATGAGTGCTGCAGCGATAAAGTCGAGCGCGTTGAGCGGTGACTGGTTGTTTTGCAGTGCGATAAGGGTGGGCAGCGTGAACAGCAGAATCAAAATATTCTGGTAGCCGGAAATGAACAGCAGGTTGAACAGCGTCCAGCGCCAGCGCGGCTGGAATTCCGCACGTTCGCGCAGCACGGACCAGCGGTAATCTTCATGGCCGCCCCAGAACTTCCATTGGTAGGCGCCGTGGCGTGAGAAATTGTAGGTGAGGCGCGCGCCCCACAGCGTAACCAGTACGCTCATCAGTACCAGTCGCGGTGAATAATCGCCGTAGGCGGCCACCGTCCATGCGTAGGCAATTGGTACCAGACTCCACAACTTGTCGACCTGGCTCACGTTGTTGGTCAGCTCGCCAACAATAAAGCAGTAAGCAATCACGGCGCCAACGATCCACATCAGTGTGTGCAAGGCTTGCCACTCCAGTGGCCCGAGTGCGACGCCGTTCAATAAACTTGCGGCCGGTACAACCAGCAGAGTGACCAGCAGAAGTGCTGCAGTGGCGATGATGTTCACGGTGAGCTCCGGGCGTGTTGTTGTGCTGAGACTGTAGCGCAGTCATGCGTTGAGGCGAAGCCGAGACAGGGGACATTTGCGGCAAATGCGTGTGTGGAAAACCGTGGGTCTGCTGCCGGGATTGATCGCCGACATTGGTTGGGAAGCATCATCTGGTAAACTGTTCTGCCTGTTATCCGTTGCGAGTACCTGCTGTGGAAATTGCCTGTCTGGACCTTGAAGGTGTACTGGTTCCTGAAATCTGGATCGCCTTTGCCGAGCATACCGGCATCAAGGAATTGCGTGCCACCACGCGCGACATTCCCGATTACGATGTGCTGATGCAGCAGAGGTTGCGCCTGCTCGACAAGCACGGCTACGGCTTGCCGCAGATTCAGGAAGTGATTTCACAGCTGCAGCCGCTGCCGGGAGCGAAAGAGTTTGTCGATTGGCTGCGTGAACGCTTTCAGGTGGTGATCATCTCCGACACGTTCTACCAGTTTGCACAGCCACTGATGCGTCAGCTCGGTTATCCGACGCTGTTCTGCCACAATCTTGAAGTGGACGACAATGGTCATGTGGTCGATTACCACATTCGTCAGCGCGATCCCAAACGCCAGACGATTGTTGCCTTCAAGTCACTGTATTACCGCACTATCGCTGCGGGCGATTCCTACAACGACACCGGCATGTTGTCGGAAGCCGATGCTGGCATCCTGTTTCACGCGCCTGACAATGTGATTCGCGAATTCCCGCAATTTCCGGCGGTGCACAGCTATGACGACCTGAAAAAGGAATTCATCAAAGCCAGCAACCGACAGTTGACGCTGTAACGTCATGTCACTGCAGCCGCGTCTGGTAGACGGGCAGGGGCGATCCTTTCGCAACTTGCGTGTCAGCCTCACGGCTGCCTGCAATTACGCCTGTCAGTATTGCGTGCCGGCCGGCAAACAACTGCACCGCGCGCGACATGAATTGTCGGTAACGCAGTTTTTGCGGGCGCTCGATTATCTGATCGAGATTGCCGGTATCGACAAGCTGCGCATCACGGGTGGCGAGCCGCTGTTGTCCGCACAGTTTGATGAATTTCTCCTTGGTGCCATGCAGCGGCCGCTGGCGGATGTGAGTATTACCACCAATGGTCAGTTCCTGTTGCAGAAACTGCCTGTGTTGAAAGAAAGTGGCATCAAACGCATCAATATCAGTCTGGATACGCTGGATGCTGATGCCTTTGCCACCATCTGTCGCAGCGGCGATCTGCGCACGGTGCTGGCCGGCATCGAAGCGGTGCGCGGTGCCGGTATGCGCGTCAAGATCAACATGGTACCCATGCGTTCCCTGAACGAAGAGCAGATTCTGCCTCTGCTGGATTTTTGTCTGGCGCGCGATATCGAATTGCGCTTTATTGAATTGATGCGCATGGGGCATTGGCAGAACAATGCCGACTATGCGCGTGAGCTGGTGCCGATGAGCCGTATCCTGGCTCTGATCGCGCAGCGCCATGATTTTGTGCGCACCAGTGCGGAATTTGATGCCACGGCGGCGCGCTTTGAAATTCCCGGCAAGGGTTTTTTTGGTGTGATAGCCAATGCTTCCTTGCCGTTTTGTTCAACGTGTTCACGTTTGCGTTTGTCATCTGCCGGCTTTCTCCATGGCTGTCTCAGCAATACGCAGCGCCACAGTATTGCCGAGCTGCTGGATCTGCCGCGTGAACAGGCTGTTGTGCAGTTGCGCGAGCGTTTGCAAGACGCACTGGCCGACAAGCAGCCTGTCGCGTTTGGTGGCAGTGAAACCGTCATGCGCTGGATAGGCGGTTGAGCGTGGCTGATGTTAAATTCTCACAAAATGTTTTGCGTGGTGCTTTTTATCTGGCGCTGACGGCATTTTGCTACGCCATTACCGGTGTGCTGGTGCGTTTGGCTTCTCATGAGCTGGATAACAATGCCGTTGTGTTTTTTCGCAATCTTGCCGGTCTGGCATTTCTGCTGCCGTGGCTGTTTGTCAGCGGCTTTTCTGCATTAAAGACAGTTATGCTGCCGTGGCATATTGCGCGCACGGTGGTGGGGCTCGCCGCCATGTATCTTTATTTTTATTCGCTCGCGCATTTTACACTGGCAGATGCGATGTTGTTTGTCTATTCCGCGCCGGTGATTGTGCCGGTGTTGGCTCACTGGTTTCTCGGTGAAAGTATTACGGCGCGTATTTATGCCGTGGTGTTGGTCGGTTTGCTGGGAGTGATGCTGGTATTGAAGCCTGGTGGAGAACACTTTGCGTGGATGGCACCGGTAGGGCTCTCCTGCACCGTGCTCACGGCATTTGCTTTCGTGTTTGTGCGCAAGTTGTCGGTGAGTGATCCGCCAATGCGCGTGGTGTTTTATTTCACGTTATTCAGCACGCTGGTGTCCGCTTTGCCTTATGCCTTCAATCCACAGTGGCCGAGTGTGCATGCCTGGTGGCTGTTGGCAGGCATCGGTGGTGTGAATACGCTGGCGCAGTGGTTCCTGTCACTGGCGTATGGCTCTGCACCGGCAGCGAGAATCGCGCCGGTCAGCTATCTCACTGTACTGCTGGCGGCACTGTTTGGCTGGATACTCTGGGATGAAGTGCCGGATCATTATGCTATTGGCGGTGCGTTGTTGATTTTTATCTCTGCGCTGTTAGTGGTGCGCAGATCAAACCATGTAGAGCCTGCCTCTGTTATTGAATGAATGGGAGTGCTGTTCGGGAGGTTGGACGATAAGCTATCCTTCAGATTGGTTCTGTGTGAATAGGTGAGCGCGATGATGGTGATTCCACGGCTTCGCACCAAGGGCTGTCGGTCTTCTCACCGGCAGTCAGGTTTTCGGTTGTTGATTGGGGTAATGGCCTTGGTTTGTGTCTCTTCTGCAGGTGCAGCCGACAGAGTGTCTGATCTGCTGAATTTGTCACTTGAAGAGTTGATGCAGGTGCGTATTGACACTGCCAGTGAGCGTCCCAGCACCTGGCGTGAACAACCGGGCATCATCACAGTCTTTACGGCCGAGGATATGGTGGCGATGGGCGCCAGAACTCTGTTGGACGTCGTACAGCGCATCCCCGGTACCAGTTTAGGGGTAGATGGTCGTAATTCCATTGGCCTGATGATGCGAGGCAACTGGACGCTGGAGGGCAAGATTCTGGTACTGCTCAACGACATGCCTTTAAACGAGCTGTTGTACGGAAGCTGGTCGCCTCTGCCTTACATGCCCATTAGTCAACTGGAGCGCGTGGAAGTCCTGCGTGGTCCTGGTAGTACGAAGTACGGCGGTAGTGCGCAACTGGCAGTGATTCGTCTCTATACACGTGAGCATGATACGCAGGGACAGGTGGATTACACGCAGATCAATCAGTCTGGCACTGACACGGGGTTGCTGGGTTTTACTGACAGCATTCGCACAGACAATGTCGCTACAACGATCACCGGTAGCGTTAATCACGGTCATTGGGGACGTGAAACATGGATTGATAATGTGGGTGAGCGTGTTGATACAGCTGATGCCGCCACACAAGGCAGCACCTTGGCGTTGACGACGGATATTCACGAAGATACTCGTGCGCAACTCTACCTCGAAAATTTTGATATTGACGCGATACAGGGATTTGGCACGAATGATCCGCGCGGAACCATTGCGTTGAATCGAGTGCTGATGTCAGCATCACATGACGCGCACCTGTCCGATACTTGGACATTGACGCCACGGGTGGGATATCGCAGCGACGACTTGCTGGTAAAGGCGCCAACTGAGCCAACGGTGTTCGACATGACGGCGCGAAGTATTACGGCGGGTTTTGATGCCACTTACGCGTATGCAGATAGCGATAGTTTCACATGGGGAGCGGATTATCAGTATCAGAATGCGGTGGCGAACAAGACGACGGGGCCCTATTTCAGTTTGCCCACAGATCGCTACTTTGGCGACGACGATACGCAAGCCTATAGTTCGCGCTCGCTGTATGTTAACTGGGATAAAGCGCTGGGCAATTATCGTCTCGCACTGGGCGGCCGGGCGAGCCATCATCAATATGCCGGCAATGCACTGACGCCGCGTCTGGGTTTGACGAGGGCAGAAGATAATTGGCATTTCAAGTGGTTGTACGGTGAGGCGTTTCGGGAGCCCAATATTGAAACCATTCACTATGGGACTGATAGTGAATCATTAAAGCCCGAGCGTACCGTTGTGCACGAATTGGAATTTGGTCATCGAGTATTGGCCGACGGTTATCTGACGTTGTCGGTCTTTGATCAACAGATCAAAGACTCGATTATTTTTAGTCAGGATGAGTTAAACGTGTTTGCTTACAATAATAATCCTGAGATGCATACACGCGGTGCTGAGCTGCAGTATCTCTATCGTGTCGACGGGTTTTCTTTGCAGGCGAATTACAGTATTGCGCAGTCGAATGACAACGATCTGTCTCTATATGATGTGCAGGGACGCAGTGGGCAGTATCTTGGTGCGCCCGCAGAGGTTGCCAACCTGTGGTGTAGTGTAGATACGCCCGTGCAAGATCTTGCTGCTTTTGCCGGGTTGCGCTATGTCGGTACGCGCACAGCTATGCAGTACGATGCGGTGCTTGTTGGTGGTTCCGGTTTTCCGATAAGCCAGCAGACACTTGATGCAGAGCTGACATTCAACGCGGGTTTGCGGTACACATTTGCAGGCGCAGCGTTCACCTTGGGTGTAGATAACTTGACGAATGAAAGGCAATGGATGCCGCAGCCCTATGAGGGTGCCAGTACCCCTTTCCCCTATGGCAGTCGCAGTGTGTGGGCGCGCGCGGAATGGCGTTGGTAAATGCCATTACTCCGCGACTGCTTGCATGCTGCGTGCGACAGCTTCTGCGACTTTGATGCCATCCACAGCCGCTGACAGAATGCCGCCGGCATAGCCAGCGCCTTCGCCGGCAGGAAACAAACCTTTCACATTCAGGCTTTGCATGTCTGCATTGCGTGTGATGCGTACCGGTGAAGACGTGCGTGTTTCCACGCCCGTCAACACGGCTTCACTCATGGCAAAGCCGCGAATCTGTTTATCGAAGGCGGGCAGGGCTTCTCGTATTGCCGTGATCGCATAATCAGGCAGTGCGGTGGATAAATCCGTCCACTTCACACCGGGCTTGTACGACGGCTTGATCTTGCCGCCTTGCGTGGAAGCGCGGCCAGCGAGAAAGTCACCGACGCGCTGTGCCGGCGCACAGTAATTTTCTCCGCCAAGCACAAATGCGCGCGACTCCAGTTCGCGCTGCAAGGCGATGCCGGCCAATGGTCCGCCGGGAAAATCTTTTGGCGAAATGTCCACCACAATGCCGGCATTGGCGTTGCGTTCATTGCGTGAATACTGACTCATGCCGTTGGTTACCACGCGGCCTGGCTCCGATGTGGCTGCGACAACGGTGCCGCCGGGGCACATGCAGAAACTGTAAACGGCGCGGCCATTGCTGGCGTGGTGCACCAGTTTGTAATCGGCTGCGCCGAGCAGTGGGTCGCCGGCAAATGTGCCGAAGCGGCATTTGTCGATCAATGACTGCGGATGTTCAATGCGAAAGCCAATCGAAAATGGCTTGGCTTCCATGTAGACACTGCGTGCGTGCAATGCTTCAAAAGTATCGCGTGCGCTATGGCCCACTGCCAGCACCACATGTCGGCTGTGCAGTGTCTCGCCACTTTCCAGTGTGATGCCTTCCATTTGTCCATCGCGAATCTGGAAGTCCGTCACGCGTTGCTGAAAGCGGATTTCCCCGCCGAGTTTTTCAATTTCACGGCGCATGTTTTCCACCATCGTTACCAGTTTGAAGGTGCCGATGTGCGGTTTGCTGATGTAGAGAATTTCTTCCGGTGCGCCGGCTTTCACAAATTCGGTGAGCACTTTGCGACCGAGAAATTTAGGGTCCTTGATCTGGCTGTACAGCTTGCCGTCGGAAAAGGTACCGGCGCCACCTTCGCCGAATTGCACATTGGATTCCGGGTTCAGTGCATGTTTGCGCCACAGGCCCCAGGTGTCCTGCGTGCGTTCGCGCACACATTTGCCGCGTTCGAGAATGATCGGTCGCAAACCCATTTGTGCCAGCACCAGCCCGGCGAAAATCCCGCAAGGCCCCATGCCGATTACAATCGGCCGCTGTTGTTTTTGTGTCAGTAATTGCGCGCCTTCTGCGGCGCTCAGCACAAAATGGTAGGAGGTGTCCGGTGTCGGCTTGATGTGAGGGTCATCCGTGAATCGCTCAAGCAGCGAGGCTTCATCGGCAACGCTCACGTCGACAATATAGATAAACTGGATGTCGGATTTCTTGCGCGCATCGTAGGCGCGTTTGAAGACGGTGAAATCCTGGATCGACTGCTCGGTGATACCGAGCTTCCGGGCAATGGCCGCCGGCAGGGCTGCCGGTTCGTGGTGCAGGGGCAGTTTGATTTCGCTGAGGCGCAGCATGCGGTGGTCTCCAGGCAAGTGGTTATCTTGCAGATGGGGATTCTACGGGTTTTCGTTGATGGTCTGGTCAAACGCCTGCAACACGGCAATCACGTTCTTTGCCTGCAGGTTGGCCGCCCACACGGTTTCAGCCATGGTGGTGATATCGCAAGCTGCGGGTAAGGTGCCGCGAGCATCCAGCAGGGCGCGCATGCGTGGCAGGAATACAAACTGCAGCCACTGTGAAAAGTCCATGGTGTCCACACAGAATGGTTCCGGGCTGGCCAGTGCTTCTGCAGAGGGCGCTTCGCTGTGCCAGAAATGGGCGCGGCGCAGTTCGCACTCGAGATCAATCAGCAGTGAAGTGAGTTGGTGGTGTGTGTGGCTCATGGGGTGATGCAGACTCGTCAATCTTGAATTGTTTCATCATGTTCTCATCGACGCCGATATTCTTGATAAAGGTGTGGATGAAAAGTCCTGTGGCTTCAGTCACCACTTCGCCATTGGCATAACACACGCCCTTGGCAAAAATTTTCTTGCCTTCGACGCGATCAATCCAGGCTTCAAAACGCAAGGGTGTGAGCAGTGGCGTCGGTTTGCGGTATTCGATGTGCAACCACGCCGTCGGGCCGCGCGCGTTGAGCAGCATGTTCGATAATGCCAGCACATGATCCCAGGTCAGTGCGACCATGCCGCCGTGCACGCAGTTGGGTGGGCCTTCGTAGGCATCACTGAACGTGACTTCACCGATGGCCTTGCCGTCGCGCAACACCATTTTCATCGGTGGGGAGAGCGGATTGCAACGGCCAACCACCGGGCTGAAGGGGGCGGACCAATCCACCTGTTCCGGCTTGAACAGCTTGTTGTGTGCGGCAATTGGGCGCACGCTAGCGTGTGTTTGCATGCGTGCGGCGATCTGCTCGGCAGCATCGGCCAGTTGTTGCAGTTCGGTGAGTGGCGCATTGAGCTTGACGTTGCTGTCGATGATCTTGCGCACGGCGTTGGTCAGTCGCACCAGCTCCGCTTCCTGTGCTTCGCTGAAGTTCGGGTCGCTGTCGAAGTAATTGGCTATGCCCATGACGCACCTCGGGATTGGCTGCTGTTTCGCCATTGATTGTAGTTTTCTTGGCGCGGGGCGTGAAATCGGGGAATATACGCGGCCTTGATCAAGGGCGATGGCAGGAGAAAACGTAATGCGCTACACATCATGGGCATTGGCAGCATTGATGCTGATCGGTACAAGCTTGCAGGCGGCGGAAGTTATACATAATGAGCGCGTTTACTCTGCTGCGGAGCAGGATTGTCTGTTGGCGCAATTGAAGACTGCGCGTGACGATGTCAGCGTGGGCGTCTTGCGCGAGCAGTGCCGGCAACAGGCAGAGACGCGCACGGCGGGCGAAGTGATGCGTGATCTCAAAACCGGCGAGCGCAGGAGTGAGCGTTTCCTGATCGAGCCGCACAAGGCCACCTACATTCTGCCGCTTGGCTATCAGACTGGTGCAACCAAGGGGTTTGATGATCAAGACCCCACGCATGCTGAAGTGAAATACCAGATCAGTTTCAAGAGCAAGATTGATGACGATTTGCTCGGCCGCGATGCTGATTTGTATTTTGCATACACCCAGCAATCATACTGGCAATTGTACGACACCAGTTACTCCAGCCCGTTTCGTGAAAATGATTACGAACCGGAAGTGTTTGTCGATATGCCGCTCGACTGGCGTTGGCGCGGTGCGCGCTTTATTTCCTGGCGTCTGGGCGCGGTGCATCAGTCTAATGGTCGCGGCCCCGATTATTCGCGCAGCTGGAATCGGGTCTACGCGGATTTTCTCTTCGAGCATGGTGATGCCTGGCTGGGTATCAAGCCGTGGTGGCGCATACCGGAGCAAGCGGGTGAGGATGACAATGCCGATATCATGGATTACATGGGGCATGTCGAACTGTCGGGTGGCTACAACTGGGGCGACCAGCGCCTGACCCTGATGACGCGCAACTGGTGGGAGTCCAACGACAAGGGCGCGGTGCAACTGGATTACAGCTGGCCTGCCACCCGCTACCTGCGCTGGAACGTGCAGCTGTACAACGGTTATGGCGAGAGTCTGCTCGATTACGACGAGAATGTTTCGCGCATCAGTTTCGGTATTCTGCTGGAAGACGGCGTGCACTGAGCGCCATCATCCCAATCACGCATTGCCCATGCAGGCCGGGTGCGGTTAAATCCCGGCCATTCCCGGCAGCCAATTGTGGCCAGCCATTGACGGAGATTGCCCCATGCTCGACAACCAGTTTGATTACATCATCGTCGGCGCCGGTTCGGCCGGTTGTGTGTTGGCGAACCGCCTGTCGCGCAACAGTAATATCCGCGTGTTGCTGATCGAAGCCGGCGGCAAAGACACCAATCCGATGATTCACATGCCGATTGGTTTCATCAAACTGATACACGATCCGAAAGACACTAATATCTATTACTCCGAGCCGGAACCGGGGTGTAACAATCGTCCTATCCATTCACCGCGTGGGCGCGTGCTGGGCGGCTGCAGTTCCATCAACGGTATGGTGTATATCCGCGGCCAACGCGAGGATTACGATGCCTGGGCGGCGCAGCCCGGTTGCGAAGGCTGGGATTATGAAACGCTGTTGCCGTTTTGGCGCCGAGGGGAAAATTTCGAGCTGGGCGAAGCCAGTCGTTATCACGGTAAGGGTGGTGAGTTGAACGTCACCGGTTGCCGAACAGATTACGCACAATCGCATCACTACTTGCGTGCGGCGCAGGCGGCCGGTATTCCCGCGACTGCCGATTTCAACGGTGAGAAACAGGAAGGTGTGGGTTATTTCCAGCTCAACCAGAAAAACGGCAAACGCTGGAGCGCAGCAGCGGCGTTCCTGGGCAAGGACGTGCGCGCACGCAAGAATCTGGTGATTGCCACCAACGCCGTTGCTGCGAAGGTGCTGTTTCACAAAACCCGTGCGATCGGCGTGCACTATTACGACAGCAAAGGCCAACTGCAGGAAGTGGCGGCAATGCAGGAAGTGATTCTGGCTGCCGGTGCGCTCAATTCGCCGGCGTTGCTGGAGATGTCTGGTGTGGGTCAGCGCGAAGTGCTGCAGGCGCACGGCATCGAACTGAAACATGAACTGCGTGGTGTCGGCGAAAACTTGCAGGATCACTATCATGTGCAAGTCCAGCACGGTGTGCGCAATCCGCCGACGATCAGTGAAGACGGGCAGTTCCCGCGCGTGATCGCCAGTCTGTTCAAATACATTTTCAGTAAGCGCGGTGTGTTGGCATTTCCCGCTGCCAACATAGGTGCTTTTTTTCGCGGTCAGGCCGACGACACGCGTCCCAGTTTGCAAATCCATTTCACGCCGGGTGCGGGTGATATGGATGACAAGGGCAACATGGTGCCGTCGAGCGAGCCAGGTGTGAATTCGACTGTGTGTGTGTTGCGACCGAAATCACGCGGGCACGTGCATATCCGCAGCAGCGATCCCAAGGCGCCACCGAAAATTCTCTACAACTATCTCACCGACGAAGACGATTGTCGTCGCATTGTCGAGGGCATCAAGTGGCAGCGCCGGATTTATGCGGCAGCGCCCTTCGCAGAAATTGCCACCAGGGAATTGCTGCCTGGTGCGCATGTACAGAGCGATGAACAGATCCTGCAATATGCGCGGGAAAAAGGCGGCAGCGTTTACCATCCCGTCGGCACGTGCCGTATGGGGGCGGCGGATGATCCGCTGGCGGTGGTCGACAATGAATTGAAAGTGCATGGCCTGCACGCGCTGCGCGTGGTGGATGCTTCCATCTTCCCGAACCTGATTTCCGGCAACACGCATGCACCGACGGTGGTGGTTGCGGAGCGCGCTGCCGACATGATCCTGGCCGAGCGCGAGAAAAACCGTGCCGATGCCTTTGCCGGTTTGCCGCCGAAAGGAATCGATTCGACCGAAAAAAGTGGCAAATGCCCTTTTGGGCATGGCTGAGGCGTCATACATGAAAAATTTGCGCGATAAAGTCTGTGTGATTACCGGTGCCGGCAGTGGTATCGGTCGTGCGTTGGCGCAAGCTTTTGCCGATGAGGGCTGCCACCTCGCGCTCTGCGATATCAATGAAAAAGGTTTGCAGGAAACCGTCAATCTGCTGAGCGGCAAATTTGTGCGTGTGAGCACGCATGTCGCGAGCGTTGCCGATCGCGAACGCATGGCGGCGCTGCCTGCGGAAATCGAGCAGCAGCACGGTGCGATTCACATCGTGTTCAACAATGCCGGCGTCACCATCAACAAAAGTTTCGAAGATCACACGCTGAGTGACTTTGATTTCGTGCTTGGCATCAACCTTTGGGGTGTGTTGTACGGCTGTCACTATTTCCTGCCGTACCTGAAAAAACAGCAGGAGGCACACATCGTCAATACATCCAGCATGGCCGGTTTTCTCGGTTTTCCCAACCAGAGTGCCTATTCGCTGACCAAGGCGGCGGTAAAGGCGTTCAGCGAGACGCTGCGTGTGGAGTTGGCGTATCACAATATCGGTGTAACCAGCATTCACCCTGGTGCCATCCGCACCAATATTCTCAACGCGGCGATGGTGAAGTCCGGCAAGGATGAAGATACGCAGAAAATGGCGGCACTGGTGGATCGCTTTGGCAAGTCACCGGAATACCTGGCTGCCAAAGTGGTGAAAGCGGTGAAAGCCAATCGCATGCGGGTGTTGATTGGCCCGGATGCCTGGCTGTTTGAAATCCTGAAGCGCCTGTTTCCGGTCTGGATACACACGCCGTTCCGCATTGCCTTTGCCAAGGTGATGAAGGAAAAGCAGTCGCATTGATACATGCGCGATATCCTGCAGTTGCCATTGTTTGCAGCGTTGCGCACGCCTGTCGTCGCGGAGCCTGCTGAACTTGAGTACACGCTGGTGCGTTCGCGTCGGCGCAGTATCGCCATCCATGTGCACGATGGCCGTGTCGAGGTAAAGGCGCCTTTGCGCGCGGCAAAGCGCGATATTGATGCGTTTGTTGTCGAGAAGACGCCGTGGATCTTGCGCAAACTGGAAGAGTTGCAAAGTCGCAGCATGGAACACCTGTGTGTGGCATCCGGCTCACAAATTGTCGTGATGGGCGATGCACTGCATGTGCAATGGCGCGCCGCAGTGCGCGCTGCCGTTGTGCGCGAGGGGGGTGTGCTGTGGATTGAGGGCAGGGCGCTGGATGCGCGAAAAGCCGAGAAGTTGTTTTTGCGCTGGCTTGCCGATCTGGCGCGTGCAAGCCTGCTGCCGGTGGCGGAAAAGCGTATCGAGCAGATGTCGCTTTCACACAAGCTCAGTGGTTTTACGTTGCGTTACACGCGCAGCTTGTGGGGGCGCTGCAGTGGTCGCGGCAATATCCTCTTCAATCCGCTTATATTGCTCGCGCCAGTGCCGGTGATGGAATATCTGGTGGTGCATGAGGCCTGCCACTTGCAGCACATGAACCATTCGCTCGCGTTCTGGGCGCTGGTGGCAGAACATTGTGAGCATTGGCAGCAGAGTCGCCGCTGGCTGAAAGAGCACGGACACCGGTTGCGAGTGGGTTGATAGGGGGTTTGCGCGTTTGGCGCAGGCGGCGGCAACCTATACAATGCGCGCTCTTTGCCCGTGTGAAAGGGAAACCGTGGCTGACCAGCCTTTTATTGACATCCGGAATGTGGCCTTTGCCTACGGCGAGCGGCCCATCCTGAAGAACATCAACCTGGCGATACCCAGAGGCAAGCTGGTTGCCATCATGGGTGGCAGCGGCTGCGGCAAAACCACGCTGCTGCGTCTGCTGTCGGGCCAGTACCGCCCACAGCAGGGTGATGTCATTGTCGATGGTGAACATGTCAATCGCATGAATAGTCGCGAGCTGTTCCGCTTTCGTCGTCGCATGGGCATGTTGTTCCAGTTCGGCGCGCTGTTCACCGATTTGTCCGTGTTCGATAATGTTGCCTTTCCGCTGCGCGAAAATACTGACCTGCCCGAAAGCGTGATTCGCGATCTGGTGATGATGAAACTGTCGGCAGTCGGTTTGCGTGGCACGCAGGACATGAAAACTGCGGAGCTGTCTGGCGGCATGGCGCGCCGCATTGCACTGGCGCGCGCAATTGCGCTGGATCCGGCCTTGATGCTGTACGATGAGCCGTTCACCGGTCTGGATCCGATTTCGCTGGGTGTAATCGCCCACCTGATCAAAAAGCTGAACGATGCCCTCGGCACCACGGCGATCATGGTCACGCACGATATCCATCATTCGCTGGAATTGGCGGATTACGTCTACTTCATGGCCGAAGGTGAAATCATCGCTTCCGGTACGCCGCAGGAAGTGCTGAGCTCACAGGATCCCTGGGTATACCAGTTTGTGCATGGCGCGGCCGACGGCCCGGTGCGTTTTGCCTTTCCAGCCAGCAGCGATGTGGCTGAGGATTTTGGCCTGGGGTCTGCGCATGTTTGAGGCGATGACGAATTCGCTGCGCAATCTCGGTGCCTGGGTTGTCGATGCCTTGTGGAAACTGGGTTTTGCCAGTCGTTTCCTGCTCGCCATCGTCGCGCATTCCGGTCCCCTGTTGTTGCGCCCGCAGCTGGTGATACGTGAAATCTTCTTTGCCGGCGTGTTGTCGTTGATCATCATCATGGTGTCCGGCATGTTCGTCGGCATGGTGTTGGGCCTCCAGGGTTACAACACACTGGTGCGTTTTGGTTCGGCAGATGCGCTGGGCACATTGGTGGCGCTGTCGCTGCTGCGTGAGCTGGGTCCGGTGCTGGCTGCGCTGCTGTTTGCCAGCCGTTCCGGTTCGGCGATGACGGCAGAAATCGGTTTGATGAAAGCCACCGAACAGCTGGATGCGATGGCGGTGATGGCAGTCAATCCGGTGGCGCGCGTGATTGCGCCACGTTTCTGGGCGGGCGTGCTGTCACTGCCCGTGCTGACCGCGCTGTTCAATGTCATGGGCATACTCGGCGGTTATTACGTCGGCGTGGTGCTGATCGGCCTCGACCAGGGTTCTTACTGGGCGCAGATGCAGAATGCTGTGGATTTTCACGATGATGTGATGAACGGATTGATCAAAAGTGTTTTTTTCGGTGTGGCAGTCACACTGATTGCCGTGTTTGAAGGTTATGACGCGGAGGCGACGGCGGCGGGTGTTTCTTCCGCTACAACGCGCACGGTGGTGACTTCGGCGCTGGTGATTCTGGCGATGGATTTTGTACTGACTGCGTTCATGTTCTGAAGTGGGAGAGTGTTGCAATGAAACGGGCAACAATAGATGTGTGGGTAGGTCTCTTTGTGGCGATAGGTTTGCTGTCGGTGGCATTCCTGTCGCTGAAGGTGGCCAATCTCACTACGTCCAGCAATGGTGCCACGTACACGTTATACGCTGAATTCGACAATATCGGTGGCCTCAAGGTCAAGGCGCCGGTAAAGGCTTCCGGTGTGGTAGTGGGGCGCGTGTCGGCTATTGAACTCAATGCGCAGAACTACCGCGCCAAGGTCAGTCTCGCCATGAACACACACTACCGTTTCAGTCGCGACGCCAGTGCCGAGATCCTGACTGCCGGTCTGCTCGGCGAGCAATACATCGGCTTGACGCAAGGCGGTGAAGAAACCGAGTTGAAAGAAGGTGATCGCTTCATGCTGACATCATCAGCACTGGTGCTGGAGCAGCTCATCGGCAAGTTCATGACCACGCTGGCAGAGAAGCCGGCGTCGTCAAAATGATCGCGGAAATATCCGTTACAAGTTCTGGAGTCAATACATGAGCAAGTTTGTTTGGGTGATGGGATTGGTGTTGTCATTGCTGGCGATTTCGGTGCGGGCTGAACAGAGCCCGGCAGCTCTGGTGCAGGAAACCTCGGAGCAGGTGCGCGTCGTGCTGAAGAAGGAAAACGGCAGCAATACCGAGGCGGTGCGCAGTGAGGTGCAGCAGCTGGTGTATCCGCGTTTTGATTTCACGCGCATGACGGCACTGGCTGTCGGCAAAAACTGGAAACAGGCCACCGATGCCCAGAAAACCGCGCTGACGGATGAGTTCCGTACGCTGCTGACGCGCACATATTTCAGCACCATGTTGCGCTATCGCGACGCGAAAATTTCCATCAAACCCGATGTGCTGATGGAAAATGAAGGCAAGGAGGCGACAGTCAAGTCGCAGGTGCAGGTGGCCAATGCCAGTGCGCCGGTGGCGATTGACTACGTGCTTTACAACACGCCGGAAGGCTGGAAAGTTTTCAATGTGTCTGTTGAGGGCGCCAGTCTGGTGACGGTGTATCGCAACCAGTTTACCGATGAAGTGAGTAAGGGCGGTATCGAAGGATTGATCCAGGTGTTGCGCAACAAGAATCTCGCGCCGGCCGAACAGAGTGCGGGCGTCAGCGCCGCACCGCTCAAAAGCTGAAGTGCCGGGAGTTGACGATGCTGGAGCAATTGGCGGCCGGTCACTACCGTGTGCAAGGTAGTCTGGATATGCGCGACAGCGCAGGCTTGCTGTCGCAGTTGCTGGCTCTGGCGGATGCTTCAGCTCCACCGGTACTGGTGCTGGATGTCAGTGCCTTGCAGGCAGATTCCCTGCTGCTGGCGGCTACACTGGAACTGATGCGCCGTTTGCAGCAATCCGGCGGGCGCCTGCAGCTGTCGGGTCTGGCAGAGGGCATGCGTGGTCTCGCGCGCGTATACGGCATCGATACTCTTATTGAGCCTTGTCTGGCAGAAAGTTGATCGACTGAAACCTTTCGGGAAAAACGCATGATTTCCATAGCTCACCGCCACTGTCTGTTGATTGCCTGTCTGCTGCTGACGGCTTGTACCAGTACGCCGTCAAACCCGCGCGATCCGCTGGAGCCGATGAACCGTGCCATCTTCACGTTCAATGACAAGGCAGATCACTATGTGATGGAGCCGGTAGCGAAGGGTTATCGGCAGGTAGCGCCGCAGCCGGTGCGCACGGGCGTGCGCAATTTCTTCAGCAATCTGGGTGACGCTTCGAGCTCGGTCAACTACGCCCTGCAGGGTCGGGGTGAAGCAGCGTTCTACAATCTGTCGCGTTTCATTCTTAACAGTACGGCAGGTTTGTTCGGATTTCTGGATGTCACAGGGGAAGAGCAGCGCCGTTTCCGCCAGACAGGTTTTGGCGACACATTCGCCCGTTGGGGCTGGAAAGACAGCAGTTACTTTGTCATGCCCTTGATGGGACCTTCTACCTTGCGGGACGGTACCGGTACGGTTTCGGGCATGGCTTTCCAGAACAATGTGCTGTACGGGCATCCCCATGATGATGCGCGCGCGTTGTCCGGCGCTGCATCAGCCGTGAACACCCGTGAGCGCCTGCTCGGATTGGAAACCACCATCAAGGGCGCGGCACTCGACCCTTACAGTTATGCCCGCGATGGCTGGCTGCAGATACGCGCCACTCAGGTGGGAGATACGCCGCCACAGGCCGAGCAGGATGACATCGATATCGATGATCTGGTGGAATGACGTGGCGGCAATCTTTTCGTATGCTTGCGCGTGATACGGGTGACTTCACGGACAGGGATTAAGCGCAATGGTGTATCCACCAGCAGCGGACAGCAACCAGACTGCGCAGCAGACCATGTTTGCTGTGGCTCGCGTGCATTTGCTGGAGCAACTGCGCACGGCGTTTGAGCAGTTCGAGCACCAGCTGCTGCAGGACGGCGAACAGACACCTCTGTGTTGTGAGTTGCGCCGTAGCCGTCGCATGTTTATTGACAGCTATATGCGCCAACTCTTCCTGCGATGTGAACAGCCGGATCAGGCGTGGTTGATAGGCAGTGCAGCAAGCGCCTTGCATGCCCGTACTTTCATCTACCTTTGTGCTGCTGATGAGGTCGTCAGTGAACTCTACCGTGAACAGGCGGAAGGCATTGGTCGCCTGTCGGCGTTGTGGTTTCGCCATGCGGGCCAGGCAGAGGGGAGCGTGCTCGACTGCCCATTGGCACCGCATACTCTTGCGCGTCTGTTTTTCCTGTTGCTGTCGGATGTACCTGCACCCCTGCGTATCCGTAAGGGTCTGGCGCAGGCTTTCCTCGGCGTGTTGCCACAATTAACTCGCCTGATGCTCAACGCTGTGTTCAATTCACTGCAGCGCCGTGGTGAACTGGTCGCCAGCGTGGTGCCGCAAGCCCTGCCCGAATGGTGGGAGCCTCTGGAGCGCTGGGCTGTACCTTCTATCGCTGCCCAGGCGCTGGTGGTGCCGCCTGCCTTGCATGAACGCACATTGCTGCTGGCACATGAGCTGGCCCGTATGGCACAGGTTGGGGATTGGCGCGGGGTGGCGGCCACTGCGGCTACACATCGCCAGTCGGCGCTGTTGCCCTGGCTGGCGGATCTGCTGGCACAGGACAGCGCCTTGCCGCCTGTCGCCAGAACCTTCCTTTCGTTGCTGGCCGGGCCCCTGCTATATGCTGCTCTGGAGGAAAATTTTGCCGACAGTGCCCATCCTGCCCGTCGCGTACTGGAGGAAATGCAGGGTCTGGCGCCAGGCTGGCAGGATTGCCTGGGAATTGACGGTGTGGTGGCAGAGCAGTGTCGCGATCTGGCCATGGCGCTGGCGATGGCACTGACCGAGCAGCCGGCTGCACTGATGTCTGCCTGGTGCGATTTGCTGGATTACCTGCTGCTGGTGCGCAAGCGCGTGCAGCAGGATACCTCGGCGGTAGTCGCCAATGCGCGTCTGTCGATGCAGGTGATGGATGTGCGTGCAGAGATCAATAATCTCTTGCGCGAGCGGGTAGCTCAGGAGTACTGGCCACAGGTTGTGCTGGATATCCTCATCGAACATTGGAGCGCACTACTGCTTGGTATCCACTGGCGCGAGGGCACGGCATCTGATGCCTGGCTGTCGGCGCTGTCAGTGGCCGATGAACTGCTGGCTTCGGTACTGCCCGGCACGGGTCACGATTTGGGCCAGGGCTTACTGCAGCGTGTGCCCGCACTGTTGCAAAACCTGCGGCGTGGTTTTGACGAGATCGGCTGCGATCGCCGCACCTACAGCACCTTGCTTGACCGGTTGGAGCGTGTGCACCTGGCGCTGTTGCAGGGCAGGCCATCCGTAGAGCCGATGTGCCTGTGGCCGGCTACTCAACCCCTGTCGGCAGGCGACCAGCCATTCGATGTTGGTTGCTGGTTGCAGCAGGCCGACGGCAGTCATTGGTCAGTCGTGTTTTCAGATCCCCTGTGTACGGTCTTGCTGGATGCACACAGCGCAGGCTTGATGTGTTGCGCCACAGCCAGCCTGCAAGCGGAGTTCTACGAGGGCAACCTGTCTGTCCTGCCTGGCTGCAAACCCCTGCTGGCAGCCTGAAATGTCGCTGTCGGGAAAGGATCAGTCGCAGGCGCTGTTGCCAGGCCTGCGCCATCAACACTCCCCGCACTGTAATGAACGCCCGGACGGTATCGACATCGGCCTGCTGGTAATCCACAACATCAGTTTGCCTCCCGGTGAATTCGGCGGAGGCTATGTCGATCAGCTCTTTGCCGGCACCCTGGATTGCGATGCCCATCCCGCCTTTGCTGATCTGCGCGGTTTGCGTGTTTCCGCGCACTTTTTCATCAGTCGCCTGGGCGAGGTGACCCAGTACCTCCCTGTCGCTGCTCGCGCCTGGCACGCGGGTGTGTCTGCGTGGTGTGGTCGCGATAACTGCAATGATTTCTCCATCGGTATCGAGCTGGAAGGCACGGATACCATCCCCTACACCGAGGCACAGTATGCGTCGCTGCTGCAACTGATCCGGCGCTTGATGCAGCTCTGCCCGGCCATCACCGTGAACAGCATTGTCGGTCACGCGGATATTGCGCCGGGCCGGAAAACCGATCCGGGCCCCGCGTTTGACTGGTCGCGTGTTCGCGCTGCGCTGCAATAAATCACGCGATTAAAAGGCCTGTTCTGGCCAAGGGCAAAACCCCGACTACGCTTAGGTAACTACTTATGTTGCCGGTTTGTCTGCGATGGGATTGCCCGTACTGATCTGTGATGACTCCAGCATGGCGCGCAAGCAGATGATGCGTGCGCTGCCGGAAGACTTTGATGCCGACATCAGTTTTGCCGAAAACGGCGCCGATGCCCTGAGTCTGATCCGTGTCGGTAAGGCGGATCTGCTGTTTCTTGATCTCAACATGCCAGTGATGGATGGCTACGCGGTGCTGGAAGCCATCCAGCGTGAGCATCTCAATACCATGGTCATCGTGGTATCAGGCGATATGCAGCCGGATGCACGCAGCCGGGTGTCGCAACTGGGCGCCATGGATTTCATCCAGAAACCGGTCGACAGCGACAAGATCCGCCAGCTCATGCAGCAATTCGGTTTGTGGGAGGAGCCAGTATCCGCCGAACGTGAAGCCATTGAGGCCGTGGATCCCTTGCTGATCCTGGCGCCGGCACTGCGCGATGCCTATCAGGAACTGGCCAATGTGGCGATGGGGCAGGCGGGTGATTTGCTGGCGCGCCTGCTCGATGTGTTTATCCAGTTGCCGATTCCGAAAGTGGCACTGCTGGAGGTGACTGAATTGTCGATGGCGTTGTCAGGCGTACGCGACTGTGAGCGCTTGTCGGCGGTCTGTCAGGGCTTTGCCGGCGCGGGAGTGGCGGGCGAGGCGATGGTGGTATTCGACGATGCCAGTTTTGCCGATATGGCCAAACTGATGAAATATCAGGGCGAGATTGATGATTCTGCACAGCTGGAATTGCTGATGGACGTATCCAATGTGCTGATTGGTGCTTTTCTCAAGGGCTTGTCTGCGCAGCTGGATGTCACCTTCAGTCGCGGTGCACCGGTGGTGTTAGGCCAGCACTGCGTCATTGACCAGTTGTTGCATCAGGGCAATCGGCGCTGGCGCAAGAACCTGGTTATCGAAATCAACTACAGCATCGAGTCGCGCAATGTACATTGTGATTTGCTGTTGCTGTTTGCCGGTGATTCACTCGCGTCCATGCACGAGCGTGTTTCCTGTCTGGTGGAATGATGATGCACAGGAGTTTTGTAAATGCTGGTGAATGGTAATCAGGGTGATGGCAAAAAAACTGGCGACATCAGAAAGCCTGCGCCAGCACAGCCGCGTGTCGGTGAACTGCAGGGTTTTCACTGGGTGCTGGATATTCTTCAATCCATTGATGTGGGGCTGGTGGTTATTGACAGGCTTTACCGGATCCACACCTGGAACCTGTTCATGGAAAACCACAGCAACCTGAAATCCACACAGGTGATGGGCGACAATCTGTTTGCCGTGTTTCCTGAATTGCAGGAACAGTGGTTTCGCAACAAGGCGGAAGCGGTATTCACGCTGGATAATCCTGCCTATATCACCTGGGAACAGCGTCCGCATGTGTTTCACTTCCGCTCCTACCGTCCTGTAACGGGCGCGAGCGATTTCATGTTCCAGAACATCACCATGATTCCGCTGCACGACGTGCGCGGTGTCGTAGACAAGCTGGTGATGATGATTTACGACGTGACCGATTCCGCGATCAGCAAAACCGATCTTGAAAGTGCAAATCGCGAGTTGGGACGGTTGAGTCGTCTGGATGGCCTGACGCAGTTGAACAATCGCGCCAGTTGGGAGGCTGATCTGCAAAGTGAATATGCGCGCTGCCAGCGTTATGGTCATCCAGCAACACTGGCTATGCTGGATATTGATTTCTTCAAGCGGGTGAATGATACCCACGGCCATCAGGCCGGTGATGATGTCATACGCGCCACTGCCGCACTGTTGCGCGAATGCAAACGTGCTACCGATATTGCCGGGCGTTACGGTGGCGAGGAGTTTGCGGTGATTCTGGTGGAAACGCCCGTGGATCGTGCGCTGGTGTTTGCGGAAAGATTGCGTGCCATGGTCGAGCAATGTTGCGTTCGTCATGCCGGCGTGCAGATTCCGTTCACCATCAGCATCGGGCTTGCGCAAATGGTGCCGCATGCGGAAGGCTATAAACACTGGTTGGCCTGCGCCGACAAGGCGCTGTATTTTTCCAAGAAAAATGGTCGCAATCGCATTACGCTGTATTCAGAGGCCTGCGAAGCCCTACATTAACCGATGGCGGGTGCTGTGGTATCCTGCGCGGCATCACATAGCTGCTTCTTTTAACACTGCTCATGCCTGTTTCTGTCTCACCGCTTGCCATTGATATTGCCGCATTGCGTGCGGGTAATCGACGCGCGTTGGCCAAGGCGATTACCTTGATCGAGAGTCGCCGCGATGATCATCGTCTGCAGGCGCAGGATATTCTGGAAGCTGTACTGCCTTGCACTGGCAACAGTGTGCGCATTGGTATTACCGGTGTGCCCGGTGTGGGTAAATCCACTTTCATTGAAGCCTTCGGTTTGTACTTGCTGGGGCTGGGCAAGAAAGTCGCGGTGCTGGCAGTTGATCCCAGTTCACCCGTGGCCGGCGGTAGCATTCTCGGTGACAAGACGCGCATGGAAGAGTTGTCGCGGCGCGATGAAGCCTTTATTCGCCCGTCGCCATCGGAAGGTGCGCTGGGTGGCGTGGCACACAAGACGCGCGAAACCATGTTGTTGTGTGAAGCCGCCGGTTATGACGTGATCATTGTCGAGACAGTCGGTGTGGGCCAGTCGGAATACGAAGTGGCCAGCATGGTGGATTTTTTTCTGGTGTTGATGTTGCCGAATGCCGGTGATGAATTGCAGGGTATCAAGCGCGGCATCATGGAGCTTGCCGACGGCATTGTCGTCAACAAGGCGGATGGTGACGGCGCAGTGTTTGCCGAGCAGACACGCCAGCATTACCAGAACGCGCTGCAGTTGCTCAAACATCCCGACTACTGGCAGCCGCGTGTAGTGTGCTGTTCAGCACTGCAGCACGCAGCGATTGACAGCGTGTGGGCAATGATCAGTGACTACTGTGTCGCCAGTGAGGCGGCTGGTGAGTTTGCAGGCAAGCGCGCCGGACAAAATGTCGAGTGGATGAAAAAGCTGCTCCACGAAATGATCGACTTGCGCTTGCAACAGAATCCGCAAGTTGCTGCGCGTTTGCCTGCGCTCAACGGCGAGCTGGTGAGCGGGCGCATCACGCCTTATCGTGCCGCGCGCGAGTTGCTGGGATTTCTGTGAAGCATGCGCCGCTAGAGGCGCATGGGTGACACATTGTTGATTTCTGCCAGCATACAGTTGCGATTGTGCAACATCATCTTGTAGCTGTTGACCATTTCAAAATCGGCCGCATCAGCAGTGGTTTGCAGCGCCTGCAATTGTCTCTGCAGACGCAGAATCTCGTTGCCAAGTTGTTGCTGCATCCTTGTCTTGCGCAGTCCGTCGATATTGGCGCACTGAGGAGGATGTGGTTTTTTCATAGGCTGAGACCGAAGCAGAGGGCAATGGTCTCAGCATAGAACAGCTTTGCAGAGTCGCCAGTGCTCAACCTGCCAGCAGCGCTTTCCAGTTGTAAGCGCTGTCGCCGATTACATGGAAAAACGGGTTGAGGATGTCGGCCTTGGTGTTGTAGCGCATCACTTCCAGTTTGTCGGTGAGTACCTGACCGCCGGCGGCCTCTACCACCGCTTGCGCCGCTGCTGTATCCCATTCCGATGTCAGGGCCAGGCGCGGGTAGATGTCGGCGCTGCCTTCCGCTACCAGACACAATTTCAGCGAGCTGCCCATGTTTTTCAGTGTGACTTCACCGAGTGCGCTGCTGATTTTTCCGAGCAGCGCGTCCACCGCATCGGCACCGTGTGAGCGGCTTGCCACCACGGCTACCGGTTCACCGTTGCGTGCATCCATCTTGCGTGTGTGTAAGGTTTTCTGCTCGCCTTTTTCATATTTGATGGCGCCCACGCCTTTGACGCCGCTGTAGCTGATATCCAGCACCGGCACATGCACAACGCCGAGTACAGGCTCGCCATTTTCTATCAGGGCGATATTGACGGTGAACTCGCCATTGCGCTTGATGAATTCCTTGGTGCCATCTAGCGGGTCGATGATCCAGTAGCGATTCCACTGGCTGCGTGTTTCCCATTCCGGCAGCGCGCCTTCTTCCGACAACACCGGCACGCCGTCGAGCAGTGCGAGCAGGCCAGGTTCCAGAATCGCGTGCGCTGCAAGGTCGGCCTGTGTCAGTGGTGAATCATCGGCTTTCATGTCGACGTTGAAGTCGGCAGTGTTGTAAACCTGCAGGATGGCATCACCGGCAATGCGGGCGAGTTGCAGTACCTGGGGTAGCAGTGAGCTGTACATGTGAAATCCTGTGGGCGCTGAAAAAGATAGCGGACTATAGACGCTGCTGACCTGCCTGTGAAGCCGTGGGCAATACTGGCACCCCGAACCACGCTGCGGTATGGTGAACAGCACAAGAAAGGGGGCTGGATGTGAATCGATATCTATTTGCTGTTGTGTTGCTGGTTTGCACGTTGTTGTCGGCGTGCACAAAAAATCCGCAAGGACCAGTGGTGGTGACTGCCAATGGTTCGGTGCAGGGTGTGCTTGAGGAGGGCGTTCATCTTTTTTACGGATTGCCCTATGCGCAAGCGCCTGTCGCTGAACTGCGCTGGCGCGCACCGCGTGTGCTGGTCAGCAACTGGACGGGCGTGCGCGCAGCCAACGTACCTGGGCCACAGTGTTTCCAGTACATGTTGTACATGCAGCGCGGTGTGGAAGATTGTCTTTATCTCAATGTCGCCACACCGGATGTGAAACCCAATAAAGCGAAACCGGTGATGGTGTGGTTCCACGGAGGTGGTTTCATCGGTGGTGACAGCCTGCAGGGCACACCGTTGCAGCGTCTGGCCAAACGCGGAGATGTCGTGGTGGTGAGCATGAATTACCGCGTCGGTGCACTGGGTTTTCTTGCGCATCCCGCACTGTCTGCCGAAGGTGAAAAGCAGTTCGATACCTACAGTTCCGGCAATTACGGTTTGATGGATCAGCAGGCGGCATTGCGCTGGGTGCATGACAATATTGCTGCCTTTGGTGGCGATCCATCGAATGTAACAATATTCGGTGAATCAGCTGGTGGCATGAGTGTGTGTGCGCATCTGGCATCGCCGCAAAGTGCCGGATTGTTCCAACAGGCCATCGCCCAGAGCGGCCCGTGCATGAGTCACAACCCGAGTTTGCCTGCAGCAGAAAAGCAAGGGGAACTGATGGCGATCAAACTTGGTTGTGAAGGGCGTGGTGATTTACTGGTTTGCATGCGTAGCAAAAAACCGGAAGAGGTTCTGCAGGCGCTGCCCAATGACCCGGCGTTTGTTTTCGGTGAAGGCGAATACGGTTTCTGGGGTGTGCCGATCGTTGATGGTCGTGTGCTCGCCGATACCATTACGCACAGTTTTGCAAGCGGGCAGTTCAATCGCGTGCCGGTTATCAACGGTAGCAATGCCGATGAAGGTTCGCTGCTGGTGATGTTCTCGCACGAATACCGTTTCAAACCGCTGCGGGCGGAAGATTATGAAAAACGTATGCGATATCTGGTAGGCGACAAGCCTGATGTGCTGGCAAAACTGCAGGCGCGTTATCCATTGCAAGACTATGCAGATCCGGGGGCGGCATTGTCAGCATTGTTTGGTGATGGCTATATGAACTGCAATGTGCAGCGCGCCACGGATGCGCTGTCGCCGTGGACGCCGGTGTATGCTTACGGTTTTGTTTATCCTGATGCCCGTTTCATCCTGCCGGAGGCGCGCACGCTGGGCGCGTTTCACGGCGCGGAATTGCAGTTTGTGTTTGCGTCGCCGATGAATTGGTTCAAACGTCATTTTTCCGGTGATGAAAAAACGCTGAGCGATGCGATGATCGATTACTGGGCGCAGTTTGCGCGCCACGGCAATCCCAATCACGACGGTGCGTTGCAGTGGCCATCATATGCTGAAGACCATCAACAGATGTTGTTTGATCGCCAGTTGCGCGTCTCAAATGATTTCAAGCGTGAAGCCTGTCAATTCTGGCGCGCACTGGGTGCAGGTGATCGACAAGGTCTTGCGCATTACGAAAAACAGCAATAACAGTAATAAAGAGGTGAAGTATGGATAACGCAAAACTGGCAGAAGCCTGGCGCGTCATGCGCATTCAGTCGGAATTGGTGGATGGCATTGAACAACTGATAAAACTAGGTCCTGCCGTAACGGTGTTTGGCAGTGCGCGCCTGCACGAAGGTGATGTGTATTACGAGGATGCCTGTCGCCTCGGTCAGTTATTGGCAGAAGCCGGGCTTGCGGTTATTACCGGTGGCGGCCCCGGCATCATGGAAGCAGGGAATCGCGGTGCTTACCAGCAGGGCGGACGCTCCATTGGTTTGAACATCACGCTGCCACATGAACAGCATGCCAATCACTACCAGACCATGTCGCTGTCATTTCGCTACTTTTTTGTGCGCAAACTCATGTTCGTTAAACACGCTGTCGGGTTTGTGATTTATCCCGGTGGTTTCGGCACTATGGATGAGTTGTTTGAAGCGCTGACGCTGGTGCAAACGGGCAAGGCGGCAAAATTTCCCATCGTGCTGGTAGGGCGTGATTACTGGAGCGGCTTGCTGCAGTGGCTGGAGAAAACCATGATGGCGTCCGGTTGTGTGGATCGTGCGGAACTGGACTTGTTGACGCTGGTCGACAATGCTGATGAAGCGGCGCGCATCATTATCGACCAGCACCACGCGCATCCGGATGTCATCGGGGGTGGTTTCTGATTGGCTGGAGCAGTGTCAATCAGAATTCGCGTGCGTCCTGCATGCGTTGCTGGTAATCCCAGCCATTGATGTAGTGCGGCGTGATGCGGATGGCAACTTCGTCATCGGCGCGCGCCAGCAGCCAGGTGGCGAGGCGACTCTCGCTGCGAATGAAATAGCGTGATAACAGGCGTGGCAACAATGCTGCGCCTTTTTCCGGAAACAAAGTCACCTCGCCGTAGCCGCGCGCGCCAGCGTAGGGCGGCTCGTTGTTGGCAATTTCGAAGCCGATGCGCGTGTTTTTCCGCAAGTGAGTTAGTAGTTTTGCGTCCTTGTGAGTGACACACCAGAATGCCTGCTCATCAAACAAAAACCATAGGGGTACGATCAGCGGGTAGCCATAATCGGTATGGCAGGCAATGCGTAGCGGCGTGCGCGAGGCTTCGATGAAATTGGCCAGATTGCTGTCGCTGTGAATTTTTTCAATAGCGCTGTTCATGGCAATACTCTCGTATGTTGCAAATGCTGCAGTGGTTATTGGGCGTTCTTCTGGAATAGCAGCTGATACGTGCCGGTGCTGCCTTCCAGAAACCCGCCTTCGCAATAGCACAGGTAGTAGTCCCACAGGCGAATGAATGGGATGTCAAAACCCAGAGCTATCACCTGTTTGCTGTTGAACAGGAATTGTTGTCGCCAGGCCTGCAGTGTGTGTGCGTAGTCTTGTGTCATGTCATGGATATTCTGCAGTTGCAGCTGCGTGTGAGCGGCACACAGCGTCTGCATGCTTGATAAAGTGGGCAGGCAGCCGCCGGGAAATATGTACTGGCGAATGAAGTCGGTGCTGTTCAGATAATTTGTGTACAGGCTCTCGTCAATGGTAATAGCCTGGAACAGTGCAAGCCCGCCGGATTTCAGCAGGCGATTGCAGATTTCGAAGTAGCCTCGCTGGAATTCAGCGCCCACGGCTTCAATCATTTCAATGGAAACCAGTTTGTCATATTCGCCTTGCAGTTCCCGGTAGTCCTGTTGCAGCAAGGTGATGCGGTCCTGCAGGCCGGCGGCTGCAATTCTGTCCGTTGCAAGCGCGAACTGCTGCTCGGAGATCGTGGTGGTTGTCACCTTGCAGCCGTAATGTTGTGCGGCATAAATGGCCAAGCCACCCCAGCCGCTGCCGATTTCCAGCAGGTGATCCGACGCTTGTAATTGCAGTTGCTGGCAAACTCTTTCCAGTTTGTTGGTGGAAGCCTCTGCCAGTGATTCAGACGGATGCCTGAATATCGCCGACGAATACATCATCTGTGGATCGAGAAACAACTGGAAAAAATCATTGCTCAGGTCGTAATGTGCGCGAATGTTCTGGCGTGATCCTGCTGTGGTATTGCGCTTGAGCAAGTGCATGGCCTTCATGGTCATGCGTGCCAGCAAACTGTTGTCGCTGTCCAGGCTGCCGAGAATGTTGCGGTTGCGCAGCATCAGCCGCACCAGTTGCGTCAGATCCGGCGATGACCAGTGGCCGGCGATATAAGCTTCCGCTGCGCCCATGGAGCCGCGTGTGAGCAAGGTATTCCAGAAACTGCTGTCATGTACGGTCAGGCTGGCATTGATGTCGTCTGCGTCGTGCAAGCTGCCAAATACTTTGACGGTGTTGCCGGCGTGTGTTTCATCAAACAAGGCTAACCTTCCATGCTTTACTTGCTGCAGGATTTGCAGCAACAGACTGCGGGCAATGTGGTCGCCTGTTGTGATATTTTCTGCTTTTACGGGTACGTGGTTTTGCAACAGCGACAGACTTTTTTGCAGCATGGCATTCATCGACGAGTCTCCCCGGAAAGTGCGGTTGGTGTGGCAGGATGTGGGTGAAAACGTGCGCCGCGCAACCAGAGTTGCAGGGCTTGCCAGTAAATGCCGATGGCTGTTTGCACGGTCATGAGCGGGTACTGCCACAGTAAGCCGAGCAGGTGGCTGCGCGAGATTGCCTTGCGCGTCAGTGTCAGCGTGGCATCTGTGCAGCGACCGTTGCGGTCGTGGTTTTCCAGATGCAGGTACAGTTTTTTTTGTGCAGTGTTGAAACGTGCGACATAGTGCATGTCCATCGGATTGAATGGCGAGACATGCATCTGTTTGGCGAATGTGACGTTCTGTTGTCTGGTGTCGGCACGGCAGGGCAGCACATAGGCAATCCGCTCGCGCCACGGCGTGTTGGTGACTTCGGCAATCATGTAGTCGAGTGTCATGCCGTCGGCGGCATAGCAGTAAAAACAGCTGATGGGATTCATGGCAAATCCGGCGTAACGCGGTTGCGTCAGCAGACATACAGGGCCGCGCGGTTTGCACCCCGTTGCTTGCAGCACGGTGTTGTCGACACGTTCACGCAGGGTTTCGCCCGGTGTGTCTGGCAGATAGTCGTCTGCGCGTAGCCAGACTAGTTGTGGGTGTTGCGATGACCACAGTGGAACTTTTGCAAACACGTCGTTCCATTCATTGAGGTCCACATAGAGCATGGCTATCGGGTAGGTAAATGTGTGGTCAGGATTGCCAAAGCGGCGATGGCGGATCTGTCCGCAATAGATCGCACTGCGTGGCAAGGCTGCAACGGTTTTCACAGGGTTTCTCCAAACGCTGCCGCGACACGCAGTGCGCTCACCACACCGTCTTCATGAAAGCCGTTGCGCCAGTAAGCGCCACAAAACCAGGTGTTGTTGACGCCGTTGATTTCATGCCAGCGCTGCTGCGCCGCCATACCTTCCAGTGAGAACACCGGGTGGCTGTAGCTGAACTGGCGCAGGATTTTTTGCGGGTCGATAGCGCTTGTGTGATTTAAGGTTACACAGAATGTCTGTTCGGATTGCAGACCTTGCAGCAGGTTCATGTTGTAGGTGAGCGCGGCACTGTCTTGCGGATGCGTGCCGAGATGGTAATTCCAGCTGGACCAGGCACGGCGGTTGCGCGGCAGCAGTCGCGTGTCGGTGTGCAGCACTACCTCGTTGCGCTGGTAGGGAATGGCGCCGAGTATTGCGCGTTCGTTTTCCGATGCATCTTCAAGAATTTTCAATGCCTGATCGCTGTGGCAGGCGAGAATCACATCGTCGAAATATTCGGTGCCGTGCGCTGTGCTGAGTGCGACCTGATTGTCGCGGCGTGCGATGCCAGTAACAGGGCTGTGCGTGCGAATGCAATCGGCAAAACTCGCAGTCAGCGGTGCGAGGTATTGTCGTGAGCCGCCGGGAATCACAAACCACTGCGGGCGATTCCTGATGCTGAGCAGCCCGTGGTTGCGGAAAAATCGCACGAAAAACTGCAGTGGGAAATCCTGCATCGCCGCGCTGCCGGCAGACCAGATGGCAGCGCCCATCGGTATCAGGTAATGCGCAATAAATGCCTCGCTGTAACACTGTTGTTGCAGGTACTGCCCGAGTGTCATGTTGTCTGCGATGCGGCCGCTGTCGAGATCGGCAACGCTTTCGCGGTTGAAACGCAGAATATCGTGCACCATGCGCAGGAAGCTGGGGCGCAGCAGGTTGCGTCGCTGTGTGAACAGGGTGTCGAGATTGCTGCCGGCATATTCCATCCCGGTTTTTTCGCAATGCACGCTGAATGACATTGCGGTTTTTTGTCCGTCGATGCCGAGTTGTGTCAGCAGTTTGATGAAGTTCGGATAGGTGGCTTCGTTGTAGACGATGAAACCGGTGTCGATGGCGTGTTGTTCGCCGTTCGGCAGGGTGATGTCAACCGTTGCCGTATGACCGCCAATTTGCGGTTCCGCCTCGAACACGGTGATGGCGTGGCGACGATTGAGCAGGTAGGCGCAGGTGAGCCCCGCGATGCCGGTGCCGACGATGGCGATTTTCATGGCGTCAGTTTCCGTTTCAGCCAGCGGGTTGCTGTGCCAAGCACAGGCACGTTTTCGTAGAGCATGGCACCGGCGTCGTAGTAATCGCGGTGATAATGAATTTTTTCAGCGCGCAATTGCAGGTGGCTCATGCCGGGTACATGGATGACAGCGCCGCGCTGCAGGCGCGGATGGCGAAAGTGCATGTCCCAGACGATGTAAATATCATCGTTACAGCGATTGTGTCTGGTGAAGGTAAATTGGCAGTCGAGCAAATTCTGATAACTGTGCGAAAAATACGCCTGCATGGCTTGTGTGCCTTGCACCCTGTGTATCGGGTCAACAAAACAGGCATCTGCATGATAGAAATCCTGCAGGCGTTGCTGTGAAAAATCTGCCGGCATGCTGTACAAGGCCTGCAGTTGTGCGAACCATGCGTCATTGATCATGCCTGTCACTCCGCAAGGTATCGTTGAGAATGTTGACGGATTGCCGCAGGGATGGCGTGAGCGTTGTAGTGCCGGCAATGGTCGTCAGTGCTGGCGTAATGTTCAACCAGCGGCCACTGAGGAAAAACGGCACTTGCGCGTGTGCGGCGGCGCGCGCCAGTTCCTGCTCCAGTTGCAGTACGTCCACTTTGCTGTCGCTGTGGCAGATCACACCGCGTATGCCGTGTGCCGGCTGTGTGTGTGATTGCGCAACGATGTAGGGGATTTCACGCAGGCTGCAGGCCTCGAACAACATGTGCAGGCGGAAACCGGCTTCCAGCAGCGCCAGTGCCAGCAGCAGGGCGTGAATGCCGTGTTGTTGTGCATCAAAGGTGACCAGCAGCAGTGGTGCGCCGTTGTTGTTGCGATTGAGGTGGCGTATGCGTGTCTGTAAATCACTGTACAGCTCACTCTCGAAGAATATCTTTTCTGCCCCGCCGCCAAAACGCAATTGTGATTGCCGATCCAGTGCAGCCTGCAAGGGTGAAAAATAGTTCTGTGCCAGCGTATCCAGTGGATAGCTGCCAAACAGCGTGTCCCACTGTTGCGCCAGTTTTTCACGCTGGAATGTCGAAATCAGTGCCTGTGATGTGTTGACGGCTTCTGTCCAGTGGTCGTTGATGTTTTCTGTGGCGCTGCTGTTGTCGCCGTCCAGCAGCGGTCGCACTTTGCTGATGGCGACACCGCGGTCCAGCCAGTTGACAATCTGGCGCACGCATTCGACATCATCGGCGGTGTAATAGCGGTGGCCCTTCGCGGTGCGGCTGGGTTTCAGCAAGCCATAGCGCCGCTCCCAGGCGCGCAGAGTGACGGCATTGACGCCGCTGATTTCGGAGAGTTGGCGAATGGAATATTGTTCGAGCGTGTTCATGGTGATTACCGTTTTATTTCTGGTTGCGCAGGCCGAGCGCATCCGGATAGGGCTGTAGATAGCGCTGTGCGTTGGCGTAGGCATCGGGATAGCGCGACAGCAAGTGGCGCAACATGGCCAGTGGCACAATCAGCGGGACTGCGCCGTCGCTGTACTGTGCAATCAGTGTGTTCAGTGTGTCTTTTTCCGTATCGTGCAATGCTGTTTTTACAAAGCCGCGCAAATGTTGCAGCGCATTGGTGTTGCCGGCACGCGTGGAGGGTTTTGCGAGTGCTTGCATCAGTCGTGCGAAAAAATTGTTGGCAAGGGTTTGCAAATCGTCTGTGGCGAGATTGGCGAGCAGCGGACCAATCTCGCGATAGCTTTTTTCATCGTGTGCCAGCGCGAGAAACTTGTAGCGTGACCAGAAGGCAATCAGCGTGGCAGGAGTCAGCGCCGGCAGTACCTGCGTGTGCCATTCGTGCCAGGTGTAGACGCGCAGTACAAAATTTTCACGCAGGCCTGCGTCGTGCAGGCGTCCGTCTTCTTCCACCGGCAACAGCGGCCAGCGTTCGGTGAGGCGCTGGGCAAACACGCCGCGCGCCTTGTCGTTGAGCAAGTTGCCGTCGCTGTTGTACGCCTTGACGCGAAACAGGCCGCAGCTTGGCGATTTCTCGGTGAAGATGTAGCCGCAGAGTTCGGGGTGGCTGTTGGTCACCTCGTCGGCGTAGCCGGCCAGTTCGTGGGTGATGTCGCGCTGCGGGTTGGTGTGCTGGATGGCGCGCAGTGTGTCGGGCTTGCCGGTCAGCCGAATGATGGGGCGCGGTGTGCCGAGGCCGATGGCCATTTCCGGGCAAAAGGCGCGAAAGTCAAAATACTGCGCCAGCACCTCGTTGCAGTAGGGCGAACGCTTGTGGGCGCCGTCGTAGCGCACTTTGTCTCCCAGCAGGCAACTGCTGATGCCTATCGGTATTCGAGGAGTGTTTTCAGCTGGGCTTATCATGTTGTACAAACCTGCTTTTTTGTATACCTGATTGCTAAGCTAGGTTAAGTGCTTGTACATGTCAACAGATTTGTACAATTAATGACGAAGTGCAGATTGGCTTCCTGCGCCAAGGGCGGCATGATGCGCGTCCTTGTACGGTGACATCGGATAGTGCATGCGCGCGATCTGCCCTTGTGGTTCATCCAAAGCTTTTGCCCAGTGCTGTGGCCGTTTTCTCGGCGGCGCGCAGCAGGCGCGCACCCCTGAACAGCTGATGCGCTCGCGCTACACGGCCTATGCGCTGGGTGGCTGCGGTGACTATCTGCTGCGCACATGGTTTCCTGCCACGGCGCGCGGCCTCACGGCGCTGGATCTGTCGCAGCGCAGCGTCGACTGGTGCGGGCTTGAGGTATTGGCCAGGTCGCAGCAGGGCGACAACGGCGAGGTGGAGTTTCGCGCGCATTTCCGTGCGCTGGATGCCGACCCGCAGTCAGCACCCGAAGTGATGCACGAGCGTTCCACTTTCAAGCGCCTGCGCGGACGCTGGTATTACGTCGGCGGTCGCGTCAGCTGAGGTTTCGCTGTCCCTCGCGCGTCAATCCGGCTACGATGCGAGCTCATCTATGAATTGCCCATCTCGGTTTTCACCTCGCTGTACGCTCGCGACAGCCAACACCTGATTTGCTCATCCTCATATTCCATTCATCGGTTGTGCGCAGCTCGCACAGCCTCAGGAGATCGGGTGCGGCATGGCATTGGGTTATCAGGTTATTTTCCAGACAGTGACGATTGGTGCGCGCGCGTTTGAAATTCGCGGTTTGAAAGATCGCCAGCAATTTGCCGATCCTGATGGCGAGTGCAAGAAAGCCGGTATTTGCGATGCCAGCTGGCCGTTGTTCGGTGTGCTGTGGCCGTCGGCAATCGTACTGGCGGATTTGATGGATGTGCATCCCACGCGCGGTTTGCGCGTGCTTGAAGTCGGCTGTGGGTTGGGGCTGGCTAGCCTGGTATCACATGGGCACGGCGCCGACATCACGGCCAGCGATTACCATCCGGTAGCGGAGACATTCATGGATGAAAACCTGTTGCTGAATCGATTATTGCCCATCCGGTTTGCGCGCCTCGACTGGAAAAAGATCCACACAGCACTGGGCAAGTTTGATCTGATTATCGGCAGTGATGTGTTGTACGAACCGGATCACCCGAAATGGCTGGCAGGATTTATTGATCGCCATATGGCAGATAACGGCCGTGTCATCATTGTGGATCCGGGCCGTCGCCAGCGTCTGGATTTCAGCAAGCGCATGGTGAAAAACGGTTTCACACAAGTGCCACATGCCGTGAATGCTGCACTTGCTGCGCGTCTGGATTTTACCGGCAAGGTGATGGAATACACACGGGCGTGATGTCGCCTGCTGTGCGCCTCAGTCTTTGGTTTTCATGCCGCCGCTGTGAAAAATCCCGAACAGGAAAACCTGCGCATAATCAGCGGGGGTAGCTTTGGCTGCAGCGAGAAAGCTGCGGTAGATCAGCAATTCCACGGCGTGGCTGCCAGCGAGGAAAGCGGTAAGCCAGAAGCCGATGTTGTGCCAGCTGCTGGTGGCATCGGTCAGCGCTAGCAGCGCGAGGCCGGCAATCCAGCTGGCGGCGACGGAAACTTTGCCGGCCAAAAGGGCGGCGGGCGGCAGGGCGGGCGGGATCTGCATGGTCATATCCTGATGGTGAAAGCCGCTATCTTATTACAGTTGCACGGGGTGCGTGACTCGCTGGCGACGACGTTCTACCATGCTGGCCTGCACAGCAATCCGTAGAACAAGAGAGACATCCATGGCGGGCGCTGCATTCGCTCACTTGCTGCCGGCAATCACCGATGCTGAGCTGGCCAATCGCAAGTACTTCAATCTGCTCAAGGCACTGCGCGCGCGCCGCACAGGTGTCTTGCAAGTGGACGCGCTGCCGTTTGATGTGACGATCAACCCGTCCACCGGCTGCAACCTGTCATGCCCGTACTGCGAAGTGGGAAAGGGTGATTTGCTGCGCCCGGCCGGCTTGCTGCGTCAGCCGCACCATGACGCCATCATGCAGCCCTTGCTCGACACCATGTTCATCGCGCGTTATTTCGGCACGGGGGAGAGCCTGCTCAATCCGAAATTGCCGGAGATGATTGCGCTGGCGCGCGAGTCGGCTGTGTATTCGGTGGTGTCCACCAACCTGAGTTTGAAGCTGGACGATGCTTACATTGATCGCTTGCTCGATTCCGGTTTGACGCTGCTGAGTGTCGCCTGTGATGGCGCCTCGCGTGAAACCTACGAAAAATATCGTGTCGGTGGCGATTTTGATCTGGTGCAGGACAACATGCGCCGTTTCATCGCGCGCAAACGCGAACGCGGTTTGCACTATCCGTTGATCGAATGGCGTTTTCTGGTATTCAGTCACAACGAACACGAAGTGGAACACGCGCGAAAAATGGCGCTGGACATGGGCGTCGATATTGTCGATTTCTATTTTGGTGTCACGCCGCGTTTTGAAGAGCGGCAAGTGAATGGTGTCACCAAGGCCGTCAATCGCACGCTGAGTCCTGCAACCTGTGGCCCGGCAATTGATGCTGCCATCCGCCGCAAGGATACGCCGTTTCGCACACTGCCCTTGCCGGCACCGAAGCCCTCTGCGCCGGTGCTGTCGCACCAGCCGGGCGGCAAATGCGATTGGCTGTATTTCGCGACCTATCTGTATCCGAAAGGCGAAGTGGCGCCGTGTTGTCATCCCGGCGGGCCGGAACAGGATATGGGCGTGATGCCGCACAATGCTGTGGGCGAAGGTGTGAGCGGAATCTGGAACAACATGGCGTATCAGGATGCGCGTGCATTCGTGCAGGATGCAAGTAAACCGTGCTCGGCTTTGTGCGTGAACTGCCCGATGCCGAAATCAAAGGATCGTCAGTTCAATCACATTCTGTCAGCGATTATCCGCAACGCGCCGTTGTGGTTTCTGAAAGCGCTGGCGGTGAATGGTGACTACTGGCTGCACCCGCTGGATCGCATTTATCTGGCGCAGGATCTCGGTCGTATCGACGCCAACCGCGAGTTTCTCGCTGCGCAGGATTGCTCGGCATTTGTCGCAACTCTCCCGCGCTCGTTGGTGGGGGATGACATGGCGCAACACTTGCGCGCGACACTTGTGGTGGAGTAGGCCGTGAAAAAACTGGCGGAGAGTCATTCGTGAGTGATCAGGTGATAAGTGATGCGGCACGCGAAGCGGTGGAAACCTTCAAGCGCGATGGTGCTGTGGTGTTGCGCGGTGTGGTAGATGTTGAAACGGTAGATCGCATCCGGCAGTTGATGCAGGCCATTGACGAGAACAGCCCTTACGCCGGCTTCATTAAGGGCAAAGTGGTGGCGCCATCGGCAGAGAACCAGCAGCACCACCGCTTTCGTTTCAAGGATTTGTACATCAATAATGAAGATGCGCGCCGAGCAGTCTTTTCACCGCTGTTGGTGGATGTGCTGTATGGCATTGCCGGCGAACCGATGCTGGCTTTCCAGAATCTCGGTTTCATTCGCGGCAGCGGCTTACGCGTGCATCGCGATTCCAATTTCGTAGTGGTCGATAAACCGGAAACCGTGGTCGGCACCTGGCTGGCGCTGGAAGACATCGAAGAAGGCACGGGCGAGCTCGCCTATTATCCCGGCAGCCATCTGTTTCCCGCTTATAAATTCTCGGAAGGCTCGCTGCATCGCGTCAAACAGCCCGGTAAGTTGTCGTACAACAATGATGGTTACGTCAATTATCTCGATGAACAGATTCGCAAGAATGGTTTGGAAGAAAAACGCTTTCTCGCGCGTAAAGGTGATTGTCTGGTATGGCATGCAGATGTCGTGCACGCCGGCACTCCCGTCACGCGCGCCGGCTCCACGCGTTACAGTCTCGTGACACATTTCTGCCCGATCAGCGTGCGCCCGCGCTATTTTGATTTCTTCAAAAACGCCACTGTCATTCGCCACGGTGACAAAGTGGCTTTCAGCACCTTGCACCACAATCTCAAAGCCTACAGCGACAGCAGTGAACTTGCAGGAAAGATCATCAAGCCGAATATTCCGCCGGTGGCGAAACAGGATCCGGTGGAGACCTTATAACGGGTTCAACAGTAATTGCTGTTGCTGCTGGTCGATTTCAAACCGGAACTGCTGCAACACATTCATGCCGAGCAGGGCGTGGTCTTTTGGCAGTTCGTCGAGAATCACAAATTCCACGTCATAAACCGTACTGCCCTGCAGTGACAATTGGCTGAAACGGTAGCGGGGTGCCTGTACGCTGCCATTGGCGGTGTTGACGGTGAGTGTATCCACGTACACCGGCTTGCTGTCGTTGGCAAGCTTGTTGAAGCTGGCGCGTGACAGCGCGGATATACTGGCGCCGGTGTCGATCAGCATGTCGAGAGCCAGGTTTTCATCCAGTGTTGCCTGCAGTGCAAAACTGCCGTTGCGAGCCTGTAGCGGAATGCGCACTTCGCCTTGTTCAACGCGCGCCATTTGCTGTGCCAGTGCGCGCGCTTCGGCGGCGAGTGCCGGGTCGTCATAAACGTGTGCCAGTGCCAGGCGTGCGTGGGCGAAGTTGCCGAGCATGATCTGCGTGCGCGCCTGTTCAAGAAAGTAGCGCGTGTTGTCCGGTTCCGCGATCACGAGAAAATCGTCGAGCGCCTGCAGGGTTTTCCATTGTTGCTGTTGTTGCAGTGACTGCCGGTAACTGTCCACCAGTTGATGAATGTCTTCGCCGATTTTTTGTGCGGTGGTAGTTAGAGCGGTGCGTGTTTTCAGCATGTAGAGCGTTTTGATGGCCTGCATAGGTTGCTGTGCGTGGTGGTAGGCGAGTGCGAGCAGGTACAGCACGTCGTCATCGGAATAAAAGCGCTGTAGGTATGCGTTGCTGTAATCAATCACCTGTTTGTCTTTGCCTGTATCCAGCCACGCTTTCAATGTTTGCTTGAATTGCGCGTTAAAGCTCTCCCACAGCGGGTTGCGCTGCTGGCGTGCATTGTCGAGCCAGTCGGCCAGTTCGCTGGCGTTGAGGCTTTTCAGTGCGTCGGCAAAGTCGACAGTGTGATCGTTTGTATCGGCCGCTGTGTGTTGTTCGTTGTCGCGGGTGGTTACGGGCGCGCGTTGTGTTGTAGCTACGGCATTGGTAGCCGGTGTCATTGCCTGTGTAGTGTGCAAGCCGGGTGCTTGTGCATGATGCTGCTGCACAAAAAACGCATGGCCAAGCCAGCCCAGCGTGATACCCAGCGCGAGCGTGAGCGTGTGGCGAGCCAGTGTTGTGTGTGCTTGCGTTGACATGCTGGTGGTTATTCCTTGTCTGTCGGTTCTGCAGGGCGTGATGATACAGTAGGCATGCATGAATACCGATGGTTCAACGGGGCGAAACAAATGGCGACACTGGAAGAGCAACTGGCAGCCATTGAGGCGCGGCTGTCGCAGATAGAAGCACATATCGGCTTGACGCCTGTAAACGTTGCGGCTGCTGAAAAAGTCTGGCCGCGCCCGGCTGCGGCACAAAAACAATCTGCAGTGCCTGTGCAGAATCCAGCGCAGGCTGACGTGCTGCCGCGCGCAGTCGCTGCGGGCAAGCGCTTGCCGCAGCCGAATACGGCGACCAATGTCATGGCGTGGGCGGCGGGCTTTGCGTTTCTGTTGGCCACGGTGTATTTCCTTAAACTGGTGTACGACAGCGGCTGGTTGACGCCCTTGAACCAGTTGCTGATTGCCGTGATGGCGGGGCTGGCGTTTATTGCAGCCGGCATCGTTTTTGCGATGCGTGATCGTGAGTACGCTGCGTATTTACCGGCATTCGGCATGGTGATCCTGTATGTGGCGATCTATGTCGGCCAGTTTGTCTATGCACTGTTGACGCCGCAGATGGCGATGGTGGCGGTGGCGCTGGTGTCAGTGACAGGTATCTGGCTGGATCGCCGTTTCAGCCAGAGTATTTATGTCATTTTTGCCACAGCGGCGGTGTATCTGTCGCCGCTGCTGATTCACGCAGTGACAAGCGATGTCACCGATCTGGTGATTTACTTCACGGCCTGGAGTCTGCTGTTTTCGTTTTGTGCGGTACAGGAAAACCGGCGGCTGGTGTATGTGCTCGCCATGTTTTTTGCGATGATCGGATTCGATGTGGCCTGGCGTGCTGGTAGTCATGCTGGTTGGCAGGCCGCTGCCATTTTTCAATTATTGCAGTTCGCGATTTTTTCGCTCACGGCTGCGTATCTGTCGGTGCGCCATCGCGAGCCGATGCAGGCTGATGTGGCTATCGTGCACGGTCTGGCGCTCGCCTATTTTTATGCCACGGAATATCTGTTGCTGCACCGTTATGTGCCGGATATGGCGCCATGGCTGGCGATGGCCAGTGCAGCATTTTTATTGCTGGTATTTCTCGCCGCGCGCGCGTGGTTGCCGGAAGATCGCAAGCCGGCGGCCAGTGCGGTGCTGGTGAGCGCGTATTGCGCGCTGGTCACCACACATGCGGTATTCATTGAGTTGCTGCCGCATGCCTGGTTGCCGTGGGCGGCGTTGATGCTCTCTGCGCTAGTGGTGCAGATTGCACTGCGCTTTGCGCAGCATCTGCGAGTCCTGATGCCGGTGATGGTGATGGCTGCGCTGCTGTTTGTCTGGGGATTGGTGATGTTGTTGACCGAGCATAGCGCATTGGATGTGCCGCAGGCGCGTCCGGCGCTGGCATTGTATGCACTGTTGCTGTACGCGGCATATTTTCGTCTGTCGCGCCATTTTGCCGGCGCTGCGCACGCCAGTTTGTTGCTGTATGCCGCGCATCTGGCATTCATGGTGTTGACGGTGCGTGTGCTCGATGATCGCATCGCGGTGTCGCTGGTGTGGGCGTTGTTTGCCATCGCGCTGCTGTTTGTGGCGATACGCTACAAGGATCGCACGTTGGGCAGTTCATCGCTGCTGATTTTCACCGGCTCCGGCTTGAAAGTGCTGTTGTACGATCTTTCGCATGCCGGTTCATCGGTGCGTATCATTACCCTGGTGATTCTCGGCGGCAGTCTGTATCTCGGTGGCTGGCTGTACCAGCAGCTGGGTAAATCCAGTGTGCGTTTGCATCCGAATGCGGAAGTCAATCGCCAGTTGAATCTGGTGCGCGACTGGTTGGCGCAAGGTTTATCGGTTGATGATGTGGTAATGCAAATGGAGGTGCAGGGTATTCGCAATCTCGACAAACAGCCGTGGACGCGCGAACAGTTGCAGAGCATCATTGGCCGCTATCAGTTGGACAAACTCTAGATTATTCACTCGCAAGGAGAACAGCCGTGGCAACATCTGCTTATGATTTACCGGAAACATCTGCAACCGATCAGGGGTCGCTCGAATCAGCGCTGGCCGGCGATTACGATTTCAGCATCGGCGAATTGCTGGGCGAGGCCTGGCGCAGAACCGATGGTGTGAAAATGCCGATCAATATCGGACTCAGTATTTATTTTGTGGTGTACCTGTTTGCGGCACTGCTGGTGCCGTTTGCGCTCAGTGGTTTTACCTTGACTATGGAGCCTGCAGCGCAGTTGACGGGAACGCTGCTCAACATGCTCATCGGTTACCCGTTGATGGCTGGCGTGATGATGATGGGCGTGTTTCATGCTGCCGGTCGCCCCGTGACTGTGGCAATGACCTGGCAGTACCTGCCGAAAATGTTGCCGATTTTTTTCTTGATGTTGGTCATGATGCTGCTGGTGATGCTGGGATTTGTGTTGCTGGTGCTGCCCGGCATCTATCTCTCCATCGCCTACATGTTCGCCATGCTGCTGGTAATTGATCACGGTATGGGGGTGTGGGAAGCGCTGGAAACCTCGCGCAAGGCCGTGACTGCGCACTGGTTCAAGGTGTTTGGTGTCATGCTGGTAATGGGACTGGTTATTTTTGTGTCGATGTTGCCGCTCGGCATTGGTCTGATCTGGACCATCCCCATGTGCTATGTGTTGATGGGCCTGCTTTACCAGCGGATTTTCGGCCTTGCCTGAGGGCAGGTTCACAACGGCATTCCACGCTTTACAGGTGCCGGTTGGCGGCCTAACGTTCACGCCTGATACGACGCCGGCACTGCCGGCGTTTTCCCTTGTCACTGCTGTCGGAATCCCATGCGTCGTCTCAGCTTCCTGTCTGTCATTATTGCGGTACTGCTGGCCCTGCTCTGCTATGTGATCTTTGAACGCGTGGCGGGAGGCAATGCGGGCAAAACCAAAGCGCCTTATCAATTGCTGGTCACCACGGAAGCCGTGGCCGAACAACCGCTGCGGGATATGATCGAGGCGCTGGGCACAACGGCTGCCAATGAAGCGGTACAGATCAGTGCCACGGTTACCGCCAAGGTGCAGGCTGTGCATTTCGAGGATGGCGCACAGGTTGAAAGGGGCAGTGTGCTGGTGGAGCTGGATGCGGCGGCCCAGCGCGCTGATGTGGAAGAGCAGCGCGTCAACCTCGCGGAAGATGAGCGCCAGTTGCGGCATTTGCAAACCTTGATTGAACGCAAGGCTGTGTCGCAAACCGATGTCGATAAACAGCAGTCTGTCGTCAATGCGGCGCGCGCCAAACTGGAAGCTTCACAGGCCAAGCTGCAGGATTACAGCATTCGCGCACCGTTTGCCGGCACGTTGGGCGCGCGGCGTGTGAGCGTGGGGGCGCTGGTATCGCCCGGCACACAAATCGCCACGTTGGATGACATCTCGCGCATCAAGGTGGATTTTTCCGTGCCGGAAGTGTTTTTGCCCTTGCTGCATGAAGGGTTGGTGGTGCAGGCAAAGGCGCCGGCCTATCCCGATCGCGTGTTTGAAGGTAGCGTGGCGTTTGTGGATACACGCATTGATCCCGCCACGCGCTCCATCAACCTGCGTGCTTATCTTCCCAACGAGGCGACATTGTTGCGACCCGGCATGTTGCTGCAGATTGTGATGCAGCAACCGGAGCGCAAGGCCCTGCTGGTGCCGGAGCGCAGTGTGGCGCCTTTGCGCGGCGAGCAGTTTGTGTTCGTGCTCGATGCGCCGGATGCAGAGGGAAAAATCATTGCGCGCAAACGCACGGTGCAATTGGGCTCGCGCACGGCAGGCCGCGTGGAAATTGTCAGCGGTATTGCCGCCGGTGAGACGCTGGTTGTCGATGGCAGTATGTCATTGCAGGACGGCATGGCAGTCACGGTCAAAGGTCCGGCTGCCAGTGAGCGGAAGGAATAAGCCGTGCTGTTGTCGGATGTTTCCATCAAGCGGCCGGTACTGGCGACAGTCATCAATCTGGTGTTGGTGATTTTCGGCATCATCGCTTTTCGCGAGCTGCCGTTGCGCGGTTATCCCGATATTGATCCGCCGGTGGTGTCGGTGGAAACCAAATACCCGGGCGCATCGGCCAGTGTCATCGAAACCAAAATCACGCAATTGCTGGAAGACCAGCTGTCCGGTGTCGAAGGTTTGCGTGTCATCAGTTCCGAGAGCAAGGAAGGGCAATCCACCGTTAACATGGAGTTCAACCTTTCGCGCAATATCGACGCCGCTGCCAGTGATGTGCGCGAGGCGGTGACGCGTGTGCTGGATCGTTTGCCGGCAGATGCCAAACCGCCGCAGGTCAATAAATCCGACGCGGATTCATCGGTCATTGTCTGGTTTACGGTGGCTTCGACGGAACTGACAAGGCTTGAATTGAGCGATTATGTTGATCGCTATCTGGTGGATCGTTTCAAGACGGTGGATGGTGTCGCACGTGTGCAGGTGTGGGGCGAACGGCGCTATGTCATGCGCGTGATGCTGGATCGCGATGCCATGACGGCGCGCGGCATTACTTCGCTGGACATTGAAAAAGCCTTGCGCGCGGAAAATATTGAATTGCCTGCGGGCAAGATCGAATCGGTCGACCGTGAATTCGTGATTCGCGTGGCGCGCGCGTTCAACACGCCGGTAGAGTTCCAGCAGCTGGTGGTGGCGCGCGGCGAGAGTGTCAATGGACGCGAAGGCCATCTGGTGCGGCTCGGCGAAGTGGCCAACGTTGATCTGGCGGCGCGCGATGAAAAATCGTTGTTTCGCGGCATAAGCGAAGCGGGAGCTCAGGGCCAGAACATGGTCGGCATCGGCATCATCAAACAGTCGAAGGCCAATACCATCGATGTCACGCGCGGTGCACGCGCTGTCGCCGAGGAATTGCAAAAAACCTTGCCAGCGCACATGAAGCTGCAAGTGACATTCGATACGGCGGTGTTTCTCGAGCGTTCGGTGGATGAGGTGTACGTCACGCTAGCGCTTTCCATGTTGCTGGTGGTGTTGGTGATCTACCTGTTTCTCGGCAGCTGGCGTGCAACCCTGATTCCGGCGTTGACAGTGCCGGTCTCGATTATTGGTGCCTGTATCTTTGCCTGGTTGTTTGGTTTTTCCATCAACATTCTCACGCTGATGGCCTGTGTGCTGGCCATCGGTCTGGTGGTGGATGACGCCATCGTCGTACTGGAAAATGTGCATCGCCGCATCGAGCGCGGCGAACCGCCTTTGCTGGCGGCCATCAATGGCAGTCGCGAAGTGGCGTTTGCCGTCATTGCCACTTCGTTGGTACTGGTGGCGGTATTCGTGCCCATTGTTTTCATGGAAGGCAATATCAGTCGCTTGTTCGGCGAGTTCTCGCTGACATTGGCTGCTGCCGTGGCGTGTTCCGCGTTTGTGGCGCTGACCTTGTGTGCCATGCTGTGTTCGAAGTGGATTCGTCATGAAACTGCACCGGGCGTAGTGGCGCGCTGGTCGGAGCGTGTGTTTCGCCGCATCGAAAGCCGTTATGCCGACAATGTTGCGACAATGCTGCGCAAACCGTGGCTGGCGCTGGTGATCCTGTTGTTGTCCACCCTGCTGGTAGGTTTGTACTTTGGCAAGTTGCCGCGCGAATTCGATCCGGGTGAAGATCGCGGTATTTTCATTCTCATCGTGCAGGGCCCGGAAGGCGCCAGTTTTGAAAACACGCAAAGCGTGATGCTGGAAATCGAGCGGCGTTTGCAACCGCATATCGGCGGCGACAGCCTTGATACTTTATTGATGCGTCTGCCCGGTTTTTTTGGTGGCGTGAATTCCGGTCTCGGTCTGGTGGTGTTGAAGCCCTGGGAAGAACGTAGCAAGACCGGTGATCAGGTGATGGCCGATGTGCAGGCCATGCTGGCGGATATTCCCGGCATGCAGATCTACAGTTTCATGCGCAAACCGCTGGCGGCAGCCAGCGGGCAGCCGCTGGAAATTGTCATCGGCGGTGATACCTACGAAGAACTGTCGAAATGGTCGGCGTTGATGCTGAAAGCAGCGTATGCCAATCCTAAAATCCTGCGGCCGGTGATTGATCTGAAAGAAACGCAGCCGCAGTTGCAGGTGAAAATTGATACCTTGCGTGCAGCGGATCTGGGTGTGTCGGTGAGTGCCATAGGCCGTACACTGGAAACCATGCTCGGTGAGCGCGAAGTCACCACCTTTTTCCAGCGCGGCGAAGAATACGATGTGATTCTCAAAGGCGACGAAAAGCAGTTTGCGAACAAGAGCGATATGCGCAATTTGTATGTCCGCTCCGAGCGCAGTGGCGAGTTGATTCCTTTGTCCAATCTGGTGTCGGTGCAGGAAACGTCGGGCGCGCGTTCGCTGACGCGCTTCAATCGCATGCGTTCGTTCACGCTGAGCGCGGGCTTGGCGCCAGGTTACGCCACCAGCGATGCGCTGGCGTATTTTCGCGAAGTGGTAGCGCGTGACCTGCCGCCGCAGGCGCATATGGATTACAAAGGCCTGACGTTGGAATACGTGCGCTCCAGTGGTTCCATGTGGTTGGTGGTAGCGATTGCATTGTTGATGGTGTATCTGGTGCTGGCGGCGCAATTTGAAAGCTTTGTACATCCGTTCATCATTCTGCTGACGGTGCCGTTTGCGCTGCTGGGTGCATTGGCCGCGCTGGATATCATGCACATGACCATCAATGTCTACAGTCAGATCGCGATGATCATGTTGATTGGTCTGGCGGCCAAGAACGGCATCCTGATGGTGGAGTTTGCCAATCAGTTGCGCGATCGCGGCATGGCGTTTCACGCGGCGATACAGTCGGCTGCGGTACAGCGCTTGCGGCCGATTGTCATGACATCACTCACGGCAGCCATCGGTGCCTTGCCGCTGGTGTTTGCATCGGGTGCCGGTGCCAACAGTCGCATGATCATCGGCGTGGTAGTGTTTGCCGGCGTTATTCTGTCGACGGTGATGACCTTGTTCATCGTGCCGGCCATGTACGCCATGCTGGCGCGCAATACTGCTTCGCCGGGTGCGGTGGCGCAGGCCATCCGCGAATTGCAGGACGATTGAGCGTCAAGGCATTGTCTGTATCAGGACAGTGGCCGCAATACGCGGCAAGGGTTGCCCGCAGCGACCACGTCCGGCGGTATGCATTGTGTTACCACACTGCCGGCGCCGATTACGCTGCGCGCGCCGATGCTGACGCCGGGCATCACTACGCTGTTGCCGCCGATCCAGCAATCGTCTTCCAGCACAATCGGCGCAACCAGTTGTTTGCCGCTGGCGCGTTCTGCTGCATCCAGCGGATGCGTGGTGGTGTACAGGTGCACGGCAGGGCCGAGCAGCACGCGATGACCGATGCGGATTTCAGCGGCGTCCAGCATCACGCAGTGGTGATTGGCGAAGAATTGCTCGCCGAGAAAAATGTTGTGGCCGTAGTCGCAGTGAAAATCCTGTTCGATAAACGCAGTAGACACCTTGCCGAATAACTGCTCATACAGCGGTCTGCGCGCTTTGAGCTGATCGGATGTGAAAGCGTTGATTTGTGTGCACAGTTTTTTCGCGCGTTTGCGCGCAGCCATATGCTCGCGCGCAAACGGGTCAAACGGAACCAATGCCGCCTTCACGCCGCAAGTTTGCCGGCGAGTTGCTGTTCCAGCGCAATTTGATCCACTGTAAAAAGGCGTATGCCTTCGGCCAGTTTTTCGGTGGCCATGGCATCCTGGTTCATCTGCCAGCGAAAGGTTTTTTCATCGAGTGCTGCAGGTTTTGCGACTTGAGTTGAGGGTGCTACCAGTTGGCGCTGCAAACTGCCCTGCGCATTGCTCAGTTCCTGCAGCAGCGCCGGGCTGATGGTGAGGCGATCGCAGCCGGCCAGTGCCAGAATCTCGCCGCTGTTGCGAAAGCTGGCCGCCATCACCACGGTTTTGAAATCGTGTTGCTTGTAATGCTGGTAAATGCTTTTCACCAGTGACACGCCGGGTTCTTCGGCCGGGATGAAACTTTTGACCTCGGTATTCTTGACGTGCCAGTCGAGCACGCGACCGACAAATGGCGAGATCAGGAAGGCGCCGGCTTCGGCACAGGCGCGCGCCTGCGCAAACGAAAACAGCAGCGTCAGGTTGCACTGGATATTGTCGCGCTCGAGTATGCGTGCCGCCTGGATGCCTTCCCAGGTGGCGGCAATCTTGATCAGCACGCGCTCGCGAGCAACGCCCTGTTGTTCGTAAAGCTGGATCAGCAAGCGTGCGCGTGCAATGGTTGCAGCGGTATCAAACGACAGGCGGGCATCGACTTCGGTGGATACACGGCCCTTGATGCGCCGGCTGATTTCACAACCGGCTTTCACCGCCAGTTGGATCGCAGCCAGGCTGGCGAGTTGTGTGGCGTCTGCGGAAGGCGCTTGTTGTCTGGCCCACTGCATGCTGTCGGCAATCAACGGCGCGTAACTGTCGAGTGCGGCGGCTTTCAGCAGCAGCGAGGGATTGGTGGTGGCGTCCAGCGGTTGGTACTGGCTGATGGCGTCGATATCGCCGGTATCAGCCACTACTTCGGAGAATTGGCGCAGTTGTTCAAGGAGCGAGCTCATGTTGTTCATGTTCCTGATGGGGCGTGTGAGTCATGGCTGCCAGTATGGCAAAAATCGGGGATGCAGGCATCTGCAGGCTGCTGGCATGCGCAATCTGCAGGTGGTGCGGTGATATAGTTGGCGACTGGTTTGCTGATTGCGGAATTGCACATGTCAAAAGCGCTTAACGGTATTGCGCCATTCGTGTGGGGACTGTTGGTGCTGGCAGGGTTTCTTGCCTATGGCTCTACCGGCCATGATGATCCGCATATCAATTTCTGGTTTGCGCACACCCTGCTCGAACGGGGTGAAATGGTGAATTACAACGGCGATCGTTTTGAACAGACTACCAGCCTGTTGCTGGTTTTCCTGACGGCGCTGTTTACCGTTTTTTTGCCGTTTGATCTGGTGACCTGTGGTTATCTTGTCGATATCGCTTGCAGCCTTGCCTGCTGCGCCCTGCTGGTGTGGGTGATGCGGCGTGTGTGCCCTTCGTTGTTGTACTGGCCTGCCGTGCTGGTGCTGGGATCCCTGTCGTTCATGGTGTGGACCTTTGGTGGCATGGGCAGTGTGCTGGCCGCCTGTTGCCTGCTGTCAGGTGTTGTTGTCTGGTGGTGCTATCTGGATGCGCCGCAATTGCAAATGCGGCATGGGTTTTCATTGGCGGCGGTGACACTGGCGCTGGTGTTGGTGCGTCCGGAAATGCCGCTGATCATTGTCGCCGTGTCTGTGTTCTCCCTGCTGTTTCACTGGCGTGATGCGGTGAAGCGCCAACGCTGCCTGCATATTCTGTTGGCTTGCGTTGTCGGTATTGCGTTGTTGCTGCTGTGGCAGAAACTGTATTTCTCTTCCTGGTTGCCGCTGCCAGTGTTGGCCAAACAATCCGGCAGTTTTTTGGCAAGACTGCAGCCCGGGTTTTATTACGTCGGTATTTATGCCGTTGTGAATCCGGTAGTGGCTGCTGCATTGTTGCTCAGTCTGCCATTGCTGCTGTGGTTGTTGCGGGGGTTCGTGCTGCAGCGTGGCGCGACACTTGTTGCCGGTAGCTTGTGGGTATTGCTCTGCGGGGCTCTGTTGGCGTATGCCGGTTTTGTCTGGACCGCAGGTGGTGACTGGATGCAGGCCGGCCGGTTCATGGTGCCGGTAATACCGTTGTCTGCATTACTGGTGACCTTTGCAGCGCGTTTGTTGTTGCGTCATACGCTGTTGGCCTGTGTGGCGCTGCTGCTGTTATGCGGTTACGGCTTGCAGCGACACCCGGAGTTCATTACGGCCGATGCCATTGGTACACCTGCCTGGGCTCGTTACCGCATGCTGCCGGAACATTCCCGCTACAGTATTTTTGAACAATACAATCAGGAACATTTGCGTGACATGGCCGTCATTGATCATCTGCGGGAGATGATTCCTGTGTTGCATCGGCAATTGGGCAGGCCCGTGCGTTTGTTGTCGGGGCAGGGCGGCATGGTGTTTTATCGTCTCGCAGAAGAATTGCCGGGCATGATCCAGTTTAGCGATTTTCGTGGCCTGGTCGAAGGCAGCCTGACGTTGTGTCCTCTGCTGGCAGACACACGGCGCACGGCCATGGGGTTGGCGTGGAATTATCCTGATTACTTCGCATTATTGCCTGATCTGCAACAGCAGTGTGGCATTGTGCCGCCGGATGTTGTGTATGACCTTAACGATATTTTCAATGATCGGGAGCCGATCTTTGCGGCGGCGGGTTATGCCCTGGTGCATCAGGAGCAAGGTTTCATGCTGATCAATGAAACCCGTCTGCCATCGAATAGTCGTTTCGTGCCCAATATTGTATTTGTGAAAAAGGAGCTATTGCCGTTGCTTGATTACCACGGTGAGAAACGTATTGTGGACTATTCAGTAATGCCTTTGCATAAGCGCTGGGCTTACGAGTGGTTCACATCACCAGTTTGGCGCCGACAATAATCATCATGGTTGCCAGTGCCGGACGCAGCACTTTTTCCGGCACGGCCGTTGGCAGGTGGCTGCCGACATAAATGCCGGGCAGTGAGCCAATCAATAGATTCAGCAGCAAATCCCAGTTGACGTTGCCAAGGCCGGCGTGGCCGAGTCCGGCCACCAGTGTCAGCGGCACGGCGTGCGCGATTTCAGTGCCGACCAGCCGTGCAACCGGCAGGATGGGGTAGATCACGAACAGTGCCACGGTGCCCAGTACGCCCGCGCCGATGGAGGTGATGGTCACCACGGCGCCGAGTACCAATCCGGTGAGCACGAGGGCTACTTCGCGTTGTCTGGTGCTCATGCGCGTAAATATCACATCGTTGCGATGGCTCCAGTCCAGCAGTTTTTCCTTGCCGATAATCGCCACGGCAGTGAGCATCAGTGTGATGCCCAGTGCAATCTTGATGGTTTTGTCGACATGCTTGCTGTCGAAGCCGACCAGATGCATGACGAGCAGGGTGAGCGCCGCAGCGGGCAGGCTGCCGGCGGCCAGCAGCCAAGTGATGCGCCAGTCTATAGTGCGCTTCTTGTGGTGGACGATGATGCCACCCGATTTGGTAATGGCGGCATAAAGCAGGTCTGTACCCACCGCCGTGGATGGCGAAATGCCGAAAAACAGCAGGATGGGCGTCATCAGGCTGCCGCCACCGACGCCGGTCATGCCGACGATAAATCCCACGGCCAGACCGCAGAGGACATAGATGAGTTCAAGGTGGAGGCCGAACAATTCAAACTGCATGGAGGCGCCTTCGGTGGTGGTGGCCGGATATATTTGTCAGGCGCGCATCCTAGCGACAGTCCTCATATAACCAAAAGACTGTTTTTTTGTAAGCTTATGCAATCTGGTTATGTGTGTTTCCGGGATGGCAAAATCACGGCTGGTCGTGTTGCAGGGCGGGCAGGATGACTGCCAGTGTGTCACGCAATTTCTGTATGCCGAAGGGTTTGTCGAGAAAAAACAGCTGACTGTTGCTGTCGCGCAGCTCTGTAATCGACTTATCGTGATAACCGCTGGCCAACAGTACGGCTTGTGTCGGGCGTAGCTGCAGAATTTTCTGCAAGGTTTCGAGACCGCTCAGGCCCGGCATGAGCATGTCCAGTATCACGAGATCAGGTTGCCGGCCTTCCTGCAGCAGTGCCAGCGCTTCGTTGCCGCTGCTCGCAGTCGCGACGTTATGGCCCAGTGTCTGAATCATTTCGCCAACGGCATCCCGAATCAGTTCATCGTCGTCGACCAGCAGGATATTCAGGGCTGTCTGTGCAGCAGAGCCATTGTCCTCGGTGAGTGCTTCAGTTGCTTGGGTGGCGGCATCGCCGCTGGGTAATACGCCGGCAATGGTGTCCGCCGTTGCGGGAAATGTCATGACAATACAGGTGCCTTTGTCCGGCATGCTGTGAATCGACAGGGTGCCCCGGTGCGCAGTGACAACCCCGTACACCATGGCCAGCCCGAGGCCGGTGCCCTTGCCTGCGGGTTTGGTGGTGAAGAACGGATCCACTGCGCGATTGGCTACGTCGGTGGACATGCCGGTGCCGTTGTCCTGTACGTGAATTTCCAATCCGCCATCGGCGGTGCGGTGCGTGGCCATTGCAATGACCCCGCCATTCGGCATGGCGTCTGCTGCATTGAAACAGAGATTCATGAGTGCATGATGCAGGGCGCTGCCGTCACCCTTCATCAACGGCAGTGCTGGATCCAGCGTTGTGTGAACAATGAAGCGTTTCAACAGCGTGGCATTCAGCAGCTGAGCCAATTCACGAATAATGGCATTCATGTCCAGATTGGCATGGGTGTCCATATCCTTGCGCGCAAAATACAGCAGGCTTTTAACCACGTCGCTGCCGCGCTGACAGGCCTTGGTGATGGTATCCCAGTTGGCAAGCCGTGATGGGGGCTCATCGCGCGCGTCACGCTGCGATGAGGCGATACTCATGATGGCCCCCAGAATATTGTTCATGTCGTGGGCAATGCCGCCTGCCAGATAGCCAAGACTTTCGAGCTTCTGCGATTGCGCCAGCTGCATGGTCATGTTGTGGCGTTCGGTCATGTCCTCGTGCACGATGACAATGCAGGCGGAGGTGTGATCGCTGAAGCGTGACATACGGGTGCGATACCACAGGCGCTGGGGCTCTGTGCCGCATGGATACTCCATCTCGAACTCCGCTATTCTGCAGGAGAGCAGTTGCCGCAAGGCTGTCAGGGTGTCGCGGCTTTCCGGATGTGTGTCAATGACAGTCTGTTCGCAAAGGGCCACATAGTCTGCACCCTCCAGGGCCACGGCAGGATTGCTGTAATAGTCCAGAGCATAGTTGCGCCATGCCTTGTTAACGGAAATGATGATGCCTTTTTCGTCGGTGACGCAGATTTGTGTGGGCATCGCATCAAGTGTTGCTTGCGCCAGTTGTCTGGAGGCCTGCAGGGTGATTTGTTCTGAGCGCTTGCGTTCGGTAAGGTCATGCAGCAGTACATGAATGGCGCGTTTGCCGTTGACCTCAAACGGTGTGGCGACAACTTCGACATCAATGCAGCTTCCGTCCAGGCGCACGATTTTTTCTTCCAGCGGCGGAACGGGCTTGTTTTCTTGCAGTAGTTTTCGGATGCGTTCAGCTATCAAGGAGTGATAGTTCGGGTGAAAAAAATCGAAGACCGGGCGTCCCACCACCTGGCTGCTGTTTTCTGCGCCCAGTATCTTCAAACCGGCATTATTTATGTAGCGTATGCATCCGTCCTTGTTGATAAAAATGCCATCGGAGGAAATTTCTACCAATGAGCGATAGCGCGACTCGCTTTCTGTCAGCTGTCTCTGCATATCCTTGCGCGCGGTGATGTCGGAAAAGCTGACAGCGATATATTCAATGTTGCCGTCATCATCAGTCAGTGGGCAGGCGTTGACTTCTATCCATTTCAGATTGCCGCTGCTGTGATAAACGCCCATGACAGTTCCACAGACAGGCTGGCCGCGCTGCAGTGCCAGCATGGCCGGATGCTGCTCGGCGGGAAGAGGGCTGCCATCTTCGTGGATACAATGCCAGGATGGGTCGTGTGATGTCAGCCCGAGAATTTGTGACTGGCTGAGGCCCAGTATGCGCTCTGCGGATGTGTTGCACGCTACAATGGCTCCCGCGCCGTTGTGAACAACAACGCCTTCGGTCAGCGCGCCGACAACGCGTTCATAAAGTGTGTGCGGCGTCTGTGTTGATGAAGAGGCTGCGGTGGTTTGCGCCGGCATGCTGCTTCCCTGTGGTATGGCTTCGTAATTTTGATAATACTGTAAAGCATTATTTATGTGTCGCCGTTGAGGCTGCTGTCAGATGAAAAAAAATTTACAGCGTCTGAAAAAGGTCTGGGGTTTTCCCCCGGGGTATCCTCATGCGAGTGAACAACTGGTATCTGCAATCGGTGCGGCTATTGGTATGGTGCTGGTCTTGTTGATAATGAGCGCACTGTTTGATGCTCATACTGCAGTGATCATCATTCCTTCCATGGGGGCGAGTGCCGTGCTGGTCTTTGCCATGCCACACAGTCCGTTTTCACAGCCGTGGTCGGTATTGGCGGGCAATGTTTTTTCTGCCGTGGTCGGAGTTTGCTGTTATCGCTGGATTGCACATCCCTCGATGGCCGCCTCTTTCGCGGTGGGGTTGGCTGTCGCAGTGATGCATCTCACGCGCAGTATGCATCCACCAGGTGGCGCAACGGCGCTCGCGGCTGTTATTGGTGGGCCTGCAATTCATGATCTCGGTTTCTATTACGCGTTTTGTCCCACAGCCGTGAACTGCCTTCTGGTTTTGTTTGCGGGAGTATTGTTCAACAGCTTTTTTGCGTGGCGACGTTACCCGGCGAGCTTGATGCGCTATACCGGCAAGCCGCGCAAGGATCGCAGTGCGACAGCGATTTGCGAGCGGCATGTGGCAGCTGCATTGGTGCAGCGCAATGTATTGGTGGATGTGAATACCGATGAGCTGACAGAAATTATCCGGCATGCACAACAACTGGCCCAGGCCGATAGTGATGCAGGGTTGCCTGAGGTGAAACTCGGGCACTTTTACAGTAATGACAAGCCGGGGCAGCAGTGGTCTGTGCGGCAAATTGTCGATGAGCGCCGTTCCAGCAATCCCGCGCATGATCTGGTGATTTACAAGGTGGTGGAAGGGCATGGCCTCCATCGCAGTGGCAATTGCACACGTCTGGAATTCGCTCGCTGGGTGGGCAGCGAATTGCAGCCGGCATTTGCACACAAAATTGTGAAAAAGTCTTGAGTGATACTGCGGATGGTGTTGCGCAGGGTGCAGTCGTACCATGGCCATCATTCAGAGATGGTTGAACAGATTCAGGTACACAGGGGAAAAGTATGGTCTTTCGTCGTTGGCTGCCGGTGGTGGGCTTCTGTCTATTGCTGTTTGTGTTGTTGGCAGGCTACAAAGTCTTGCAGATTCGCAAACTGATTGCTTTTGCCGCGTCATTTCCCGAAGCGTCTGAAACGGTGGGGGCTGTCAGCATGCAGCCGACAGTCTGGCAGGAAAACCTGAGCGCTGTTGGTGTAATAGTGGCACCCCGGCGTGTGGAATTGCGCAACCAGATTGAAGGCAGGATTGTTGCAGTCGGTTTTGCTGCAGGTGCTGCGGTGAAAAAAGACCAGATGCTGGTGCAGCTGGATGCCAGCGAAGAAATTTCACAATTGCGTGCCGTACAGGCTGAAGCAGAACTCGCACAACTGGCGTTGGCGCGCTATCAGAAGTTGATGAAGCAGAATGTCTCCAGTCGCGACCAGTATGATCAGGCGCGTGCGCAGCATAGCGTGGCGATTGCGCGCGCGCAGGAACTGCAGGCGCGTATCGACAAGAAAACTCTCACGGCACCCTTTGATGCCCAGGCCGGTCTCCACCAGTTGCAGGTGGGGGAATACCTGGCCGCGAACACGCTGATCACGCAGCTGTTGGGTGTGCAGGATGAAGTGTGGGTGGATTTTGATTTGCCACAGCAACAGGCGAACGTGGCGTTGGGCAGCGCTGTTGATGTGAATGCTCGCGGTATTTTATCGACAGCCTTGCACGGGAAAATCATCGCCGCGGAGCCGGCATTGTCGGCTGCGTCGCGCAATTTGCGGTTGCGCGCCGCAGTCGACAATGCAGAGCATCGCTTGCAGGTTGGTGCATTGGTGGATGTCAGTGTTGCAGTGGCGTCGCGCAGTGTCTTTGCGGTGCCCGTCACGGCATTGCACCATGATACGCAGGGCAGTTATGTGTACGTCATCCAGCCGGTGGCAGGAAAAGAGGAATTGCGTGCCAGCGTGCGTCGCGTGCAGACCGGTGCCGAAAAAAACCAGCAGGTGGTGATTGAAAGCGGGTTGCAGCAAGGAGAGCAGGTGGCAACAACTGGCTCCTACAAATTACAGGAAAACATGTTGACGCATATCAGAAACGCGGACGCAGCACTTGCTGCGCCAGCGGCACCGTGAGTGGATCATCGTCATGACGCGACAGTACGGCAGCCCGACAGTGATGGATGTTTTTGTGCGCCGCCCGGTGCTGGCGGTGGTGATTGCGCTGGGACTGGTGATGGTGGGCTTGCACGCGGTGCAGGTGCTGCCGGTGTTGCAGTTTCCGCGTATCGAAAGTTCATCATTGGTGATCACGACCCCGTATGTCGGTGCGTCTGCCGAGCGTGTGCAGGGTTTTATCACCGACCCCATCGAGCGTGCTGCTGCCACCGTGCCCGGCATTGATTACATCGACTCCAATACGCTTGCGGGGCTGAGCACGGTAACGGTGTGGCTGAAGTTGAACGAGAACAGCACGTTGGCGCTGGCGGAGCTCACGGCGCGTTTACAGCAGATTCGTTTTGAGTTGCCGGCAGGAGCGGAAGACCCGTCCATCGAAGTGCGGCGCGCCGACAAGCAGGGAGCGGGTTTTTATCTCGACGTGCTGATCAAGGGCAGCATGACGCGCGCTGAAGTGACCGACTACCTGACGCGCCATGTCAATCCGCGACTGGCCGCGATTGGCGGTGTGCAGCGTGTTGGCATCGAAGGCGGGCGTGCGCCGGCGATGCGCATCTGGCTCGATCCGTCGCGCATGGCTGCATTCAACATCGGTGCCGATGATGTGCAACAGGCACTCACTGCCAATAACCTGATCGCCACCGTCGGTCGCAGTGAAAATGCACAGCAGCGCATTGATCTGCTCGCCAACACGACACTGAAAACCGTTGAGGATTTTGAACGTCTGGTGGTGCGCAATATCAACGGCACACAGATCCGCCTGCGCGATTTTTCCCGCGTCGAACTCGGTGAGACGGAAGGTGAAATCAATGCGCGCCTGAACAATCAGGAAGCAGTTTATTTGTCGGTGTGGCCGTTGCCGGGCGCCAATGAAATCGCGATTGCCAATGCCTTGTACAAACAGCTGGATGCCATCAACCCGACGCTGCCGGAAGGCATGCATATCGGTATTGGCTATGACATCACGCTCTACATGCGCTCGGCCTTGCGCGAGATTTTTACCACGCTGGCGGAAACCGTACTGCTGGTCGGCCTGGTGGTGGTGGTGATGATGGGTTCTGTGCGCACGGCGCTGGTGCCGTTGGTCACTATTCCGGTGTCACTGCTCGGTGCGTCGGCGGCAATGTTGATGATGGGATTTTCCCTGAATCTGCTCACCGTGCTGGCGATTGTGCTGTCGGTAGGATTGGTGGTGGATGATGCCATTGTGGTGGTGGAAAACGTTGCGCGCCATATGCGCGAAGGCAAGTCGCGATTGGCGGCAGCGCTGGCGAGTTCGCGACAGTTGCTGGCGCCGATTATCGGCATGACCATTACGCTGGCGGCGGTGTATGCGCCCATCGGTTTCCTGTCCGGTTTGACCGGTGTGCTGTTCAAGGAATTTGCGTTCACCCTCGCAGTGGCCGTGCTGATTTCCGGTGTGGTGGCACTTACCCTGTCGCCGATCATGAGCGCCTATGTCTGTGCCGAAGGCGGGCGTGAAGATCGCGCGACACGGTGGATCAACCAGCGGTTTGATCGTTTGCAACAGCGTTATGCTGCGCTGCTGGAGCGTTGCATGCACCAGCGTGCGCAAGTGGTTTTTGTCGCCGTGTTTTTTGCCGTACTGGTGGTGCCGTTTTATCTGTTGTCGCAACAGGAGCTGGCTCCAGTGGAAGATCAGAGCAGTATCAATGTGGTGATAGAAGCGCCGCCTGAAGCCTCGCTGGCTTATACCACCTCGTACATGCATCAGGTCGTCGATACGCTGAATGCGTTGCCCGGTAGCAGTTTCATGTGGCAGATTGTCACGCCTCAGGGTGGTTTTGGCGGGCAGACCTTTGTCGATTTCAAACAGCGCGCACAGCGTGTGCAGGATTTGGTGCAACGCGCCTATTTTGATCTGGGCAAGATCACCGGTTTGAAAGCGTTTCCGATTCTCTACCCGGCGTTGCCGACGGCGGGTAATTTCGATGTGGAAATGGTGGTGTTGTCATCGTCCTCGCCGGTGGAAATGAAAAGGTATGCCGATGCCCTGGTGGAAGACGCCAAGAACAGCCAGAAATTTCTGTACGCGAGCACCGATCTGAAAATCGATCTGCCGCAGGCGCAGTTCCTGCTCGACCGTGAGCGCATTGCCGATCTGGGCATGGATCTCGCGAGTGTCAGTCGCCAGCTCGGTGTGTTGTTGTCCGGCAATTACGTCAATCGTTTTGATCTGGACGGCAAGGCCTATCAGGTGATTCCGATGCTGGAAGGCAGCGGGCGGCCGGATCCACAGGCATTGATGAATTTGCAGTTGCGTACGCCGCGCGGTGATCTGGTGCCGCTCTCGGCGATTGCGACGCTGGAGCCGTCAACCGCGCCGCGTGTGTTGGGAAAATTCCAGCAGAAAAATTCCTTTCGCATTTTTGGTGGCGTGATTCCCGGCACCACGAAAGAGCAGGCGCTGGCGGCGCTGGAAGCCTCGGCGAAAAAAATCCTGCCGCCGGATTACAGCATCGACTACGCCGGCGAATCGCGACAGTTGCGGCAGGAAGGTAACACCTTGTTTGGCGTGTTGTTGGTGGCACTGCTGTTTGTGTTCCTGGTGCTGGCGATACAGTTCAACAGTTTTCGTGATCCGCTGGTGGTGCTGGTGGGTTCGGTGCCGTTGGCGCTGTCTGGTGCCATGCTGTTCACGTTTCTCGGCTGGACCACGATCAATATCTATTCGCAAGTCGGTTTTATTACGCTGGTGGGTTTGATTGCCAAGAATGGCATCCTGATTGTGGAATTTGCCAATCACCTGCAGGCCGAAGGCATGAAAAAAATGGATGCCATCCGCGAGGCGTCGGCGACGCGTCTGCGTCCGGTGTTGATGACCACGGGTGCCACGGTGCTCGGGCATTTTCCTCTGGTGTTGGTAACAGGGGCGGGTGCTGAAGCGCGCAACAGCATTGGCATCATTCTGGTGGCGGGTATGCTGGTGGGCACTTTGTTTACGCTGTTTGTGTTGCCGGTGATCTATGGCTTGTTGGCGGCGGAGCATGCGCAGCAGGATGAAATGTCTGAATAGGTGTTTTTATTCTTGCGCAGAGTCCAGATCGCGCTTGCGCACAAAATACACATAACGCGCTGCTTCGTGCACGGTAATCAGGCTGCAGGTGGGTAAATCGGCAAAGCCGCCACGGTATTCGGCAATCTCCATGAAGCCGTTGTCCCGCAGGGTTTGTAAATACTGTCGTGAACTCCACTCGTTGAGATCCTGCGCAACATAAATGCGCGGTTTTCCCGATATTGGCGGTGGTGCTGTTTGCGAGAAGGTATCTGAGATGCTGATGTTCTTGATCCAGAATTCGTGACCGTATTTTTCAGACCACTGCTGCTTCAGTTGTTGCTGGAAAGCCAGGCGTTTGTCATTGTGGTGCTCGCGCAGCAGGTCTGTATACAGATGGTAGTTGATACTGGCGGGCTGCCATGCTGCCAGTGCGGTGAAAAAAAGTTGCAGTGCTGATTGCTGCTGGATGACGGGGATGCGTTCAAAGGCTGCGTAGAGACCGGCGGCACACAGCAGTACGATATTGGCGGCCAGCGGGCAGAAGCTGCGATCAAAAAAGGCGGGCACGCTGGCAAAGTACAGCAGGAAAACCAGTGGTGTTGTGGTGAGCAGCAGTGCGGCGGTCTTGTCAGTTCGGCGCCACAAAGCCAGGCTGCCGATCAGCAAGCCGGCAATCAGGGGCCAGCCCAGCGTGGTGTAAAAGTAGTGCGCGATTTTCAGCAATTGTGCGGTGTAGCTGTAGTGTTCCAGTGTGTCCGGTGGGCCGGGGTGATAATAATAAATCTGTATCGCCTGCAGGCTGAGCCAGAAGTCTTGTGCCGTCATGTCGGCGGCAGCAAATACGGCATTGCAGAAAAGAGCAATCAACAGCAGCAGTAGCAAGCCATTGCCCGTCAGTGTCGCCAGTTCGCGCCAGGTCCTGCGTGCGGGAGCAAACAGCAAGGGTGCCGACAGGGCGAGCGCGGGCAGCAAGCCCAGCATCAGTTGGCTGGCCTTGCCGATTATGGCTGCAGTTAATGTGGCTGCCGTGACGAGCAACCACTGCCATCGTTTGTACTGTGTGGCACTGAGGGCGAAATAGAGTATCGCTGTGCCCATACAGGTGAGAAACGCATCAGGGCGTGCATAAATGCTGCCCTGTACCGCCAGCGGAAATACAGCATAAAGCAGCGCGGCACAGCGCGCGAAGTTGATGTTGTTGTTCAGACGCCGCGCACAGCCAATCAACAGCAGCCAGCTGACGCTATCCCAGAAAAAGCTGATGTGATGCAGGAGCGTAATGGTGGGCGTTTGCACGCCGAGCGTGCGCAGGCATTTGACAATAACCGCTGCGCTGAGGATATGGCCGCTGAAATTGTAGTGATGCGGGTGCGGCATGTCGGCGCCTTCCGCCTGTTGCTGGAAGTACTCGCTGCGCTGCAGTTTTTCATCCACGCGATACCAGTCGGGCTGCCAGTTGCCGGTAGCGACAATCTCGTCCACCAGCCATAACACAATCTGATCATCGACCGGAAAATAAATGCGCTCGCTGTTGTCGAAACGCAACATGCCAAACAGGCTGCAGGCGCCCATCCAGAACAGGATGGCGAAAGCGTGCTGGCGTATGTATTTCACGACTTTATGCATGCGGCGAGTATGCCATGCCGGCAGGCTTGCCGCGCGCTTGCCGGCGTCGCCAGATAAAACCATCCAGTAGATAGTGGGTGGCCTGCGGCAGGGTGAGCAGTGGGATGATCAGTGCCAGCAGCGCGTGTTGGTTGACGGCAGGCAGTGGTGAAAAGGCGGCAAACAGTGTGCTCCGCTCGCGCCATACCAGCGCATCCCACAGGCCTTCTTCACCATAGGCGAGTGCTAGGAGTATCAATAAATACGCGGGTGCAAAACCGGCTGCGCGCTGTAGCGTGTTGTGTGTTTGCGTGGAGGCATGACGGTGATCGCGCTGGTTGTAGATCCACACCAGTGCCATGTAGGGAATGCCGTGGCTCACCACATTGGTGAGTGTGAAACCCATGTCGTTATTGCAGGCCACTATGCCGGTAAACCAGGCGCAGGCCGTGCCTGTGATCAGCAGGCATTTTGGCAGGTTGATCGTGCCATTAATGCGCCACAGGCAAACCTCCTTGGTGATAAACAAGGCAGAGGAGCAGAGCGCTATTGTTGCAGCTGTGTTGGCGACGAATGTCGGCAAACCAGTGAGAAAATCGCCGTCGATAAACCAGTGAAACTCGCGCGGCAGCTGCGTGTGCCACCAGATGACCGGATACAGCGTTACGGCATAAACCGTTGCGCTGTCGATGTGTGCACTGCGCAAGCCGAGAAAGTGCGTGTCTGTTTCCTGGCGACGGTACAGGCGCACGAATCCGTATTGCTGGCGAATGAAATGGAAGACAGCAAGGTAGGCCAGTGTGCGCCAGAACAGCATGGCGTCAATCAAATACAGAAGGCTGCCACTGATCCATACCAGCAGTGGTGCGCTGATCAACAGGCTGCGGTGTGTTTCAAATTCTTGCGGGTGCCAGTAAGTGCGAAACAGCGTGGCGTAGACATGTGCGACATCGATGCACAGTACCAGACTCACCCACGCCCACAGCGGCATGTCGTCGAAGGCGGCAAATTCATCGCGAAATAACCATGCGATCACTGATGCGACAAATGCCGGCGCCAGAATCAATGCGCTGTCCACGCGAGCGGAATGCAACCATGGTTGAGTGGTGCGGATATTCATGTTTGCATGCCACGATTTTTCACGTCGTATTGCTGCAGGATGCTGTTTGCTGCCTGCACGCCGTGGTATTGCGCTTCTTCAAACAGTGACAAGCCGCTCATGTCGCTGTGCGCGAAAAAAATATTGCCGGTGCGTGAAGGCATCGCCAGACGTTTTTGGGGGTGCCAGAGTGTGTCGGGTGCGGGTATTGCCATGGCGTGTCCCCACAGCCAGGTGTCCAGTTGCAAAATGTCTTGTGCAATATCCGGGTGCATTTTTTGTATATCGTTCAGCACGCGCTTGGCGAGTTGTGCATGACCGGCAGACAGCGCCCACTGGCGTGCTTCGCGTGGAGGTAAAAAGTCCAGTGGTTCGTACCAGGTCAATACGGTGTCCTGACGCTGGTATTCCAGTCGTTGCTGGCTGGCGTTGATGTAGCCCAATGAGCGGCTATCCATGTTCACGTTATCCCACGCCAGCGCGGAATGCGGAGTTTGTGGTTTTTGGCGCAGACTGATATTGGCCACCAGCCACGGCGCATATGCCGGTGTGAAATCTTCGGTTGTGTTGCCGTTGTCTGGTTTTGCATCGCGCAGCAAATGCTGTGCGATGAAGCGCGGTGTGGCGAGAATGACGTGCCGCGCAAGCAGGCGAGTGTGCTGTTGATTACCGGTATGTAGGCAATCCACGCTTACACCTTTTTCAGATTCATGCACGCGCACGGCGATGTGTTGTGTCTGGATGTGTTGTCGCACCTTGTCGCGCAGTTGTTGTGCCAGCCAGCCATTGCCTTGCGGCCAGGTGAGTACCGTTTGCTCTTCTGCATTGGCAGCACGGCCACTGCGCGCAGCAAAATAATGAATGCCTGCCCATGCAGAAACCTGCGTGCTGTCGGCGCCGTAATCGTCGCGGCAACAGTAATCGACATACCAGCGCAGATGGGTGGAATCCCACGCGTTATCCTGCAGGTATTGCGCCATGCTGATGCGATCCAGTGCCAGCAGGTTTTCATCCCGGGAACTCATGGCCAGCGGTATGCTGAAAGCGTGTCTGCCATCGCGCCCGCGCATCTCGCGAAATTCCTGCATGCGTGCAAAAAAACTGTCGTACTGCCGCCGTTCCTGTGTACTTACACCCAGCATCGGTACCAGACCTTCCTGCCACTGGCCGCGCACGCGCAGGCGTTCGTGTGGCGCGGCGCAGAGTGCGTAGTCGTCATAGATTGGCAGGCCTGCGTGGTCGTAGCCACGGATCACCTGCAGTTCTTCCAGCAGCATGCGTACCCAGATGGCGTCTTCAGCGGGTAATGGCAAATAGTGTGCACCCCACGGGTAGGCGGAAATGCTGTTTTTGTCACTGCGCGAATTGCCGCCGGTGTCGGTTTCCAGTTCCAGCAACGTGAAGTTGTGCACGCCATTGCGTTGCAGCCACCACGCGGCAGACAGCCCGGCAATGCCGCCGCCCACAATCACAATGTCGTGCGTGTTTTCATGCGCGGGTGTGACGCCGGAAAAATCCTGGCGCAGCAGGTGGCCGACATTGGCAGCGGCACCGCGTAAGTCCCCGGCTATGGTTTTTTCTTTCCCGGAAAATAATGCAGTAAACGGCGTATCGCTGCTGACAGACTCGCTGCCGGCTGCCAGTGCGCCACTGGCAAGCAGCTTGAGCAGCTGGCGGCGATTGAGGCTGTGCAGTTTTTGCATGGTGTTACCGTCACTCAGGGCGTGTGACTGGCCCACTCGGCTTCGAAATATTGCACGAGTTGCTGGTTGTCTAGCCGGTTGATATCGGGTGTTGTCGTCGGGCGCATGTCGGCCGGGAAATCCATCATGGCCCTGATGGCATCCGTTGTTACATAGCGCAGCCCGGCGGGTAGTTGCAGGTTATCGGGCGTCAGCGTTGTCAGCGCTGTGCGGCTTGCCATCACGAAACCCCATTCACCAAAAGACGCAACATAGGCGTGGTAGGGCAGTGTGGAAAAACCGGCAGCTTGCAGGGTTTGCGCCACGCACCAGAAAGATGTCGGGGCGAAGTAGGGTGAGGTGCTCTGGATGACTGCAATACTGTCATCACGCATTACGCGTTGTAATTCGCGATAAAACGTTTGTGTGTAGAGTTTGCCGACGGAAAAATTGCCGGGATCGGGAAAGTCAATCACTACAAAGTCAAAGCTTTGCTGCTGTTCGCGCAGCCAGACAAAGGCATCGGCGTGAATGACTTGTACTTTGGGTGAGGCGAAAGCATTTTGATTCAGTGCTTGCAGCATGGGTTGTTCAGAAAACAGTTTGACCACGGCGGTATCGAGATCCACCAGGGTGATGGATTGCACCGACGGATATTTCAGTATCTCGCGCAGCGCCAATCCGTCTCCGCCGCCCAGAACCAGTACGCGTTGTGGATTGGGCAGGCGCGCAAGGCCGGGGTGGATCAGCGCCTCGTGATAGCGGTATTCATCGCGCGAGCTGAATTGCAGATTGCTGTTGAGAAACAGGCGAATGTCATCGCGATGGCGGGTGAGCACAATGCGCTGGTAGCGGCTGGATTGCGCGTGCAGGATGTCGCCGCCGTAACTGGCCTGTTCGGCAAAGCCCATGATGCGATCTGCAGCCACAAAGCCGCCCGCCAGTGCCAGTATGGCGGCAATGGCCAGCGCGCGCAGGCTGCGCGCCCACGGCAATTCGCGGCCGAACAGCAGCAGCATCCAGAGAGCGATCAATACATTGAACATGCCGAACAGCAGAGCGGTGCGTATCAATCCGAGTTGGGGCACCAGCACCAGCGGAAACAGGATCGAGGCGAGCAGGGCGCCGATGTAATCAAAGGTGAACACGCGCGCCACCAGTTCGCTGAATTCGAACTTGTCTTTCAACAGGCGCAGCAGCAGTGGAATTTCCACGCCTACCAAAACGCCGATGATGCCCACCAGGCTGTAGAGCAAGACGCGAAACGCAGCCACGTATTCAAACAGGGCAAACAACAACGCGGCAGAAAAACCACCCACCAGTCCGACGATGATTTCCACCTGCACAAACACCAGCAACAAATTGCGCGTCACAAAACGCGACAGCCACGAACCGATGCCCATGGCAAACAGGTAGCAGCCGATGACAGTGGAAAACTGGGTGACGGAATCGCCGAGCAGGTAGCTGGCAGCCGTGCCGGCGATCAGTTCGTACACCAGTCCGCAGGTGGCAATAACCAGTGCAGACAGCAAGAGGACATAAGACACGTTAAAGCCTTTTAGTGATGCGCAGACTTCAACCGTGAATGGCGGAGGCGATGATATTGGCTACGCCGAGAATGATGGCCGCCACGGTGATGGCCAGGGCCATATTCTGTTTGACGGCGATTTCCTGCCACAGTTTGCCCGGCGTGAGCTTGTCAAAAATAATCAGGGTCACTGCCAGGATCAGCAGGCCGATGCCGGAAAATACCAGGGCGCTGATCAGGTATTTCATTTCAACGATGTTTTCCATAAAGACTCCGTCGCGTGAATGTGTGTTCAGGATTTACTGCGTGTTGCGGACATTATTTGTGGTAGTGATTGATGCCCTGCTGTGACCAGCTGGTGGCTGCATCGTCACCCAGTTCATAGCCGCTCCAGGTGGCCCAGCCATAGGCGAGACAAACCAGTAAGCCGAATGCAAGGTAAGCGCCGTGCCACATGCTCATTCTTCCGTTTGATAAGGGTTGTAGGGGCTGTCGGCCCAACGCCGCACTTCAAAAAAATGCGCAAGCAACAGCAGGGCGATGGGGGGCAGGAACAGCAGGATGCAGGCGATCCAGAAATTGATGCTGGAGTGTTCGCCTTGCGTGACGTGCAGTGATGCGTCTGTCGGCGCCGACCAGTTGTAGTCGACATCGAGGTGATAGTGCCCGGCGGGAATGCGTGTCAGTTTGCGATGACTGCTGCTACTGCCTTCGCTCCAGGCGCCGTCGCTGTCGCGCCCGGTCCAGTATTCCACGCCTTGTTCCAGTTGCAGGATTTTTCCTGTGTCTTCATTGATGACATCAATCTGCAATTCAGCCCAGCTGTTGTTGACGTTGGCGCGCATGTCAAAACCGAGCACGGTGTGGTCCTGTGTCACAGTGAAGCTGGGGCTGATTTGTCCGGAGATCATGCCGTTGCCGCGACCCTGATAGTCCTGTTGCAGCAATAGTTGCGGTTTGTGCTGGCTGGCGAGTACCACGGAGATCAGGCTCAGCAACATTGTAAATAGCACAGCGAACAGCAACATGCTGATGCCGGTGCCGCGGAACGGATTGGGTTGATTGGCGCCGGCGCTCGGTGCGTAGGGAAGGCTGCGTGCAATCTTGAAGGCTGCGCTGATTTCACTTGCGGACAGGTATTCACCCAGTGACCAGATTTTTTCGCCTTTGCTCTTGTCACCGCGCGGTTCTTCAAGACTCAGCATGCGCGGCGGTGCAATGTAATCCTGCAGGCGTGCCTTGTCGCCGCGTTTCACGCGCCAGTAGAACTCGCCCAGTACGTAATCGACTTTGGCGGTGCTGTCGTCGAATAGCTTGAAGACTTTGTTCTGCAGGCTGACGCGCTCGGCAACGCTGGTGTCGATGGCTTGCTTGGTGACGGCGAAGAGCGTCCAGTGACCTTGGTTTTCCACCAGCCAGCGAAAACCGCTCTGGGGATTGAACAGCAAATATTCCTGCCATTTGTAGCCGCTGCTGCTGCGTTGCATGAAGCCGATCACTTCCCAGGTGACGCCGCGCAGTACGCCGCGCTGGCCGAGTGGAATCACGGGCAGCAATTTCAGTTGTTCATTGGCTTTTTGCAGTAGCCGGAATTTGTCATTCACGGCATCTATTTCACTGCCGCAATGCGTGCAGTACACGCTCACGGTTACGCCGGGGGCTTGTATGGCGAGTTGGCCACCACAGGCGGGACAGTCAAATACCTGTGCCGATGCTGTTGTTGTTTGTGGGTTAGTGCCAGCCATCGAGTTCTCGCAAGCCTGTCAGTTGCAGGTCGGCAAAGTCGACATAGCGACCGACAAAAAGCCGCGTTTCCTTGTCGCTGTATTCCACGCAGGCAAATTGTTGCTGCGGGCCGCTCCAATCCACACTCAAGCCTTTGCGGCCCTTGGCAGCTTGTATCGGCAGTTCACCGGCAGCGCCGAGGCATTCCACCTCGCGAAAATCGGTGACGGTAAAAGATTGGCCTGCGGTCAACGCACAACTGACATCAATGGCGATGTCTTCGCGCGCTGGCAGGTTTGCAGGCAACGGTGCGCTGAAAGACAGCATCCATTCGCCTTGCGCTTCGGCGAGCCAGCCGTCGCGGCCATCTTCAAAATACACATACCACTCGTTCCAGCGCCCGTCTTCCCAGCCCACCACCAGTTTGCCGATGACGCTGAATGCAACGCGCTGGTAGCGGCCCTGGCAGCCGATTTGCACCACACTCAGGTCAGGTGGTGGCAGCGATTCCTGGCCGAGTTTTTCCAGATCGAGATCGCGGCGCAGCAACAGCTGCTGGCACCACGGGCAGGTGGCGCTGACGGAAACCGGCGAGACAAAGTTGACCTCGCCACCGCAGGCGGGGCAGGGAATGTGCACAGCCATGGTTAGCCCTTACTGCACGCGCGCCAGCAGTTCGGCTTTTTTCTGGTCGAAATCGGCCTGGGTGATGATGCCTTTGGTGAGCAGGCCGTGCAGTTTTTCCAGCGCGGCGATCGGGTCTTCTGCCACGGGTGCAGCGGCAGCAGCGACGGGTGTTGCCGCGTTGGCAGTAAAGGCTGACTGCATGGTCTGCGCCATGGCCAAGCCCGCACCCATGCCAGCGCCCACGCCGGCGATGCCGCCTTCATTGCTGGCGGCCAACGGAATGCTCTCGGCAGTCTGGAACTGCGCATAGCGACCGAGATCGCCCACCATTTTCATCGAGGTGACTTTGTCCAGATGGGCCTGCAATTCTTCCGGCAGTGAAATGCTCTGCACATAGAAGCGTTTCAGTGTGAGGCCGTAGTCGGCAAAGCCGGCCGCAAGGGCTTCCTGCAATTTTTCGGAGAACAGCTGCTGGTTGGCTGCCATGTCGAGGAAGTTCACTTGCGCGTTGCCGAAATAGCTGGCGAGCGAGGTGAGGATTTGCGCGCGCAACTGGCCAGCTACATCTTCGTTGCTATAGCTGTCGCGCGTGCCGCTGATTTTCTGGAAAAAGGTTTTCGGGTCGTTGAGCTGGTAGGAAAACACGCCGTGCGCGCGCAGGCGAATGGCGCCGAATTCCTGGTCGCGAATGACGATGGGCGTGCTGGTGCCCCAGCGCTGGTCGATCTGTTCGCGCGTGGAGAAAAAGTAGACATCGGATTTAAACGGCGACTGGAACAGCTTGTCCCAGTTCTGCAGGCTGGTCATCACCGGCAGGGTCTGCGTGTTCAGGGTGTAGAGGCCGGGGCTGAACAGGTCGGCAATCTTGCCTTCGTTGACGAACAGCGCCTGCTGCGATTCGCGCACAGTCAGTTTGGCGCCGTTCTGGATTTCCTGGTCGGTCATCGGGAAGCGCCAGGCGAGAATGCCGTCGGCCGCTTCGTTCCATTCGATGACGTCAATAAACTGTTTGCTGAAGATATCCATCAAGCCCATGGTGGCTGTCCTGTGTGGGTAAACCCTGGAGATGATAAGGCAAATCAGCGCCTTGTGTTTGCTGTCAGGCATTGCCCGGATCACTGGAACGCTTCTTGCTCAAACCCTGCCAGTGTCAATGTTTTGCCATGCCGCCAGTGGTGCAGTGTGGCCAGAGCGGTAAATCAGGAGTGGATATGGCAGGCAGTATGGCAATGGGAGCGGATGCGCGCGCCGAATTTTTCGGCAGTTTGCGCAGCGCGAGTCGCAGCAACCTCGGCGTGCCGCTGCTGCTGCTGATCCTGCTCGGCATGATGATGTTGCCGGTGCCGGCATTCATTCTCGATGTGTTGTTTTCCTTCAATATCGCGCTGTCGCTGGTGGTGCTGCTGGTGGCGATCTACACGCTGCGGCCGCTGGATTTCGCGGCGTTTCCCACCATCCTGCTGGTAGCCACGCTGTTGCGGTTGGCGCTCAACGTCGCTTCCACGCGCGTGGTGTTGCTGCACGGCCACAACGGCGGTGATGCGGCGGGCAAGGTGATCGAGGCCTTTGGTCATGTGGTGATCGGCGGCAATTACGCTGTCGGTATCGTGGTGTTCATGATCTTGATGATCATCAACTTCGTGGTGGTGACCAAAGGCGCGGGGCGTATTTCGGAAGTGAGCGCGCGTTTCACGTTGGATGCCATGCCCGGCAAGCAGATGGCGATTGATGCCGACATGAACGCCGGCATCATCAACCAGGAAGAAGCGAAAATCCGCCGCGAAGAAGTGGCGATGGAAGCGGATTTCTACGGCTCCATGGACGGTGCCAGCAAGTTTGTGCGCGGTGACGCTGTGGCCGGCATCCTGATCCTGTTCCTCAACATCATTGGCGGCTTGCTGGTAGGCATGATGCAGCACAATCTGGTGTTCGCCGATGCGCTCGAAAAGTACACGCTGTTGACCATCGGCGACGGGCTGGTGGCGCAGATTCCTTCACTGCTGTTATCGACTGCTGCGGCGATTATCGTCACCCGCGTCAACAGCTCGCAGGACATGCGCGAGCAGGTGTTCTCGCAGATGTTTGCCACGCCCAAGGCACTGGGTGTCAGCGCGGTGACGCTGGGTGTGATGGGGATTATCCCCGGCATGCCGCATGTGCCGTTTCTGGCGCTGGCGCTGCTGGCCGGCATTGGGGCCTCGATGATTCACCGCCGGGGCATGCTGCCGGAAGTGATCACGGCGGCGGAGTCCGGCAATCTGGCGCGGCTCAAACCGGCCGAGCGCAGTGGCAGCGCCGCTGGTTTGCCGGCGCCGGTATCCACGCAGGGCGAGTCGACCGAAATCAGCTGGGATGATGTGGGCACGGTGGATCCGGTGGGGCTTGAAGTTGGCTATCGCCTGATCCCGATGGTCGACAAGCAGCAGAATGGCGAGTTACTGGCGCGCATACGCGGTGTGCGTAAAAAACTGTCGCGTGAATTGGGCTTCCTGATTCCTGCCGTGCACATCCGCGACAACCTCGATCTCAATCCGAACGCTTACCGCATCACCCTGATGGGCGTGAACATTGCGCAGGGCGAGGTGTATCCGGAGCGCGACATGGCGATCAATCCCGGCCAGGTGTTCGGGCGTGTGGAAGGCATCGTCACGCAGGATCCGGCCTTCGGGCTGGAGGCGATCTGGATCGAGCGCGACCGGCGTGATGTCGCACAGTCTTTCGGTTACACGGTGGTGGACAGCTCCACGGTAGTGGCGACACACCTGAATCAGATTCTGCAAAAACATGCGGCGGAATTGTTGGGGCATGAAGAAGTGCAGCACATGCTGGACAAGTTGGCGAAGACAGCGCCGAAGCTGGCGGAGGAACTGGTGCCGGGCGCCGTGTCACTCAATACGCTGTTGAAAGTGTTGCAGAAATTGCTGGCGGAACAGGTGCCGGTTTCCGATCTGCGCACGATTGGCGAAGCGATTGCAGCCGCTGCCTTGCAAAGCAAGGATGCCGAATACCTGACCAGCAACGTGCGGCAGGCACTGGCGCGCATCATCGTGCAAAGCCTGTACGGCACCGCTGACAACCTGTCGCTGGTGACGCTGGATCCACAACTGGAGCAACTGTTGATCAAGAGCATGCAGCAGGCGCAGAAACAGCAGGCAGATGTGCAGGCGATGCTGGAGCCGCGCATGGTGGAGAAACTGCAGCAGTCACTGCAGTTGGCCGCCGATCGCCAGCTCGCCGCCGGCAAGCCTGCCGTATTTCTGGTGTCGTCGCTGATTCGCAGTGTGCTGGTGCAGATCGGTCGTTATTGCAGCGTGGATATCCATGTGCTGGCCTACGAGGAAATTCCGCGCAGCAAGCAGATTACCGTGGAGCACACGATTGCGGTGTGATGCGCTGCGCTGGTGCAGGGTTGCGCGGCCATGATGCGCGATAGTGCAAACAGGTGTGATTACATGGATATGCGCCAGATGGAGAAAATTTGCATTTTTTTCGAAAAATACAGCATTTTTTCTTCGGTGACCTGAGTCTGTGTCTGTAGGTTTTCTATATGGCACGCATGCTGCAATGCCTTGCGTACAACACCAGCCACAGCGCGAGGACACCATCATGGCAACTTTCTGGACAGGTTCGGCATTGGCAGCGGATTACGGCAACACGGCCACTCTGCGCATCCAGCCGGGTTATGGCACCTTGAACAAGGCCATCGAACACGCGGTGCTGGCGCAGTTCGACGACACGGATGTGGCGGTGTCTGTGGACGAGGCGGATGCGATGATGCATTGCGGTTATCTGGAATGCCATCACGACGTTGCCCTGCACGAATTTGATGTGCGGCCTTTCTAGGATTTCTGTCTGGGATTTCTGTTGGGGTCACGCGTTAGAATACTTCCCTTGCGCAGCATAGGCCCGCCAAGGGAAGCAGGACGACGTGACAAACGATTCTCAGGAATCCATCAGTACTCAAGAAGCCATCTATGCCTCTGAAACAGTAAAGCCGGTATCAACGGTTCCATTTGCTGTAAGTTTTTCCGAGGCTTTTCGTTTCTGGCTCAAACTCGGTTTTGTCAGCTTTGGCGGCCCGGCCGGGCAGATTGCCATCATGCATCAGGAGCTGGTCGAACGCCGGCACTGGATTTCTGAAAAACGTTTCCTGCACGCACTCAATTACTGCATGTTGCTGCCGGGGCCGGAGGCGCAGCAGCTTGCGACCTATATCGGTTGGTTGATGCATCGCACCGCAGGCGGTGTTGTCGCTGGTGTGCTGTTTGTTTTGCCTTCGCTTTTCATTCTGATTGCGCTGTCGTGGATTTATATCGCTTACGGCAACTTGCCGCTGGTAGCTGGATTGTTCTACGGCATCAAACCTGCAGTCACTGCCATCGTGGTGCAGGCTGCGCATCGCATCGGTTCGCGCGCGCTGAAGAACAACGTGTTGTGGGCGATTGCTGCAGCATCTTTTGTGGCGATCTTCATCTTGAATGCGCCGTTTCCCGCCATTGTTGCCGGTGCCGCCTTGATCGGTTTCGTGGGTGGTCGCATGGCGCCAGCAAAATTTGTCACGGGCGGTGGCCACGGCGCAGCAGGAAAAACGTTTGGTGCGGCCTTGATTGATGACGACACGCCGGCGCCGGAACATGCGCGTTTTCACGGGAGGCGTTTGTTGTATGTCGTGCTCGCTGGCGTGCTGTTGTGGGCGCTGCCCGTAGGTGTGTTGATGGCGCTGTATGGCTGGGAACACACGCTCACGCAAATGAGCTGGTTTTTTACCAAGGCGGCATGGCTCACCTTTGGTGGTGCGTACGCGGTGTTGCCTTATGTGTATCAAGGCGCTGTCGAGCATTACGGCTGGCTGACCGCTGCGCAGATGATGGATGGATTGGCGCTCGGTGAAACCACGCCGGGGCCGCTGATCATGGTGGTGGCCTTTGTTGGTTTTGTCGGTGCCTATGTGCAGGCAGTGTTCGGGCCTGAGCATCTTTTTCTTGCCGGTGCTGTGGCGGCGACACTGGTGACGTGGTTTACCTTTCTGCCATCATTTCTGTTGATTCTTGCCGGCGGGCCATTGGTGGAATCGACACACAATGATCTGACATTTACCGCGCCGTTGACGGCAATCACTGCAGCTGTCGTGGGGGTTATCGCCAATCTCGCGTTGTTTTTTGCTTACCACGTGCTGTGGCCGCAAGGTTTTGCCGGCCAGCTGGAATGGCAGGCAGCGGTGATTGCTGCAGGCGCAGCAGTAGCGCTGTTTCGCTATCAATGCAAGGTTATATCCGTTATAGCGGTGTCTGCGGTGGCAGGATTTTTTTGCCAGGCACTGGCACTGATTTGATCTGCATATCCGGCATTCGCCCCTGTTGCTGGGTCATGTTCAGGGGCGCTGGATTGTGGCGTTGAGTTGCTTGATCCAGTCGCCGAGCAGGGGAATCACTTCCATCTGTGACAGAAAGTAAAGCAGCGCCGAGAGCACGATGGTTGCGCCTACCAGGCTGCCGAGGCCAAACGCCGTACCCTTGAGAAATTGCATTGCCAGCGCTTTGGGCATGAGGCTGTGCAAGCCGAACAGATTGTGCGAGTTGAGAATTGCCAGTTCTTCGCGAATCTTTTGCAACTCCAGCAACAGCTGCTTGCCAACAGCAGTGGTATCACTGTCTTTTGTTTTTTGTTGATCGCTGGTTTCCGACATGTCATTGCCCTTTCATGTTCAATGATGTTACTGGTTTTCTTGCGCCAGAAATATCTGTATGTCGCTCTTGTCTTCGTTGCAACGATGTTCCTGGCCCCGGTGTTCGTCGAGGGTGTCGATGTAATGCAGCAGGCCGATTTCATTGAAGGCGTACATCGGTGTGTCGCAATAATCCGCGGCCGCATTTTGAAGTTGCGCGGTTATCGCCGTGCGTGCGTGATACAGTTTTTGCTGTTCGCTGTTGTCGATCAACAACAGACCGGGTGTGTGATTCAGTAATACACCGGTGCCATTGGCAAGACATTCCGGTACTAGCTGCTGGTGTGTGGCTTGCAGCGATTGCTGCGGATGTCTCCGGGTGTAATCCAGAAAAGCTTCCAGGCCCGGTGTCGATACTACCCAGGTGGCAAAGTAACGGCGCGGTGCATCCAGCCAGAATGCGGTGGGATAGGGCGGCGTGTCCTGATGCAGGTGCTGGTACTCGCCCGTGAGGTAGGGATTGCGGCTGTAGCGGTGTTCGCGCGGCGCGCGTTGTGCAAGCGTGTAATTGGTTTTGTTGACAGGCAGATCGGGAAATTCCAGCGTGCCGTATTCAAGAATTTCCGTGCGCAATTGCTGCAGGAAAGCATAAGCGCTGGTGTTGTACGGATGCTGTCGCATCAGTTCAGGCGGTATTTGGATGCGCACGCCGGTTTTTTTCGGGGAGGCGTTGCCGTGCAGGGTGTGGCAGCCGAATTCCACGGTGCAGTCGCGGCAAATATCGATGAAAGAAAACGGTTTGCGAGACATGGCTGGTGTACCCACGGTGTCTGGTGTCATTGTCGCACAGGCCTGGTTGTTCGCGGCGGGCGCAACATTCTGGGGCTGGTCTGACATCGTGGCTGGCGGTATTCTTGGCAAAACCGGGCAGGTACAAACAATGCAAAACCGGACGTTGGCTTACTTGATTGATTCGCTGATTCCGCATGCCATCTGGCGCAGCACGCCGGCGCCAGCCGTTGTGGCGCGTGCACGTACGCTGGTGGCTGTGCAGGCGATGGCGGTAGTGCTGCCCTTGCTGATGCTGGGGCCGGTGCTGTTGTTGCAGTGGCTCACCGGCGGCAATTTCACGCCGGCGTGGATGAGTCTGGTGTCGATTGTACTGGTGTTTGTCTTGCAATTGCTCTTGTTGCACTGGTCCAGCAGTTTACGGATCAGCAGTGCCGTGTTTTCCGTCAGTTTCTTTTTCGCCATCGCGTTGGCCACCCTGTTGACTGGCGCCTGGCGCTCGCCGGTGTTGCCGCTGTTGTTTTGCACGCCGCTGATGGTGTTTCTGGTGTGCAGCTGGCGTGAGGCCGAGTGGGCGGTGCTGGTGACATTTGCCGCCGGCATGGCGTTGATGGTGATGGATATTGCGCAAGTATCAGTGCTGAATGTCATGCATGCCGAGAACTTTGCCTACGCGCAGGGCGTGGTGTGGTTTCTCGCTTGTACTGTGCTGGTGCTGTTGTTCGGCACCCAGAAGTGGGTACTGGGCTTGCAAAGCGAGCAGCACCGCCACCACTAGGGAAAACGTTTTGGCTCGGATTTTCCGGGCGCCAATTGGCGCGTATGCTTGTGATCTTGCCAGCTTCGTTCACGTCAGGCGCTTTGCGGTACGCAACGCACAATCACCGGCGTGTTCGCTGATGCCTGCAGTGTGAACATATAAGCTGTGGCGGTGGCTGTGTGCGCAATGCGCTCGCCTGTTCCTGCACTGTTGAAGTTGTCTTTCGGTACTTGTGACAGATCCTTGTAAACCCAAATGTTGTATGAAGTGCCGACCGTCAGGCCGGAAATGGTGACGGTGTGTGTCATTGTCTGGTTGGTGGCGGGAGGTGTGGGCGGATTGTCTGTGCCGTTCCAGGCCTCGGCGGTAGTGATGCAGGGGAATTCGTAGTTGTAGTCGGTGTCGATGCGCACTGGCAGCAGCTGGCTGCCCATTACGCCGCCAATGGCCACTGCGTAGTTTTTCGGTGAGTTGCCTGCAATCTGGCTGGGTACCAGCGCGAGCTGATAAGTGTTGCACGGTGTCTGGTCTACCGTGCGTTTTGTGCCAGTGTCCATGATGAAATTCCACACGGTGGTGCCCGGGCAGCCGCCGTCCGGTCGCGTGCCATTGGCTGCACTTTGCATCACGTAATGGAAGTAGTACGGCATGGAGCCGCCGGTCACTACCAGGCCGTGGTCGCTGAACAGGATTTCGTCGTCCGCGTAATAACAGTTGTCCGTGAGTGCATGGTTCGAACCCCAGCCGGTGACAATGACGATGTGATCGTATTCGCTGTCATTGCTGCCGGGCAGGTTGTCCTGCAGGCCGATGATCACCGGCTGACCGGCGAGCACGCGCTGCTTGAGCCACGGTACGAAATGGTTTTGCGTCGTTTCGCTGCCGGTGTAGATATCCTGTTGTGCGTCAATGTTGAAGCGAAGTTTTTCCAATGCGTAGCGCAGTCCGTTGCCATCGCCGGGCTGGCTCAGCAACACCTGGCAGCAATACTGGCCGTATTGCTGGATGTTTGACGGTGAAAGCGTCACGCTTTCTTTGGGATGGATGGGCGATTGCACAACAGGATTGCCGAAATCCTGCTGGAACTGGGTGTCGGTCAGGCTGGCATAGAAGTCGATCACCTGCTGGCGTATCAGGTATTGCGGTATGTATTGCCCGTAAAGCAGGCCGGCGCATTGCAGGGAGGTCTCGCCACAGTAACCGGAGGTGGAGTTTGTCCACACGTTGTCATTGATATTCCACATCAGGCGCGGCGGAATATTGTTTTGGTGTACGTTGTGCGTGGAAAGCGGCAGGTAAGGATTCACGGTAACTCCTGTGTGGGCAGAACGATCATGTTTTCCGGGATGATGGCTGTCAGGCAGCAGCGACAGTGTGATTACGCCAGCGCTGCTTCCATCGCTTTGAATAACGCGAAGCGCTCCTGAATGCCGGCAGTGCCGCCATTGATGCGTTGGGTAATGCTTCTGAAGTCTTCCAGATCATTGTCATCCGTTTCGTCGTCGGCCAGTTCGTTGAGTCCCCGCGATGCCCAGAACCAGGCGGCGGCCATGGCGGCCAGGTTTTTTTCCAGCAAGCGATCAGGATTGGCGAGCAGATCCGTGCCCAGTACGCTGGATGCCGATGCGTAGTTGGAGCGTCCGGTGAGTTGTATCAGGCCGCGCCCTCTGAAGCGATAGCCATCACCGGAAGCTTCCGGCCCGTTGCCGATGCGGTTGGCGTAGACGTAATTGCCGAGTTTCTGTGGTTTTTTTTCGTACTGTTGTGCCAGTGCGAGGGTGGGAAAACGTTTCGGCCACACTTGCGTCAGGCGTGTTGCGGAATAGGAAAGATTTTCTTCCATTCTATTGAACTGGCCAGATTCGTGCGCGATTTGTCCGAGAAAGGACGCAATGCGCGCCTTGCTGGAAATGTTGTATTTCTCCAATGCCGGTATCAGTGCTGCTGCCCAGGCATCGGGTTCTTTGCAGCGGGGAAACGCGGTGTGCAGTTGGTGTGCAGTGATCAAGGCCATGGTGGTCTCCTGTTCGGGCATCAGGCAAAGTCCGCTATGGATTTTAGCCAGTGTGTCCACGCTTCCCTGCTATAACGGAGTGTGGATTTTGCCATTATGCGTACTTGTTGCGCACGGCGCCAGCCCCGACTGGGTGCGTGTCTGTGGCAGTCATTGGCTGTGTTTCGCCATCCATCATTGGTGGATGGCATGGCTTCGCTGCTTGTGATTAGGTGTTTCCTGCAGTGTGTGATTGCCGTGGTGATGCCTGTCGCATCACAAATTGTTTGACCCGCAGCCGTACGGGTTTTTCAACAAGCTGATGCAGCAGCGCGGCGCAGCCTGTCACCAACAGTAGTGTTGCCAGTGCCAGTGCTATCACCGCGGTAGTACTGCCGTGCTCCGCCGTGTATTGGTAGAGGTCGCCGCCGAGTACGTGCAGAAAGCGAAAAACGGGATAGTGAAGGATGTAAATGGCGTAGGAAATTTCGCCAAGGTAGATGGCAGCGCGATGCGTCAGTATTGACGTGTATCGCCCGCGTGCCAGTGAGGCCAGCAACAATACAACGGCCATCATCACCACCGCCCAGATGCTTTCCGGCAGACGGTGGCCTTCGCTGTCGGTCATGGTCGCCAGCGCCAGCGGCAGGCTCAGCCATAATAGTCCGGTGGCGTGGCGCGACAGCGCATGGTGCTGCAGGGTTTGTCGCAGGCTGTACAACAACATGCCCACGCTCATGCCGCACAACACCCGTACCGTGGCGCCGGTGCCGTTGGAATAGTTGTGGTAGATCGGCAGCACAAACATGATCCAGTAAAACAGCGTGAACAGTGCGCACACGGCCATGAGTTGTAACAGTGGATGCCGCAACCGCGCCGCCAGCCAGGCCAACAACGGGAACAGCAAATAGCCCATCCATTCACTGCTCAGTGACCAGGCGGGCAAGTTCCATGACAGTTGCGTGTTCATGCCCCATGAGGCGACCAGTAGTAACTGTGTGAGAAAGGAAAATAATGTGCGCGGTCCGTCGATGCCGGTGTCGAAGGGCTGCAGGGCGAGCATGGCCAGCAGTGCCAGCAGATGGAGCGGGTAGATGCGGCCCAGTCGCAGCAGCAGAAAACGTTGCGCGGTTTTCCATGACGCGCGCTGGGCGAATTCGTGGCCGTGCACATGCATCAGCACGAAGCCGCTCAACATGAAAAACAAATCCACTGCTAGGTATTCGTGGCGCAACACGCCTTCTGCCAATCCCCAGGGAATGCGGTTGCCAAAGGCCTGCAGCAATGCGTCGGGAAAGGAGAGATGCGACAGTACCACCCACATTGCGGCGTAGCCGCGCAGGCCGGTGAGTGCTGCAATGTTGTCTCTGTTGACAGTCATTGTTTTCGACTTTTGTAATGGCAGGTAGCAGGGTATATCGTCACGGGCGGTGCACAAGTTCGTCGGTAACGTGCATCAGCATCGCTTCGAGGCATTCGTGCAGCGCCACCCATTTGTCACCGACGCGGCCGTTCCAGAGTTCGCTTTGGGTGGGGGTGGTGTGATTCACAGGAAATAATTCCTCCGGAGATTTTTCAATTTCTTACATCACCACGGAAAAATTGAACTGCTGTGCGCTGCCGGCGTGTGATGCGGCGAAGGCGATGGCCTGATCCAGCTCTGCGAGTACTTCGCTTTGCGCGTTGCTGAAAAGCCCGAAACGAATCTGCCGGCTGGCGATGTGTTCGCGCAACTGCTGCAGCATGGCGAGTGCCTGCGACAGTGGCAGCCAGTTGCCGTGCTTCGCCATCCATTCATCGGTGGATTGCATGCCCTCGGGCAGCGGCAGGTCTTCGAGGTTGTAGCGCAGGTCGGTGGTGTCGCACAGCGCGAGAAAAGACGGCAGCTTGAGCGTCTTGCCCAGTGCTTCCAGTTTTTTGCTGTGTTTGTAGAGAGCGTAGTAATCAGCCTCTTCGGAGGTGACCTTGCCATCGCGCAATACATTGGCCCACAGTACGGTGCTCATGGAGTTTGGCTCGCTTTATTGGATTTGCGAAAAAACATCGTAACAGCGTGAATGTTTCCCAACTGTCTTCGATCCTTTTGCTTAACTATAAAACGCTTCAACAGTTCCTTTCAGCTTGATCAACAGCGGTTGTCCTCGGCGATCCAGTGCTTTAGGCGAGGGGATTTTCACCCAGCCTTCACTGATGCAATACTCCTCGACATCCGTGCGTTCCTTGCCGTTGAGGCGAATGCCAATATCGTGCTCGAAAATATCCTTTACATAATGCGGGCTGCGGGGGTTACACGACAGGCGATCTGGCAAGGGTGGTAGCGATTGGGTGTCGTTCATTTTGTGCTCGGTGATGAGATGCAGGGTGCGTCATTGTAGGCAGTGTGGAGCCGGTGCTCAATGACAGCGGTGGCTGTGGATAATCGGCATGTGATGCTTGGGTTAAACGGCCGCTCAGTCTCCGTGTTTGCTGTGAATGTTGCGTCGATAGCGGGGGCGTGTAACCATAGCCGGCGTTTTAAAATAATAACGCTATACACGGTTAATTAATATTGCGATGTACAACATCCCTGTATGCACGGGGTATTTTCGGGAGTCAACAATATGCAACGTTCTTCAGTCTTGCGTGTGGCTGCATTCGCAGTTGCCTGTTCATGTTTCTCGTTTGCCTACGGTGCCAAGCAGCAGGATACGCCGCCAGGTGGATTGGCTGCCTGGCAAACGACAACCCGGTTAAACGTCGCTCGCTCCCATCACGGTGTTGCCAAGAGTGGTAATCATATCTATGCGATTGGTGGTTACGGTGCGAATAATTCCGTGCTCGCTTCTGTGGAGTATGCGCCAATCAATAGCGATGGCAGTGTCGGTGTATGGAAATCGACAACAGCGTTGCCTGCTCCTGTGATGGATGGAGGTGTTGTAGAGGCCAGCGGTACTATTTACGTTGCTGGCGGTGTCAATCAGGCCGGCGGTTCGACGGTGGCAACGGTTTATTATGCGCATGTCAATGCGGATGGCAGTCTCGGACCGTGGCAGACTGCTAACGGCATGCTGGATGCGAGAAAATTTTTCAATCTGGCGGTGGCGGGTCAGTATGTTTATGCGGCCGGTGGTTACAGTAGCCAGCTTGCAGTGTTTCCCAAGGTCGAGTTTGCTGCCATCAATGCCGACGGCAGTCTGGGGCAGTGGCAAAACACCACGATGCTGCCGCAGGCAGAATGGGGTGTCGGGCTCGCGGTAACGAATAGCAATCTTTACGCAATTGGCGGTTACACCGAGATGGGCGCTGGTACGTCGGTGTATTACGCGCCGATTGATGCCAATGGTGCCTTGGGGCAGTGGAATAACGCGCCTGATTTGCCGGCAACACTTTGGAATGCGGGCATTGCGGTAAACTCGCTTGATCTCTATGTGGTGGGGGGTGCCAGTAATGGTGGCGATGATGACTCCCCTGTGCCACCTAAAAACTCACAGGCTGTTTATGTGGCTGAGGCGACAGCCAATGGTCAACTTGGCGCGTGGAATACTACCAGCTCGATTGTGGCTGCCAGTGCAAGTTTGCGCGCAGCGTCTGCGGGGAGTTTCGTTTATGCCGTTGGTGGTACGCAGGCAGGCAGTTCTATCCAGCCGGTGAGTACGGTGCAATACGCAAGGATCGTGGGGCCGCAGGGTCACATCGCCTCGCCTCCGACACTGGTAGCACCTAGTGTCAGCTTTTCCACGGCGGAACCGTGGAATGTGACTTTCACATTTTCCGTGAATCCGAATTATTCAAACATTACGCAATACGGTTTTGAATTGACGCCCAAGGCAGGCGGGGACGCAAAATCCGCATATGTTAGCCCGGTCGTATCATACGACGATAACGCCAGTCATCCATTAATCTCGAGTGCTGTCAATATTGCGCCAACGTCTACTTATGGCAGTGGTGTTGAGTACGCATTGCGAGGTTACGTTGTTGTCGGTGGTGTAAAACAGTATTCGCCGGTGACGGATTTTCCCGACATGAGCCCGATTGCAGTCAGCTATGTTTCTCAGGCGTCACGCACTGTCACTTATCAGTTTTTGTTTGATTCGCGCCGCATACAGGCGGAGGGGATCAGAACAACGGGTCCAAACCAAGACCGGCCGACATTGAAATGCGATAACGGTATAGGTGATATAAGAATAAGCAATTTATTCGAAGGTATCTCGGCGACTGTGCAGGGTGTGACTTATAGCGGTGCTGAAAATGCTTTCAGTTATTCCGGTATTGCTGCTGGTAGCAAGGTGACATGTACTGCTGAAGTCACGCGTTCACAGGGTGAAAAGATTGAGAGTGATGTGCTGACTCAAATGAGCTTTACCGCACAGTAATGTGTGTTGCTTCTTCGTGAGTGTTAATGCAAAAGCAGCGCCGTTGAACGGTGCTGCTTTTTTTATCCCCGTAACTCAGGAGTAAATTTTGGCGGCGCTGGCTAGCAGTCAACTCTTGCGCCAATAGCTGCGGTGGGCGAGGGCGGTGGTGCTGAGTAAGGCAAGAACAATAGCGGGGATTAGTGGTTTCATGGTTTGCCCCTTGCTGTAAATGTGACTCTGACCCCTATTGTTTGTTGTGGTCTCTTTAGTGTGGTTTCCAAAGGGCTTAATCCTTAAGCTTGTTTATCTCATACTGCATTTTTTGCAGCTGAAGCTTTGCAATTTCCAGTTGTACGCGAGCGGCTTCATCGGCTAGTGGTTGTATGGTGGTATGCCATTTTTGGAATCCGTAGTACATGCCTAGTGTGCTTAGTCCAGAGATGATCGCTAGTGCATAAATATAAAACTTCTTGTCTGCTATGGTTACTTCTATCTGTTTTTCAAGTAGTTCCTTTCTAACCTGCTGTGTTGGGGAGGGAGTTGCTTCTTGCTTTAATGTTTCTAGGTCTATCACGTATGAAATTAGCTGATTATTCATTTTTTCATGTAAAAAGAGGGTGCATCCCAATCCGAATATCAGGAGAAGAAGGGAAAATAGTGCGTAGAACTTGAATATATTGTCAGTGGGTAAGGGTATTTTGTTTTCCATGATGTCTCCTTGTGTGGCTGTGCATGAGCTTAGTGGCAATGCACTTCGCCAGCTTTTTTATCCATATGGCAGCACTGGCCCGGCGGTGAGTTCTTGCGGCAACCGCCGCCGTGGGCGAGGGCGGTGGTGCTGAGTAATGTAAGAACGATAGCGGCGATCAGTGGTTTCATGTTTGTCTCTTGCTGTAAATGTGACTCTGACCCCTATTATTGCTATTGTTTATTGTTCCAGTTTTGATTTTGCTTCATTGAGCAGTCTAATAAAATCTTTTGCGTCGGAAAAATAGTTTCGAAATGCAACTCGTATATCTTCTGATCTATCTGCTTTTACAAGTACGATGTCAAGGTCGGGATGTTCTTTTTCTAGTCGAAATAACTCTTTAAGAGCGGATGTTGCGTCAGCGTAGCTTTTTATTATCAAAATTCCATTTTTGTTAAATATTAGAATTCTGTTTTTGTTTTCTGAATTTTCAGATTCTGAGATGTTTAGTCCTGTTAGTGTTCTTGTTAAGTGTAATTCTTCATCTAGTTCTAAAAACTTTTTGATAAGTTCATGGTTTGTTAGTTCGGGGTGTGCGCCTGTCAGGTGTTCGTGGCCTCTGGCGAGTATTTCTGATGCAAGGGACATGCATTGCTCATACCTTTTGTCGCCTTTTTGAAATTTTGGCTGGCTTTTTGTTATAAAGCCAATAACTTCAACGGCGGTCGCCCAAGCGTGTTGAATTAGGGTTCTGTATTGAATTTCAACAAGAAGTCCTTTTAGGTGTTCGCCCTTTTTGGATTTGACATCATACGAATAAATGTCGTGTATCCCTCGGTATCCTGATTTTTTGGGTGATTTAATGTAGTCGTATTTTTCTAGATTATTTTTTAGCTTGTGGTTGAAGTTTGAGCTGTTAATTTCTTTTCTGAAGTCATTTAGGTCTTCGATGGTGTCAAATATTAGGCGGCATCCTGCGATGTCGTCCATGCGTGATAGCTCCATTTTGGGGAGGCGATTAAGTTTATCGAAGATGGTGTTTCTTCGTTTGTGGCGTTGTGCGACGATAATGTTTCTTTTTTTTGCTTTTGTTCTGAGTAATGCTTGAAATGTGTTTAATACTTCTCGGTGGGCTGCTCGCCATATTTCAATGGTCTGAATGTCATCTGGTGATGCGTTGTTTTTTCGAATTCTTTCCCCTGCGGAATTAATGCGTGATTTTGATCCGCCAGGGAAATAAATCGGTTTCTCTTTTGTGTTGAGTTCCATGTGCTGTGTTTAGTCAGGAGTACTGGGCTTCCGGCTGTAAATGCGCCCATGCTGCATCTTCCTCCTCGTTCAGCCATTTCTTCGCCAGCGCAGGCTCAGCCAACGCTGCGGTTTCATTCTTGCTAATTTCCTCATCCAGCAGAGTAATCAATACCTGCTGTGGCGCATGCAGCTCCACCGGCTCCAGCCATTGCACATGCCCTTGCTGGTCAATGATGGCTTTCACGGTATGCAACATGGTGTGTTTCCTCGGTGGTGTGGCGCGGGCTCACTATATCGCAGCTTCAATGCAACGCCTTCTTGCTTCCATTACTCGGCGGTTCAGCAGCCGCAAACGGCAACTCACTCTGCGGTTGCTGCGGCATATGCGTTTGCACATAGCGTTGCAGGCGGCCGACGACGCTGGAGAGAACCTCGATGGTCTGGTTGATCTGGTCGAGCGTGATGAGGACGGTTTCCGGGTCCATTGGCGGTTTGTTTGACATGAAAACTCCCCTGTACTGCGTCAATAAATGGTGGCATCCGGCGCGATGAATCGCGCCCCTACGTTTTGCTGATGATCACGCCGATGTAGGGGCGCATTGCATGCGCCCTTTATGTGCGCCGGTGAAAATCACTCCCAGCTCAGCGCACCGCCAGTCTGGTATTCGATCACGCGCGTTTCGAAGAAGTTTTTCTCCTTGCGCAAATCCATGATCTCGCTCATCCATGGGAACGGATTTTTTGCACCGGGATACGTCTCCGGCAAACCGAGTTGCGACAGGCGGCGGTTGGCGATGAATTGCAAATACTCTTCCATCATCGCTGCGTTCATGCCCAGCACACCGCGCGGCATGGAATCGCGCGCGTATTCGATTTCCAGCGTCGTGCCTTCCAGAATCATCTGGATCACTTCCTGCTGGAATTCCGTTGTCCACAGATGCGGGTTTTCCAGTTTGATCTGGTTGATCACATCCACACCGAAGTTCAGGTGCATGGACTCATC
>CAZDWC010000001.1:0-480139 GCA_964509075.1 uncultured Pseudomonadales bacterium | reverse complement strand
GAGTCAATGATCAACGCCTGCAATGGCGCGTCGACGTCACCTTCCGGTGGCGGAATCTTTGCCACCAACTCTTCAAGCACTTCCTCAATGCCCATTCCGGATTTGGCGCTGCAGCGACAAGCCTCACTAGCATCGATACCGATGATCTCCTCAATTTCCTTTTGCACGCGCTCCGGTTCAACTTGTGGCAAGTCCATCTTGTTGAGGATGGGCAATACCTCCAGCCCCTGCTCAATCGCCGTATAGCAATTGGCTACTGACTGCGCTTCAACGCCCTGGGCGGCATCCACCACCAGCAGCGCGCCTTCGCAGGCGGCCAGCGAGCGCGACACCTCATAACTGAAATCGACGTGACCGGGCGTATCAATGAAATTGAGCTGATAGGTCTTTCCGTCTTTGGCCTTGTAGTCGAGCGTGACACTCTGCGCCTTGATGGTGATGCCACGCTCGCGCTCGATATCCATGGAATCCAGTACTTGCGCCTCCATTTCGCGCTCGGACAAGCCGCCACAAACCTGGATAAAACGGTCAGCCAGCGTGGATTTGCCGTGATCGATGTGAGCGATGATGGAAAAATTGCGGATATGACTGAGATCGGACACAAACACTACCGGAAGGGAGACAAAAACGGCGGCAAGTTTAACCGATTATCCGCGCCAGAGTCAGACAGCCTTGCCGACGCCGGCACGGGGGCAACCAGTCAGTGACTATTCGATCACGATGGAGCGGAATACCGGGGTGTCACCGCGGAAAAAACGTATTGGTTGCACACTACCCTTGGGCAATCCCGCAGCAACCTTGGCATAGGCTTCAGCCGTATCCACAGCAGTGAAACCCAGTTGGGTAATGACATCTCCTACCTGCAGACCTGCCTTGTCGGCCGCACTACCCGGCTTCACCGCGCGCACACGCACGCCACCATCAATCTGCAGTCGCCGGCGCTGCTGTTCATCCAGCGTCTCGACAGCCGAGCCCAGAGGCCCGGAGTTCGCCTGGGCACCATTGGATTTACCGCCACGCATGCTGTTGCGTGCAACTTGCTCCTCGCTTTCCGGCAACTCCCCCACCACCAGCGACAACGTTCTGGTCTTGCCGTTGCGCATGAGTTCCACCTGAGCCCTGGTGCCCGGAGGCACCAGACCAACCTGGTGCGGCAAGTCACTGGAATAGAGAATCGGCCTGCCATTGAAGGCCGTAATAATGTCGCCAACCAGCACCCCGCCCTTCTCCGCAGGGCCACCTGACATCAGCTGTGCCACAAGGGCACCTTCGGGCTTGCCAAGTCCAAAGGACTGCGCCAACTCCTTGTCCACTTCCTGAATGGCCACTCCCAACCAGCCGCGACTGACGTGGCCACTGCCTTTCAACTGTTCAACAACATTGCGCGCCACACTGGCCGGAATGGCAAAGGACAAGCCCATGGATCCGCCCGAGCGAGTGTATATCTGCGAGTTGATGCCAACCACATCACCCTCAAGATTGAATAGCGGCCCGCCTGAATTGCCGGGATTGATGGCGACATCCGTCTGGATAAACGGCACATAATTTTCATTGCGCTCATTGGGCAAACTGCGACCGATGGCACTGACAATACCAGCAGAAACAGAGTAATCCAGACCAAAGGGCGAGCCGATGGCCAACACCCACTCACCGACTTTCAACTCGTCATTACTGGCGAGATGCAGGACGGGCAAATCCTTACCATCAATCTTGAGCAGAGCAAGATCCGAACGCTGGTCGCTGCCTACCACTTGCGCCTCAAATTCACGTCGGTCATTCAGGCGTACCGTAATCTTGTCCGCACCATTTATGACATGGTGATTGGTCAGCACGTAACCATCTGTACCAATGATGAAACCAGAGCCCAATCCTTGTTGCACACCACCCTGCCCCTGGGGCGGCAACTGGAAGTAGCGACGAAACGGTTCTGGCAATTCTTCCCCGGGCGCCATACCGTAGACCTGCGGCATATGCATGCGGGATTCGATCTGAATTTTTACGACAGCAGGCGAGTATTGCTCCACCAGATTAGTAAAATCCGGCAGTTCCCGCGCCTGTACACCCGAAAAAAACCCCCAGAAGAGAAAAACAAAAGACAGAATCTGACGCATAACAATCATCGCCTACCTCCGCTCCTATCTTTTTTCCTGTATCCGGGCTGGCGCCAATGGCAGCATGCCACGAGTTGTATCCGGAACAGTACGCTCGAGCGGATAGGACAAATAACGTTCGATTTGCGCAGCCTGCCGCTGATTCATATGCACAGAGGCGTTTATCGGTTTCCCTGCCAACATCATAGGTGGCGTCTGCTCGGCATTGATAGTCGACAGTGCAAACAAGGACATGTCCGGATTGGCTACAGCTCGCTCAGGTGGCGCCGCCACACTTGCCGCCTGCATGGGTGATGTCGAACGTGACTGCTGCAATTGCGCACCAGCAATGACCACTACCGCCACCGAAGCGGCCACAGCGAAGCGTTTCATGGACAACGACCAGCCACCCTCAGCAGCTGCCGGCGACATCTCCGGTTTTTCATTTTCATCCTGCAGCGCCTGAGCAACTCGATCTGCCAATGCCAGGGACAGCAACGGCTCTACAGGCTGCTGGCGCAACAGCGACGATACCGTCTGGTAACGCGCCCATGTGACACGCAATTCAGTATCAGTCGCGGCCTGTTTCAGTACGCGCTGCAACTCCAGCTCGCTGGCTTCGCCATCCATCACAGCGGACAACTGCTCCGCCAGACTTTCACGCTGCAGGTTTGCCATGGTTCACCTCATTGTCATTTGTGCGATCATCACACTGCGTTTTTCATAGATTTTTGTGACAGCCCCTGCTGCCATTGGTTCATTTCCGCAAATGCTCAACTTTCCAGCAGCGGCCGCACCGCCAGATCAATGGCTTCGCGCGCGCGGAAAATGCGCGACCGCACGGTACCTATCGGGCAATCCATTGCCGCAGCAATTTCTTCATAGGCCAGCCCATCAAACTCACGCAACATCAATGCACGCCGCAACTCTTCCGGCAGTGCAGCCAATGTCTCGTCAACAATGCGTCGCAAGTCCTGCGTAGCCAGCAAATTCTCCGGATTCTCTTCCGTTTTCAGGTTATCGCTGAATCCGTACTCCTCAACCTCGTCGATATCGACATCAGAGCCAGGCCGGCGCTTGCGTGAATCCAGGGCATTCTTGGCAGTATTGACGGCAATACGGTAGAGCCATGTGTAAAACGCACTGTCTCCGCGAAAGCTGTTGATGGCTCGATAGGCTTTGATAAAAGCTTCCTGTGCAACATCCTCGGCCTCAGCCTGATCCTTGACAAAACGTCTTACCAGAGCGAGTACCTTGTGCTGGTATTTGAGCACCAGCAGATCAAAGCTGCGCTTGTCACCACGCTGGACCCTGGCAACCAGTTGCTCATCAGCCTCACGGGCCAGAATTTCTGTCATTACGCGTATTCCTGAATACAGACATTTAGAGTGTGGCCATGCCGTAAAAGTTCACCAGCAACCACAGGTCGAAGTCACATCGTTTTCGAAGCTTTACAATTGTGGCGGTCGCCACTTTTGCAAGAGCAGGGCATTGCCGACAACCGCCACACTGCTGAACGCCATGGCAGCTCCAGCAAGCCCAGGGTTGAGCCAACCCGCTGCAGCCAGTGGAATCCCCACCACATTGAACACGAAAGCCCAGAACAGGTTTTCGCGGATCTTGCGGCGACCGGCGCGCGCCAGAGTCAGCGCCCATGGCACCAGCAGCAAGTCATTGCGCATCAGGCTGATACCTGCAGACTGATTGGCTATATCCGTACCGCTGCCAATGGCCAGACTGAGATCCGCCTGGGCCAGTGCCGGCGCATCATTGACGCCATCGCCGACCATGGCCACCGCCACGCCCTGTTGCTGCAACTCGCGAATATGCAGTGCCTTGTCTTCCGGCTTGCAGCCGGCCACCACGCTATCCAGCGACAGCTTTGCCGCCACCGCCTGCGCTACAGGGCGCGTATCACCTGTCAACATGGTGCACTCGATTTGCATGTTGTGCAGCAGGGCAATCGCCTGTTGTGCATCCGCACGAACGGGATCCGCCAACACATAAAAACCCTGGACCTGGTCGTTAACCGCAACCCAGATCACTGTGTTGCCTTCTTCTCCCAGACGCACAAACGCCTCGTCGGCGCGCGGTGTGATCATCACGCGATTTTCGACCAGCCAGTCGCGATTGCCGACCAGTACGTTGCGTCCATCCACCCGGCCACCCATGCCTCGACCGACGCCATTGCGAAAATTATCCACGGCTCGCGGAGGAAACTCGTGCTCGACACCGTAATCCCGCGCAGCTCTTGCATAGGGGTGTTCACTCCAACCAGCAAGACTGGCAACCAGGCTCATCCAGTAAATGTCGGTGCCAGACAAGCTCAATACCTGTACTACTTGCGCATGACCCACCGTCAGTGTGCCTGTCTTGTCAAAAATAACGCGCCTGATGCGCGCTGCGCGCTCGAGCACATCAATATCACGCAGAAGGATTCCGTAGCGTGCCGCCACATCGGTGCAAACCACCATCGCCATCGGTGTTGCCAACCCCAGCGCGCAAGGACACGCAATCACCAGCACAGATACCGCGGCCATCAGTCCGGTGCCCGCACTGGCAAAAATCGCCCAACCCAACCAGGTCAGCAGCGCAAACCCGAGCACCATCGGCACAAACACAGCACTGATACGGTCAACCAACTGCTGGATGGGCGCGCGACTGGCTTGCGCATTTTCGACCCAGCGAATGATATGCGCCAAGGCCGTCTGCTCACCGACAGCGGTCACGCGCAATGTCAGGGCTCCACTGACATTGATGCTACCAGCCACGACGCGAGAGCCGCCTCGCTTCTGGACCGGCAAAGACTCTCCGGTCAACAGGGCCTCATCGACTTCACTTTCACCTTCCACCACTTCGGCATCCACTGGCACCGCCTCACCCGGACGCACCAGCACACGGTCATCAAGCCTTACCGCAGCAACCGGCAAAGCCCGCCAGTCATTGTCTTTCCACACATGAGCCATCGCCGGCTGCAGGATGGCCAGCATATCGAGGGAACGCATCGCCTGTGCGCGAGCCCGCGCTTCCAACCAGCGCCCGAGTGAAACCAGTGTGATTACCGTTGCCGCGCTTTCAAAATACAAGTTCATCGGCATCACAGCGGGCTCGCCGAGCAAAAGTGCCACGCTGTAAAAATAAGCTACAGACGTACCCAGTGCGACCAGAGTATCCATGGTCGCCGTACGCTGTTTCAGGGCACGCCAAGCGCCGCGATAAAACGGCAAACCAAACCAGAACTGCACCGGGGTTGCCAGCAATGCCGAACACCAGCCTGGCAGCATCCAGGTATGGGGCTGCGCAAACAACAGGGGACCGAAATGCGCAGGAATCATTGCCAGCCACATCGGCACCGTCAGCACAAAGGCCAGTTTCAGTTGCCTGCCGATATGCTCCAGTTCCGCCACCTGTTGCGCACGCTGCTCCTTGTGTTCGGCAGCCAGACGCGGCGGCTCAGTCAGCTGGTAGCCGAGCGCCAGCACAGCATCAACAACCGCGGCGCGGCGTGCCGGCTCGGCGACAAACTCCAGTACCTGTGTTGCAAAGAGAACTTGTGCGCCTTGCACGCCCGGAAGGGCTGCAACTGTTTTCTGGATGCGCACCGCGCAAGCCGCGCAATGCATGCCGTGAACAATGTAGCGCTGGCGAGAATCAGGATTTTTCATGGCAGCATGGTAACAGCACCGGGACATGGCCGAAACATGGCATTCTTTTTTGCCAACGCGGATTAGTTAAGATAACGCGGCAACATTTCCTGCCCATGCCAATGCTGGCAGAACAACTCCAGCTCATGAAACGGCAACGGCTTGCTGATCAGATATCCCTGCACCATGTCACAGCCACACTCGCGCAAGAACTGCAGCTGCGCCTGCGTTTCCACTCCTTCGGCTACCACTTTGTAATTCAGGCGATGGGTCATGGCGACGATCGCTGCTGTAATTTCCATATCTTCATGATCCTGGGGTATATCCTTGACAAAGCTTCGATCGACTTTGACGATATGAATCGGCAGCTTCTTCAGATAACTCAGGGATGAATAGCCAGTACCAAAGTCATCTACCGACAACAACACACCGCGATCACGCAAATACTGCAGCGTTTCCGTTGCAGTACCAATATTTTCCATCAGGATACTTTCCGTCAGTTCCAACTCCAGATTACCTGGAGCCAGACCAGTTTCCGACAAAATATTTTCTATATCGCGCACAAGATTCTTGTCGGAAAATTGTCTCGCGGACAAATTAACCGCCATAACAACCTCATCGCCGATAACCCCACTTTTGCGCAATGACAACAATTGTCGAACTGCTTCACGCAAAACCCAACGGCCAATCTGTACAATATGACCGGTCTGTTCTGCCACTGGAATGAAGTCCAGCGGCGAGACCAACCCCCTCTGCGGATGCCTCCAGCGCAATAGCGCCTCAAACCCCTTGAGGCGATTGCTGCCCAGATCAATCTGGGGTTGATAATGCAGTATAAACTCCTCTCGCTCGATAGCATTGCGCAGATCCTTTTCCAAGCTGAGGTAATTTTCCAACTGCCTGTTCATTTCGGCAGTAAAGAAACGGTAACTGTTCCTGCCCGACTCCTTGCACTCATACAAAGCAAGATCTGCATTCTTGAGCAATTGTTTCTCGTCATCACCGTCACGCGGCGCAATGACAATCCCCATACTGGTTGTCACACGTATCTCGTTCTCACCAATCAGCAGCGGCTCATCAAATGCAGCAACAATGCTGCGGGCAACCCGCGACACAAACGGCACGGAATCCACATCCTCAATTAACAATACAAATTCATCGCCACCAAGACGCGACACAGTGTCTGTAACACGAACACAGGTTCTCAGGCGCTTGGCAATTTCCACCAGCAGCTCATCACCAATATCATGGCCCAATGAGTCATTGACATGTTTGAACATATCAATATCCAGCAACAGCAAGGCCAGACCTCGACCACTGCGCTGCATGTCCAGCAAGGCCTTCTCTAACTGAACCCGAAACAGGCGACGATTGGCAAGTTTGGTCAACGGATCAAAAAATGCCATCTGCTCCAGCTGTTCATGCACAGCCTTTATATCGGAAATATCCGATACTGCTCCCATATAACCAGCAAGATTGCCCATGACATCCAGAATGGGAGACAGGCGCACACTGACCCAGAGAACACTACCGTCCTTGTGCAGGATGCGACCCTCAATCTGCAGCGAAGTGCATGAGGCGATAACATTTTCAAAGAGATGCAGAAAAAGATCTTCGTCTTCAGGATGCACTGCAGGCATCAAGCCTTTCTGCATAATCACATCACGCGCAATACCGGCAATGAAACATAGCTGGCGATTACAATAGACAATGACACCCTTTTCATCCAGTTGAAAAATACCAAAGGCAGCAGCCTCACTCAGAAGGCGGAATTTTTCTTCATTCTCCCTGAGAACCAGATGATTGTGCTCGATAATATCAAGCATGCCGTTGAAAGCATCGACCACATCACCAATCTCGTCATCCGTTATTTTCTCTGCACGCAGCTGGTAGTTTTCCTTTTCCGCAATACGATGTGCCGTATCGTGTAGCAACAACAGCGGCTTCAACAACATGCGCACAAATGGTGCACTGAGAAGACCCGCAACCAGAACCGCTATCAATACTACCGTCGCAGCCATCAAACTGTATTCATGCAAACGCGTATCCTGCTCCGAGAGATCCGCAACCAAAGTCACCTCTCCTACACGCTGGCCATCCCAGGTCACGTCATGCGCAAGAAAATGATTTTTGCCCTCGGCGAAAACCTTGCCATATCCCATTCCCAAAGACTGTCCACCCTCGGGAGGACAGATCAGCAGCGAAGCCTTCTCGCGGCGATATTGCGCCAATAGATGCCATACAGGTTGTCTGGCATCCCCTCCGATCCTGTACATGCAAGCCGCCAGCACACTGCGATGTGTGGACAAACGCGACAACGTGCTACCCGCAGCCTCTGTATCATCAAAAACCATCGCTGCCGCACTGTTTTCACCAAGAACCTGCCCTATAACACGCAAATTTTCATCAAGCGCCTCTCGCTGCCGGTATTGATCAAGCATCACCAACAACATGCACGCAAAGATCAAAACCACCGCACAGGCAATTACCGACTGTGCCAGCAACTTACTGCGCAGACTCCAGCTTTTCCATAAATTCACCAGCAATTTCATCCAATCATCCAGCAAGATTCGTATTGCACTCCACATCTCAGTGCACCTCAAATGCTGTTTCAGCCAGCTGCGAACTGACGACTATGCCCACCGCACGCGCCTGGGTAAGATTCAAGATAAATCGAATACCTCCGCGCACAGTGACAAACCCGATGATGCCGCCTTCCACAGTAAAATCCTGTGCATCGCTTATAGTCAGCACGCCAGCAGCATGACACTGCTGGATCATGCGACTGCGCTCGACCCTATTCTTTTCCTCGATGAAAGCGACCTGACACTGGCCGGGTACCTGGAAATTTTCCCGCAGACCTATCACACGCAGTTTGTAACCCTGAACCAACCTGTCTTCCAACGCACCTGCCGCTGAAGCCAACGATGCATTCTCATCCATGCAGAGAGTCAACTGGTTACCAGGCAATGGTGTCCAGTGAATAAACTTCAGGATATTGAAAATGTAGGCGATCTTTACTTCTGCCTCGCTGCCGCCTGCGGCAACATCAACCGCAAGGCAACTCCCAGACAGCGACATCTGGGCCAGCAACATCCAGCAAGCCAAAAGCCGACGCGCACGCGCAGGCGACAATACCCCATCCCATACTGGCAACCCAGGACTTTTCACGGCGTTACAGATTTTTCCAAAGAAACAGGTTCAGTGTAGACGAGCCCTTTATGTACAGTTTCAAGGTAGTAAAAACAGACAAACGCCACAGGCAAAAATAGATTCCACCATCTACACTGTCAAAAGTAGCACCGGAATGGCAGACCATGTATTCACAGAAGTACCCGGAAGACGCACGCGAAGCCGCACAATACCTGCGCCAGGCTGTGCCGCTCATGATGCGCCACGACATCCCGCCCAGCCCGGTTCACTATGCACTATGGTATACCTATGTGCGCGGCAAGGATCCAGAACTCAATGCCTCGCTGGATCGCAGCGTACAAATCACCGGCAGCTGCTCACCGGAAAAAGCAGAGAGCCTTTTCCGCAAACACATTCTCATCGATGATGTAGAACTGATTGCGCGCCAACAAGACAATGTCACTCATATAGCACGGGATGTATCAGGCGGCCTAGTAGAAAGTGTGCAGCATGCCGAGCATTTCCAGAAAACCCTGTCCCGCCAGCGGGACATTCTGGGCCACCCCCAGAGCAGCGAAACGCTGGGCAACATTATCAATGTGCTGCAAAGCAGCGCCGAAGACATCATGCGAACCCAGCTCCGACTGCATGAGAAACTGGTCTCCGCAGCCAATGAAATAGATGCCTTGCGCCATGAGTTACAGGAAAGCCAACGTGTGGCAGTTATCGACAGCCTGACGCAACTTCACAACCGCCTGGCCTTTGATCGCCAACTCGCGCAATTGCTGCAACAAACAGAACCGAAGTTGGCACTGATTCTGTTTGATATCGACCATTTCAAAATGTTCAACGATCAATACGGGCATTTGATGGGCGATCAGGTGTTGATTACCTTTGCCAAGGTATTACAGCAATGCTGCCCAGGTCAGCAGAGCACAGTGCAGGCGCTGTGCTCGCGCTTTGGCGGCGAAGAATTCGCTGTAATTCTGATGAACGCAGATCTTGACGCCGCCAATACCTATGCGGAGACCGTCAGGGAGATGCTCAGCCGCGTAGAGGTTCGCATGCGCAACTCCGGCAAATTGGTGGAGCAGATTACCGTGTCTGGCGGCGTTGCCACTTATCAGCAGGGTGAGAGCGTTGAGGATTTGATCGAGCGTGCAGATGCGGCACTGTACTGCGCAAAACGTGATGGCCGAAACCGCACTGCCGTGGCCGCCTGAACCGACGTCAGACGCCCCTATTTCACCACACGCAACGATGGCCTGCCTTGCTGTGAACCAGATGATCCACCTGAAGGCGGCGGCGTCTGCTCCGGCTCTGGCGCTTCGTCAGACTCGAACATCATACCGCGACCATTTTCCCTTGCGTAAATCCCCATGAGCGCACGCATCGGCACATGAATATCCATGGCCACACCACCAAAACGCGCATTGAATGCAAGCGCCGACTTGTCTATCAGCAAGCCAACTACCGCTGTTGGTGCGATATTGAGGACTATCTGGCCATTTTTGACAAACTGTTGTGGCACTACCGCACCAGAATCCATGGCGTTTACCACTATGTGTGGCGTGCAACCACTGTCCAGTATCCACTCATACAGCGCACGGGCAAGATAGGATTTACTGGACAACATATAAACGACTCGCGCTTACTTATGCTCAACGCGATCAGGACGAATTTCTTTTTCCTGTTCACTCAAACTGGCGCGGAATGCGCGACGCTTGAACATACGCTCCATGTAATCATGTAACGGCTTGGTCTGTTTATTATTCGGCAAATCGATACCCAAGGCAGGCAGACGCCACAAGATCGGCACCAGACAGCAATCAACCAGAGTCAGCTCGTCACTCATAAAATACGGCTTCTCATTGAAGACTGGCGCGATCGTCATCAAATTCTCTTTCAATTCCTTCGCAGCCTTGCTAGCAAGAGCCTTGTCTCCGCTGCCAATGATTTCAATCAGGCGACCCCAGTCGCGATCCATGCGTTTGTGCAACAAACGAGTCTGGGCGCGAGTAACCGGATAAACAGGCAGCAATGGAGGATGCGGAAAGCGCTCGTCGAGATATTCCATCATCACCCAGGAGTCATAGAGAGCCAGATCGCGGTCAACAAGAGTGGGCAAGCTGTTGTAAGGGTTGTACTCGGAAACCTCTTCCGGAATGTCTGCCGGACTGGTATCAATGATTTCAACCGTAATATCTTTCTCTGCCAGCACGATACGAACGCAGTGGCTCAGATGGCTGGCGCCATCAGAAAACAGGGCCATGGTTGAACGACGGGTCACAATAGCCATAAACAGATCTCACTCCTGAAGCATTCAGAAAACAAAAACAGGGCAGCTTGCGCCGCCCTGTTCATTAATACCCGCAGGGGTATCTAATCAATGCACGTCTTTCCAGTATTCGCGGTTCAGCAACCAGGCCACCACGAAAAACAGCGACACAAAGAACAGCGCATACACGCCCATGTGCTGACGCTTCAGGGCAGCAGGCTCGCCAACATAGGCAAGGAAATTCACCATATCTGCCACAGCCGTATCAAACTGTTCGCCGGTCATTTTTCCTGCCTTGGCAACATTGAGACGACCGCAAGGATTGCCAAGCTTGCCATCTGCATCATAGATAACCTCTTCACGTGTCAGCGGGTCACGCTTGACGCCGCCGTGTTCGCCGTGAAGTGGGCCAGGGGCGCACTCAGCCATGCCTTGCAATTCCAGCATGACGTGTGGCATACCCACATCCTTGAACACACGGTTGTTGACGCCGTAAGGGCGCTTTTCATCCTTGTGGAAGTTACGCAGATAGGTATACAGCCATTCAGGACTACGTGCACGAGACACCAGCGTCAAATCCGGCGGCGTGGCACCGAACCATTTTTTCTGCATCTTGGCCGGGGCCGCCACTGTCATCAATCCGCCGATGTTACCACCGGCGAAATTAAGGTTTTGCTGTACTACTTCAGCAGGAATATCCAGATCCGTACCCATACGCTCATAGCGCATGTATGACAGAGCGTGGCAGCCCATGCAGTAGTTGGTGAAATATTTGGCACCGCGCTGCAAGGAGTCCTTGTTGTGCAAATCGGGCTCGAAAGCATCACATTCAATGCTGCCACAGGACTTTTCAACTTCTGACCCCACCGCTTTCAGCGGGAGGAAAGCCAGCAAACCCACCAACGTCACTGCGCCCAGGAATTTCCAGAAGCCCATACCGCCATTCATGGTAATACGCTTGGGCTCCGGCTTGGCTTTTTCCAGCCAGGTGTACAGCGGCATCAACAGGAAAAACGCGAAGTACAGTACCGTGCAAACCTGAGCAAGCGCAGTACGTGCAGGTGAAGGCGCCTTCACACCCAAGACACCCAGAATGATAAAAGATGCCGAGAACAGTACTATCGCAATGCGGCTGAGATTGCCCTTATAGCGGATGGACTTGACCGGAGACTTATCAAGCCATGGCAATACAAACATGATGGCAATAGCTGCCGCCATCACCAGGAAGCCGCCAAACTTGTCTGGAACTGCACGCAACATGGAATAAAACGGCGTGTAATACCAGACAGGCGCAATATGAGCCGGCGTTTTCAGCGAGTTGGCTTCTTCAAAGTTTGCATGCTCAAGGAAGAAACCACCCATCTCAGGCATGAAGAACAGGATGAAACAGAAAACGAACAGGAATACCGCGATACCCACCAGATCATGCACGGTGTAATACGGATGAAAAGGAACGCCATCGAGCGGCTTGCCATCCGGACCTTTGGTTTTCTTGATTTCGACACCGTCCGGGTTGTTGGAACCTACTTCGTGCAGTGCCAGCAAATGCATGACGACCAGCGCCACCAGAATCAGCGGAATCGCCACCACATGCAATGCAAAAAAACGATTCAGGGTAATACCGGAAATCAGGTAATCGCCGCGCACCCACTGCACAATGTCTTCACCAATTACAGGAATAGCACCAAACAGTGAAATGATTACCTGAGCACCCCAGTAAGACATCTGGCCCCATGGCAGCACATAACCCATGAAACCCTCTGCCATCAAGCACAGGTAAATCAACATACCGAAAAGCCACACCAGCTCACGAGGCTTTTTGTACGATCCGTACAGAAGACCACGAAACATATGCAGATAGACCACGGCAAAAAACGCCGAAGCGCCAGTGGAGTGCATGTAACGGAGAATCCAGCCGTAATCAACATCACGCATGATGTACTCAACGGATGCAAATGCTTGCTCTGATGTCGGCGTGAACGACATCGTCAGCCAGATACCTGTCAGCAGCTGGTTGACAAGCACCAGCAGCGACAGCACGCCGAAGAAATACCAGAAATTGAAATTCTTGGGCGCATAGTACTGGCCCATGTGTGTATTCCATGCACGCATGATAGGCAGGCGCGCATCAACCCAATCTCGCAAACCGATAAGCCAGGATGTCATGCAGCCCCCTTCTGATCTTCACCGATCACGATGATGTCGTCACTTTCAAAACGGTGTGGCGGCACAGTGAGATTGGACGGCGCAGGGACGTTCTTGTATACACGACCCGCGAGGTCGAACTTCGAGCCATGGCAAGGGCAGAAGAAACCGCCAACCCACTCTTTGCCAAGATCTTCCGGCGCTACTTCAAAGCGATTTTTCGGCGCACATCCCAAGTGGGTACACAAACCGACCAAGACCAGAATTTCTTCCTTGATCGAACGATGAGCATTCTTGCAGTACTCCGGCTGATCCGACTTCAAGGACTCCGGGTCTGCCACTGTATCGGTCAGCTTGCCAAGCCCCGCCAGCATGTCAGCACTGCGGCGCACTATGTAAACGGGCTTACCGCGCCATTCGGCGACGATCATGCTGCCTGCTTCCACCTTGCTGATATTGACCTTGACCGGAGCACCTGCGGCCTTGGCCTTGGCACTGGGGTTCCAGGAACCGACAAAAGGGGTGACGACAAATCCGGCTCCTGCAACGCCGACACCGGTGGTGGCGACAGTGAGGAAACGGCGCCGCGCGTGGTTTATACCGTCATTGCTCATGACGTTCTTCTCCCATCACTGCTTGGCGCATCTTTCGATGCTGGTTCTGTAAGCGCCCATCCGAACAGATGAGCAGCCATAAAAAAAGCCGGCGAATGGTAGTCAAATCCGCCCATTCTGGCAATGAAAACCTTATACAACAGACACCCTTATGTGATCTTGCCCAACACAATCCAGCTTTACAGGGTAACGCAGATACAAAAACGCCCGGATACAATCCAGGCGCTTTGACGAGCAAAAATCCAGACGAATTAACGCTTGGAGTACTGCGGACGCTTGCGCGCCTTGCGCAGGCCAACTTTCTTACGCTCGACTTCACGAGAGTCACGAGTGACATAACCCGCTTTGCGCAGCGGGCTACGCAGCGCTTCGTCATACTCGATCAACGCGCGGGCAATACCGTGACGGATAGCCCCCGCCTGACCAAAACTGCCGCCACCAGCAACAGTGATGTTCAGGTCGAGCTTCTGATCCAGGCCAGTCAGCACCAGCGGCTGACGTACGATCATGCGCGCCACTTCGCGACCAAAATAATTGTCCAGCGTGCGGTCATTGATGGTGATATTGCCGCTGCCAGCCTTGATGAAAACACGAGCCGTGGAAGTCTTGCGACGACCGGTACCGTAGTTCTGTTGAACAGTTTGTTGAACAGCCATAACCGCCTCTTACAGTGACAGGGTTTGCGGCTGCTGAGCACTGTGCGGGTGCTCGTTGCCGGCGTAGACTTTGAGTTTCTTGAACATGGCGCGACCCAGAGGACCACGCGGCAGCATGCCCTTCACAGCCAGCTCGATGGCACGCTCAGGCGCGCGATCAATCAGCTTTTCAAACGTGATTTCCTTCAGGCCACCCGGGAAGTTGCTGTGGCTGTAGTAGACCTTGTCCTTGGCTTTGTTGCCGGTAACGCGCACTTTATCGGCGTTAACCACTACGATGTAGTCACCGGTATCGCAATGTGGCGTAAATTCAGGCTTGTGCTTGCCGCGCAGACGACTGGCAAGCTCTGCAGCCAGACGGCCCAGCACCAGATTTTCTGCATCTACGACATACCAATCGTGTTGCGCTGTCTGCGCATTGGCGCTGATCGTTCTCATTTCTTTACCGCTCTAGGTCGATAGCTGAATTCAAGGAGGGCGAATTGTAATGATCACCCGATACCATTTCAAGCATTAAATCCGCACAGATGCACAGACCCGTTGAATATAGGAGAAAATCCTCTCGATTGGTGTAATTTAAGCGCCCAGTCAACACAACCATCGGTATGGTCATGCCCCTCCACCTGACACCCCTGCTGGAATCCATTCCCCTGCAGTGCCGGCCAGACAGCGCCCACACCCTCACCTGCAAACAAAAGATAGAAACCGCCCTCTTCGAAGCTGCCAGAGAGCACGGATTTGACTGCCTGCGCTATACCTGCTGGACACAGGATGTCAGTCCAGACAAGACAGAACAGCACTCTTTCAGCATCAACTTCAGCAATTTTCCTTCTGCATGGGAAGCACTGTACGAACAACAGCAATACTATCTTGTTGATCCCGTACTACGCGCCATACAGGAAGCCCCGGCAACCCCTTTCATCTGGGGCACATGGGAGACGGCATGGCAGAATGCCCATCATCAGCCGTCCGGCTCGAACCCAACCGAGAAACAGACCTACCTCAACAACATACAGACATTGGCCGACCAGGCAGGTACTTTCGGGCTACACAGTGGCCTTTACCTGATGACATGCAGTGACTCACGAAAACTCATCCTCAGCTTGGCATCGTCCCAAGCCCATCAACTCACCGCAAAAGCCATTTGCAGACCGCTACTGCAAGAACTGTTTGCCATGATGCACCTCAGCTATCACTCCCTCTCGCTGACCAAGGGGTGCGGGCATTGCAACATCCCCCTGCGCACCGGCGGTAACGCCGCCATCACCTTGACCAAGGCGCAGGCCAACATTCTGAAACAGTTCAGCCAGCACGCATCCGCAAGTACCAAAGACATTGCACAGTCACAGAACATATCAACCAATACCGTGAATTTTCATCTGAAAACCCTGCGCCAGAAACTCGGCAAGCCCAATGCATCAGGCCACGCCCTGGCCAACATCGCCAAGGAACACGGTTTGTTATGACGACACCAGACTCCAGCGCTGCTCCCCGAAAAGCCAGTGCTGTGCGATAGTTTTGACCGCACGCCCCTCTTTCTCCAGCTTCAGCAAATGCGCCCACAATGACACCTGCGCCACCAGATGCAGACTGGCATCTACGTCGTCATAGACCAGCGGCGTCAGCTCCTGCAGACTCAATTCACCATTACCGCGCAACACGCGCACAACCTTCTCTTCACGACGCAAACGATGAGCTATAAGCCCCTCGACAACACCAATCGGATCCAGCAGGGCCTCACCATGCCCGGGCAACAATTGCCGGATCGGGTATTGCTTCATCAGCGCCAGGGAGTTCAGGTAATCCGCCATGTCACCACTGGGCGGAATGATAACCACGGTTGAGCCACCCATAATATGGTCACCCGTAAACACCAACCCCTCCTCGCGCAATAAATAGCAGAAGTGATTGGCAACATGGCCGGGCGTGGCGATAGCCTCCAGCGTAAATTCCCTGCCGGCAATCAGGTCGCCGTGGCGCACACTGGTATCCACCGTGAAACTGCGATCCTGATGGCCGTCATCCGCCAGCATGCAACCAACCAACTCCGCACCTGTGCGCTCGGCAATCATCGCCGCTGCCGGCGAATGATCCGGATGCGTATGTGTCACCACCACATAGCGGACAGGTGCAGTGCCGACAGCTGCCAGAACGGCATCAATATGCGCAGCATCCGCCGGCCCTGGATCAAGCACTGCCAGCTCCTCGCGCCCTATCAGATAGGTGTTGGTGCCAGCCCCGGTCATCGGGCCAGGATTCGGCGCAATCACCCGCCGCACCAGAGGCGACAGCTGCACCACCTCACCCGCCAGCAAGGCATTCATCAGCACGCGCTCATACCAGCGGCAACTCGACAACCGGGCTAAGATCCTCGTCGTAATTGACCCCGGCAAAACCGAATCCGAACAATTTCAGGAACTCGTCCTTGTACCCCTGGAAGTCTGTAAGCTGGTAGAGATTTTCGGTCGTGACCTGCGGCCACAGCTGCTCCACGGCATCCTGCACTTCCGGGCGCAACTCCTTGTCGTCGACGCGCAAACGCCCTTCGGCATCGAGCTGGCGATCCGCATTGCAAAGCCCTTCACGGAACAGGCGGTCGATCTGCTCAATGCAGCCCTCGTGACCGCCTTTCTCTTTCATGATCTTGTACAGCAGCGACAAATACAGCGGCATGATGGGGATGGCCGCACTCGCCTGTGTCACCAGCGCTTTCAGCACCGACACATAGGATTTGCCCTTGATGGCCGCGAGCTTCTGGTCGATGGCTGCGCGCGCGCGATCGAGGTCTTTCTTGGCCGCGCCAATGGTGCCGTGCCAGTAGATATCCCAGGTCACTTTCTCGCCGAGATAGGTGTAGGCCGCCGTCTGGCAACCCTCGGCCAGCACACCGGCATCCGCCAGCGCGCTCATCCACATCTCCCAGTCTTCACCGCCCATCACCGCCACGGTGTTGGCAATCTCTTCATCGGTCGCCGCTTGAATGGTGACTTCGTCCACGGTCTGCTTGTCGGTGTTCACACCGCGCTGTGTTACAGCCTTGCCGATCGGCTTCAGTACCGAATTGTGCACCACACCGGTTTTCGGATGCTGGCGACGCGGCGAAGCGAGACTGTAGATCACCAGATCCACCTTGCCCATGTCGGCCTTGATAGTTTCGATCGCCTTCTGTTTGATCTCGTCGGAAAACGCATCACCGTTGATATGTTTGGCGTACAAGCCTTCTGCTGTGGCAAATTGGTGAAACGCCGCAGAGTTGTACCAGCCCGCTGTCGCCGTGCGTTTCTCGTCCGGCTCTTTCTCGAAGAAGATACCCAGGGTTTTGGCACCACAGCCAAAGGCCGCCGTAATGCGTGACGCCAACCCGTAGCCGGTAGAGGCGCCGATCACCAGCACATTTTTGGGGCCGTTGGCGACGGCGCCGTGGCTTTTGACGTAATCAATCTGTTGTTTGACATTAGCCGCACAGCCTTTTGGGTGGGCATTGGTACAGATAAAACCGCGAACTTTGGGTTGGATGATCATGAAGCCTTCCAGACAAGCAGGGAACGAAAGGCGGGCATTATAGCCTCATGCAGACAGCAACAGCACCCGGGCACCAAGCCGACGCCCACCATCACTCCAAACAAAAAAGCCCGCCTCATTACTGAAGCGGGCTTGTTGTTGCTACTCGATCTTACTGAGCGAATGCTCTTTCATTGATGGATGAGCCTTTATAAATCCCATCAAGGCGAAAAACAGCCACGGACGCATCAAGCGGATCCGCGTCCTGAGCATCGGGAACGCCGTCATTGTCGTCATCCTGATCATAGGCATCTGCCTGACCATCACCGTCAGCATCCGGAATCATCACATCCGAGTTAACCCGAATGTATCCAAACATTGCCGGAACAGCGCCCTCACAATGCTGCTCAAAATCAATCGCGGCCCGCTCCACCTTGGTTCCAGCACCGAAGACCAGCTCATGAACCACGAACCGTCCTGTCAACGTGTTACAACCGCGACCATTTCCATAGACATCCAATCCTGCGGTGCCAACAGCATTGAAAGGGTAGCGGGTTGCACCGTCGTAAACGCCCACAGCCAATGCACCAGAGGGCGATTCAAATTCATAGGTGTAGCCGCCAGCAGAGAATTTCACATAGCTGTGATCCGTATATGCGCTCGCCGTTACCGCTGCGAATATTGCAGAGGCTCCCATACCAATGTAATCACCCGACTGACTTTCGATTCTGACAAATACCGGCCCCTGAATCGGGTCACAGACATTACCAAGCCTGTCGCCATCACCATCAAGCTGGTCAGCATTGGCAATGTTCGAACAATTGTCCTCAATATCAAAAAATCCATCGCCGTCGCTGTCCAGCATGCCCACATCCGAATTGAAGCGGATATAGCCAAACATCGCAGGTGCTCGACCATCACAATGCTGCTCATAATCAATGGCAGCCTTAGTGACAGCATTACCAACACCGAATTCCAACTCGTGAATAATGAATCGCCCTGTCAGACTGTTGCAGCCGCGCCCATTTCCAGAAACAGCCAACCCGGCTGTGCCATCAGGATTAAACGGGTAGCGGATTGCACCTTCGTGAGTTCCGGCCACCAATTCACCAGAGGCCGACTCGAATTCGTATGTATAGCCACCCGCTGAAAAATACACATATCGGTGATCAGCCGAGCCCGATGCAGCCACCGCTGGATAGGTTGCCGATACGCCGCCGCCGATATAATCACCCGGCTCGCTGTCTACCGTCACAAACGTACTGGCTGATGCTTGCGACGCCATGAACACAAGCGCAAACAGCACTGCCACAAAATGAAATAAATGTTTCATGAAAGTACCTTTACCTCCGATTTTGACAAATTATCGGGCCCAAACTCTCCCGCCAGAAAAAACACACATATCGCTGGCAAGTACACCATGCTCACCTGTAAAGGGTCAAACCTCGGAATGGCGTCACACACTTGCCACTGCCACTGCTAGAATACGCCCCTGTTTTTGAGCCATAGAGACCACCACCATGACCGTCATTCGCCAGGAAGACCTGATCGCCAGCGTCGCCGATGCCCTGCAATTCATCTCCTATTACCACCCGGTCGATTTCATTCAGGCCATGCACAAGGCCTATGAGCGCGAGCAGAGTCAGGCAGCCAAGGACGCAATGGCGCAGATCCTCATCAACTCGCGCATGTGCGCCATGGGCCATCGCCCGATCTGTCAGGACACCGGCATTGTCACCGTGTTCGCCAAAATCGGCATGGATGTGCGCTGGGACGCCAAACTGAGCCTGGACGACATGATCAACGAGGGCGTGCGCCGCGCTTACATGCTGCCCGACAACGTGCTGCGCGCGTCCATCCTCAACGATCCGGCCGGCAAACGCACCAACACCAAGGACAACACGCCGGCCGTCATCCACTACAGCATCGTGCCCGGCAACACCGTGGAAATCGATGTCGCAGCCAAGGGCGGCGGCTCGGAAAACAAATCGAAAATGGCGATGTTGAATCCATCTGATTCAATTGTGGACTGGGTACTGAAAACCGTGCCGACGATGGGCGCTGGCTGGTGCCCACCCGGCATGCTCGGCATCGGTATCGGTGGCACGGCGGAGAAAGCTGCGCTGCTGGCGAAAGAAGTATTGATGGACGAAATCGACATTTACGAATTGATGGAGCGCGGCCCGAGCAATCGCATTGAAGAACTGCGCCTGGAATTGTTCGAGAAAGTAAACCAGCTCGGCATCGGCGCCCAGGGTCTCGGCGGCATGACCACCGTGCTCGATGTGAAGATCAAGGATTACCCGACCCACGCCGCCAGCTTGCCGGTGTGCATGATTCCAAACTGCGCCGCCACCCGCCACGCACACTTCGTGCTGGACGGCTCCGGCCCTGCACTGCAAACACCGCCGTCTATCGACCAATGGCCGGACATCACCTGGCAGGCCGGCAACGCGCGCCGCGTGAATCTCGATGGCCTGACCAAAGCCGATATCGCCGAGTGGAAAACCGGCGAAACCTTGCTGCTGTCCGGCAAGATGCTCACCGGCCGCGATGCTGCACACAAGAAAATGACTGACATGATGGCTGCCGGTGAAACACTGCCGGTGGATCTCACCAACCGCTTCATCTATTACGTCGGCCCGGTTGACCCGGTGCGCGACGAAGTGGTCGGCCCGGCCGGCCCCACCACCGCCACGCGCATGGACAAGTTCACCCGCACCATGCTGGAGAAAACCGGGCTGATCGGCATGATCGGCAAATCCGAGCGCGGCCCGATTGCCATTGAAGCCATCAAGGACAACAAGGCGGTTTATCTGATGGCCGTGGGCGGCGCAGCTTATCTGGTGTCTAAAGCCATCACCGCATCAAAAACCGTTGCCTTCCCTGAGCTGGGCATGGAAGCGATTTACGAGTTCGAAGTGAAAGACATGCCGGTGACAGTGGCCGTCGATGTCAACGGCGAATCCGTGCATACCACCGGGCCGCAGATCTGGGAACAGAAAATCCGCACCGAGCACCTGAAAGTTGTTTGAGCCGTGTCAAACAGCATAAAACCTGGCGTCTATCGCCACTACAAGGGCAAGGATTACCTGGTGACAGGCCTTGCCCATCACTCGGAAACGCGCGAGCCGCTGGTGGTCTATCGCTGTCTGTATGACGATTACAGTCTGTGGGTACGGCCGCTGGCGATGTTCAAGGAAACCGTGGAAATTGAAGGCAAAGCTGTGCCGCGCTTTGCCTTCGTGCACGACGCTTAAATCCTCATTGCAGTTTAACCCTCATTGCAGATAGTCGCGCAACACCGATAACAGTTGGCGCGTGAGACATTTCAATTCCTCGTCCGCAATCACGAACGGCGGCATGACATAAACCAGCTTGCCGAAAGGCCGCACCCAGATCCCCGCCTCGACAAACATCGGCTGGATTTTTTGCATATCGACTGGCTGTGCCAACTCCACCACACCGATGGCACCCAGCACACGCACATCTGCAACACCCGGCCAATCACGCACCTCTGCCAGACCACTTAACAAATGCTGTTCGATGCGTGCGATGTTGCTCTGCCAATCCTGTGACAACAACAACTCGATACTGGCATTGGCAACACTACATGCCAGCGGATTGGCCATAAACGTTGGCCCGTGCATCAACACGCCAGCTTCACCACTGCACACAGTTTCCGCCACGTCGTCTGTACACAGTGTCGCGGCCAGCGTCATGTAACCACCGGTGAGCGCCTTGCCAATACAGAGAATATCCGGCGCAATCTGCGCATGCTCACAGGCGAACAATTTGCCGGTGCGACCGAAACCGGTAGCGATTTCATCCGCAATCAACAACACGCCCGCTTCATCACACAGCGTGCGCACCGCGCGCAAAAAATCTGCCGAGTAGAACCACATACCGCCGGCGCCTTGCACAACCGGCTCCAGAATCACCGCCGCAATTTCGCTGCCGTGCTCATGTAGCAGCCTCGAAAAAGCACGGATATCCGTTTCGCAATGCTTGTCGCCAAAGCGCGCTTGTGGACGTGGCGAAAAATATTGTGGCTGCAGTACTGCATTGAACAAATGATGCATGCCGGTCACCGGATCGCAGACGCTCATCGCCGCAAAGGTGTCGCCGTGATAACCACCGGCCAGCGCCAGAAAACGCGTGCGCCGCTTTTCACCGCGCGCCTGCCAGTACTGCAGCGCCATTTTCATGGCCACTTCAACCGCGACAGAACCGGAATCGGAAAAAAACACGCGCGTGAGCAATGTCGGAGTTATGTCCACCAGCGTTTTCGCCAACTGCACTGCTGGCGCATGCGTAAGCCCGCCAAACATCACATGCGACATGGATTGCAGCTGCTGCTGCAGTGCCGCATTCAGGACTGGATGGTTATAACCGTGGATCGCACTCCACCACGACGACATACCATCAATCAACTGACGACCATCCGTCAGTGTCAGCGTACTGCCCTGCGCAGATTGCACTGCAAACAATGGCAGCACATGACTGGCAGACGCATAGGGATGCCATACGTGCGCACGATCCAGCTGCAACAGGGTTTGCGTATTCATGGCGCAGCTGACAACAGCGGCTGCAAAGCGGGCCACACTGTTTCGGCAATTTGCGGCTGCACGATTGCCGTCGGGTGCAGGTGATCCGCCTGAAAATTGCCGACATCGCCGGCGATGGCCTGCAGGAAAAACGGCACCACAGCAATACCATTGCTCGCAGCCATCTCGGAAAAAAGATTGGCAAATCCCTGTGTGTAGCGCGGCCCATAGTTGGGCGGAATCTGCACGCCCAGCAGCAATATTCTGCAACCTGCCTGCTGACCCAGATCAATCATCGCCTGCAAATTGTTGCGCACCGTAGCCAGCGGAAAACCGCGCAAGCCATCATTGGCACCCAACTCCAGCACCAGAACATCCGGTTTGACTTCAGTCAGCAGTGCCGGCAAGCGACCCAACCCCTCAGCCGTGGTTTCACCACTGATGGAAGCATTGACGAACCGATGCTGCGACTGCACGCGTTGCTGCAACAAAGCCACCCACCCTTCTTCTACACGCAGCCCGTAACCGGCACTGAGGCTGTCGCCGAATACCAGTACGGTGGCAGCCTGTGACGCACTCGCCAGCAAGCACAGCAAAGCAGCAAAAAACACGGGGCGACAACTCACGGTATTTACCTGATAGGAGGGCCATGCAATCGCGCCTATAGTAACGGACTGCTGTCAGCGATGGTATGGAACCGGCACGATGAATCCCGTTGAAACCGTTTTACGCGTAGAACATCTCGGCAAGCAGGTGGATACACCTGCAGGCACACTGGTGCTGCTGCACGATATCAACTTCACCGTAACGCGCGGCGACAGCGTGGCGATTGTTGGCGCTTCAGGCTCCGGCAAATCGACACTGCTCGGTCTGCTGGCTGGACTCGACACACCGACGCAAGGCGAGATCACACTGGCCGGGCAGTCACTCACTGCGTTGAGCGAAGAACAAAAAGCGGCGTTGCGCGCACGCAGCGTCGGCTTTGTTTTCCAGAATTTCCAGTTGCTGCCTTCTCTGAGCGCACTTGAAAATGTCATGTTGCCGCTGGAATTGCGCCAGGACGCCGACTGCGAAGCGCGCGCCCGCGAATTCCTGCAACGCGTCGGGCTCGGCGAACGCCTGCATCACTACCCGCGCACACTGTCCGGCGGCGAACAACAACGTGTCGCAATAGCACGCGCCTTTGCCGGACAGCCCGACATCCTGTTTGCCGACGAACCGACAGGCAATCTCGACTCGCAAACCGCTGCGCATATCGCGGATTTATTATTCGAATTGAATCACAACAGCCGCACCACACTGATCCTGGTGACACATGATGAACGCCTGGCCGCGCGTTGCGCACGACGCCTGACCATGCACGATGGCACTCTGGAAAACACACAGCCATGAGCGACAGGCAGAAATGTTCTTCACTGCGCATGCCACCGACGCTGCGCATGTCCTTGCAAATGTTGCTGCGCGAGTGGCGCAGCGGCGAACTGTCGCTACTGTTTGCGGCACTGACACTGGGTGTGGCGCTGGTCACCGGCATCGGGCTTTTTGCCGAAAGACTGCAGGGCACACTGGTTGGCGAAGCCAGTGTCTATCTCGGCGCTGATCGTGTGTTGCAAGCCAGTGAACCTGTGCCAAATACCTGGTTGTCACGTGCAGACACGGAACATTTGCGCAACGCACGCACCACACTTTTTCCCACCATGGTTTACAAAACCGGCGACACATCCGATCGCAGTGCCCTCGCATCGCTGAAAGCGGTGTCTGACCACTACCCGTTGCGCGGCGAGCTGGAAATACGCACAGACGAGCAAACCCTCGTGAAGCAATCACACGGCCCGGCGCCAGGCACCGCCTGGGTAGACGCCAACGTCCTCAACCAGCTCGACATGCAGATTGGCGACAGGCTGGATGTCGGCACGCTACCGCTGCGGGTGGCGGCAGTGCTGGTGCGTGAAGGCGATGGCGGCAGCAGTTTCTACGGCATGGGCTCGCGCGTCATGATCAACGATGCTGATCTTGCCGCTGCAGGGCTGATCCTGCCCGGTAGCCGTGTTGAATATCGTTATCTGTTTGCCGGCGAAGAAAAAAATCTCGACCGCTATGTGGATTGGCTCAAACCGCAGCTGAACAAAAATCATCGCCTGATCAGCCTGCACGACAACCAGCCGGGCATCGCCGGTGCGCTGGATAAAGCAGCACTTTTTTTGCAACTCGCCGGCAGTCTTGGTGTTTTGCTGGCCGCACTCGCCGCTGCATTTGCCGCGCAGCATTACAGCGAACGTCACACCGATGGCATCGCCGTCATGAAAACACTGGGCGCAAGACGGCAGCACCTGCTCACCTTGCTGGGTGGACAACTGGCGGGCCTGTGGTTGCTCGCCACACTGAGCGGCTTTGTACTCGGCCTGGCACTGCAATGGGTTTTTCTCAGCATTGCCTCGCGCTGGTTGCCGACGACACCGCCTGCGGCGAGTCTGTATCCCTTTGCAGTGGGCGCAGCCACCAGCCTGATCTGTTTACTGCTGTTCGTCTGGCCCGCTTTTGCGCGACTCACCGCCGTGCCGCCATGGCGCGTACTGCGCACGGATGACCTGCAGCAGGCGCGCTATCACAGCGTACTGTGGTATGCCCTACCCGGCATGGCTGCACTGTTGCTGCTGTACAGCGGCGATCTGAAACTGGTTGGTTTGTTGCTGGGCGGATTACTGGCGCTGGTGCTGCCGGCAGGTTTGCTCGGTTTTGCATTGCTGCGCGGCAGTCGCGCACTGAGCATGCAGGCAGGCAGCGTATGGCGATTGGGCATTGCCAACGTGCTGCGCCGACGCTGGTTGTCGCTGCTGCAAATCATTGTGTTTGGCATCGGTTTCATGTTGCTGGCCGTAATGGTGCTGCTGCGCACTTCCTTGCTGCATGAATGGCAACTGCAGATCCCCAGCAACGCACCCAATGTTTTCCTGATCAATATCGCACCCGGCGAAGTGGAAAAACTGGGCCGCGATTTGCAAAACATCGGCATCAGGTCCGAAACACTCTATCCGATGGTGCGCGGCCGTCTCGCCACCATTAACGACAAACGCGCCACTGATCTGTTTGATGAATCGGTTTCTGAACTGTACCGCGAGCTGAATCTGAGCTGGTCGGCACAACTGCCTGCTGATAACACCATTACCGCCGGCAACCTTCACGCATCAACCAAAAAAACAGCCAGCAAAAAAGAAGTTGTTGCGGTATCCATTGAAGCCGGTCTCGCCAAACGCCTGAATCTATCAGTGGGCAGCACGCTGGGCTTTACCATCGGCGATGCAACTCTCGACGCGGAAATCACCAGCATCCGCCATCTGCAGTGGGACAAGATGACACCCAATTTCTATTTCCTGTTTCCGCCGGGCGCGCTGGACAATTTCAACGCCACCTGGATGACCAGCGTGCATCGCGATGCACAACAGGCGGCAGCACTGGCAAAATTGCTGCGGCACTACCCTTCCGTCACTGCTTACCCGGTTGACGAATTAATCCAGCGCATCCAGACCATCGTCGAGCGTGCCAGTCTTGCCGTCGAAGCAATTCTGATGCTGGTACTGGTTGCCGGCCTGCTGGTGCTGCTCACCTGCCTGCGCGCCACTCTCGATCAGCGCCTGCACGAAAGCGCACTACTGCGCACGCTGGGCGCGAGCCAAAAACTGATTCTTGGCAGTCTGCTGATCGAGTTTGCCTGCCTGGGCCTGTGCGCCGGCCTGCTCGCCGCCTGTGGCGCCGAACTCTCGGCCTGGGCGCTGCAGACGCAACTGTTTCATATGGCGTTCACGCCGCATCCATGGCTGTGGTTGGCCACACCGCTTGCCGCCGTCCTGCTCACCAGCGCGGCTGGCACCCTGTTTTGTCGTCGCAGCGTGAGTATTCCGCCCGTGCTGATCCTGCGTGAGCTGGCCTGAACGGCAGCAACAAAAGTTGGTTTATAGTCTGCACCCTGCGCCCCGAGGAACCGCGAAGCATGTACAGCCTGATTTTCCTGACTGCCGTTACGATCTGCGCTTTCTGGGGCTATCGCGCAGGAGTTTTCAGGGTGGGACTGCGGCTGCTGGCACTGGCAGCCTGTTACGCCCTGACCTGGCAGGAAACACCGGCACTGGCTGCATGGCTGGCCGGCAAGGGCTGGGTCAACGGCCTACTGGTCTGGCCTGCTGCAGGAATGCTGTTGTTCAGCGGCGGCATCGTATTGTTTGGTCTGTGGGCCAATTTTTTCGCACGCTTCGCACCTGAAGAATGGCAAACAGGCGGCACAATCAGCGGATTGCTGCTGGGTACGGTTCTCGGTGCAGCCATCGGCATTCTCGCCGTGTGGACCGCAGGCACCCTGCTCGATGCCCAACGCCTGCGTCAAACTGGTAGCAGCATAGGAAGCGGCCAACATGCTGCCCTCGACCGCGCCGACAACAATCCCGATCAACGCCTGCGAGAACTGTCGTCCGGGGTGATTGCCAGTATCAGCAGAAAAGCACTCGGAGACAGCAACATTGCGCCCTTGGCGGGAGAGTTGCTGCGCGCACCGGTATCGGTAGGTGAACGCTTGCGTGAACTGGCACAGAAACCGGAGCTGAAAATCCTGTTTCAGGATCCACACAGCTACGCCGTGTTGTTGCAGGGCACGCCCGACGACATCATGCAGTTGACCGCCTTCCGCAGTCTCAGTCACGACAGTGAACTGATGAGTTTTCTCGGCAGTGTCGGCCTTGAAGGCAGTGACAACCCGGCGCGCAGCCGCGCTCTGGCAGAAAAGCTGTCGACGATTGCGCGCAATGTGGAGCGTGTGAGAAACACCGACGAATTTAAAATGCTTTCCGCCGACAAGGAAATTACGCAACTGGTCGAGCAGGGCAATTTCCTGATGCTGATGACACACGACAAGGTGCGCACACTCGCACAAACGCTTTTTACGAGTGACGGTAGCAAGACATCAGCGCCAGCAACCGGCTCCCCCACACTCGCTCCTCGGCAGCCAGCAGCACAGCCCCAGCCCAATACAGAAAAGTTGCCACAAAAACCTGTTTATCGCTGGCAGGATAGCAACAAACGCTGGCACTACTCCGAACAGAAACCACCGGAAGGCACCGCTTTTGAGGAAGTTCCCCTTGGCAAATGACGCTTCTTCTCCTGATTGCCCATCAAAAAATAATTCCCCGAAAATGCGCGGCCCGTGGCAGCAACTGGACAGCAAGCCTGTCTACGAGAACCCGTGGATCAGCATCACTCACGAGAACGTGATCACGCCGGCCGGCACGGCAGGCATCTACGGTGTGGTGCATTTCAAAAGTCGCGCCGTCGGTGTAGTACCTGTCGATGAAGAGCAGTACGTCTGGCTGGTCAAACAATTCCGTTACACACTGAACCAATACAGTATTGAAATCCCGGAAGGTGGTTCGCCACTGGCAGAAGACATGCTGGACACTGCCAAACGCGAATTGCGTGAAGAAACCGGCCTCACCGCGACACACTGGCAACATTTGCTGGATCTGCACACATCCAATTCTGTCACCGATGAAAGTGGCGCCATTTTTCTCGCCCAGGGCCTGACCTGTGGCGAGATGGCGCCGGAAGCCACGGAAGACATCGAAGTCATGCGCATCCCGCTTGCGGAAGCCGTGCAATGGATATTTGCCGGGAGAATCACGGATTCCCTCAGTGTCATGGGGTTGTTGGCTGCCGAACGCTTGTTATGTGGCCAGGCCAGCCCTGTTTTGTAGTTTTTCTAGTGAAAACACCCGATCATCTGCGGAATTATGTAAAAAATCTACATATAATATCTGCCATCCTTCTATACTCGATATCAACCAACGACATCGATTAACAATACACCCACACACAACAAGCCATTCAGCAACACAGAAGGCGCGCAGGGGGCCGAATGCTGGAAGATACAGATCCTCAGGAAACACGTGAATGGCTGGAAGCCATGGAAGCTTTGGTGCAGCACGGCGGCCGCGAACGCGCTGCCTACATCCTGTTCACACTGGCTGCCAAAGCCTATGAAAAAGGTCTGAAACTGCCCACCGCCATCACCACCCCCTACCGCAACACCCTGCATTTCACCGAAGAAAAACGCATGCCCGGCGATCTGTTCATGGAGCGCCGTATCCGTTCACTGGTGCGCTGGAATGCATTGGCGATGGTGATGCGCGCCAACAAGCGCGAAGACGGCCTCGGCGGCCACATCGCCACGTTCTCTTCGGCGGCCATGCTCTATGACATCGGCTTCAACTATTTCTTTCGTGGTGGTGACGGCAAACAACAGGCCGACCTGATTTATTACCAGGGCCACAGCGCACCCGGCATTTACGCCCGCTCGTTTCTGGAACGCCGCCTCGATGAAAACCAGCTGGACAATTTTCGCCGCGAAGTGGGCGGTAACGGTTTGTCTTCGTACCCGCACCCATGGCTGATGCCGGACTACTGGCAATTCCCCACGGTGTCGATGGGGCTCGGCCCCATTCAGGCGATTTACCAGGCGCATGTGATGAAGTACCAACACAAGCGCGGACTGGTGGATCAGGGCGATCGCAAGATCTGGGCATTTCTGGGCGACGGCGAAACCGATGAACCCGAATCACTGGGTTCGATTGCACTCGCCGGGCGCGAAAAACTCGACAACCTGATTTTTGTCGTCAACTGCAACCTGCAACGCCTTGATGGCCCGGTGCGCGGCAACGGCAAGATCGTGCAGGAACTGGAAGGTGTGTTTCGCGGTGCGGGCTGGAACGTTATCAAGGTATTGTGGGGCCGTCACTGGGATGCGTTGCTGGAAAAAGACAAAACCGGCTTGCTGCAGAAGCGCATGGATGAAGTATGCGATGGCGAATTGCAAAACTACAAGAACATGGGCGGCGCCTACACGCGCGAACATTTCTTTGGCAAATACCCTGAACTGTTGAAACTGGTGGAAGATCTTTCCGACCAGGACATTTCGGAGCTGAATCGCGGCGGACACGATCCGTACAAGGTCTATGCCGCGTACTGGGAAGCGGTGAACAACAACGGCGGCAAACCGACCGTGATACTCGCACAAACCGTGAAAGGTTACGGCATGGGCGCATCGGGCGAAGCGACCAACGACACGCACTCGGTCAAAAAACTCGACGAAGAAAGCCTGCATCACTTTCGCGACAAATTTGATATTCCGCTCACCGATGAAGAACTGGAAAACATTCCGTTCTACCGCCCGCCGGAAGACAGCCCGGAAATGCAGTACATGCGCGAACGCCGCGCAGCCCTGGGTGGCGCACTACCGGCACGCCGTCGCGTCACTGACACATTCCCGGCACCAACACTGGCAGACTTTGAACCGGTACTCGCCGGCAGCGGTGGCCGTGAGATTTCCACTACCATGGCGTTTGTGCGCTTGCTGTCCATCCTCGTGAAAGATGCGAAGATCGGCAATCGCATCGTACCCATTGTGCCGGATGAAGCGCGCACTTTCGGTATGGAAGGCATGTTTCGCCAACTCGGCATTTATTCCTCTGTCGGCCAGAAATACACGCCAGTGGATGCCAGCCAGATGCTCTACTACAAGGAGTCCGAACAGGGGCAGATTCTTGAAGAAGGCATCAACGAAGCCGGTGCAATGTCAGCATGGATTGCCTGTGCCACATCGTACAGCGCACATAATTGTCCGCTGGTACCGTTCTACATTTTCTACTCCATGTTCGGTTTCCAGCGTATCGGCGATCTCGCCTGGGCGGCCGGCGATTCCGGCGCGCGAGGTTTTCTGATCGGCGCCACCGCAGGCCGCACCACCTTGAATGGCGAAGGTTTGCAACATCAGGATGGCCACAGCCATATTCTCGCCGGCAGCATTCCAAATTGCGTGACGTATGACCCCTGCTATGCCTACGAGCTGGCGGTGATCATCCAGCGCGGTTTGTACGAAATGCTGGAAGAGCAGAAAAACCGTTTCTATTACATCACCGCAATGAATGAAAACTACGTGCAACCGGCAATGCCGGCAGGCAGCGAAGACGGCATTGTACGCGGCATGTACTGCCTGCAGCGCGAAGATGGCGCGCAGGTGCAATTGCTCGGCTCCGGCACCATCCTGCGCGAAGTGGAAGCGGCTGCTGCACTATTGCGCGAGCAGTTTGCACTGAAAGTGAATGTGTGGAGCGTCACCAGTTTCAACGAACTGCGTCGTGACGGCCTTGATACCGACCGCTGGAATCGCCTGCACGCCGGCGAAACACCGCAAATAGCCTATGTACAGAAACAGCTGGCAGATACACAAGGCCCGGTGATTGCTGCAACGGATTATATGAAGCTGTACGCCGACCAGATTCGCAACTGGGTACCGCGCCGCTACGAGGTACTGGGTACCGACGGCTTCGGACGCAGTGATACGCGAGCGCAATTGCGCAAGCATTTCGAGGTCGATCGCTTTTTCATCGCCCATGCCGCACTGTACGCGCTGCAACAGGAAGGCAGCATCAGCGCTGAAGTGGTGGAAACAGCGCGCACTGCGTTCGACATTGCAGCAGACAAGAACCATCCGCTTTACAGCTGAACACAGCCGGCAACATGAATTGACACGTGTTATTTGACGACATGAATTGAGGTGAGCGTGGCACAGGAAAAAGTAATCATCCCCGATCTCGGCAGCGCCGATGCGGTCGATGTCATCGAGTTGTGTGTCAAACCCGGCGACAAGATCGTCGTTGACCAGTCACTCGTGGTACTGGAAAGCGCCAAGGCATCCATGGAAGTGCCCAGTAGCTGTGCCGGCACAGTGGTTGAGCTGACGGTAAAAGTCGGCGACAAGGTCAACAGTGGCGCGGTCATTGCCATTGTCGAAACCGCTGCCGAAGCCTCGCCAAAACCTCCTGCACTAGCTGCCGCAGAAATAACACCAGCCGCCACTGTCTCTGCCGCCACACCTGCACAGCCATTGCCAAGCATTCAAGATTCAAGTGCTGCAACTTCGCCAGCAGAAAACCAATCACCTGTAGAAAGTCCATCACCCGTCGCAAAATCAGGCACTGAAATCTATGCCGGCCCTGCCGTACGCAAACTGGCACGTGAACTCGGTGTGGAATTGCGCGACATCGCCGCCAGCGGCACGCGCGGACGCATCACCAAAGAAGATGTACAACGTTACGTCAAACATCTGGTGCATAAAGTCGCCACTGCTTCCACGACAACTTCAGGCAGCGGCATCCCGCCCATTCCCGCCATCGATTTCGCCAAATTCGGCGAAGTCGAGGTGCTGCCACTGACGCGCATCGACAAGATCACCCGCGATAACATGCAGCGCTCGTGGCTCAACGTGCCACACGTCACGCAGTGGGACGAAGCCGACGTCACCGATCTCGAAGATTTCCGCAGCGACATGAAAGCGGACATGGAGAAACGCAAGATCAAGCTGACACCACTCGCATTTCTGCTGAAAGCTGCAGCAAACGCCTTGCGCGAGCATCCGAAATTCAACCGCTCCCTGCACAGTGACGGCGAAAATTATGTGCAGAAACACTACGTGCATATCGGCGTCGCCGTCGATACACCCCTGGGGCTGATGGTGCCCGTGATCCGTGATGTCGACAAGAAAGGCCTGTGGGATCTCGGCGCGGAAATCGCACAACTGTCTGACAAGGCGCGCAACGGCAAACTGATGCCGGGCGAAATGCAGGGCGGCTGCTTCACCATTTCCAGCCTCGGCGCCATGGGCGGCAACGGCTTCACACCGATCGTGAATGCACCGGAAGTGGCTATCCTCGGCGTTTCAAAAACACAGGTGAAACCGCAGTGGAATGGCAAGGAATTCCTGCCGCGCAAGATGCTGCCGCTGACACTGTCCTACGATCACCGCGTGATCAACGGTGCCGATGCCGGACGTTTTTTCACGTTTCTGGTCGAAGAAATCTCGGATATCCGCCGCCTGATTCTCTAGGCTGCAGCAGAAGACGGGCAGTGCAGAACAGCAAATCGGTTTATCATGTGCGCCGTTTGACTGACTGGCCGTCCCCATGCGTGTACTGGGTATAGAAACCTCCTGCGATGAAACCGGCATCGCCATCTACGACAGCGAAGCCGGCCTGCTCGCGGAAGCCCTGCACAGCCAGGTCGCCATGCACAGCGAGTACGGTGGCGTGGTGCCGGAGCTCGCTTCACGCGACCATGTGCGGCGCATGATTCCCCTGATCGACGACGTGTTCGCCCAGGCCGGTTGCGACCGATCCAGCATCGATGGCATTGCCTACACCGCCGGCCCCGGCCTGCTCGGCGCCCTGCTGGTGGGTGCTACCTTCGGCCGCACGCTGGCCTGGACCTGGAACATCCCCGCCATTGGCGTACACCACATGGAAGGTCACCTGCTGGCACCCATGCTGGAAGATCCGGCACCTCGCTTTCCATTCGTGGCGCTGCTGGTTTCCGGCGGCCACACCCAACTGGTGGCAGTACAAGGTATCGGCCAATACCAACTGCTCGGCGAATCACTGGACGATGCTGCCGGCGAAGCCTTCGACAAGACCGCGAAGCTGCTGGATCTCGACTACCCCGGCGGACCGCAAATCAGCAAGCTCGCTGAACAAGGCAATCCCGAACGATTCCGTTTCCCGCGACCGATGACCGACAGACCCGGGCTGGATTTCAGTTTCAGCGGTCTGAAAACCTTTGCGCTCACCACCATCAACCAGCATGCGCAGGCCGATGGCTTGCCGGATGCACAGACCTGCGCCGACATCGCCTTTGCCTTTCAGGAAGCCGTGGTGGATACACTGGTGATCAAATGCAAACGCGCCATTGAACACACGGGACTTAAGCAACTGGTGATGGCTGGCGGCGTGAGTGCCAACCGTCGCCTGCGTGAGAAATTGCACAGCGCCCTGGCAGGGAAGGCTGAGGTTTTCTATCCACGACCAGCCTTTTGCACCGACAATGGCGCCATGATTGCCTACGCCGGCTGCCAGCGCCTGCTGGCTGGCCAGCACGAAGCGCTGGAAATTAACGCTTATCCACGTTGGCCACTCGATACACTGCCTGCTGTTCAGGAGACTTGAATGGATATCGTCTACATACGCGATCTGCGCATTGAAACCATCATCGGCATTTTTGCCTGGGAGCGGGAGGTCAAGCAGATTGTCAGCATTGATCTCGACATGGCCAGCGACATCCATGCTGCGGCACAAAGCGATGACATCAAGGATGCGCTGGATTACAAAACCATTTCCAAACGCATCATCCAATTTGTTGAGCAGAGTCAGTTCCAGTTGATTGAAGCACTGGCAGAATCCGTCAGCAATATCGTGCGCGATGAATTCAAGGTCAGCTGGTTGCGCCTGCGCATCAGCAAACCTGGCGCCTTGCGCGGTGCGCAGGATGTCGGCCTCATCATCGAACGCGGGCAGCAGTAAAGGTTATCGCAGTGACAACGGTTTACGTCAGCATCGGCAGCAATATTGAACGAGAAAAGCATGTGCTGGCTGCACTGGATGCTTTGGCAGAAAATTTCGGCGAACTGCTGATTTCACCCATCTATGAAAGCGAAGCCGTAGGTTTTGATGGCGATCATTTCTTCAATCTGGTGGCAGGATTTGAAACCTCGCTCAGCGTAGGCGAGTTGTCCGCACTACTGCGCGACATTGAACACCGCAATGGCCGCACCCGCAGTGAGACGCGGTTTTCCGGCAGAACGCTGGACATCGACATTCTTACCTATGACCAGTACAACGGCGAAATAGACGGCATTAAGTTGCCGCGAGCAGAGATCCTTGCCAATGCCTTTGTATTGCTGCCACTGGCAGACATTGCCCCGCAAGCCGTTCATCCTGTGTCGGGAGCGACCTATGCCGCACTGTGGCAAGCCTATGATCGCCCACAGAAACTGTGGCCTGTGAATTTTTTCTGGCGCGGCCAACAAATCAGCAGGGCAACGACGGCATGAGCGAAATCGTTTCACTGCAAAAACACAAGAAAGCCCTGCTACAGAAGAAAGGCAAGCAATCAACCCTGTGCGGCAACAATTTTCACAGCTGGGAAGTCGTCAAGGAGAATCAGTTTGATGTCAAAGCGGGCAAGCTGGTTACGCAATACCGCTGCAAGCGCTGCGGAGCAACAAGAACGGCTACTCACTGAATGTGACTGAAACCATCAGGCTTCGGCAGTTTCTATTTCTTCCTGATCAATGCGATCAGCCATCTGCACCAGTTGCGCCTTGAGACCAGGATCCAGCGATTTCCAGTGCACATTGAGTAGCGCTGCCTCCATGGCATAAAGCATTGCCCTCGACACATGAATACCTCGCTGACGTATGCGCCGGTATGCCTGCACCGAGCCAATGGCCTCCAGATCCGCATAAGTGCGCACGCCGATGGCATTGAGAATGTTGACGGAAGCCGCCCCCAGATTTTTCAACTCGATCAGCTTCTTGTCTGCTACTTCCACTTGCCGCATCCTGAACGGTATTCGTTATACGATGCGGAGCAGTACATCAGAATAAGACCTGCCCCACACGTGCGCTTATAATACTCGCCAAGCGCTAATACGCAATAACCGAAGTTATTATAGACAATAACGGAGTTGATAGTGAGAGACGGCAGCTGGTTGGCACTGACAGGGCAGCACAATCCCGATCTGCTGCCAGCCGACAACGGCAGTGCTCATATGCTGCAGCAGGACGTGGTGCCGGCATGGCAGGCACTGTGTCAGGCCGCGCAGGAACAAGGCATGCAACCAGCCATTGCCAGCGCTTACCGCAGCTTTGAACGCCAGCGCAGCATCTGGAATGCAAAGGCAAGCGGGCAGCGCCCCTTGCTGGATGATCAGGGACAAGCACTAGATGCAAACTCGCTGTCCGAGCGCGAAAAACTGTTCGCCATGCTGCGCTGGTCTGCCATTCCCGGATGTTCGCGACATCACTGGGGCACCGACATCGACATTTATGATGCCGCAGCGGTTTCACCGGATTACAAATTACAACTGATCACAACCGAGTACAGCGACAACGGGCCGTTTGCTCTACTGAACCAGTGGCTGAACCACTACCTGCCCGACTCACTATTTTTCCGTCCTTATGCCAGTGACAACGGCGGCATAGCACCAGAGCGCTGGCACTTGTCTTGCCGACATATTGCTGAGCGTTATGAAACAATGCTGGATGAAGGACGGATGATAGACTGGCTGCTGACACAGGACATTGCACTGAAAGCGTGCATCCGCCAGCACTGGCACGACATCTTTCATCGTTATGTTCTAGTACAAATCGATAAATGACAGAAACACCGCTCATCATTTTTGATTGCGATGGCGTCCTCGTTGACAGTGAAGCCATTGCCAGCCGCGTCTTTGCCGAACAACTTTACAAGGCAGGCTTCGACTACAGCACCGATGAGTGTCGCCTTCAATTCACCGGTCTGTCTCTCGACAGCTGTCGCCAGCAAATCGAAGCCTTGCATAGCCGAGCATTGCCCGAAAATTTTTTTGCGCAGCTGCAATCCGCCACTTTTGCAAGGTTTGCACAACAACTACGCGCCGTTGATGGCATCAATAACGTGCTGGATTTTCTCGACACAGCCGGCTGGAACTACTGCGTAGCCTCCAGTGGCAGTTACGACAAGATGCGTTTTACACTGGGACTCACCCATTTACTGCCCCGCGTTGAAGACAGGCTTTTCAGTGCCAGCGATGTGCTGCAGGGCAAACCAGCGCCAGACCTGTTCCTGCATGCCGCACGACAATGCGGTTATCGCGCACAGCACTGTATTGTCATAGAAGATGCCGCGCCAGGCATTCTTGCTGCGCAACGCGCCGGCATGCTTGTGTGCGCTTACGGCGAGCAGCACACCGGCATTGCGCAAACACCCAGTACTGTCGCATTCACCGATATGTCAGAATTGCCAGCCATACTCACGCGACTATACCGCCAACAGGTATCCTGATGCATAAACTGGCAAGCCCCGACACCCTGTGGCAGATCCTGCGCGACGAAGCGCGCGCCATCGCCGCACAGGAGCCTGTGCTGGCCAGCTCGGTACACAGCATCATCCTGCATCACCAGACACTGGCCGAAGCCATCAGCTTCCACCTGGCCAACCTGCTCGACAGCACCGCCGCACCGGCACTGCTGCTGCGAGAAGTCTGCCTTGATGCCATGCGCAGCGACACTCTGATTCTCGGCAACCTCTGCCGCGACATCATTGCCTATTACGAGCGCGATGCCGCCTGTGACCACTACCTGATGCCCGTACTCTATTTCAAAGGCTTTCATGCCTTGCAGGCCTACCGGGTGGCACACTGGCTCTGGCAGCAGGAACGCAAATCACTGGCACTGCACTTCCAGAGCCGCATGAGTGAAGTTTTTGCCGTAGACATTCACCCAGCTGCATGCATAGGCGGCGGCATCATGATCGACCATGCCACTGGCGTTGTCATTGGGGAAACGGCCGTCATCGAGGACGATGTTTCCATGCTACACGCTGTCACCCTCGGTGGCAGCGGCAAGCAGCGTGGCTGCGACCGGCACCCGAAGATCCGCCGCGGTGTCTTGTTATCTGCAGGCGCCAAGATCCTCGGCCCCGTAGAGATTGGCGAAGGCGCCAAGATCGGTGCCGGCAGCGTTGTACTCGCCGATGTGCCGGCACACAGCACAGCGGCTGGCGTGCCGGCACGCATCATCGGCAAACCATCAGCGGAACAGCCCGCGCTGGATATGGATCACAAGCTTGGCGACGGCAACGAACAGGAAGAAAACGACAATGACTGATGCATCCACCCCCAACAAACCCGGACGCAAAGGCATGGCACGCGTAGTCGCTGCCGCAGGTTATTCCTGGGCAGGCCTGCGTCAGGCCTGGCAGCACGAAGCCGCTTTCCGTGAGGAGATGCTGTTGTTGATCCCTCTGGTACCAGCCGCTTTCTGGCTGGGTCAGACAGCGATCGAAACCGCCATCCTCCTGATGAGCTGCATGGCAGTGCTGATCACCGAGCTGCTCAACTCTGCCATTGAAGCCGTGGTAGACCGCGCCAGCCCGGAGATGCATCCACTCGCCGGCCGCGCCAAGGATATGGGTTCCGCCGCCGTATTTATTGCCCTGCTGCAGGTTGCTGTAGTCTGGGCATTGGTCGCCTGGCAACGTTTCTGCTGATGCCAACTTTCTACCCTATCAGGCGAATGCCTCAACACCCACTTCCGGAGACTAAATCATGACCATGACTATCGCTGACTGGTGCGTGCTGGCTGCAGGCTTTGCCCTGCCGTTCATCTTTACCATCTACGCCAAAAGCAGCAAGGATTTCGACAACAATCAGCCACGTGTCTACATGGATCGTATTGAAGGTTCACGCAAACGATCTTACTGGGCAGTACAGAATGGCTATGAAACCTTCCCGCTGTTTGTTGCAGCCGTACTGCTGGCTGAGCGCGCAGGTGTGGCACAGGCAACCGTAGACCAACTGGCCATGGGCTTTGTCGCCTGCCGCCTGGTCTACGGCTTGCTATATATTCTGGACAAGGCCAGCCTGCGCAGCACAATCTGGGTGGCATCCATGGGCTGCGTTGTCACACTGTTCATTCAAGCGGCGTGACAAACCGCAAAATGTGAGCTATATCACAATTTAAGGCATTCCAAATGTAACGGATTGGCGCTTTCGATCTGTGCATTTTATGATCGGCACATTGAGCTTCCATCCATGATAGCGTTGTGCCTTGGCACCGTGCGGGATGCAAGTGAAAACAGGCACAGACAGCGTCTGCGCAACATCAGCCTAGCCTCCCCTTACCACTCCGGTACGCACAGCATGGATACCAGCACTACCGCCAGACATATTGCCGAGCTGCAGAGTCTTGTCATAGGCTTCTCTGACAAGCTGCAGGAGCAATTTCTGGCTGCACTGGAAAATCGCCTGATGGAAATGGCCGATATGGCCAAGAACAACGAACAGCAGTGGAAATTGCTCCAGTTGTCACGTGAGCTCAAACGCCAGAAAGCCGTACTCGGCACCATTTTCAAAAAACATCTGGCCCAAGGCTTCCAGCAATTCCAGCGCAATGAACTCGGCGGCAAGGACACACGCAAGGAAGACATGTCTGCCGACCTGTCGCTGGTTGCCGACGATGAACTGGAACAGAATCTGGCCGCCACATCCTTGTCACGCAGGGCAGAAACCCGCTTTGCTGAAGTATTGTTTGCCCTCAATCAGCGAATGGCCGTTCTCAATGGTGGTCGCAAACTGGCTGAAGACGGCAATCCGCTGGGCCCTTACCAGTTTGCCGACGCCCTGCAGGCCGAAATCGTCGGTCTAAAACTCGACACGCGAATGACCGTACTCTTTTTCCGAGTGTTCGAAAAAAGTTTGCTGGAAAATCTGGGCGAGCTGTACCAGAACGCCAACAGCTATCTGATCAAGCAGGGCGTTCTTCCCAACCTGCGTTACGGCGTGGGCAATGCCGCCAATCGCTCGCGGCTGGTCAATGAAAACAAGCCATCACCACCTGCACCGACCCCCGCTGCGCCCGCAGCAACACCAGCGCCGGAACACCGCGCGGCTGCGGCGGCAGCCAGCAGTAGCAGTGCCGAAGAAACCCACGCTGTCCAACAACAGCTCTACAACGCCATTCTTGAATTGCAGCAGCGCGGCGCTGCTGCCATGCCTATACCCGACAGCCCTCCACCGGCAGCCGCCAGTATCGCGGCGCGGCCTTCCTCTCCTGGAGCAACATCCGGCGCTTACTCTCCCGGATATTTCAGTCAACCTGCCTATGCCACCCACGGTAATGCTGCCATAGCAGCCTGTTCGCAAGGAGAAGTCATCACGGCACTTGCCGCCGTGCCTACCGGTAACCACGCGGAATTACTGGAACAGAACCACGTGCCACCAGCCATGACTGTTGCACAGTATCAAGCGGTGACACAGCAAATCCGCCAGGAAATCGGAGATGAAAAGCGTATAGGCGATGACGACAGCCGTATCATTGATCTGGTAGGCATGATCTTCGAGTACATGCTGGGCGACAAACAGCTGCCGGATTCCGTCAAGGCTGTATTGAGTTACCTGCACACACCTTATCTGAAAGCCGCCTTCATCGACCGCGCACTGTTCGAGAAACCCGAGCACCCGTCGCGCCAACTGCTGAACTGCCTGGCCGAAGCCGGCACACGCTGGGTCGCCAATGACGGCGACAGTCAATTCAAGGTATTTCCACGCATCAAATCCGTAGTGCGCCGCGTATTAACGGAATTTCGTCAGGATGTAAGCCTGTTTGATGAATTGCTGGCCGAAATGCAGGAATTTAACAGCAAGGTCGAACACAGTATCTCCCTGATGGAGCGCCGCGCTCGCGAAAAAGCCGAGGGAGAAGAACGACTCAAGGAAGTGAAACGCCGCGTACTGTTTGAAATCCGCAAGCGCATGCAGGGATTTGAACTGCCCTCACATATGGTTGTCCTGCTGCTGCATCCCTGGTCGGACTACCTGACCTTCACCTTGTTGCGCCACGGCGAGGATTCCCATCCCTGGCAGGAAGGTCTCGACACGGTCGGCGATCTCATCTGGAGCATACAACCCAAAACCGACAACAACGAACGCAACCGTTTGATGTTGGTGCAGGAAACACTGCAGACACGTGTGCAAACCGCACTGGAAACCATCGCCTATGACCAGTCCAAGAGCAACAAGCTGCTCGATGCGCTGCATCAATCACAACTGCTCGCCCTGCAGAACCTGAGCGCCGAACCCATTGCTGCAGAAAAACTCGAGGAACTTGAAACAGAAGCCAGCGCTGACCTTGACCAAGAGACACCTGATGTTGGCGAGATGGATGCAACCGAACGCGAACTGGTGGAAAAACTGCGCCTGATCGAGTTCGGCACCTGGATGGAGTTTGACACCCTTGATCACCACCATAATCTGCGCGCCAAGATTGCCTGGTTCAATGCGCATACCTCACGCTACATGCTGGTGGATCGCAGTGGCAAACAGGTGGCGATGAAAAGCGGGTTGGACATCGCCAGACTGATACTCAGCCATCAGGCACGCATCATTGCCGGCGCCTCCAAACCGTTTTTCGAACGAGCACTGGAAAATATCTTTGCGCGTTTGAAGTCCGCTGTGGCACATTAACAATATTGATGCTGTATAGAGCGAAAACATGGAAAACGATGCACTGGCCAGTCGCCGCAAACACTACCGCCACTCACTGCGCAATTCCGTTTCAGTGGCGGAGCAAGGCAGCGAATCACCGCTGGGACTTGTCGTCAACCTTTCGCAGGAAGGCATCATGCTGGTCAATCACAAACCACTGCAGCCCGACTGTCTGTACCAGATCCGCCTGAATATCAATGCCGGCGTCATCGACAACGGGCCGGAGTGCCAAATAGACATGGGTATTGACTGCCTGTGGAGCAGCCCGGCAGAAGGCAAGGCATCCATGTACTGGTCGGGCTGCCAGATCATCGATATCGCCGATGATGATTTTGAACTGATGCAAAAGCTGATCAAAGCCGTTGGCGACTGATACGCCCGCTCACTGCAATGCCCAGTTGATAGCTGCTATACCCTGCTTGCTCAAATAAGCATTGGTTTTTGAAAAATGCGAATTGCCAATAAACCCGCGATAAGCCGAGAGCGGCGATGGGTGTGGTGACGTCAGCACCAGATGTTTTTTTCGGTCGATGATGGCGCCTTTCTTCTGAGCGTAACTACCCCACAGCAAAAACACCAGATGCTCCCGCTGCTCATTCAGCAGAGCAACGATCTTGTCTGTAAACAGTTCCCAGCCTTTGCCCTGATGCGCCCCCGCCTTGCCCTGCTCGACTGTCAGCACGGCATTCAGCAATAACACGCCCTGATCCGCCCACGCAGTGAGATTGCCATGTGCTGGCGGCTCAATGCTCAGATCACGCTTGATCTCGGCAAAGATATTCACCAGTGATGGTGGAGGCTGAACGCCATCGAGCACTGAAAAACACAGGCCGTGCGCCTGGTGAGGGCCATGGTAGGGATCCTGTCCCAGTATCACCACTTTCACTTTCGAAAACGGCGTATGGTTCAAGGCGTTGAACCACAGCGAACCCGGCGGGTAGATCACCTTGCCTTTGGCCTTTTCAGCCGCAAGAAACGCACGCAAATCCTGCATGTACGGTGCATCAAACTCCTGCTGTAACAGAGCCTTCCACTCTGCATCCAGTTTGATGGCACTCATGCCGACATCAGCCCTGCGGGCGCATATGCGGGAACAAGACCACGTCGCGAATGGACGGTGAGTCCGTGAGCAACATCACCAGACGATCAATGCCGATGCCTTCGCCGGCAGTGGGCGGCAACCCGTACTCCAACGCAGTAATGTAATCCGCATCGTAGTGCATGGCCTCTTCATCGCCGGCATCCTTGTCTTCCACTTGCTTGCGGAAGCGTTCGGCCTGATCTTCGGCGTCATTCAATTCGGAAAAGCCATTGGCAATTTCACGCCCGCCGACAAAAAACTCGAAGCGATCGGTAACAAACGGATTGTTGTCACTGCGGCGTGCGAGCGGTGAAACCTCTGTCGGGTATTCAGTGATGAACGTCGGTTGGATAAGGCGATGTTCGACGGTTTTCTCGAAAATCTCGATCTGCACCTTGCCTAATCCGTAGGAGTTTTTGAGCGGAATGCCCAGTTTTCCGGCAATGGCACGCGCACCCTCCAGAGTGCTCAGTGCCTCTGCTTTTACATCGGAATTGAAGTGCAGGATGGAATCGAAAACGGACATGCGTGCAAACGGCTGGTCAAAATCGTACTCGCGTGTTTCAGTCACTTCGCCAGCTTCGTTGCGAATGGTGTTGATGAATTGCGCACTGCCGAGCGCACGGTGCGCGGCATAGCGCAGCATTTCTTCGGTGCGATCCATCAGGTCGCGATAATCCGCATAAGCCTCGTAGAATTCCAGCATGGTGAATTCAGGGTTGTGGCGCGTCGACAGCCCTTCATTGCGGAAGTTGCGGTTGATCTCGAATACCTTGTCAAAGCCGCCGACGACCAGCCTCTTCAAATACAGTTCCGGCGCAATACGAAGATACATCTGCTGGTCGAGTGCGTTGTGATAGGTGACAAATGGCTTGGCGGTGGCGCCGCCGGGAATCACCTGCATCATCGGTGTTTCCACTTCGAGAAAATCGCGGTCGGTCAGGTAGTCACGGATGGCATCGATAACAATCGAACGAATGCGAAACACGCGTTTGACATCGTCGTTGACAATCAGGTCAACGTAACGTTGGCGATAACGCATTTCGGTATCCGACAATCCGTGCCATTTGTCCGGTAGCGGACGCAGCGATTTGGTCAGCAACTGCGCGCTTTCCACCAACACGTAGAGATCACCTTTGCCGGATTTGTGCACGGGGCCGCGCACGCCGACGATGTCGCCGATATCCCAGGTTTTGATGTCTTCGGCTTGCGCGTGAGTCTTGTCAATGTAGAACTGGATACGACCGCTGACATCGGCGAGCACGAAAAACGGCCCACGTTTGGCCATGATGCGGCCGGCAATGGACGCCTTGCGATCCAGCGCTTCCAGTTCTTCCTTGGTTTTTTCGCCGAGTTCGACTTGCAAGGCTGTGGCCTGGCTATCACGACGAAAATCATTCGGAAACGCCTGGCCCTGTGCGCGGATGGCATGTAATTTGGCGCGGCGTTCAGCGACCAGCTTGTTTTCTTCACTGGTGGATATGTTTTTTTCGTCGCTCATACTTCTGCTTTCCTGTTACAGCCCGCTTTTCAGGCTGGCAATGATGAATTGATCGAGATCGCCGTCGAGCACGGGCTGGGTATTGCGTGTTTCCACGCCGGTGCGCAAATCCTTGATGCGCGAATCGTCGAGCACATAGGAGCGGATCTGGCTGCCCCAACCAATATCGGATTTACTGTCTTCCACCGCCTGCGCTTTTTCGCGGCGCTTCTGCATTTCCATCTCGTACAGTTTTGCCGCCAGCTGTTTCATGGCGAAATCGCGGTTGGCATGTTGCGAACGCTGCGACTGACACTGCACCACAATGCCGCTGGGCATGTGTGTGATACGCACCGCCGATTCGGTTTTGTTGACGTGCTGGCCGCCAGCGCCGGACGCACGATAGACATCGGTTTTCAAATCGGCGGGATTGATGTCGATGTTGATCTTGTCGTCGATTTCCGGCGACACGAACACGGAAGAAAACGACGTGTGACGGCGATTGCCGGAATCGAAGGGCGACTTGCGCACCAGACGGTGTACACCGGTTTCCGTGCGCAACCAGCCGTAGGCATATTCGCCTTCAAAACGGATCGTTGCCGATTTGATACCTGCCACGTCACCGGCAGAAGCTTCCATCAATTCCGTCTTGAAGCCTTTGGCATCGCCCCAGCGCAAATACATGCGCAGCAACATCTCCGCCCAATCCTGTGCTTCAGTACCACCGGAGCCGGCCTGGATATCGAGGAAGCAGTTGTTCGGATCCATCTCGCCGGAAAACATGCGGCGGAATTCCAGCAGTTCGAGTTTCTTGCGCAGTTCGTCGAGATCGGCTTCCACGGCGGCGACAGTATCGGTGTCGTCTTCTGCGGCAGCCATTTCCAGCAAGTCCGCCACATCATTGAGCCCAGCTTCCATGGTATCCAGCGTGCCGACCACTGCTTCCAGCGCGGCGCGCTCGCGCCCCAGTTCCTGCGCGCGTTCCGGTTTGTCCCAGACTTTGGGATCGCCGAGTTCCAACTCGACTTCGGTCAGGCGGTCTTTCTTGGTAGCGTAGTCAAAGATACCCCCTCAGCGCATCGGAGCGCTGGCGAAGGTCTTTGATCAAATTGAGAAGCGGATTGATTTCCAGCATGGGAGTCGACGAACCAAAAAACGGAAGGCGCGCATTGTAGCGCAAAGACCGGGCAAATCCCGAGCATGGAGACCGTCAGAGATAAAACCAGGTTGCCAATCCGAGGAAAGCAAAGAAGCCCATGCAATCGGTAAAGGTCGTAAGAATCACACTGCCCGCCAGCGCCGGATCTATCTTCATGCGCTTCATCAGCAGCGGCAGCAAGGCACCAGCCAGCGCAGCGACCAGCATGTTGATCACCATGGCCGCGCCAATCACGAAACCAAGCTTGGTATCACTGAACCAGTAGGCAGAAACAATACCCACCACTGCGGCCCAGCCCATGCCATTGACCAAACCGACCAGACATTCCCGGCCCAGCAGCCAGCGCGAGTTGTGGCGAGTGATCTGCCCCAGTGCCAGACCGCGAATGACAATGGTAAGGGTTTGCGTACCGGCGACGCCGCCCATGCCCGCCACAATCGGCATCAATACCGCCAAGGCCACCACTTTCTGGATCGTGCCTTCGAACTGCCCGACCACCCAGGAAGCCATGAAGGCCGTAACCAGATTGATACCCAGCCACACACTGCGCAGCGGCACTACCTTTAGCGTCGGCGCAAAAACGTCTTCCTCTTCGGTCAGACCCGCCATGCTCATCAACGAGTGATCGGCTTCGTCGATGATGACGTCGATGACATCGTCAACCGTGATACGGCCGAGCAGCTTGCCGTTTTCATCGACCACCGGCGCCGTGATCCAGTCGTAACGTTCAAACAACTGCGCCACTTCGCTCGCCGGCATCGCCGAAGGAATCGGTTGCACGTCGGTGATCATAACCTCACGCACCGAAACTGCCGGATCGGTGGTAAGAATCTTGGCGATGGGCAACAAGCCGACCAGCTGATCTTCGTTGTTGACGACAAACACGCAATCCGTCGTTGGCGGCAATTCCTTGTGCATGCGCAGGTAGCGCAACACCACATCCAGCGTCACCCGCGGATGGATGGTGATGGTGTCGGTGTTCATCAGACCACCGGCAGTATCCTCGTCATGTTGCAGCATCTGCTCGACGCGCTGGCGATCCTGTTCACTCATCGAGGCCAGTACTTCCTCGATCACAGCATCCGGCAAGTGCTGGAGAATATCGGCGATGTCGTCATCATCGAGATCGTCCGTCAGTTCCGCCAGACGATCCGGGTCCATGTGCTTGAGGAACTGGCTCTGGATCTCGTCATTGAGCCAGGGAAAGATTTCACCCTCGCGATCCTTGTCGACCAGCTGCCAGATAACACTGCGATTCTTGGGCGGGCTGGATTCCAGCAGCGTCGCAATATTGGGCGCCGACAGGCTGTTGAGCATGCGCCGCACTTGCAGGAACGTGCCGCTGGACAGCGCATCATTGAGCTGGTCCAGCTTGAGCTGCGTCTGCTGTTTGTCGAGCGTCTGCGACATGGCGCCAGCCTGGGAAAGGGAAAAACAGACGGCCATTTTAGCAGACAGCACATGAAGAAGGTATTGCAACCACTTCATCCAAAAGGGTTTTTGGCCAGAAACATTCCGGCAATCACTTTGTCTGAATAGAGCCTATGGCGTGGCGCACTGTGAAGCACATCACGCTGCAGAGCCTCGGCACTCGACGACGACTGCCCGTATGAACCATACTGGCCAGCGTTAGTTGAACATCTTCGTTGCCAACCAGGAGACAACACATGAAAAGCTTTTCCACAACTTCACGCTATCTGATACTGGCCACCACCTTGGCAGCCGTACCTGCCATGGCCGATGACACAGTGCGTTCTGCCGTGGGCGGTGCCGCCGGTGGCGCAGCGGGCGTTGCAGTAGGCAAGCAACTGGGCGGCTCCAGTGGTGGCTTGATCGGCGCGGCCGTGGGTGGTGCAGCAGGCGGTGCCGCGACTGCCAACAAGGGCAACAAAACAGAGGCCGCCATCGGTGGCGGCTTGGGCGCAGTGGGCGGTGCTGTAGCTGGCAAGGCTCTGGGTGGCAGCACAGGCGAAGTAGTGGGCGCAGCGCTGGGTGGCGCAGTGGGCGGCGCAGTAGGCAGCAACATGGGCGACGACAACAAGGATGGCGACAACCGCCGCAGTGGCGGCAATTATGGCGGCGACCGCTACAACGATCACGATAACGGCCTGCACCGCGGCCATAAAAAACGCAAACATCGCGAACACGATTAAGTTCGGCACTGAGAAAAACGGGAGGCTCTGCCTCCCGTTTTTTTAAAGCACCATCTACAGCCTTACTGGTTTTTTTCCATTTCGCCAAACATGTTTTCAAACAACGGCGATGACAAATAACGTTCGGCAGAATCCGGCAAAATCACCACAATCGTTTTGCCTGCATTTTCTGGCCTCTCAGCGACGCGTGCCGCTGCTGCCATAGCCGCACCGCTGGAAATACCGGCAAGAATTCCCTCTTCTTTCATCAATCGATGCGCCCATGCCATAGCATCTTCATTGCTGACTGCCTCCACTGCGTCCACCATCGCCATATCCAATGTTTTAGGAAGAAAGCCTGCACCAATACCCTGGATCTTGTGCGGTGCGTGTTGCGGCTCTTTTCCTTCCTTCGCTGCGCGGATCATGTAGGAAGATTCCGGCTCCACGGCAACAGCCGTTATTGCCTTGCCCTGCACCTGTTTGATGTAACGGGAAATACCGGAAATGGTGCCGCCAGTGCCTACGCCACTGACCAGAATATCAATCCGGCCTTCGGTATCGCGCCAGATTTCCGGGCCGGTAGTTTTTTCATGCGCCTGGGGATTGGCAGCATTCTCGAACTGCTGCAACAGCAAATATTTTGCAGGATTGCTCTCAACAATTTCACGCGCCTTGGCGATGGCACCATTCATTCCCTTCGCCGGCTCGGTCAGCACAAGGTTAGCGCCCAGCGCTTTCAGAATTTGCCGGCGCTCCAGACTCATACTGGACGGCATGGTCAGCGTGACGCCATAGCCTTTGGCCGCCGCGACAAATGCAAGTGCAATGCCGGTGTTACCACTGGTGGGCTCAACCAGTTCCATGCCCGATTTCAGCACACCGCGCTGTTCGGCATCGGCAATCATGTTGGCGCCGATGCGGCATTTCACCGAACCGGCCGGGTTGCGACTCTCAACTTTTGCATAAATGGTGTGAGTTGTAATGCGATTGAGCTTGACTAGCGGCGTGCCGCCGATGCTCTGGCTGTTGTCTGCAAACAAGGTCATGACTGCCTCCGAAAAAAATCACCAATAAATCGAGCGCGCTAGGCACTCCACACAGAAACTCATTCCACCCAGCGATAACGCCACTGCGTGCGCACGCCGGCATCACTGCCGGGCGGCGGCAGAATTTCTTCCTGCCATTGCAGGTTCCTGAACAATGCCACCAGCGCACGAAAACTTTCACGCCCCTTGGCATCGATGTCGGCAATCACCGTGGCACCCTTCACCTGCACGATATTGACACGCTGCACCGCATCCAGTTTTTCCAGAAATTCACGCACGCGCTGATAGGTTGCATAGTCCTGAACATTATCCACCTGCACGCGCAGCAACACTGTTCCGGTATCCGCAGTGACACTATTGCGATAGCTGGCAGACAACTGCGCTGCCACCTGCTGCGTCAACGAGGCAAAAGCCGCGTCGAGGCTGGCGCCTTGCTGTTGCAGGGCTGAATCCTGCTCATGAAATCGCAAATGACTTTCTGCCTGCCAACCTGCTGCATCACTGCCAGCCAGTCTGACCAGCAACAACGCATCCGCACCACTACCTGCCAAGGCACCGGCAAGCAGGTTGGGATCCGAACCTTGCGCAGCGGCAACCACGTCTGCCGCCGCCATGCGCACCGGCAATCCGCGCACACGCGCCTGACGCTCAAAAGCCGCAGACACATCTGCCGACAGGGGCATACCGTTTTCGTCCACCAATGCCACCAGCAACTGCGGACGATCCAGCGGCCACAGTGACAACCCGGCCTCACGCATCAGCTGCGCAACCGCTGTTGGAGAGAACTCCAGCCGCAGCAACCAGACTGGCGGCGGCGCATCGACTTCCAGCTCCGGCGCGGGACGGCTCTTGTCTTCTGCATAGCCTACGCGCAACAACACGCTTTCCACTGACGCGGCACGCACAGCAGCGTTGTCAGCCAACGGCTGACCGGTCAGTCGCTCCAGCAACAACTGCAAACCATTGTTCTCCGCCAGTTTACGGTCAGCCGCAGCCTGACTGGCAACGGGCACCTCCACCAGATAGGGCTTTTCCACACGCGCTGCCTCGGCAGTGACCACAGCAAAAAACAGGAGACAACAGAGAGCGAATCGAACAGGTTTCATCGGCAAAATCAGGGTCTGGCAAAGGCGGCCAGACTGCTACAATAGCGGCGGCTTTACAAGCCGGACCTTTATACCAGCCACACCTGCAATACATGGATTCCTGTATGCCTGCACGCCTGCAACAGCATCTCCTGACGGCAGCCCTGCTGATCGCGCTCGTCCTGTCAGGCCTCTCTGCACGCTGGATGCCGCTCATCCATGTCGATTTTCTCTGGTTGGACGCCCTCACCGCCCAACAGTCCAGCCGTGAGCGCGGCGATGCCGATATCGTGCTGGTCGATATCGACGATTACAGCCTGCAGGCCATGGCCGGCAGTATCGGTCGCTGGCCATGGCCGCGCGCCACCCACGCCGAGCTCTGCGAATGGCTGCTACAACAGGGCGTGCGCGCCATCGTGTTCGATATCTGGTTCAGCGAACCCGACGTACAGCGTCCAGAGTTCGACCAGTATTTCGGTGAAGTGCTGGACAAGCACGACAATATCTTTCTGCCGACACTGGAGCTGAAAAACACCGAGCCCGACCAGGCGCGCCGTCTCGACAGCTATCCCGCCAACCTACCCATCACGCGCAGCGCAAGTGCCAGGGAAGATGCGCGCGCCGACCTGCTGCTGCCAGTTATGGGCAGCCCTGCACGCTGGAAACTGGGCCTGATCAACTACCTCGCCGACAGTGACGGCATCGCCCGTCACTACCAGACCGAAAAGGAACAGCAAGGCTGGACGCTGCGCGCCATGCCGCTGATCCTGGCAGAAGACCGGCAAGCCACACCGGTCGCCCCCACCCGAATCGCGCCCTCTCCCTTGCGTATGGTCTGGGCAGGCGATGGCAGTCATTCTCCGTACTCGCGCCACAGCTATGCCGATCTCTGGCAACAGGTGCAAAACGGCAGCGGTGAACCGGCACTGCGCGGCAAGATTGTATTCATCGGCTCAACCGCCGCCGGCCTACACGACCTGCGCCCCACGCCCATCAACGCACAATATCCCGGCCTCTACCTGCTGGCCAACGCTTATGACAACCTGAAGAACAGCCGCTGGCTGCACTACGAAAGCTGGTACGGTTCCGCACTGTCGCTGCCTCTGATTGCCTGGCTCTACTGGCGTCTGCGCTGCAGGAAACCGCTGCTGCCGACAGCCCTTTATACGGTCGGCGCCGCCGTGTTGCTGTTCACAGCCAGTGCCCTGCTGATCCGCCAACACATCCTGCTGCCGGTCATCACGCCACTGCTGGCCAGCACGCTGCTGCTCGGCAGCGGCACGGCTTTGCGCTACTTCGAGGAGCGACAGGCACGACAGGCCGCTATCGACATGTTCGGACGCTTCCTCGACCCCTTGGTGGTTGAACAGCTGGCCAACGAAGGCCTGAATGAAGCCACACTCGCAGGGCGCAATTGCGAAATCAGCGTGCTGTTTTCCGATATTCGTGGCTTCACGTCGATGTCGGAAAAAGCCTCTGCCGCCGAAATCATGACCTTGCTCAACGCCTATTTCACACAACAGGTGGGGGTGATTTTCAAGAACAAGGGCACGCTGGATAAATTCATCGGCGACGCCATTATGGCGTTCTGGGGCGCACCCGTGAGCGATGCCGATCACGCCGTGCATGCCGTCAATGCCGCACTGGACATGGTGGACGAACTGCTGCACTTTCGCGATGCACGCGGGCTCACGGAATTCGATGTCGGTATCGGCATACACTCAGGGCCGGCGGTGGTCGGCATGCTCGGTTGCGAACAGCGACTGGAGTACACCGCCATTGGCGATACCGTGAATCTCGGCAGCCGCCTCGAAGGCATGACCAAGGGCATTGCCCGCATTCTGGTCTCGCAAAGCACACGCGACCTCTGCGGCGACAACTTTGATTTCATCCCGCACGGCTCCTGCAAGGTCAAGGGACGCGAAGAAGCCGTCAATATCTACGAACCGAGGAGGAAAACCTCATGATGCGACTCACACGCTACTGGCCAGCCTTGATGCTACTGGCCGCGCTGCAGGCACAGGCCGACAGCGGACAAATCAGCATGGCCACCGAATTGAAAAAGTCTGCCGATGCCAGCGCAGCAACACTTGCCAAGCTGCCACCCGGCACCGCTGTCGAAGTAGGTGAACGCAGCGGCGCCTGGTATCAGGTCAAATCCGCACAGGGCGAAGGCTGGGTGCGCATGCTGAATGTTCGTTTGGGCAGCGCTGGCGCAGCACGCGGCGGCGACTCGGCGCTCAGCGGTCTTGCCGCCCTGAACAAGGCCAGCCGCAGCGAAACCACGGTTGCCACCGGCATTCGCGGCCTGTCAAAAGAAAACCTGCAGCGCGCCCGCGAAGATGAAGACGAACTGGCCAAACTGGATCAGTACACCGTCAGCCGCGAAGAAGCGCTGCGTTTTGGCAAAGCCGGCAACCTGCCGACACCGCGCTGAAGGAGACTTGTCATGCTTCACACACACAAACCTTTTCGACTGTTTTCCCTGTCGCAAGCGGCGCTGGCAGCAGCAACACTAAGTTGTGCGCTGATCACTCACGCCGGCCTGCTGGACAACATCGACGTCAACACTATCCAGAAAGTGGGCCAGAAACTGGCTGAAAGCGGTGAAAAATCCGCCGATGCCGAAATGGATATCGGCTATCACATGGCTGCAACACTGGTGGGCGCCGTGCCACTGGATCGCGACCAACGCGCGCAGCAATACGTCAACCGCGTCGGCCGCTGGGTGACGCTGTTCAGCACACGCCCCGGACTGGAGTGGCAATTCGGGGTGCTCGATGACCGCGACGTCAACGCCTTCGCCGCCCCCGGCGGTTATATATTTGTCACGCGCGGCCTGCTGAACCTGCTCGACAACGAGGCCGAACTCGCCGGCGTGCTCGCACATGAAATCCAGCACGTCACCCACAAGCACCATTTGCAAGCTGTGCAGAAAAACAACCTGCTCGGCGCTGCCGCCGATGTCGGCATGATGCTGAACAATAACCGCCAACAATCGGCGCAGGAACGTGAACTCGGCGAGCGCGTTGTCAACGCATCCAAACAACTCTACGCGCGCGGACTGGACAAAGGTGACGAATTTGAAGCGGATCGCGATGCCTTGACCCTGATGAGCAATGCCGGCTACGACCCGTATGCCTTTGTCGCCGTGATGCAGAAACTCGATGCGCGCGCTGCCAACGACAACGGCCTCGCACTATTGCTGCAAACCCATCCCAAGCCAGCAGACCGTTTGCAAGCCATGGCCACAGCGATGAACACCTTGCGAGTCAGCAGCACACTGGCCACTCTGGAAAAACGCTTCCGGCAGGAGATACGTTGACCCCCTCGCCCCTCTCCGGAGCGCCGGAGGGGTCGCGTTTACTCAATATTTTGCACTTGCTCGCGCGCCTGTTCGATCAATACTTTCAGTTCAACTGCCGCCTGTGTGGTAGTGGAACTGATGGACTTGGATGACAGGGTATTGGCTTCGCGATTCAACTCCTGCATCAGAAAATCCAGCTTGCGACCCACTGCGTCCTTGCTCTGCACAATGCGGAATACTTCGCCGATATGCGTATCGAGCCGATCCAGTTCCTCATCGACATCGCAACGCTGCGCCAGATGTACCAGCTCCTGTTCGATGCGATCCTGATTCAGTTCACCTTGCAACTCAGCCAACCGGTCGCGCAGTTTCTGTTTTTGCGCTGCCAGAATATCCGGCAAGGCTGCACGCACGACTGCCGCCTGCTCGCGCATTTTTTGCAAGCGCTCGCCAATGAACACGGCGAGCTCGGCACCTTCACGCGCGCGCACTGATTTCAGATCTGCCAACGCAGCCGCAAACAACTCCAGCGCAACCGCCGTCACCGTTTCACGATCGGGCCCGGTTTCACACAGCACACCTGGGCGAAACAAAAAGTCGGCAGCACTTAACGGCGCTGGCGCAACAAGAAAACCATTGATCGTTTCCGCTGCTTGCACATAACGCCTGGCAAGTTCCTCATCAATGCTGAGCGCATCGCGATTCACTGCCGGCTGGAATTGCAGCGTGCAATCCACCTTGCCGCGCTGTAGCTGCTTGCGCAGTTGCTCGCGCAAACTGGATTCCAGAAAACGGAAGGTATCCGGCAGGCGAAAACCCGGCTCCAGATAACGATGGTTGACGGAGCGGATTTCCCACACCAGCGAACCCCAGCTCTCGTTGATCTCGCGGCGCGCAAAAGCCGTCATGCTGTGCATACGCTTACTCCGCCACCGCTTCGGCTTCTGCCAATGCCTGGCCAGCAGCATCAATGCCGGCCTTGTCGCGCTGCTCCCACAGCCATTCGCGCGGATACTTCGCGACCAGTTCATCAGCAATCTGTTGCGCAAGGGCTTTCAGATCACCACCGCTGTCCTGCTCGGATTTCTCGATACGAAAACCGGCAGCATAGTCCTCCGAACTCGTAGCACCCGTTTTTGTGGCCACCGAATCGACCGTCACCATGTAAATCTTCGGCAATTCAACACTGGCGCGGTTGCCTCGCCCCTCTTTCACCTGTACCGAGCAGGGAATATCACGCCAGTACGTTACTTTGACTTCTGCCATATCTACCTCGAAAGTTTGATCCGATCTAACGCAATCAGAGCGGTTCTGCCATAATACCAGCATCCCCCGCGCAGACCCTTTTGGAGACCAGTCCATGTCCCGCCGCAAGAAACACCAGGAAGAATCTTTTGAAACCGCTGAAGGCTTCCAGATCGAAGACATGGAAGGCAATGCCGTTACCGACGACACGCCCGCGAACAACGAGCTGGAAGACGATTACGACCCGTTCTGGGATGACGACGAAGACGAGCAGGATGAAGACGAGCACTTCAATTCCATCGCCGAAAACGAAGACTGGGAAGAAGGTTACGATTATTGATGGCTTTCAATAAGGGCAGCCACAAGGACTGCCCTTACAGCACAACGATCAGTGAATACCTTGATCCTTGAATTTCTTGCCCAGTGATTCACCGCCGTCAATGATCATGTTCTGACCGATGATGAACTCGGAATCCTCAGACGCAAAGAACAAGACACCGCGCGCGATATCCAGCGGATAACCCGGGCGGTTCATCGGCAGCGTCGCGCCCATGCCTTCGCCGACTTTCTTGGTGGTTTCTGCATCCAGACCAATAGCGTTGCCCACCAGCGGCGTGTACACGCCACCCGGTGATACGCAGTTCACGCGAATTTTCTGTTCAGCGAGTTCCAGTGCAAACGTCTTGGAAAGCTGCAACACCGCCGCTTTCGCCGCCTGATAGATATGCGGACCGTAACCCGGCGTGGTGGCGGAAATACTGGCGGTGTTGATGATGGAGCCACCCGTGCCCTGCTTGCGCATCTGGATGGCTGCATATTTGCAGCCGAGGAACACGGAGCGCACCAGCAGCGCAAACGTGAAATCGAAATCCTTGACGGAAATCTCTTCCACGGCACCACGCGCACCGAAAGCACCAGCATTGTTGTGGATGATGTCCAGCTTGCCGAATTCGGCAACCGTGAAATCGATCATCGCTTTCACGCTTTCTTCGCTGGTGACATCACATTTGAAGAAACGTGTGTTGGCGCCAAGCTCAGCCACCGTGGCTTTGCCGCCTTCTTCGTTGAGATCAGCCACTACCACCTTTGCACCGTGCTGCAACAACAGCTCCGCCGTACCGCGACCAATGCCGCTCGCAGCACCTGTGACAATCGCCACCTTACCTTCCAGTCTTGCGCCCATAAAAACCTCTTCTCGTTGGTTTGCTGTCAATTAAAAAAACGCGTTCAAGAAATCAGAAAACGATGGTGCGATGCCCGTAGACAATGATGCGATCTTCAAGGTGCGCGCGCACAGCCTGCGCCAATGTCACGCGCTCGATGTCGCGACCCTTGCGCACCAGATCGTCGATGGTGTCTTCGTGTGAACTGCCTTCCACGCCCTGCGCGATGATCGGGCCTTCATCGAGATCAGCCGTGGCGTAGTGCGCTGTGGCACCCACCAGTTTCACACCGCGCTCAAACGCCTGATGATAAGGCTTCGCCCCCTTGAACGCCGGCAGTGTCGAGTGATGGATATTGATGATGCGATGCGGGAAAGTGTTGATCATGTTGTCCGACAGCACCTGCATGTAGCGCGCCATGACAATCAGGTCGATATTATATTCTTGCAGCAATGCGATCTCTTTCAGCTCCTGTTCGTGCTTGTTGTCTTTGTTGATCGGGAACACAAAGTAAGGAATCTTGAACACATCGGCAAAGTAGCGCAGGTCTTCGTGGTTGGAGATGATCAGCGGGATGTCGCAATTCAACTCACCAACCTTGTGGCGCAGCAATAAATCGTAAATGCAGTGCTCGTATTTGGAGACAAAAATCGCCACGCGTTTTTTCTGTTCGGCAAATGACAGACGCCATTCCATCTGGAATTTTTCACACTCGGCGGCAAGTTCGGCCTGGAACTGCTCACGGCTCGTAGGCATGTCCACCACATCAAAATACACGCGGTGAAAAAAGATACCGGCCTCTTCATCCGTGTGCTGTTGCGCATCCAGGATATTGATATTGTGGCGCACCAGCAGGTTGGCGATGGCCGCATTCAGGCCTTTCTGATCCTGGCAGCGCAACAGCAAGGTGGCGGTATTGGGACGGCTCATGACTCACACTCTCCGAGCAAGGTTCTGGACAAACGCAGACCAGTAAAGGCCTGCATTCTAGGCAAATATAGGGCGTGTAAAAACTGGTGGTATGTCGCACTACTCATTACCAGCCCCGTCGCCGGCAGCGCCCCGGAACGGCGCCTTGCGCATCATGCAGTTTTGCAAATCGCACAGGCGGCAGGGTTCGATTTCCGGCGCTTTGCGGCCACCGGGATTCAGGCCCACCATGCCGAGCAGGGATTTCTGCGGGCGCATCATGATGCCGTCACTCATGGTGATCGGCAGCCCTTCGCGACCCTCAAAAAATTTGAACAGGATCGCCTGGTCCCCGAAATGCCAGCCGGTATAACCGGGCCCCACGCGCAGTGTGGTGCCGTAACCGCGCTGTTCGGCTTCGGCAGCGACAATATCGGTCAGCGCCTTCATCGCCTCCACCACCATGGCAGAACCGACGGCATCCACGGCCAGCGCCTGACCCTGCTTGCCTTCGGCCATCAAGCGCCGCGACTCTTCGGTGGATTTATCACCGGCACTCGCCAACAGAATCACCACAGATTCCGCGTTGCGCAAGATTTTCGGCAATTGTTCGCTGTGCAGCACCACCTGATCCACGCCGTGTTTCAGATGGATCCTGTCATTCTCGATGCCGCACAACGGCACTTCAACGCTCGCGGCCCACGGCTCGGCAAATTCCCCGGCGCGGGCCATGTGTTCATCGGCAATTTTCAGCACCGGCTTGCGGGCTTTTGACGGATCGCTGTAGCCCATGAAATTGAGCACGCTGTCGCGATCCAGTTGATAGCAATAACCAGCCAGGCGATTGACGAGCGCGTCAGCCATTGCAGACCTCACGCAGCCGCAGGCGCTTCCGGCGGCAGCAAACCCAGCTCGCCGAGGATGTAGGGCACATTCTCGCTCCACGCCAGCGGATAGATGTGGAAACCGGCAATCGGGTAGCGCTCTTTAATCTTGCGCATGGTTTCAATCGCCAGATCCAGCGCTTCCTGTTTCTGATCGGCCGCTTCGCGTATGCGTTTTTCCACGTGCGGCGGCACCCAGATACCCGGCACATGCTGCATCATGAATTCAAGACCCTTGTGCGAACGCGGCGGCAGAATGCCCGGCAGGATGGCAACTTTTTTGGTAACGCCTTCGCGTTCCAGTGCCTTCCACCATTTGTCGAAAACATCGAGATCAAACACCGGTTGCGTCTGGATGAAATCCACACCCGCCGCCGCTTTCTTCGCCATCACACGCGCCAGATGTTCGGGTTTATTGCCTGCTGGGTTGCCGGCACCACCGATGCACCACTGCATCTTGAACGGCTCTTCTTTTGCAGTATCGGCAATCGCGCCACCGCCGTAGGATTTACCGAGGCGACGCAACTGGTTCACCATCATGATGGCGTTGGTAGAATCCATGTCGTACACCGGCTTTGACATCGGATGATCGCCAAACGTCACGTAGTCGCCGGTCAAACAAAGAATATTGCGAATGCCATGCGCATACGCGGAAATCAGATCGGCCTGCATGCCGAGTTTGGAGCGGTCGCGACAGGTCATCTGCATCACCGGTTCCAGACCTTGCTGCTTCACATAAATCGCCGTGCCGATAGATGACATCCTCAGCGTCGCCGACGGCATATCCAGCACGTTGATGGCATCGACGCCGCGACGGTAGTGCGCCAGATGCTTGTCGAGACGCGACAGATCGGGCACTTTCGGCGGCGACAACTCGGCAGTAATCACAAACTCGCCGTTCTTGATTTTCTTGTACAAAGTACTGGTGTCGTTCAGGGCCGTCATGTCAGTTACGCCTTCGTGCTGGCGATGATCGTGTCGATCTCGGGATTGGGAACAGGATGCGGCGAGAGAATGCCACCATCGCGATCGGTCTTGCCTTCGAGAATACTGCCGACCGCCGACGTACCGACGATGGACCAGTCCACAGCCGGCTGGATTTTCACCACCTTGTTGCTCATGTCCCAGATCTGCAACGGGGCCATATCGGCACGCTCGTGGATTTTCGTCCACACGCAGTCGCGATCTGGAAAGACTTCACACTTGCCGAACATCGAACCGCCGCAAGGGCCATTGCGCATCTGCTTGGGGCAGGATTGCGGGCACACAAACGAGGTGGAACGCAGCACACACTGCCCGCAGCTGTGGCAGCCGAACACACGTTTCTTGGCCCACTCCTCAATACCAAACAACACCCGGTAGAGGCGGCCCTTGGTCCAGACCCGGTTGAACATCGCAGAACCCCTGAAACTTACTCTGAAGAAAGTTACTTACTGGCGAGTAAGTTTGAGGGAGGCCGCAAGGGAAGTCAACGCAAAATACCCGCCTGTCACAACAAGAAAAGGGGCCGAAGCCCCCTTTCTAGTCTCAATCTCCTACCACCGTAAATCAGGGTGATGGCACGTTATTGGCCGTCTCAGAGAAGTAACGCAGCACGGCAAAGTCATCATTGCTGCCATTGTTGGCATAACCGGTGACAACAATCTTTCCTTCGTTGTCAATGACAACAGCGTTGGCCCTGTCTGCAGTATCGCTCAATGACGTGATGACCTTGCCATCGGCAGCAGGAGCATCCACAGCATCAAATGACGTGTCCAGCGCACCAGCGGATGTGTAGCGAACCAATGCAATATCATCTCCAGTTGTTGCGCTGTTCACGTAACCTGCCACAACGATATTGCCGCCATCGTCAATCGAAACAGCTTTCGCAATATCAGAACCAGAACCAATCGGCGTTACAACAAAGCCACCCGATGAACCAAAGCCAGTGTCCAGAACTCCAGTTCCCGTATAACGCAAAGTCAGAAAGTCCTGGTTAGATCCGTTACTAGACGTACCTACCACAATTATCTTTCCATCAGGTTGTATGGCTACAGCATTACCCGCCGTATAGCCCGCACCAACATTCGTTGTTCTAATACCTGCAGACCCAAAGCCGCTATCCAAGCCACCCTTCGCTTCTAACCTAACAACTGCGATATGCCTGCTGTTGAGCGACACCATCGCATCGCCAGCCAAAACCAACTTCCCATCTGACGGCTGAACAGACAAAGCCCTTGCGGATGAAGAGGTTCCCGCAGAGACAATCCTCGTGCCAAACGTTAATTCCCGCGAACCGTCATCATTGAGGCGAACTGCCATCATGTTGGTATACAGGGTTGAATTAGGCTTCCCTGTTTCCCCGGCAACAACAAGGTATCTCAGTGTTGACTCATCTTCTTCAACCGCCTGCTCCTTTATGGCAAACGCAACATCCCTACCATTATTGTTAACGGTCACCTTTCCATCTGAGCCAAAGCCAGTGTCACGACTACCGTCGGCGAGATAGCGCACTACTGCAAAATCTGAACCTGAACCTCCGCCGGATACCGTGCTGCCCACAACTACAATTTTCCCGTCATATTGAATGGCCACAGCATTGGCTATATCGTCACCGGCACCAATAGGTGTCGTCACAACCCCACCAGCGCCGAAAGTGCTGTCCAGCTCTCCCGCACTGGTATAACGCGCAACAGCAAAATCATAGTTACTGCCATCGTGAGTTTTACCAACTACCACGATTTTCCCATCAGACTGAATGGCAGATGCAGTGATTTGATCAAGCCCCAAGCCAACAGCAGTAATAGCAATTCCATCACCGCCACCCAAACAACGATCCAGATCTCCAGCAATAGTTGTACCTGCCAACAACGGAGCGGGATCTATGCTATCAACATAGCAATCATTATCGTCATCAGGATCGCATGCATCGCCCCACCCATCACTGTCACTGTCACGCTGGTTAACATTAACCACTGCGGGACAATTATCGTCAGTAAAACCATCATCATCGATATCATAGCTATTGTCGTAATTATCACAGGCAGTGCCGAAACCATCTCCGTCCGAATCAGCCTGAAGGGGATTGAAACTCGCAGGACAGTTATCCTCGCCATTAACAACACCATCAGCGTCGTGATCATCGGAGCCATCCACCTCACCGTTGTTATCGTTATCAGCGATAGACAAGTTCAGCTCCAGCAAGTGACGACGATAAGGGCTCCACGTAGACGTTACGGCATAGTGATTTAACGTCCCCGCATTATAGGTCGAATGACTCACAGGCATTAACGAAAAACCATAGAGAACTCCTGTGCCGTGGTTGATATAGTGATCAGAGTTCGGCACAGGATCTGGGCACGCAGCTTCATCAGCACCTTCTCTATAAATCCATCCATAGCAATAGGGGTTTGGCATATTTGCGCCACCCTCAGGCCAATAAATAGGCACTGGATCAGACCAAGGGCCCATTATTTCCGCAGCAACACGGTAATAAGATTTAGCTTTATTTACATAGGTATCAGCTAACGGGAGGGGGCAAACCTCGCCCTCATTTAACGGAGGGCAAACCTCGCCACAATTCACTCCGAACAAAGGCATGTAGTCCTTCATCGCAAGATTTGTGCAAAATATTTTTTCCAAATCCGAGCCATCTTCTGCGCTGGAATTGCCTGATGCGTTATACACCATCAGCCATTTATTCGCGGCAGGTATCCACTGCACGCTCATCATGGATATATCTTGTTTTTCAAACTTCGCATCATCATTTGTATCATTTGTCACTGTCAACGGCGCAGCATTTGCACCCCCTTGCACCCAAGCACTTCCACTCCAGTAACGGACATAATTCTGCCAATCTTGTGGAGCATTCTCCTGGTCATCGATAGCAACCTTGCTGATACGCTGAACATATAGCGGCGAATAACTACTGAAATCCTTTTTCCCGATAAGGTAGACAAAATCATCACCGGAAGGCTTGCCATTGGTTACAGCAACATTCAAAAAGCGCTCTGCGGCGGTATAGGTATGCTTGTTAAAAACAGGCCCAATGACTTTGAATACAGCCTGAGACTGTAGGGCACTGGCGTTATTTTTATCGTAGCAAGCAACATGAGATGCAGCAGCACCAGAAGGAGTAAGTGTGAAATTTGAATCCTCATGCACACCCTGGAATCTTGTCAAAAAAAACCGAGAAGAAAGCTCACCCGCATGAAGACCATACATTTGATGGAACATATAAATATCGTTGTGGTATACAAACGCCCCTCCCATGATGGAGTCTAGCGCTTCATCCTTGACCCTGTAGCCATAATCCTCATGGAAGAACGGCAGACCGTTGCTATCGATTGTATCCAGCCACTCCCCTGCATCTGCAGGAAGTGGTGACGACCCAAGAGGGAAAGCAGGGTAGTACACCGCCGTTGTTGCACAGGGAAGGTCATTACCCCCTGCTCCAGCCTGATACTGAACGTCAACCGTTGGCAAAGCGGGCGTACGTACTGGATACCCTTCTGCATAGGGGCTTTTTATTACCTTTCCACCCTGACTAGTCGCACCAGTACAGACTTCTCTGCCTTTTTTGTCCGTCCACAGTGTCATATCTCTTGGAACAAATGCAGCAGTGCCAGACTCCGAATCCCCGAAAAACATAAAAGTTGCAGGGCCATTGGCCGTTCCAACTTCAGCAGCGAAGGAAACATCTGCACCACCGTTGAGGCCAAAATTGACCCCAGGTTCGGTCAGGCTACACACCCGCCGTGCGGTTGCCTCTTGCGCCTGCGCTACAGACGCTGACAGAAGCGCAAGACTCAGCAGAAGCAATCCTCCCATCTTGGTGAAAATGCACTTCGAAGAAGCATCAGAAAACGGACGTAAAAACCTTTTATTCTTCATGGCATACCCTGCAAAAACATGTGCTTATTGTCGTGACAGGCGCGGAGACACCTCGCTGCACCCGCAGTTGCGGCGGCGATGCTAGATGGCTTTACTGCAGACTGTCAATTCGAGGAAAACGGCAGCGCGCCGTTCAGCTCATTCGCCCCTGCCCGGCCCGCAACGCCAGTTTGTGTTCACGGGTCAGCGAGTAACTGTCTTTGGTGATCAGATCCACATCCAGCTCGCGCAGCATGTCGGCCCACAGACGGCTGCACATGGGAATTGCAACACGCTGCCGCTACCATACCCGGCAGCAAACAAACAGGAGCAGCGCTTGATGACAGCCGCACAACATGAACAGGTTGCAGGTAGCGTATTGATCACCGGCACGTCCACCGGCATCGGCAACGCCGCCGTGGCGCGACTCGCCAACGCCGGCTTCCACGTTTTTGCCGGCGTGCGCAAAACAGAAGATGCAGCAGCTGTGACAACGCTGGCGCCAGCCGGACAGATCACAGCGCTGATCATCGATGTCGCCGATGCCGACAGCGTCACGCGTGCGCTTGCCGACGTGCGCAATGTGCTCGCCGAAAAAAACAGTTTTCTTGCAGGGGTGATCAGCAATGCCGGCGTCGGCATGATTGCACCGGTGCCTTATCTCAACGAGGAAATCCTTCAGTACCAGACACAAACCAATCTGCTCGGCCACATGCGACTGGCGCGCGAATGCCTGCCACTCATGTTGGAGACATTGGAGGGCAAAAACCGTCGCGGGCGGATGTATTTTGTCGGCACCGGCGCTGGCATTCCTTCACTGGTATTTCCGTTTCTGAACATCTACATGGCTTGCAAATGGGGCACGGAAGCGTTCTGCCAGAGCCTGCGCATGGAAATGAAACTGATCAATGCGCCGATTGATGTCGGCATGATCAATCCCGGCTTCATCAACACAGCGATGCGCGGGACAACCAAGAACGCCGTGCAGGGCAAGGTGGCGATGGATGCACGTTTCGGCCAGGTCTACGGCAAACTCATACAGAAATTCGGCGAATTCGGTGACAGACAAAAAGGCACATCACCAGACGTTGCTGCCGAACGCATCCTGGAACTGATGCTGGCAAGCAAACCCAAGTACCGCTATCGCGTCGGCCGCGACTCATTCACCACCTGGCTGCAAGCACTGTTGCCACTCGCAGTGCGGGAATGGTGGATTGCACGCATCTACCATTGAGCACATGATCTGCGAATGAACATTCACCAGCTCGACAAGGCCGACGCACTCGCCAGTCTCAACAGCAACACCGACGGCCTCTCGACGGCCGAAGCCGCGCGCCGGCTGCGCGAATACGGTGACAACCGCGTGCGCGGTGTGCGCCGTGAATCGCTGGGGCTGCGTTTCTTCCGCGAGTTGACGCATTTTTTTGCGGTGATCATGTGGCTCGCCGCCGCGCTGTCTTTTTTTGCCGAATGGCACGCGCCCGGCGAAGGCATGGCCAAGGTCGGCTACACCATTGTCGCCGTCATTTTCATCAGCGCGCTGTTCTCGTTCTGGCAGGAATATCGCGTGGAAAAATCGCTCGCCGCGTTGCAACGCCTGCTGCCCTCGCGTGTAAAAGTGTTACGCGATGCGCGCATCGCCCCCATGCCTGCCGAACAACTGGTGCCCGGCGATGTGATTGTGCTGGAGCAAGGCGACAATGTTCCCGCCGATTGCCGGGTACTGGAAGCGTTCGCGCTGGGCGTCAACAACGCCACGCTCACCGGCGAATCACTGGTGCAACTGCGCAGCGCCGACATCTCCGATGCCACTAGCAGCCTGCACGCGAATAACATTCTGCTGGCAGGCACTGCCGTAGTCGCCGGCCAGGGACGCGCCCTGGTGTTTGCCACCGGCATGCACACCGAATTCGGCAAGATCGCACATCTCACGGAAACCGGTGGCGACGAAATGTCACCCTTGCGCAAGGAGGTTGCACACCTGAGCCGGGTGATTGCTGTCGTCGCCATCACGCTGGGCAGTGTGTTTTTTGTTGCCGGCCAAATCATCGGCATTCCATTATGGGAAAACACGCTGTTTGCCATCGGCATCATTGTCGCCATGGTGCCGGAAGGCTTGCTGCCGACACTGACACTGGCACTGGTACTGGCTGCACAACGCATGGTGAAACGCAATGTATTGATTCGCCATCTGCCCGCTATCGAAACACTCGGCTCCACCACAGTGATCTGCACTGACAAAACCGGCACGCTGACACAAAACCGCATGCAGGTAGAACAGGTATTTCTCGGCGACCAGACATACAACATTGATGCACTGCCTGCTACCGGGATACAACACTTCCGCGATTTTTTCGCCTGCGCAGCCCTGTGCCACGACTTGCGACAAACACAGGACGGCGACTGGCTGGGCGATCCGATGGATGTCGCACTGCACAGCATGGCCATGCAAAACATGGCGCCACAACAATTACCTGATGTGATCAGCTCACAACGCCTGCACGAAATTCCCTTTGATTCGGCGCGCATGCGCTTGTCCACCGTGCAACAAACCGCGCAAGGGCCGGTGCTGTATTGCAAGGGCGCACCGGAAAAACTGCTGCCACTGTGCAGCCATTTTCTCTGCAATGGCGAAGTGCAGGCCATGAGCGCCGCGCAGCAACACAGCATTGAACAGGCACAACTGGCCATGGCCAGCAATGGCCTGCGTGTGCTGGCATTTGCCTGCAAGCCGGCGACGGAAACCGATATAGAAAACATTGATGAACAAGGCATGATTTTCTGCGGACTGGCTGGGCTCGATGATCCGCCGCGCGAGGAAGTGCCACAGGCGATCCGTCAGTGCCATGACGCCGGCATCCGCATCATCATGATCACGGGCGACAATCCCCACACCGCCGTTGCCATCGCCAGCAAAATCGGTTTGCTGCGCGGCGATGCGCCTACCGTGATCACCGGCGAACAACTGCAACAGCTTTCCGTTGCGCAACTGCAACTGGCGCTGGATGCTGAAGACATCGTTTTTGCGCGCGTCGCTGCCGAGCAGAAAATGCACATCGTGCAAGCACTGAAAGAAAAAGGCCACGTCGTTGCGGTGACCGGCGATGGCGTCAACGATGCTCCGGCACTCAAGGCTGCACATATCGGTGTAGCGATGGGCAGGAACGGCACGGATGTCGCACGCGCTGCTGCCGACATGGTGCTGCTGGATGACAACTTCGCCAGCATCGTCAACGGCATTGAAGAAGGCCGTGCGGTATTTGCCAACATCCGCAAGTTTCTCACCTACATCCTTGCGCACAACGTGCCGGAGCTGATCCCCTATCTGGCGTTTGTATTGTTCAAATTGCCGCTGGCGCTGACACCGATACAGATTCTCGCCATCGACATGTGTGCCGATTCACTCACAGCACTCGGCCTCGGCACGGAAAAACCCGACCCTGACACCATGAAAAAACCACCGCGCCCGCTCGGCGAACGCCTGATGAATCCGTTTCTCGCCTGGCGTGCCTATGCGTTTCTGGGCCTGATGGAAGCCGCCGTCGCCATGGGTGCTTTTTTCTTTGTGTTGAAAAGCGGCGGCTGGAGTTACGGCCTCACACTCGCCAATGACAACCTGCTTTATCTGCAAGCCACCACGGCTTGCTTCGCCGCGATTCTGCTGATGCAAATCGTCAATGTATTTCTGTGTCGCAACGACACACTTTCGATTTTTTCCGTGGGTTGGCGCGGCAACCGCCTGATACTCTGGGGCGTGCTGCTGGAATTCAGCATCCTGCTGCTGGCCACCTACACCCCGCTGGGCAACACACTGGTAGGCACCGCACCACTCGACAGCCACTTCTGGTTTTTCACACTGGCCTTCATGCCCTGCATGCTGGTAATGGAAGAGCTGCGCAAGCTGTTGATGCGGCGCCTGCAGCGCGCTCAGTGATGGCAATCTGTATCAAAGGAATTACGCACTATGCGAGTTTTCATGTTGCCGGCAATATGCCTGGCCACGCGCTTGGCTTTTTCAGCATAAGGACCGGCAAATCCCTCATCCACACTACGCACAAAAAAATCCAGCCAGCGATCAAACTCCGCCTCGCTCAAGGCGCGCTTGCCGTGTAGTGCACGGTGGATATTCATGGTGTGGCGCTGGTAATTGTCTTCGCCCAGCAGCAGCTTTTCCCAGTAGGACTGGATATGACCGAGATGGACACGGATATCAATTCCAGCCACATCCAGAAAGATCGGCGCCAGCACCGGATCAACGAGCAACTTGTCGTAAAAACTGCACAGGAAAGTACTGATGTGCGCTTTGCTGTCTAAATCAGTTTTATTCACTTGTACGGCCTAGTGGAATTCACTGCGCTTATTGCTCCCTACTTGCTGCCGGCAATAAATGAGACAAACAAAGCACGCCAGCTTATTCAACGCCCCGCTTCTTCCTTAGTAACCGAACCCTTATAAATACCATCCAACGGCAATACAGGTTCTACAAAATTACCGTAAATCACTTGCCAACCCACAGGTAGTGCAGCCGGCGTACCGATAATGCTGCCATCAGCGCCCCAAAGGATAGCGTCGCTCAGATCGGTATCGGTCAGGTTCACCTCGAAAAGGATGGCATTGGTCAAATCAGCGCCGGACAAGTCAGCACCGGACAAGTTAACGTACAACAGATTCGCATTGGCCAGGTTAACTCCAGGGCCAACCAAGTGTGCTCCGAAGCCGCCAACCAATTTCCAGCCGGCAGGCAATGCGGCTGGCGTGCCGATGATATCGACAGCTTGAACGCCCCACAGGATAGCGTTGGACAAATTAGCATTGCTCAGGTCCGCCCCTCTCAGGTCAGCGCCGTAGAGGTTAGTGCCGGACAGGTTGGCACTCGGCAAGGCAGCTCCGTTTAGGTTTGCTCCCGACAGATCAGCGCCAGACAGATCCGCCCCGTTTAGGTTCGCTACCCACAGATCAGCATCAGAAAGATCAGCTCCGCTAAGGTTTGCTCCGGACAGTTCCGCGTGAGACAGATCAGCGCCGGGACCAAGCAAGTAGCCATTGATCAATTGCCAGCCAGCAGGTAGCACAGCCGGCGTACCGGTAATGTAGCCGGATTGAACACCTTGCAGTATCGCGTTGGTCAGGTTCGCATTGGTCAGGTCAGCCGCCCACAGGTCAGCCCCGGACAGGTTAGCCTCGGACAAGTTAGCCCCGGACAGGTTCGCACCGCTCAGGACAGTACCGTGGAGGTTAGAACCGTAAAGGTTAGCGCCTGACAGATCGGCGTAAAGTAGATCTGCACCGGTCAGAACCGCGCCGAACAAGTTAACGCTAGACAGGTTAGCCAATGACAAGCTGGCGTTAGAACATTCCGTAACAGGCGGCGTAGGCACGCGTATGGTACAAGTCCCGACAACATAATCTGCCCATGAAGGCATGGCGCTTACAATCAACAACAACGCAAGTAACAGCTTGTGAATCATATGCAACATCCTTGTTTTACAGGCAGGCAGCATAGTATGCATTCAATCAGTGTAAAAAATCCTGTGTATGCCCCAGGCTGTGCTCCCAAAACTGCGAGGCTGTCACAGTGCGGCAATGTACAACAACGGAACCAGGATGCACAAAAAAGCCCGCACACGCGGGCTTGGAGGTTGTTACAGACTGTCTGTGAACAAGCAAATGGCGGTGAGACAGGGATTTGAACCCTGGGTACGCTATTAACGTACACACACTTTCCAGGCGTGCGCCTTAAACCGCTCGGCCATCTCACCAAAAGCCCTGAAAATCAGGGAGCGCGCACTCTACACAAGCCCCCCGTTGAAAGCAATCCAGCCGATCCGGGATCAGGCTGGCAGCTGCCAGTCCTTCACAAAATCGGCAAGGTCCAGTACCGGCACTGGCTTCAGGGCACCACGCGGGGTGCCGAGATAGACAAAACCGAGCAGGCGCTCGTCGGCTGCCAGGCCCAGCTGTTCAGCCAGCACGGGCTCATAGGTCACGTTGCCGGTACGCCACATGGCACCCAGCCCCTGGGCATGCGCGGCCAGCAGCAGGTTCTGCGCGGCAGCGGCCGTGGAAAGCAGCTGTTCCAGCTCCGGCACCTTGGAGTGCTGTTGTACACGGGCGACGACCAAAACCACCAGCGGCGCGCGCAACGGCCGCTGTCGCACCTTGTTGCGCTGGGCATCGGTAAGTGGGCCATAACAGCACTCTTCCACTGCCAGCAGGATCTCGCCGAGTTGCTGTCGACGCTCGCCCTCCACGCACAGAAATCGCCACGGGCGCAGCTGTCCGTGATCCGGTGCACGCAGGGCTGCACGAAACAGGGCTTCGCGCTGGCTGGCGCTGGGCGCCGGTTCGTCGACATCCCCCACGGAAACACGCTGATGCAGGGCCTCAAGGAGTGCATCGACATTCATTGCTTTTCTCTCTTGTCTGTATGCCAAAAATGGCAAATTCGCATCGGTGCACCATACTGCTAGTTGGCAAACCGTAATGAAATTGCACTCTAACCGATTGGAATGGCACGAGAAACCGCTTCATGTTCATAGACAGCTGGATCCTGTACGCCGCACTGGCAGCTTTTGCGGTTGCCGTGGCCCTGTGCGGCCTGCTGATTTTCGCCTGCATCAAAGTCAGCCGCCTGCTGACGGCAACCAGGCAGCTGTCTGCCGACAAAACCAGGCGCATCAAGGCACTGCAGGAGGAGTTGCAGAAAAACCAGGATGAACTGGAGGTTACTGTCGCCAACCCATCACTACTGGATTTGCAGGTACAACTGGAAGAAACCCGCGAGCATCACGAAAAACTGCAGGGCGATCCTGCCCTGCAGGAACACCTGTTGCCGGATGCCAAACTGCCATTGCGCGTTGCTGCGCTGCGTTACAGCGTGCTCAGCGCGGAAATCGAAGCCCTGCAGAACAGCGAGCAGCGCTGGCGCACACTGGATGTGAAACTCGGCATGCTGTTGAAACAGATGCATAGCGCCGAAACGGCGGCCATTCCGGACCTCAACGCAGCAACACCGGAGCCAGCCATCAACGCGGAATTGATGGGCGAATTGCAACGTTTGCGCGAGGTGACCTCCAGCCAGAAAGACCAGATCAATGAACTGGAAGCGCGCCTGAACAGCGTGAGCAGCCACGAAGAAAAAGACGCCCTGCTGGCAGACATGCAGAAACAGCTGGCGCAACAGACGCGCTACATGCACGAAGCCGACACCTGCATCCAGCAAGTGGAAGAAGAATTGACCAGCACCAGCAACCAGCTGACCGAACTGAGCAACGAACACCGGCAGATCAAGGAGTACGGTGGCGAACTGGAAATCCTGATCCGGGATTTCAGCAGTACCAGCCGCGACATGCTGCAGAGCATTGCCATTCTCGAGAAAGAAAACCGCGAGTTGCGCGGCGATGAAATGCCGCCGCCTGCCACCGACTCTGCGGGCGACAGTGCCGCAGTCGTTCACTAGCTAGCGCGATGCGGCTTCCACACGCTGCTGCCAATCGGCAAGCTTGACGCTGTCTCCTTGCAGGCGTGGATCATCCTGCAGTTGCTGCAAGCGATTGTCCCGCAACAAAACCGGCAGCAGAGCCCCCACTTCTTTCCAGGCTGAAGCGACCTTGCCGTCCGCTTCTGCAGACGCCATGAACCCCGCGACCAGGGCCCACTGCTGAGCCGTCAGGAAAACCCCTTGCAGGTAAATGATTTCACGTTCGCGGCTCTGCACTGCATCGCTTTTGGCTTGCGCTTCCTGCCATTGCTGGCGCAGGACAGGCAGGCGTTTGGACAGAAGTTCAGCCCGCTCCTTCGCCATATTGCCCGCACGCTGCCAGGCTTCCCGTGCGCGCGCCGGCTCGCCGGCCTTGATCCATGCTGCAGCTGTCTGGGCACGCAAATCCTGTGCTTTAAGATCTGATTCGATGGCCTTGTCTCCCAGAACCCGCGCATTGGCCGCATCACCGCTGGACTCGGCCTGCAGTGCCTTGCGCACCGATTCGTTGGTATACCACTCTACAGCCTGCAGCGAACTCTCCAACACTTCTGCCTGCTCTTCCAACGAAGAGGCGCTCGCACCCGCCGTGCGCGCCATGCCAGACAGCAGCGCCACGGACAGGCAACAGAAGAGCAGAAAGATACGCATGGAAATGCCGGCAATCCGTACACTGAAAGACAGGCGCGCATCATTGCAGAAAGTGTTCCTGATACCACTCGCAAAAACCGCTAACGGCACCACCAGAAGCTAGGGACTGTCCGCAATGAGCGGCTCGCCCTCCAGTTGCCAGTTGCGCAATTGCGCCGCCGCATGATTGAAGCCCGTAATCTCCCAGCCGACGGAAAACAGACCGAGTTCATAGAAAAACAGATCCGCCGGGAACAACCCCTCCCCCCGCTGCCGTACCGCATCTATTCCGGCCAGTACATAGGGCAGCAAATCCACCGACACCTGAGTCCAGTCGCCGCCAGCCACTGGCGCAGCGGTCATGAAGGCCTGCGTCGGCAGGCGAAAGATCATCCGTGCCGTGCCTCGCTTCTCGTTCTGTCGCCAGTTGTCTCCCACTTTGTCTGCCGGGCAGTGCCATTCGCCGACATCGCGCAGAGCCTGCGGCGTGCGGCAGTGCCGCAGACCATCAGCCTCCACCACACATTTCTGACAACCGAAATCGGTGGCACTCAGGCGATCATCATAAATCGGCAGGTTGAGCCAGAAATAATTGCCGTTCAAACGATTGCGCACGGTGATCGCCAGCACCAGACGCGCTGAATGCACATTACGGTTATAGCCCGGCTGCTGCTGCAGATTATCAAAAGGAATACGCAGTTCGCCGCGCAATGGCAGACTGCGGTATTGCGTGAGACGACCACTATCCAGACGCTGCGCCAGCAGCAAATGCGGCCAGGCACTGCGCAAATCCGGCAGGTAACGCTGCACGCCATCCGCCTGGCGTGCCGCGAATTCGCTCTGTCCGTTCAGCTCCAGCCAGACATCGCCATTGGCGAAATCGCCGGGAGCCAACTGAAACTTTTTCTGCACACGGTTCTGCTTATCTTGCAGCAACCACTGTTCAACACCGGATTGCGGCGCAACATGCTCACCGGTGGCAATATCCTGCGCCGTCAGCCATTGCTGCAGTTTCCACTGCGGCTGCAAACTGCAGTCAGACTGTGGCAAGCAGACAACAGGGGATTTTGATTTTTGCTGAAAGAAGGGAGCTTGCACCAACGGTGCCACTTCCACACCGCGTACAAAATGACTGTCGCGAAGCAGATCACGAGCAGAAACAGATACTGTCGATAACAGCAGCACACACAACAGGATTTTTTTCTGCCAGCAGCGCAGCGGCACGCGCATTATCAATGGTGATCGTGTTTGCTGCCGCCCATGCAGGCAGGCGAAGCTGGCGCCTGTTGCTGTGCCATCTGCCATTCATCAGGCGTGTAGGTGTGCAAGGCCAGCGCGTGGATCTGCTGCATGAGTTCACCGAGTGCTTGATACACTTTCTGGTGGCGCGCCACTGCACGCAAGCCGGCAAACTGGTCGCTCACCAGCACCAGTTTGAAATGCGATTCACTGCCCGGTGGCACGCTGTGCATGTAACTCTCGTTGACCAGTTCGCAGTGCAGCGGCGCAAAAGCGGCGCGCACAGCAGCATCAATGGCGTTCTGTACAGGAGTGGAAGCTTGCATGGTGGAATCCTGCATGGAAAGTTGCCCGTCATCAGCCGTAAACGGCTTGCATTATGCCAGACACTCCGCGACCTGCCGGTAATCGCCCCTTTTTACCCGGACGGAAATTTGTGATGATGGCCGCCCGAGAGAGATGCCATGCCGACCAGACCACCCCGCCCGCCCGCCGCTCCCGCCAAGAGTAAATCCTCCCGTTCGCGCAGTAGCGGCCGCTGGCTGAAAGAACACTTTGATGATCCCTACGTAAAAGAGGCGCAGAAGCTCGGCTATCGCTCGCGCGCCAGTTTCAAGCTGTTGGAAATGCAGGAGAAGGATCGCCTGATCAAGCCCGGCATGACCGTGGTCGATCTGGGTTCGGCACCCGGCGGCTGGTCGCAGGTGGCAGTGGAACTGGTTGGTCACCACGGCCGGGTGGTGGCCAGCGACATCCTGCCCATGGACAGTCTCGCCGGAGTTGAATTCATCTGCGGCGACTTCACCGAAGACAGCGTACTCGATGAAATACTCGGCTGCCTGGGCGAACAGAAAGCCGACCTTGTGATTTCAGATATGGCCCCCAACATGAGTGGCATGAACGCTGTGGATCAGCCGCGCGCCATGTATCTGGTGGAGCTGGCCGTGGATATGGCGGGCAAGGTACTCAAGCCCGGCGGAGCTTTCCTGACCAAGGTCTTTCACGGTGAAGGTTTCGACGAGCTGCTCAAACAGCTGCGCGGCCAGTATGGCAAGGTCAGCACACGCAAGCCGCAGGCCTCCCGTGCCCGCTCGCGTGAGACCTACCTGCTGGCACAAGGCTTCAAGGGCAGCGATTGCGGCAAAGGCAAATAGCCGCAAGGCCCGGTCTGTAGTATGTTGCATTGGCTATTGTTTAAGAGGTCGCCGTTTTGAACGAACTGATCAAGAATCTCATCCTGTGGAGCCTGATTGCGCTGGTCCTGCTGTCGGTATTTCACAACCTGAACCCTGTGCAACAATCCGCCAAGGTCGACTATTCCGCGTTTATCCGCGAAGTACAGCAGGATCGCGTGGACTCGGTAGTCATCGACGGCCTCAGCATCCAGGGCAAGCGCACCGATGGCACCGCCTTCGAGACCGTACGCCCCACCCTGCTCGACCAGCACCTGATCGACGATCTGCTCGACCACAACGTCAAGGTGGAAGGCCGCGAGCCGGAACAGCCCGGCATCCTGCAGCAGCTGTTTTTCGCTGTGTTGCCCGTCCTGCTGATCATCGGCGTCTTCATGTTTTTCATGCGCCAGATGCAGGGCGGCATGGGTGGCAAGGGCGGACCGATGAGCTTTGGCAAGAGCAAGGCGCGCATGCTGTCGGATGACCAGATCAAGACCACTTTTGCCGATGTCGCCGGAGTCGATGAAGCAAAAGAAGACGTACAGGAACTGGTGGAATACCTGCGCGATCCGGCCAAATTCCAGAAACTCGGCGGCAAGATTCCGCGCGGCGTGCTGATGTCCGGCCCGCCCGGCACCGGTAAAACCCTGCTGGCAAAAGCGATTGCCGGCGAAGCGAAAGTGCCGTTCTTCACCATCTCCGGCTCCGATTTCGTCGAGATGTTCGTCGGCGTCGGCGCCTCGCGCGTGCGCGACATGTTTGACCAGGCCAAGAAACATGCGCCCTGCATTATTTTCATCGACGAGATCGATGCGGTCGGCCGCCATCGCGGCGGCGGTCACGGCGGCGGTCACGACGAACGTGAACAGACACTGAACCAGCTGCTGGTGGAAATGGACGGTTTTGAAGGTCACGAAGGCATCATCGTCATCGCTGCCACCAACCGCCCGGATGTGCTCGACAAGGCCTTGCTGCGCCCCGGCCGTTTCGATCGCCAGGTCTATGTCGGCCTGCCGGATATTCGCGGCCGCGAGCAAATCCTCAAGGTACACATGCGCAAAGTACCGCTGGATGAAGCCGTAAACCCGTCCGTGATTGCACGCGGCACACCCGGCTTCTCAGGCGCCGATCTCGCCAACCTCGTTAACGAAGCCGCACTGATCGCCGCACGCACCGACAAACGTCTGGTGACAATGGAAGAATTCGAGAAAGCGCGCGACAAGATCATGATGGGTGCCGAGCGCAAATCCATGGTGATGTCGGAAAAAGAAAAAATCATGACCGCCTACCACGAAGCCGGCCACGCCATCATCGGCTACCTGATGCCGGAACACGATCCGGTGCATAAAGTCACGATCATCCCGCGCGGCCGTGCGCTCGGTCTCACCCAGTATCTGCCGGAAGACGACAAGCACAGCTACAGCCGACGCTACCTGCTCGGCCGCATTTCCTCCGCATACGGCGGCCGCATCGCCGAAGAACTGACTGGAGGCCTGGACGCCGTTTCTACCGGCGCACAAAGCGACATCGAACACGCCACCAGCATGGCGCGCAGCATGGTAACCAAGTGGGGACTATCGGAAAAACTCGGCCCGTTGCATTACGGTGAAGACGAAGGCCAATACCCGGGCGTCACCCACAGCAATTACTCCAGCGCCACCTCGAAACTGATCGACGAGGAAACACGTCGCATCATCGACGAGTGCTACAGCAAGGCAGAGCAGATCCTCACGGAAAACCGTGACATTCTGGAAACGATGAAAGATGCATTGATGGAATATGAAACCATCGACAACGAACAGGTTGACGACTTGATGGCACGCCGTACAGTGCGTCCGCCGCGCGACTGGCATGAACGCGACTTTGACAGCAATACCAAAGGCGGCAATGCCAAACCGCAGACCCCGCCCAACCAGCCACCTCCAAACAACGTGACCCCGATAGGTGGACCGGCCGGCGAACACTGATCGCCGGCGTCTTTGCTGTCCCTCCATGTTTTTACAATGCGGTAAAAAAAATCTCGATCTCTCGCAACCGGTGGTGATGGGCATACTCAACATCACGCCGGATTCTTTTTCCGATGGCGGCAGGTTTTTCGACAATGATCGCGCCGCACTCGATCATTGCCTGCGCGCGGCCGAGCAGATGGTGAACGAGGGTGCAGCGTTACTCGACATCGGCGGCGAATCCACCCGCCCCGGCGCCACACCGGTTTCCAGCGCAGAGGAAATGGCGCGCGTGCTGCCGGTTGTCGAAGCCATTGCCACCCGCATCAACGCGGTGATTTCTGTCGACACCAGCAATCCCGCATTGATGATGGAAGCTGCAAAAGCCGGTGCCGGGCTGATCAACGACGTGCGCGCCCTGCAACGCGAAGGCGCACTCGCCGCCGCCGCCGCCACCGGGTTGCCGGTGTGCCTGATGCACATGCAGGGCGAACCGGGCGATATGCAGGCAAACCCGACATATGCAAATGTCGTCAAGGAAGTACATGACTGGCTGGTTGCGCGTGCCAATGCCTGCATACAGGCCGGCATCCCCGCAGAAAACATCCTGCTCGACCCCGGCTTCGGTTTCGGCAAGGCACTGGAGCACAATCTGTCGCTGCTCAAACACCTGAACCAACTCGCAGCTCTGCCCTGGCCGCTACTGGTCGGACTGTCACGCAAGTCGATTGCGGGTAAAATAACCGGCAGACCGATAAACGAACGTTTGCCCGCTTCTCTGGCTCTTGCACAAATTGCACTCGATGGCGGTGCGCGAATCTTGCGTGTGCATGATGTCGCCGCAACCAGCGACATGCTGAAAATCTGGCGCGCCATACGCGAATCGCATTGAAAAGGTAACTTCATGTCAAAACAGTATTTCGGCACCGATGGCATACGCGGGCGCGTGGGCGAAGCCCCTGTCACCCCCGACTTCATGCTCAAACTGGGTTGGGCAGCCGGCAAAGTGCTGGCTCAACGTGCCGGTGACGCCAACCAGCTGATCCTGATCGGCAAAGACACCCGCATCTCCGGTTACATGTTTGAATCGGCACTGGAAGCCGGCTTGATCAGCGCCGGCGTCAATGTCGGTTTGCTCGGCCCCATGCCCACACCGGCGATTGCCTACCTCACACGCACCTTCAACGCACAGGCCGGCATCGTCATCAGCGCTTCGCACAACCCGCATGAAGACAACGGCATCAAGTTTTTCTGCAGCCAAGGTCGCAAGCTGCCCGATGACATTGAGCATGCCATCGAAGCGCAACTCGATGAACCGATGACCATCGACAATCCCACACTGCTCGGCAAGGCGCGCCGCATAGCCGATGCCGCTGGTCGCTATATCGAATTCTGCAAAAGCACGGTGCCTTTCGGCTTCAATTTGCGCGGCATGCGCATTGCCATTGATTGCGCCAACGGCGCCACCTACCACATTGCCCCCAATGTGTTTCGCGAACTAGGCGCCGAGGTGATCGACATCGCCTGCAAACCCGATGGCCTCAACATCAACCAGAACTGCGGCTCCACACATCCCGGCGAATTGCAGCGCGCCGTGCTGGAACACAAGGCACATCTCGGCATTGCCTTTGATGGCGATGGCGACCGCGTATTGTTTGTCGATCACAAGGGCGAACTGGTGGATGGCGACGAATTGCTCTACATCATCGCCTGCGACCAGCACGCGCGCGGTGAATGCAACGGCGTGGTTGGCACACAAATGAGCAATCTGGGTTTCGAGCTGGCACTGGAAGCGATGGGAATTCCTTTCATGCGCGCCAAGGTCGGTGATCGCTACGTGATTGAAGCCATGCAACAAAACCAGTGGGATCTGGGTGGCGAAAACTCCGGGCACATTGTCTGCAACCATGTCACCACCACCGGTGATGGCATCGTCTCGGCACTGCAAGTGTTATTGTCATTGCGCAACAGTGGCAAAAATCTCGCCGACATGAAAAGCGGCATGCACAAATTCCCGCAAGTGATGATCAATGTGCGTACGGGGCAGAAGTTTGATCTCGGTAGCTATCCGCAGATCGCCAGCGCGGTCAAAAATGCTGAAGCCAAGCTGGGTAAAGCTGGCAGAATTTTACTGCGCCCTTCGGGAACAGAACCATTAGTGCGTGTAATGGTAGAAGGTGCTGATATTGACGTAGTGAAACCACTCGCCACGGAGCTCGCAGAATTTGTCGCTGCGGAAATTGCCTGATCGCAATTACCTGATCACAACATTCATCAAAAAACGACAGACGACAGACGAAAAAAAGCCGGCACTTACGCCGGCTTTTTCATGCTTGATGCCTGCTCAACCCAGCTGCTGCAGAATCGCTTCCGCTGACGATTTTTCCAGGCCTTTCTCGTCAATAGCGAGGTGGCTCACTACGCCGTTGTCGACAATCATGGCGAAGCGTTTGCAGCGCATACCCAGCCCGAAGGCGCGCGCATCCCACTCCAGACCCAAGGCGGCAGCAAACTCGTTGCTGCCATCGGCCAGCATCAGGATTTCCTCGGCATTCTGTGCCTTGCTCCAGGCACCCATGACAAAGGCGTCGTTCGGTGCCATGCAGACGATGGTGTCCACGCCTTTTGCCTTGATATTCGGTGCTTGCACCACAAAACCGGGCAGATGCGCTTCCGAACAGGTCGGCGTGAATGCACCGGGCACCGCGAACAGCACCACTTTCTTGCCGGTGAAAATATCGCCGGTCGTGATGTCGGCAGGGCCTTTCGGGCCGGGAGTTTTCAGCTTGAGTGCGGGTATGGTGGAACCGACGGCAATTGTCACGGGCTATCTCCTGAAGTGCAGTAAGGGTTTATGAATCCTGAAGCGCAGGCATGGTAAAAGCCTGCTCCGTGTAAAAGCAAGCGATGTAAAAGCAAGCTGTGCGCTACAATGCCGTCCGCGTTCGCAGCACGCCACAATGAGGGTTAAACACATGCGAAAAAAACTGGTCGTGGGCAACTGGAAAATGCATGGTTCGCTGGCATCTGCCACCGAGCTGCTCAATGCGCTGCGCAGTGAACTGGCCGACACTCCCGTAGACGTTGCTGTCTGTGCACCCTTTGTGCATCTGCCGCTGTGCCGCGAACTGTTGACCGTCAGCGGCATCCGCTGGGGCGCACAGAATGTCAACCAGTTTGCGCAGGGCGCCTATACCGGGGAAATCAGCGCATTCATGCTGAATGACCTGGGCTGCCATTTCGTACTGGTCGGCCATTCCGAGCGCCGCGCGCTGTTTGGCGACACCGATGCAGTGGTTGTCGAAAAACTCAAACAAGTGCTGGCACAGGATCTGACTCCGATACTGTGCGTGGGCGAAACGCTCGCCGAACGCGAATCCGGCAGCACCGAGCAGGTGATTGCCGCACAGATCAACGCCGCACTCAACGCGCTCGATTCAACGCAACTGGCCCGTCTCGTCGTCGCCTACGAACCGGTATGGGCTATCGGCACCGGCAAGACCGCCAGCCCTGAACAGGCGCAGGCCGTCCATGCCTTCATCCGCTCGCTGTGGGCAACCCGCGAACCCGCGCAAGCAAATTCACTTATCCTGCTTTACGGCGGCAGTGTGAAAGCGGATAATGCCGGCCTTCTTTTTGCCCAGCCGGATGTCGATGGCGGCCTGGTGGGCGGTGCAGCACTGGATCCACAACAGTTCTGCGCCATCGTTAACGCGGCGGAACAATAATGGAAGCACTGATCATCGCACTGCACATTCTGGTGGCCCTGGCCATCATCGGCCTGATTTTGCTGCAACAGGGCAAGGGTGCCGAGATGGGCGCCTCCTTCGGCAGCGGCGGCTCGCAAACCCTGTTCGGCAGCAGCGGCAGCGGCAATCTGCTCAGCCACACCACTGCCCTGCTGGTTGCCGTGTTCTTCGCAACCAGCTTTACCTTGTCGATCATGGCCAAGCACAAGTCCGCTCTCAACACAGACGCCGGCGTCCCCGACGCAGCGCTGATTGAAGCGCACAACGCAGCAGCCAAAAAGGAAGAACCCGCAGCGCAACCTGCGGGTGATGTACCGGCAGCAGAGAACCAGCCTGCAGCTGCCGATGTACCTGTTGCTCCCGCGCAATAAGTGGTTGCGGCTTACATATGAGCACATTTTCAAGAAACACAAGTTTTAAGCCCGGATGGTGGAACTGGTAGACACGCTACCTTGAGGTGGTAGTGACGCAAGTCGTGCCGGTTCGAGTCCGGCTTCGGGTACCAACCTGAAAAACCCGCAGCAATGCGGGTTTTTTTTGCCTGTATCATGCAGATAGAAACGCACGGTGAGCCAAACGCCAAAAACATGAGCAACTCCCGCGACAACATCCTCAGCGTCACCGAACTCAACCGCCGCGCGCGGCAGTTGCTGGAAGTGCATCTGGCCACCGTATGGGTGCGTGGCGAAATTTCCAATCTCTCCATCCCGTCATCCGGCCACTGGTATTTCACGCTCAAAGACCAGAAAGCACAGATTCGCTGCGCGATGTTTCGCGGCAACAATGCACTGCTGCGCTTTCGACCGGAACACGGCATGCAAGTGATTGCACGCGGACGCGTCAGCTTGTACGAGGGGCGCGGCGACTACCAGCTTATTGTGGAAAACCTGCAGGCCGAAGGTGCCGGCAATCTGCAAATCGCTTTCGAACAATTGAAAGCCAAACTCGAAGACGAATGTTTGTTCAACGATGAGTTCAAACAGGAACTACCCGATTTTCCACACCATATTGGCGTTATCACTTCACCCACGGGCGCGGCCATCCGCGACATTCTCTCGGTATTCCGCCGCCGTTTCCCCGCTATCCGCATCAGCATTTTTCCGGTACCGGTGCAGGGCGCAGAAGCAGCACCGGCCATTGTCAAGGCCTTGCAACTGGCCAACACGCAACAGGATATCGATGCACTGATCGTCGCACGCGGCGGCGGCTCTCTGGAAGACCTGTGGGCCTTCAACGAGGAGGCCGTGGCGCGCGCCGTGTTTGCCAGCGAAATCCCGGTTGTCAGCGCCATCGGTCATGAAACCGATTTCACAATCTGTGATTTCGTTGCCGACATGCGTGCGCCCACACCGTCAGCCGCAGCAGAATTGCTCTCGCCCGAACAGGAGGATTACCAGATCCTGTTCACGCATTATCGCTCGATGTTCGAAAAACTTCTGCAACAGCACATAGCCGGGTTGCGCAACAGTTTGCTGCACTTCGCCAAACGTCTGCGGCATCCCGGCCACACGCTGCGCGAACAACAACAGCGCGCCGATCATCTCGAATGGCGTTTGCGCCATGCCCAGCTGCGGCAGCTGCAATTGCAAAAGCTGCAATTGGAAAAACTGAACCTGCAACTGCAACGTCATAACCCGGCGATGCAACTGCAACAGTTGCACACCCGTCTGCAACAATCCAATCGCCAATTACAGACACTCGCGCAGCAGAGACTGCAAGCATCAAGGCAGCGCCTGCAGCATCTGGGCGCGCTGCTCGACAGCGTGAGTCCGCTGGCAACCTTGCGGCGCGGCTACGCCATTGCCAGCGACGCACAGCAGCGCACGATTACCCACATCGCGGACACCCGCAGCGGCGCATCAATCCAGGTACACCTGCAGGATGGGGTACTGGATTGCACCGTCAACTCCACGCACCGCCTTCCGGAAGGAAATTGATCCGAATCAATATTTCCCCCGTCTCTTTGATTTAGCCTCAACAAAAATAATGGAGAGCTGAGACATGGCAGAGCAACAGAGCTATTGGCAACAGGGCGACAAATCGACCATGGCGAAAGTTTTCATCATGGTTGGCGCATTTGCCGCCGTGATGGCCGTTGTCGCCATCGGCGTCAGCATGGTGCTGTAAGCGTTTTTTGCGTACGCAAATCAAGGTAATATCGCAGGCTTGAGCTGTTCTTTGTCGCGAGAGCCTGCATGCTGATTACTGTTACCGATACCGTTCAGTCCACCTGGATTGTCATTGCCGTCTGCCTCGCAGCGGTACTGCTGAGTTTCCGCAAAACGGCGCACACAGAACTGTTCCCGGTGCCCGTCACGCAGGAACTGAAAGGCCTTGGCATGCTGGCGATTGTTTTCGCCCACATCAGCTACATGCTGGTGACCGACAACAGTTTCCTGTATCCACTCTCCATCGCCGCCGGCGTCGGCGTTGACCTGTTCCTGTTCATGTCCGGCTACGGCCTGACAGTAGGCATGCTGAAAAAGCAGATGCCGGCCCTCGAGTTCTACCAACGCAGGCTGATCAAGGTTTTCATTCCTTTCTGGATTGTGCTGATCCTGCTGTTTGCCGGCGACTACCTGTTACTGGGCAAACAATACGGGCTGACCTACATGGCACAGTCCTTTGCCGGCTGGTTTCCACGCGCCAGCGCCTTTGACGATGTGAATTCACCTTTCTGGTACATCAGCTGGATGCTGATGTTCTATGCATTGTTTCCCTTGTTTTTCATGCGCCAGCGCCCCTGGCTCACCGCCATCCTGCTGGCCGTGATTGCCAATGCCTTTGCCTTGCTCGACCCTCTGGATCTGCAGGTCAACTGGCTGCACCGCCTGCACACCAATGCTTTTTCCCTCGGCATCCTGCTTGCGTGGTGGCTGCAAAGCAATCCCGCCAAGATCAAAACCCTGCAGTGGTTTCGCAACCAGTCGGGGGGCATTGGCCGCTACTTGCTGGTCGCGGCGGGCCTGCTGTCCGCAGCCTACATGGCGAGCCACAACACGCCCGGCCAGTGGCCACAGGCATCGGCGCTGTTGAAAAACATCGGCTTTGACGACGGCTTTTTTATCGGCCAGGCAACCAGCCTGCTGACCATGGCTGCATTGATTGTTTATTTCTCCCTCAAGCGCCTGGACAACAAGTTTCTCAATCTGTTTGGCGTCTACTCGTACGAGACCTATCTGCTGCACTGGCCGTTGATGTCGCGCTACGACCTGTTTTTCCACCACCTGCCGGCATGGGCAGCCACACTGCTGTGGCTCGTGGCCTTCATTGGTATTGGCTGGCTGCTGCAGAAAATCACCACACCGGTTGGCACATGGGTTGACCGACTGTGGTAACAGTCCTGTTGATGCAACTGAATGCGCCGCCAACAGCACACAACCATGCTGTTTAATTCCTTTGTTTACATCGCGTTATTCCTGCCACTGTCCATTGTGGTTTATTTTGCACTCAATCATCGCCAGCACATGCAGGCCGGAAAACTATGGCTATTTGCTGCATCACTGTTTTTCTACGGCTACTGGAATCCGCAATATATTGCCCTGATCATTATCTCCATCCTGGTTAATTTTTTCGTTGGCAAATCACTTCAGGCAACACCTGATCGACGCGTACTAACTGCCGGCATAGGCTTTAACCTCGCCTTGCTGGCTTATTACAAATACACCGACTTCCTCATTGAAAACATCAACCACCTTTCCCAACAAAACATCCAGACCCTGCAGATCATTCTCCCGCTTGGAATCAGTTTTTTCACCTTCCAGAAAATTGCCTATCTGGTGGACAGCCACCAGAATAAATGCCGGGAAAAGAACTTCATTGATTTCTGTCTGTTCGTGACTTTCTTTCCACAGCTCATCTCCGGCCCCATTGTCCACCACAGGGAGATGATGTCTCAATTTGCCAACACATCAAACAAGCTTATCAACTGGCACAACATGAATACCGGCCTTCTCATTTTCGGCATTGGCCTTTTCAAAAAAGTATTTTTTGCCGACACATTTGCCATCTGGGTCGAACACGGCTTTAACCAAACAGATGGCCTGACATTCTTTGAGGCATGGACTACAAGCCTTGGCTACACCATGCAGATCTATTTTGATTTCTCCGGCTACACCGACATGGCAATCGGCTCCGCCATCATGATGAATATTCACCTCCCACAAAACTTCAATTCGCCATATCGCGCAACCAACATCAGGGAGTTCTGGCTGCGTTGGCACATGACACTGTCACGCTGGCTTCGCGACTATCTTTATATCCCTTTAGGCGGCAGCCATCACGGCTCACTACAAACATTCAGCAATCTGCTCATCACCTTTCTGCTGGGAGGATTGTGGCACGGTGCCAGCTGGACTTTCGTAATATGGGGAGGACTGCACGGCATCGCCGCGATCACGCATCGCTTGTGGTCAAGGCACGGATTCCGCCTGCACCGCGCGCCTGCCGCACTGATCACGTTCATATTTGTCAACATCGCATGGGTGTTCTTCCGCGCAGAGGATACCGAGCAGGCTTTACGCATACTGAATGGTATGGCCGATTTTTCCAGTATCCCGGAAATAAACGCCATGATTCCGCAACTCAGAGAAGCTGTCGGCCTTCTATCCCCTGTGGACGTGTTTGCCCCAGGCACAGCTACCCCCTCAATGATACTGACTGCCCTTTATCTGGCTGTCGCCATGGCGGTCTGTTTGTTTCCCGTCAACTCACACGCCGCAATGCAACATATGATTTCAAGTACTTCAACGCCACGCCAGAGAACCCTGCAGACGGCCAGCATCCTGATATTTTCGTACGCACTATTCTTGATGGCATACTGCAAGTTCCGCACCTCTCCATTCATCTATTTCAACTTCTGAACATGTCAAGCCGAAGCACATTCCTACAGACAATAGGGGGAATCATCTGCCTCAGCCTGCTCCCGGCAGCAATATCCATCGTCGTCGACCCCTACCACATTTTTCACAAAGCCCTGTTTGAAAAACATGGATTCGATGACCAGCATCTTTTCTTTCATATTGCAGGAATGATCAACAATTATCTCGATGATCCTGCGGAAAACTACACAGCAGTAGCCATAGGCGCATCAACCGCATCAGGCTACACACAAGCCACCTTCAACAAGACCCTCAACTGGGGAAGGACTCTCAACCTGTCCATCAGCGGCAGCAATGCCCAACACCACTGCATCATTGCCAAACGCGTGCTTGAGGATCACAAGCAAGTCAAACATTTGTTCATGGATATTTCATTCCACTATGCTCACCCGGATTACAACATCGAGAATCTTGACAGCACACTGACAGGAGAACCGATGCCTCTGTATCTCTACAACGAATCCAGGCTGGATGACCTGCGATATATATTCAACATTACAACGTTCCTCACATCACTGGACATCATGCGCGGCAATGTTGATGACTTTCGCATGGACATCGAAAACGACGGCATGTGGATAACCGCAGCAGAGGTTGAACAATTCTTCCGGGACTACAACAACAAGGACAACATTATTGGCAGCCTGATACCAAACCTGATACCAAATCCGAAACCGGCATTATCCCCTTCAGAAATAGACGCCTTGTCATTTGACACTATAGACAAGCGACTCACGCCGACCTTGATGCCATACTGCAACACGGACATAGACATCGTTCTTAGCATTTCTCCGCGCTCGCGATATTCCTTTGCAAGCACGGCGCTGAATGAAAGTTTTTACCGGGAGCTCTACATGCGTCGACACCTGGCATCCATCTTCAGTGACTGCCGGAATATACGGATTTTCGCCTTTGACAATATTGATGCGATCACGGCAGATCTTCGTAACTACATGGACGACCTGCATTTCCGCGCAAGCGTTCACAACTACATCCTGGATGCAATATCCCGAAACGAAAACCGCATCAACCTAGACAACATTGACGATTACGAGGCTGCACTCCTGGAAAAGATCAATGCGTACCCTGCACAGTTGCGCGCAATGTATCCCCAGCAATAAAACTCTCGTACTTTACATCACGGTGCCACCATCCATCACGTATTCACTGCCCGTGATATGACCACCATCCTGCTCCGAAGCCAGCAGCGCGATTACGGATGCCACATACTCGGGACCCTTCTGTCCCATCATTGCGTCGATGCGCGGAATCAGACTGAAATCCATTTTATCCGGCAGTGTGTTGTTGTTATTCATGCCAGTAGAAATAGAACCGGGGCAAACGGTGTTGGCGCGCAAACCCTGCTTGGCAAATTCAACAGCGATGGATTTGGTCATTGCCGACACACCACCCTTCGACGCCGCATAGGCCGCCCCCCAGGGCAAACCGCGAATAGCAGATGTCGATGAGACGTTGACAATATTGCCTTTGCTGGCAAGCAGATGCGGAATGGACTCACGACACATCCAGTAAGTGCCGGTAAGGTTGATACCGATGATGCGATGCCAGTTATCATCGGTTGAGCGTTCGAAGTTCTGCATCTTGATGACGCCGGCCACGTTGACCAGCACATCCAGAGACCCCATGGCTGCGACTGCCGCCTGCACGGTCGCCTGCACGGACGCAAGACTGCCAACATCGCACAGTGCCCAGCTCGCCTTGCCTCCGGCGTTAACAATCTGCTCGGCCGTTTCCCGGACGCCAGCCTCGGCGACATCCACGCAAAACACATGTCCGCCTTCGCTGGCAAGACGCTCGGCCGTGGCGCGGCCGATGCCAGCGGCAGCCCCTGTAATCAAGATATGCTTTCCTGTAAAACGCTGCATGCGGGAACCTCATGATTTCCGTTGTGTCTGGATGCTGCGGCTTTGCTAGAAGACATCGCAAACGCGTAAACTAGCTGCCTGTTTTCACTTCCTTTTCTTCACTGCTTTTTACAAACAGGTAATACCATGTCCAGACGCGATGATGACTTGTTGGATATTCCTTCGATAGTGCCAGATACCGAGGGTCGCAGCAGCCGCGAAACAACGCCGCGCTCGGCGCCAAAGCCGTCAGCGCGCAGCAGCAATTCGACAGCCCCGAGCAATGGTCTGGTGCGCCAGATGCTGTTGATCTTCATGTTCTCGGCACTATCTTTATGCTGCGCGCTGCTTTATTACCAGAATGCCCAGCAAAGCGTGCTGAATGATCAACTGCAGAAACGCCTGAGCAGCCTGGAGTCGCAACTGGGTGTCAACACGGCCGTCAATGCCAGTAATGGCGAGACGCTGGGAGAAAAAGTCAAACAGCTGGACGACAACCTGAAGGCTGCCGATGACGAAATACGGAAACTCTGGGGAGTCACCAATGACAAGAACAAGAAGTCTCTGGAAAGCCACGAAACCCGTATCGCTGAGCATGAGAAATCACTGACAACACTGCAAGGCATTGTCGGGGAAATGAAAAAATCCGTCGCGCAAACAGAAAAATCCCTATCGGAAACCAGTCGCGTGGCCGCCGAAAGCAACAAGGCTGCCAGCGACGCCACTCAGGCGATCAGCGAAATGCGCAGTGCTGTCGGCGCCTTGCAACAGCGCGTGGCACAGGGCGACCCACAGGTGCGTGAAGCGAGCCAGCAAGCCGCCATGGCTCAGGAACAGGGCGAACAACTGCAAGTCAAACTCGACACATTGAGCAAACGCGTGACAGAACATGAAGAAAGCCTGCGCAGCATCGACTCCTTCCGCCGCAGCGTGAACAGCGATCTGGGCAAACTCAAGGGGCAAAGCCTGCAGGAAGCGCCTGCATCCGTACCGCAATGAATTACCACACACCATCACTTGAATTGTAAGGAGTTCCTGTGCGAACAGCTCATATTTTTGCAGTACTGCTATCCAGCCTGCTGTCTGTCTATACTTTTGCAGACGACAGCTGCTCACAGCAATGCGAGAAAGACTACAAGGAGTGCAAGGAAAGCAGCACTTCGCCCAACGGCATCAAAGTGTGTGGGCAGGATTACCACGCATGTCAGCAAGCTTGCGCAACTGACGGCTAAACCATCCACAAGACAGACGAGGAACTCATGAACAAGTCATTCATAGCGACAGCCCTGCTCACACTCATCATGCCACTGGCCAGTGTTCATGCGACGGAGTGTACTGAAACTTGTGACAGCGAATACAAGGAATGCAAGGAAGGCGCAACATCGGAGACGATGAAAAAAGCCTGCGAAGAAGACGTGAAAGAATGCAAAACCCAGTGCGCCGGGTAAGACACGCGATCAACACTGAAATCAGCGTGCCGCTGCGGCCACAGGTGGCCGCAGCACACCCTGCTCTTCGTTGAGAGCCCCCGCCGGCAACTCTCGCCATACCTGCCGACTCACATGATTCCACTCGATGATGGCATCGTTAGAGGTTCGGCGCTGGGGACCGGAACAGCGGCACTGTTCGCAGACAACCTTATGGGTGGTAAACGATGCGACCACCATATGCAGCCGCTTGCTGTTGCAATAGGGACACGGTGCCAGACTCAGATCCAACATAGCCGGTTTCACTCCTGAACGCCCATAAAGGGCCTGCTGTAAACCGGGCTGCACACAACAAAATTCAAGCAGCCTTGTGTTGGGAAAAGCAGTCTATACCCATATCTAGTGTTTGCAATAGCAATTCCTGTGGATATCAAGTGCATTTTCTGCACACATTGCAACAACGACGGGAGATGATTGGTTTACCACCCCCGGCCCGCTCTATATAATTCGGCCTTGTTCAACCCGCCTCCCGCTCTGGATCCTTATGTTGCGTATCGCCCACGAAGCCCTGACTTTCGATGATGTGCTGTTGCTGCCCGGTTACTCCGAGGTAGTGGCAAAAGACGTGACTATCCAGACGCTATTAACCCGGGACATACAACTCAATATGCCACTGGTCTCGGCCGCCATGGACACCGTGACCGAAGCCAGATTGGCGATTGCCATGGCACAGCAGGGTGGCATCGGCATCATCCACAAGAACATGACGGCCGAGCAACAAGCCAGGCAGGTGCGTCAGGTCAAGAAGTTTGAAAGCGGCGTGGTGAAGGATCCGATCACCATTGAATCCAGCGCCAGTATCCGCGAGCTGATCGCACTCACGCGCGAGAACCGTATCTCCGGCGTGCCTGTCATGCAGAATGGCGCGCTGGTCGGCATTGTCACCAGTCGCGACGTGCGCTTCGAACCGCATCTGGACGCCCCGGTTTCCAGCATCATGACACCGAAAGAGCGCCTGGTAACCGTCAAGGAAGGCGCATCGGCTGAAACCGTGAAGGAATTGCTGCATCGCCACCGCATCGAAAAAATATTGGTCGTCAACGATGACTTCGATCTGCGCGGCATGATCACGGTAAAAGACTTCAGCAAGGCAGAAACCTATCCGAATGCCTGCAAGGATGAACTGGGCCGCCTGCGCGCCGGTGCATCCGTGGGTGTGGGCGGCGATACCGACCAGCGTGTCGAAGCACTGATTGCCGCCGGCGTCGATGTGCTAGTCGTGGACACCGCACACGGCCATTCCCGAAACGTGCTCAATCGCGTCAGCTGGATCAAGAAACATTTCCCGCAAGTTCAGGTTATCGGCGGCAATATCGCCACCGGTGAAGCTGCGCTGGCACTGGTACAAGCCGGTGCCGACGGCGTCAAGGTCGGCATCGGCCCAGGCTCCATCTGCACCACGCGCATTGTCACCGGCATTGGCGTGCCGCAGATCTCGGCCATCGCCAATGTCGCTGCTGCCCTCGAAGGCACTGGCGTGCCGCTGATTGCCGATGGAGGCATCCGCTTCTCGGGCGACATCGCCAAGGCCATTGCTGCCGGCGCGCACGCGGTGATGATGGGCAGTATGTTTGCCGGCACTGAAGAAGCCCCGGGTGAGGTCGAGCTGTATCAAGGCCGATCATACAAATCCTACCGCGGCATGGGTTCACTGGGTGCCATGGCACAGTCGCAAGGCTCGTCCGACCGCTACTTTCAGGATGCCAGCCAGGGTGCGGAAAAACTGGTGCCGGAAGGCATCGAAGGCCGCGTGCCATATAAGGGCGCAGTATCTGCCATCATCCACCAGATGATGGGCGGCTTGCGCTCGGCGATGGGCTATACCGGCAGTATCGACATCCACACCATGCGCACCCGACCGCAATTCGTGCGCGTCACCAGCGCCGGCATGAACGAATCACACGTGCATGATGTCTCCATTACCAAGGAAGCACCGAATTACCCCGTTCGATAACCCCTCACCCGGCGCTGCGCGCCACCCTCTCCCCGACATACGGGAGAGGGATTCAGGCAGAACATCACCATGCACGATATACACGCCCACAAAATCCTGATTCTCGACTTCGGTTCGCAGTACACACAACTGATTGCCCGCCGCGTGCGCGAGGCCGGCGTCTACTGCGAAATCTACGCCTGGGATTGCGGTGATGAAGCCGTCAGACAGTTTGCCGCGCGAGGTATCATCCTCTCCGGCGGCCCGGAATCGGTCACTGAGGCCGAAGGCCCGCGTGCACCCGCAGCCGTGTTCGAGCTCGGTGTACCGGTACTGGGCATCTGCTACGGCATGCAGACCATGGCCGCACAGTTCGGCGGCAAGGTTGAAAGCTCAAACCTGCGTGAATTCGGCTACGCGCGCGTGCAGGCCATCGGCGAAGCCGAACTGCTGCGCGATATTGTCGATCACGATGATGCCAGCGGCCGCTTTCTCGATGTGTGGATGAGCCACGGCGACAAGGTGACCCAGCTGCCGCCCGGCTTCAGTGTCATGGCCGCCACTGAAAGCTGCCCGATTGCCGGCATGTGCGACGAAGGTCGCCAGCTCTACGGCGTGCAGTTCCACCCGGAAACCACCCACACCCGCCAGGGTGCACGTCTCTTCTCACGTTTTGTGCACGACATCTGCGGTTGCGAAGCACTGTGGACAGCAGCCAACATTGTTGACGATGCCATCAGTGCTGTACGCAATAAAGTCGGCAAGGACAAGGTACTGCTCGGCCTTTCCGGCGGCGTGGATTCCTCCGTGGTTGCCGCGTTACTGCACCGTGCCATTGGCGATCAACTCACCTGTGTGTTCGTCGACAACGGCCTGCTGCGCAAGCATGAAGGTGACAACGTGATGGCGATGTTCGCCGAACACATGGGCGTGAAAGTGATTCGCGCCAACGCCGAAAATATTTTTCTCGACAAACTGGCCGGCGTCGCCGATCCGGAACAGAAGCGCAAAATTATCGGCAACACCTTCATCGAGATCTTTGATGCCGAAGCCACCAAACTGGAAGGCGTGAAATGGCTGGCGCAGGGCACGATCTATCCCGACGTCATCGAATCTGCCGCCAGCAAGCACGGCAAGGCGCACGTCATCAAATCGCATCACAACGTCGGCGGCCTTCCGGAAGACATGGCGTTCGAACTGATCGAACCGCTGCGCGAGCTGTTCAAGGACGAAGTGCGCAAAATCGGCCTCGAACTCGGCCTGCCGTATGACATGGTCTACCGCCACCCTTTCCCCGGCCCCGGTCTCGGCGTACGCATACTCGGCGAAGTGAAAAAAACCTACGCAGATTTGCTGCGCGAAGCCGATGCCATTTTTATCGAAGAACTGCACAAGGCCGACTGGTACCACAAGGTCAGCCAGGCGTTCACGGTATTCCTGCCGGTGAAATCCGTCGGCGTCGTCGGCGACGGTCGCCGCTACGAATATGTGGTGTCTTTGCGCGCGGTGGAAACCATCGATTTCATGACAGCGCGCTGGGCGCATTTACCCTATGAATTGCTGGAGACGGTTTCGAATCGCATCATCAACGAGATCAGCGGCATTTCGCGTGTGACTTATGATGTTTCATCCAAGCCACCCGCAACGATCGAGTGGGAATAGCAGCAGTCAGCCGGCAATATTTTCTGGCGACAACCTGGCGACAACAACATAGAAACGACAGACATAAAAAAAGGAGGCATAAGCCTCCTTTTTTGTTCACGTCATCACATCAGAAGATGTATTTGACATTGAGTGACACGTTGTCACGATCTTTCCACAAGCTGTTCTGGCCGCTGTAGTTGTTGTAGTAGGTTGCAAAGCGCCAGTGTTCCAGATAAGTCGCTTCTGCACCGATACTCCACCACAAGGCGTGTTCGTTGTAGTTGAAGGTCGACATGCTGCCATCAATACCGTAGTTCATAAAGAAAGGAATGACGAGGTCTACACCTTCCATCACGTTCTTGTACTCAGGCATAAACTGCATGCTCATGCCTTCGCCGTACTGGGTAAAGGCCCCCAAGTGGGCAAACTGTAAATCTTCATTCCCATAACCTGCGATGTACCAGCTACCCACTTCACCAACGAGAGTGGCAGTATCCCACAAGGCTGTAGGCTGAAAGATATAAGTGCCACCAATGTTCAAGGTATGCACCTCAGCACGATCAGGCCAGCTGTAAAGCTGAGCCGCATCCAGAGCGCCATCCTCCAAATCAGTGGAAGGAATACTGCCCGCGGCTTCCCATGAAGGATCTTTACAGTGGCCTTTCATCAGATTCTTAGCTGTACAGGCAGGAACAATAGGCGCGTTTGCACGGTAAGCGTACTCAACACCTACCTGCACACCATTCACCACTGTATTCAACGTCAGACCGTATAAACGAATCTTGTCGAAATAGTTAATTGCATATCCACCACCCAAGCCATCCGCTGCAGGCGCTAATGGATCAAGCCCTCCTTCCGTCGCAGATACATTCTGCGCCCAGAACATGGGATATTTATCTGTGTAATTGACAATATAGAGAGCCATTTCAGTACCCTCTGCCAACAGATGGCGGAAGGCAAAGCCCCACTGATTGTTGTCGCCCGGATCAAAATCCTTGCGAAGCATATAGGTCGTTGTATACGGCGCCGTAACAAAGGTATCGCCGTCGATAAAATCTTGCATACTGAAATAGGAGCCCGTCGGGAACAGCGTGCTGGGCAGCCATTCATACTGCCAGTAGGCCTCTACAGTATTTTCTTCGTCGATATTCATCTGACCGTACACAGCACCGGTAGGAAGGAAAATCTCCTTCAATTCCACACCCGGAGCGGTAGCCGCAGAAGCATCATTGCGGTTTTGAGCAAAGGCGATACCGCCTTGCAGCATCAGCGCCTCACCCCAGCTGATTACCTGACGACCGATACGCAGCTCGAGATTTCTGCCGCCGATATCGAAAGAACCGTATACATAGGCGTCAAGAAAACGCGCTTTGTAGCCAAGCGTGTCTTTGTAATCATCGGTAAAGTGAGAAGTTCTTTCGATTGCTCCAGAGCTGTACGCGTTATTCCAACCCATGCCAGGACCTGCGGCAGGATCGGTAAAAGCAGGATCAATGTATTTATCGTTCCAGTTGGTTTCACCATAAGGAACTTCATCATAAAAAATTTGCGGACGCAGGAATAAACCGACATTTTTGTAGGAGACATCCAAATCGGACACTACCGCAAAACGGCTCGAAACCACATCACCTTTGTCAAAATTGCGCGAACCATCATCCGAGTTTGCGCGCTGAATCAATTCTTTCTGGTTAATCTGATCTATGGAGTAGCCATATGTTTTATAGGCCTCGGGATAATCCAAGATGTCGCGACTGCGTTGCTCAACGCGCCACATACGACCATAAGTCATGGTGGTATCAAAATCGACTTTCAGATCATCGTTAACCTGATACTCCAGCGCCTGCACCTGCTGAATCTGTACCGCCAACGGCAGCAGGGACAGTGCCGCCGCCGCCTTCACCGCCCCGGCAACCTGTGATTTTTTTGTTTTCATCATGCTTCCACCTGTTGTGTGATGTATTCGTCAGCCGCCACCCACTATGGTGGGCGCGCACATGGTAGCGGATTGCAACAGAAAGCGGCGTGAAAAGCAATGCAACGATTGGCAAAAGCCCTTCCAAAGCAGCAGCTTGCGATATTTGTATGACGCCAGACAAAAGCTTGACAGCTTCGGCCGCACCGCTTCGAACGCCCTGCCAAACAGGAATACGATGCTGAAATCCACAGTAAAAAGCGGGCCTGCTGACCCGTTTTTTTGTTTATGATGTCGCACAGCACACATCAGCCGGATTGCCATGAGCACACGCATCATTATCGCCGACGACCACCCTCTGTTTCGCAATGCGCTCTGCCTCGCCGTCAAACAGGTGGTGGCCGACGCCGATATACTTGAATGCGACAGCATCCAGGCACTGGAAGAACAGCTGAAGCAGCTTGCCGATGTCGATCTGATCCTGCTGGATTTGCGCATGCCTGGGGCCAACGGCTTTTCCGGCCTGGTGCTGATTCGCCGTGAGTTTCCGGACATCCCCGTGGTGGTGATCTCCGCCAGCGACGAACCGCTGATCATGCAGCGCGCCATTGAATACGGCGCCTCCGGCTTTATACCCAAGGCTTCCGACCTCGGCCAGATCGCCGGCGCCCTGCAAACGGTACTCAACGGCTCCGTATGGTTACCGGCCAACGCCAACCAGAATGCCAGCACGGAAGAACACGAGTTTGCGCAGCGCCTGAAAACCCTGACACCTCAGCAATTGCGGGTATTCATGATGTTGACCAAGGGCCTGCTCAACAAGCAGATTGCCGGCGAGGTCAATGTTTCGGAAGCAACCGTGCGCACGCATATGACGGCCATCTTTCGCAAGCTTGGCGTGCGCAACCGCACCCAGGCCGTGCTTGCAGCCAACTATCTCAATGTGGATGACGACTGATTCAAGCGACTAGCGATTGAGCAAAGCCGTCATCAATGCTCGCAGGCGCGCGGGTTTCACGGGCTTTGCCATGAACAGATAACCCTGCTCTTCTATCATGCGACGCACATCTTCCGTGTTGTTGGCCGTCACCATGATCACCGGAATAGCCCACCCGGCCAGACGATACAACTCCTGCACCACCTGCAAGCCCGTGACTCCGTCATCCAGCTGGTAATCCGCAATCACCAGATCAGGCATTGCCTTCTGCAACGCCTCGACGGCACTGCGTTTGTCTGTCGCCTCAGACACTGCACAATCCCAACCCTCCAGCAAGGCTCGCATGCCAGACAACACACTGCGTTCGTTGTCGATACACAGCACCTTGCTGCCGGCAAACCCCTTGCCAGTCACCATCACCGGTACCGGCGTGACCACCGTCATCAGGGCGCGATCCCCCACGGGAACATCCACAGAAAAAACCGAACCGCGCCGCATCCAGGATCGCAAGGTAATCGGATGTTGCAGCAAGCGCGAAATGCGCTCGGCAATGGCGAGACCAAGCCCCAACCCCTTTTCCGTGCGGTCGTATTCCGGCGTTTTCAACCGGCGAAATTCCTGGAAAATCTCACGCCGCTTGTCTTGCGGGATACCGGGCCCGGTATCCCAGACCTCGATACGCAGCACATTGCCACGGCGACGACAGCCGAGCAGCACACGCCCCTTGCGGGTGTAGCGGACCGCATTGGACAGGAAGTTCTGCAGGATGCGTCGCAACAAATGCGGGTCGCTGAAAACGGTGCAAGCTGTGGCCACCATACGGAAATCCAGACCGCGATCACGCGCCAAGGCCGTAAACTCGCGATCCAACTGGCTGAACAAGCTCTCCAGCTCAAACACCTCAAGCTTGGGAGCCACAGCACCGGCATCCAGACGAGACGCTTCCAGCATACTGTTGATCAGCGCATCCGCAGCCTGCAATGACAGCACGACATTTTCTGACAATTGCTGCAACTCGCCATCGCGCGTTTTTTGCGCCAGCGCCGAAGCAAACAACGAGGCGGCATTGAGCGGCTGCATCAAATCGTGACTGGCCGCTGCGAGAAACTGCGTCTTGGAAAAGTTGGCCTGCTCGGCCTCCAGTTTGGCCATTTCCAGCTCGTGCGTACGCTGCTGCACGCGCAACTCGAGCGTCTCATTGGCTGCGCGCAACTGGCGCTCCAGCTCCTTGTGCACAGTGATATCGGTGTAGCTGGTGACGAAGCCGCCGCCCGGCATCGGGTTGCCGCTCACCTCCAGCACACGCCCTTCCGGACGATAGCGCTCGAAATTGTGCGGGCTACCCTCCTTCAGATAATTGATGCGCTTTTCCACTTCCGTATCAAGATCTTCAGGCCTGCAACCAATGCGCTCCAGATTGAAACGGATCAAATCAGCAACCGGCCTGCCGGTGCGCACATAACCCTCGGGATACTCAAAAAACTCGAGATAGCGTTTGTTCCAGGCAACCATGCGCATCTGCTGATCGACAACACTGATGCCCTGGGAAATATGCTCGATGGAAGACTGAACGAGTTCCTGCATGAACTCGAAGAAATAACGCGCCCCCTGAATAATGCTCAAAACATCAGCGATGGCGACGGAGCCGCGATCGACAAAAGCTCGCACCATGTTGCCGATGGAAAGCGACTCCATACTGCCAACAGAGCGCCCGATCATATCCTCGGCAACGCCGCTGTCGAAATCATCTGCGGGGCGCTCAAGATCAATCTCACGCCCGGCCTCGGCATAGGCGCGTTGAAACTGCAGCAGCGCCTCTTCCGGCGGCATGAAACTCTGTGCAAAACCGATCAGCTCGCGCAGCGCTACCGCACTGCGCTCAGCACCAACCTTGCTCACAACTGAACCTTCATGCCGGCAACGACTCAGACGTTTTCAGCAGGCAGTTTGCGACCCAACACCAGGTCGGCGCACTTCTCGCCGATCATCATGCAAGGTGCGTTGGTATTGCCACCAATCAGTGTCGGCATGATCGATGCGTCGGCCACACGCAAGCCTTCTACACCGTGCACACGCAACTCGTTGTCGACCACCGCTTGTTCATCGCTGCCCATCTTGCAGGTGCCAACCGGGTGATACACTGTTTCCGAAAACTGACGGATAAACTCGCGGATACGCGCCTCTTCCGTAAGACGTTTATCCGGACGCACGGAATCGCCGATCAAGCCACCCCAGACTTTGGCTTCGGCAATATCGCGCACAATTTCATAGCAACGCTGCATGACTTTCCAGTCTGCTTCGTTGTCGAGAAAATCATAATCAACCAGCGGCGCAGCAAGCGGATCCGCGTTGGCCGGCAATACCGAACCACGACTTTGCGGGCGCAGATGGCAGGCGTGAATGGAGACGCCGTGCTGTTTTGGAATCGGATCAATCAATCCGTACATCAGGATCGGGATAAAGTGCAGCTGGATATCCGGAATCGCTTCGCTTGGTGTTGACTTCACAAAACCGCCGGCTTCAATCAAGTTGCAGGCCGCAATGCCGCGATTGAAAACGAAATAATCGATTGCAGTTTTGATTTGCAGGTGAATGCGTGTCGCCGCCGGATTCATGGTGATGGGCTGCGTGCAGGCATAATTGATCAGCAAATCCTGATGCTCCTGCAAGTTGTGGCCCACCCCCGGCAGGTCCTTGAGCACCTTGATACCGGCGCGCTCGAGATCTTCACGGCGACCGATACCCGAAGTCTGCAGAATGTGTGGCGATTTCATCGCTCCCGCAGACAAGATCACTTCGCGTCGCACCGCCGCCTGCTCCAGTTTGCGCCCACGTTTGTACTCCACACCCACCACTTTGCTGCCGTCGAGCACCAGCCTTGTGACATGCGCTCCAGGCACGATGCTCAGGTTGGCACGCGCACGCACTTCCGGCGTAAGAAACGCCACTGCAGAACTGGAGCGTTTGCCATTGCGCAACGTCGCCTGATAGCGCGCAAAACCTTCCTGCTGCGCACCGTTGAAATCATCCGTGGCGGGATAACCCAGCTCAAGCCCTGCCTCAACAAAGCGATCAAACAGAACGTGTTCGCACGGCGCATCAGATACCTTGAGGCAGCCACCGGCGCCGTGATACAGCGACTCGCCGCGCACGTTGTCTTCCGAGCGTTTGAAATATGGCAATACCTCGGCAAAAGACCAACCGGCATTACCGAGCTCACTCCAGTGATCGTAGTCGTGTTTGTGTCCGCGAATATAGACCATGCCATTGAGGCTGCTGGAGCCGCCCAACAGCTTGCCGCGCGGCACATACAAACGGCGGTTGTTCAGCGCTTTCTGCGGCACCGAGTACATCTGCCAGTTCATCTTGTTGCTTTTCAATACTTCTGCCGCACCGCCAGGCATATGCACCATCGGATGGTTGTCATTAGGGCCGGCTTCCAGCAGCAAAACCTTGTGCTGCGGGTTTTCAGAAAGACGATTGGCAATGGCACAACCGGCCGAACCGGCACCGACTACAACAAAATCAAACATACATAACTCCCGCTAAGCAAAATTGTAATGCAACTATCCAACCCGGCGATGATAGCGAAGCACAAACAAAAAACCCGTGCTGATCACGGGTTTTTTGACTGGCTCGGCCAAATCGCCATTACTTTTGCACTTTGGCAGTATTTGGCATCAGGAAGTGAGCCAATGCCGGCAACAGTGTCAAGGCGCCGACCATGTTCCAGAGGAACATGAAGACCAGCAGAATACCCATGTCTTTCTGGAACTGAATTGCAGACCAGTACCAGGTCGCCACACCGAAAGCCAGGGTCAACCCGGTAAAGCTTACTGCTTTGCCGGTAGTTTTAAGGGTCAACAAATAAGCTTCCTGCAAGGATTTACCTTCCTTGAAGTAAGTTTCCATACGGCTGTAAATATAAATGCCGTAGTCGACACCGACCCCCACACCCAGCGTGATAACAGGCAACGTTGCCACCTTTACGCCAATGCCCATTTTCGCCATCAACGCCTCGCACAGTATCGAGGTGAGCGCGAGCGGCCCCAGGATACACAACATTGCCTTCACCGATGGGAAGGTGAAAAACACCAGCGCAGCAACGACGCCATAAACCATCCACAGCATCTTGTCCTGCGCCGCATGAATCTCCTGATTCACTGCCGCCGCGATGCCGGCATTACCCGTTGCAAGACGGAATTGAATATCCGCGGTATCGTGCTTGGCCGCAAAATCCTCAACGGTTTTAGCTACACGATTGAGCGTCTCGGCCTTGTGATCTTCCAGAAATGCAATGACAGGTGCAAAGCTGCACTTTTCGTTAGCGAGCCCCATGTCGGCAATCAGGCCGAATGAGTTGTCGATTGCTCCCTGGTTGCGCCCCAATGACATCCATTTGATATGGCCTTCAGTGAGGCCGGCAATAAAGTTCTTGGCCACAAATGATGCTGATGCAGTTGACTGTACACCCGCCGTATTCTGCAGCGCCCACTCCAGATCATCCATCGCTTCCATATTCTGCTGCTTGAAACACTCACCCGGGTTGCTGGTGACCATCACCACAAACAGATCCGAACTGGTCGCATAATTGGTGGTGATGAACTTGTTGTCCTTGTTATATATGGAATCTGGACGCAGCTCAGGCACACCTTCATTGATGTCACCAATCTTCAGGTTCTGACGCTCATAGACACTGTAAACCGCCAAAGCACCCGCCAACAACACAGCCACCACCGCCCAACGCGCCTCGGTAAACTTTGACAGGAAAACCCAGTGCACAGGATGCTGATGCTCCTTCATCTGCATGTGCGCAACACCCGAAGGCGCAATCCCGGCATAGGAAAGCAGAATTGGCAATAACATCAGCTTCAGGACAATCAGTACGGCAGTACCAATACACGCAGTAAACGCCAGCTCTTTAATAGCCGAGATCGGGATCAATATCATGGTCAGGAAGCTGAAGGCATTGGTCAGCAGCGCTGTGATACCTGGCAGGTAGTTAGAGCGAAAGGCACGACGGCAAGCCTGAAATTTGTCATGTCCATGCGACATTTCAATTGCCATAGCATTAACAAACTGCACGCTATGGCTGACACCAATTGCCACCAGCAGGAATGGCACCAACATGGAGAAGACGCCTATACCTGAAAAAACCTCGATATTGGCACCGCCAACCAACACTTCGCCATATGGCACTTTTAATCTTGCCATCAGACTGAGAATACCCAGCATCCACACCACTGCGACAACCGAAGTAAACAGCGGCATCAAGGCTGCACGCCAGCAGCGGGCATACAGATAAAGCAACACAATCGTAATCAGAATGGCCGCGAGACCAAACATCATGATCATTGACGAACCATCGATCAGATCGCCCAACATCTTTGGCTCACCAATGATGTAGACCTTGTACCTGCCGTTATATTTATCGTTGACCTCGGCCCTGACATCTTCCAGCACCTGGCCAATATCATTGAAATCTATCGTTTCACCCGCCACGTGCGGCTGAGGTGGAGACACTTTGCTCATCAACGATTTGAACAAGCTTGCCGGGCCATCAATGACAACCGGACGCGGAACGCGCGCCGGAGAGTCTGATGGATAAGTAGAGAAAACATAAGCTTCGACAATTGACGATTTGAAATTATCAGCAATCAATCGCCCGATCTCAGTCGATCGCAAAACATTTATCCGCACGCGCTCCAATGCTTCCTGCGTACCATCGTATTCGCCGGGAATCAGACGATCACCCTCAAAGCCCTGCGGCGTTACCGCCTGCCAGCGCACTGAAGGTGCCCACATTGATCGCAGCGTAGTTTTGTCTACACCATTGATATAAAAAACCTTGTCGTGCACCAATTGCACTGCCTCAAGGTATTCCTTGTCAAAAATATCGCCCTGTGTATTTTCAACGGCAATTTTGAATGACAGCCCTTTCTGGGTCAGATCATCAAGCCGACTAAACATGTTTTGCAGATACTGGTGCTGCATCGGCAGCATTTTTTCAAAGCGGGCATCAACTTTGATGCGCAGCATCTCAATCGAGAAGTAACAGGTAAGAAGAGCAATAACCACCAACCACAAAGGACGTCGGTTGAAAATCAGGCGCTCCATGACTTTTTCTTCGTCACCGAAGCGATACGGTTCACCATATTGACGACTTGCACCTGCCATACTGCAAAACCCCTATACCCGGAATACTGTTTTTTTAGCGATTGTTGTAGCGTTTAACCGCTGCTCGTTATTGGCTTGAATGCGCTTGTGACAGCCTTAAAGACTGGCCGGCGGCACAATCTGCACCCCGCCCATGCCAACCAGAATGTAGTTGCCATCTGCCGCCTCAGTGACCGAGGCAACCGTGAGGCGATTCTTGCGCACATGTGACAGAAAGGTTCTTCCACCGTCGCGGCTGCGCAACAATGCCCCGTCATTGCCGACAGCCAGCACCGTATCATTGCCTGCGAAATAGACGTTGTTCATGTTCTTGTGCAAGTCTTCCGCAATTGCCTTCCAGCTGTTGCCCTTGTCTACAGAGCGATACATGGCGCCGCGCAAACCGGAAATCATGACCTGATCCGCGCCGATAATATTGATGGCAAAGAAAGATCCATTCTCGGGATCCGGAGACTCAAGCAGCACCCAATTAGCCCCCCCATCCGTGCTGCGGTAAATGTGTCCGGCCTCACCGGCGATATACATGGTGTCACCCGCTCCAGTGATGGCGTTCAGGTGATTGTGTTCCGGGTTTTCCAGGCTATCCGCAATACTTACCCACGTCTCGCCGCCGTCTTCGGTCTTGAGGAACTCCCCGAAAGCTCCCAGTACAAATCCAGTTTTTTCGTCACGAAACCATACATCCATCAGCGGATTGGCCACGGTTTCCGTCAAAGCTGCCTTGGCGTCCTCCAGATCGGTTTCCAGATTGCCGAGCTTGTCTTCTATGTCGGCCGCCGCATCAGCCAGCTTGTCGGCATCCGCATCTCCGTTGTCTTCCGCCTCGGACAAGGCACTATCCGCAGCCAGCTTTTTCTGCTCCAGATCCTTGATCTGGTTCTCCAGGGTCGGAATCTTGTCGGCCATACGCTGGCGGGTGAATTTCAAGCCATCCAGCTGAATACCCCAGTTGACGCCGCCATCCGTGGTATTGAGAACCAAGCCGTCATATCCCACAGCCCAGCCATGGCTGCCATCAATAAAGAAAACAGCGTTGAGCATCTGCCGGGTGGGCACATTGGCCTGCTGCCAGCTTTTGCCGTTGTCATCCGAGAAGGCAATGTGACCGCGCTCTCCAACCACAACCAGGCGGTCGCCGACGCGCACGATATCCTGCAACAGTGAAACCGATACCTTGTCACTCTTGATGGCAGGCAACTGCGATGCCGTTGCCTGCTCGGCAGCAAAGGATGACCCGGACACCACGGTCAGACCGACGGCAACGGAGAATACGGCGACGCCCACCTTGGAAAACAAACCGCCAGCCACAACATTTTTATACATACTGATATGCCCTGGATAAACCGTGAACACGCTGCCGATCCAGCAAGAACCGGCGCACAGGCAATAAACCTGCGCTCAACGCATTTAATAACTTTTCTGCTAACGATTGATGGCCAATACGCTGCTGTAATATTTGCTGCCTGACCCCGGCCTTCCCCCAGACTTCAGGCAGCGGCATCTTACCTTGTCACTATCCCTAGGTAAACCAACCTAGACTGCGACAAAAGGCAACATCCCTCAGGTAATAGCCAAGTGTTTATATCAGATTAAAGATTGACGATTTTACTAGGTTATTGGATAATGAGCTCAGTCACAGAACAGGATCAAAAGCCATGCGTCTGACCACCAAAGGCCGCTATGCGGTTACCGCCATGCTGGATCTGGCCCTGCGCGCCGAAAAAGGCCCTGTCAGCCTGGCCGAGATCTCACATCGCCAAGGCATTTCCCTTTCTTATCTGGAGCAGCTATTCGCACGCTTGCGCAGCAACGACTTAGTCAGTAGTGTGCGCGGCCCCGGCGGTGGCTATCGCCTGAGCCGCGATGCCGCACTGATTTCCGTGGCGCAGATTGTCGATGCGGTCAACGAATCTGTTGATGCCACCAGCTGTGGCGGTGAAGGCGACTGCCAGCAAGGGGAAAAATGCCTGACTCACGACTTGTGGTGCTTGCTCAGCGACAAGATCCATGACTTCCTCAGCTCCATCAGTCTGGCCAGCCTGGTCAACAGCCAGAGTGTGAAAGAAGTTTCCGCCAGACAGCAACGCCAGCTCGAAGAGGTCATGCCGCTGACCGTACTCGAGAGCCGCGCCACCATTTGATCCGCGCCAAAATTCACTTGAGTTGTACCGAATGAAACTGCCTATCTATCTTGATTATTCTGCCACCACACCTGTCGACCCGCGGGTGGCCGAAAAAATGATGGCCTGCCTGACACTGGACGGCAACTTTGGCAATCCCGCTTCGCGCTCGCACCTGTTTGGCTGGAAGGCGGAAGAAGCTGTGGAAAATGCGCGCAACCAGGTCGCCAAACTGATTGGTGCCGATCCGCGCGAAATCGTCTGGACCTCCGGCGCCACCGAGTCCAACAACCTTGCCATCAAAGGGGTTGCGCACTTCAATGCCAGAAAAGGCAAGCACCTCATCACATCAAAAATCGAACACAAGGCGGTGCTGGACACCTGCCGCCAGCTGGAGCGCGAGGGCTTCGAGGTCACCTATCTCGATCCTACCCCTACCGGCATGATCGAACCGCAACAGGTTGCCGACGCGCTGCGCGAAGACACGACACTGGTGTCTATCATGCATGTCAACAACGAGATCGGCACCATTAATGATATAGCCGCCATCGGCGCCCTGTGTCGCAGCAAAGGCATCATGTTTCATGTAGACGCCGCGCAGAGTGCCGGCAAGCTGCCGATCAACCTGGCAGAGCTTTCAGTGGACCTGATGTCATTCTCTGCACACAAGATCTACGGACCGAAAGGCATCGGCGCCCTGTTTGTCGGCCGCAAGCCACGCGTGCGCCTGGAAGCACAGACGCACGGTGGTGGCCACGAACGCGGCATGCGCTCGGGCACGCTGCCCACACACCAGATTGTCGGCATGGGCGAGGCTTTCCATATCGCCGGACAGGAAATGGCGACAGAGACTGCACGGATCCTGGCCTTGCGCAATCGACTGCTCGACGGCGTGAGAGACATGGAGCAAGTATTCGTCAATGGCTCACTGGAACAGCGCGTCGCCGGCAACCTGAATATCAGTTTTGCCTTTGTGGAAGGTGAATCCCTGATGATGTCACTGAAGGATCTGGCGATTTCCTCCGGCTCCGCCTGCACATCGGCCAGTCTGGAACCCTCTTATGTACTACGCGCACTCGGACTTTCCGATGAACTGGCACACAGCTCACTGCGTTTCAGTATTGGCCGCTACACCACCACGGAAGAAATTGATTACGCGATAGCACAAGTGCGGCGCGCAGTGGGAAAACTGCGCGAGCTGTCACCTCTGTGGGACATGTACAAGGAAGGGATTGATCTGAATTCTGTTCAATGGGCTGCGCACTGAGCGCACGCCGGGAGAAATGTCATGGCATACAGTGAAAAAGTTATTGACCACTACGAAAACCCACGCAATGTCGGCGTGCTGGATACGGCATCAAAAAATGTCGGTACCGGCATGGTCGGCGCCCCGGCCTGCGGCGATGTGATGCGCCTGCAGATCCAGGTGAACGAGCAAGGCATCATCGAAGACGCCAAGTTCAAGACCTACGGTTGCGGCTCTGCCATTGCTTCCAGCTCCCTGCTCACCGAGTGGGTCAAGGGCAAGACCCTGGACGAAGCTGCACAGATCAAGAACGTGGAAATCGCCGAAGAACTGGCGCTGCCCCCGGTCAAGATTCATTGCTCGGTGCTGGCAGAAGATGCCATCAAGGCCGCCATCAACGACCTGAAGCAAAAACAACAGCAGTGATGCAGGTAGAATGGCAGCACACTGTTCAAGCCATGAGGTATTGAAGCAATGGCCGTAACCATGACAGAAGCTGCACGCAACCATGTGCGCCACTACCTGCAGAATCGCGGCAGGGGCCTTGGCATCCGTCTGGGTGTGAAGACCACTGGCTGCTCCGGTCTCTCCTATGTACTGGAGTTTGTCGACGAGCTGCAGGAGGGAGACCAGGTTTTCGAGAATGGCGATGTCAACGTGATTGTCGACAGCAAAAGCCTGCTCTTTCTCGATGGCACCGAACTGGATTACGCCAAAGAAGGCCTGAACGAAGGTTTCCAGTTCAACAACCCCAACGTCAGCGCCGAGTGTGGATGCGGCGAAAGCTTTCACGTGTGACATTCCCGCATGAATGGCGCCGTTTCACGACTGGACATTCTCGCCACCGACAAGGCTGAAGCCGAGCCGCTGCACGCCGACATCTGCACACTGAAACCGTCGCTGGATCTGGCCAGTGATTATTTTGCTGTTTTTGGCCTGTCTCCCGCATGGGACATTGATCTCGCCACACTGGCTTCCACATACCGCAGCCTGCAGCAGATGGTTCATCCCGACCGCTTCACCCGCGAGTGTGATCGCACCCAGCGCCTGGCACAGCAACAAGCCGCCATGGTGAATGCCGCTTACCACACCCTGAAATTACCGCTGGCACGCGCGCAATATCTGTTGGATCTGGCTGGCCAGCAACGGGCGCAAGACGTGACTCTGCGCGATCCTGCCTTTCTCATGCAACAAATGGAATTGCGTGAACGACTGGATGAAGCATCCGGCAATCTCGATGCACTGGACAACCTGCTCGCCGACGTTCACAACACCCAGCAGCAATACCAGCAACAATTCAGCACTGCCTGGCAACAACAGGATTGGGCAAGCGCACAACTTGCGGTAGACAAATTGCAATTCGCGACAAAACTGGCACAGGAAATTGATGATCGCCAAGGACGCTTGCTCGACGATTGACACCCAAGAAATCAACATAAAACCTTTCGCACCGCGACATCACAGCAGAAACGACAGATAAACCATGGCATTACTACAAATCTCCGAGCCCGGCCAGAGCCCTGCGCCACACCAGCGCAAACGCGCGGTGGGCATCGACCTTGGCACCACGCATTCGCTGGTCGCTACCGTGCGCAGTGGCACACCGGTGGTACTGGCGGATAACGATGGCAATGCAATACTGCCTTCTGCCGTGCATTACTGTACCGATGGCAGCATTGATGTCGGTATAGCGGCGCGCGCGCAAGCCGCGCAAGATCCACTCAACACGCTCGTATCCGTGAAGCGTTTCATGGGGCGCGGCTTGCAGGATGTACAGAGTCTTGGTGGCAGCCTGCCCTACCGATTTGTAGAAGCCGCGGGCATGGTCAGCATGCAAACAGTGGCTGGCACGGTGAGCCCGGTGCAAGCGTCTGCAGAAATCCTCAAGGCGCTGGCAGCACGTGCACGCACTGCACTCGATGGCGAACTCGACGGCGTCGTTATCACCGTACCCGCCTATTTTGACGACGGCCAGCGCCAGGCCACCAAAGACGCCGCGACACTCGCCGGCCTCAAGGTCATGCGCCTGTTGAACGAACCTACTGCAGCCGCCGTGGCTTACGGACTGGATCACAGCGAAGAAGGCGTGATTGCCGTCTATGACCTTGGCGGTGGCACCTTTGATATTTCCGTGCTGCGTTTGTCGCGCGGCGTGTTTGAAGTGTTGTCTACCGGCGGCGATTCCGCCTTGGGTGGCGATGATTTTGACGCAGCACTGGCAGCATGGGTTATGCGTCAGGCCGGCGTGACCGCGCTGGATTTCAGCGAGCGTCGTGACCTGCTGGATCGTTGCCGCGCAGCAAAAGAAACATTGTCGACACAAGACAGCGTCGTCATGCAATTTGGTGCCTGGTCGGGCACTATCGCACGCGCACAATATGACGAGCTGATTGACGAGCTGATCGAGCGCAGCCTGCGCAGCTGCCGCAAAGCATTGCGCGACGCGCAACTGTCCACTGACGACATCGGGCACGTGGTCATGGTCGGCGGCTCGACACGCTGCCCGCGCGTGCGCGAAAAAGTCGGCGCTTTTTTCAAACAGCAGCCCTTGACCGACATTGACCCGGATTGCGTGGTGGCGCTGGGCGCAGCCCTGCAAGCGGATCAGCTGGTGGGCAATCGCCCCGACAATGAAATGCTGTTGCTGGATGTGATTCCACTGTCACTGGGTCTGGAAACCATGGGCGGACTGGTGGAAAAAATTATCCCGCGTAACACGACCATTCCCGTTGCGAAGGCACAGGAATTCACAACATTCAAGGATGGCCAGACCGCCATGGCCATTCATGTCGTGCAAGGTGAACGCGAGTTGGTGAGTGATTGCCGTTCACTGGCACGCTTTGAATTGCGCGGCATTCCGCCAATGGTCGCAGGCGCCGCACATATCCGCGTAACCTTCCAGGTCGATGCCGACGGCCTGCTCAATGTCTTCGCCCGCGAGAACAGCAGCGGCGTCGAATCCAGCATCACCGTGAAACCGTCCTACGGTTTGAGCGATGGCGAAATCACGCGCATGCTGAAAGATTCGTTCGCGCACGCCAAGGACGACATGCAAGCGCGTAAACTGCAGGAGCAGCGCGTGGAGGCCAAACGCATGGCCGAAACACTGCGCGCAGCACTGAACGCCGACGCGGCATTGCTGGATGCCGGCGAGAGTCACGCGCTGTACGTAATGGTGCAGGAACTGGAACAGCAGCAGTCACAGGAAGACAGTGCAAGCATCGCGGCCTTGATCGAACGCGCCAGCCGCGACAGTGAATTCTTCGCCGCACGTCGCATGAATGCCGCTGTGCAGAAAGCACTCACAGGCAAAAGCATCAATGAATTGTCCATGGCCGACAAAGACGAGACTCACTGAAATGCCGAAAATTGTTTTCCTGCCACACGAAAAATACTGCCCGCAAGGCGCCGTGATCGAGGCTGAAGCCGGCGAGAACATCTGTGAAGTGGCGCTGCGCAACGGCATCGAAATCGAGCACGCGTGCGAACTGTCCTGCGCCTGCACCACCTGTCATGTCATTGTGCGTGAAGGTGCAGATTCGCTGGAGCCACCCGACGAGCTGGAAGACGACATGCTCGACAAGGCCTGGGGGCTGGAACCGGATTCACGCCTGAGTTGTCAGGCCCGCGTCGCCGACGAGGATCTGGTGGTTGAAATTCCGAAATACACCATCAACCTCGCTTCCGAGCGCCATTGAGCCAAATAGGACCACCAAGGAGAATGCATTATGAAGTGGACCGACGTGCAGGACATCGCCATTGAACTCGCCGACAGCAAACCCGATGTCGATCCGCGTTATGTCAACTTCGTCGATTTGCGCAACTGGGTGATGGCACTGCCCGGGTTTGACGATGCCCCCGAGCGCTGCGGCGAGAAAATCCTGGAAGCCATTCAGCTCGCGTGGATGGACGAGGCTCAGATTTGATTTTTTATCTGTTGCAAGCCATCACTGCTGGCTGCAAAAACCCCGTACTCGGTAATCAATCCCGTCACCAGCCGCGCCGGCGTCACATCAAACGCATAATTCGCTGCCCGTGACTGTGAAGGCGCCACCTGCACTGTGCGCAACTCTCCGCTTTCATCTAGACCCTGCGCATGCGTCAGCTCAAAGCTGTCGCGCTCTTCGATGGGGATTTCCTGCACACCGTCACGCACCGTCCAGTCGATCGTCGACGTAGGCAAAGCCACATAAAACGGCACGCCGTTATCTTTTGCTGCCAAGGCCTTCAGGTAGGTGCCGATCTTGTTGCAGACATCGCCCTGCGTGGTGGTGCGATCGGTACCGACAATGCACAGATCCACCAACCCGTGCTGCATCAAGTGTCCGCCGGTATTGTCGGCAATGAACGTATGCGGCACACCAGCCTGCTGCAATTCCCACGCCGTCAACGCACCCTGTATGCGCGGACGCGTTTCGTCTACCCAAACATGCACGGCAATACCAGCCAGGTGCGCCTTGTAGATCGGCGCCAATGCAGTGCCCCAATCAACAGTGGCAATCCAGCCGGCGTTGCAGTGTGTGAGCACATTGACGACTGCGCCGCCTTTTTTCTCGCTGATTGCCTTGATCAGTGCCAACCCACCATCACCAATACGCGAACAGGTTTCAACATCGTCATCGCAAATGGCGTGCGCTTCGCGCAAAGCACGTGCAGCTTTTTCCGCCAGCGGTACCTCCCGTATGGCGGCGCGCACACGCTCCACGGCCCAGCGCAGGTTGATGGCAGTCGGACGTGTGGCAATCAACTGCTCTGCCGCATGTGTTTCGTGCGCAACAGATGCATCATCGCGCAACGCGAAATACAAACCATAGGCTGCACAGGCACCGATGAGCGGCGCGCCGCGCACCTGCATGCTGCTGATGGCGTGACAGGCATCTCCGAGACTGTTCAGTTGGAGAATCCTGAATTCATGCGGCAGACGCGTCTGATCAAAAATGCAGGCAGCATCCGTGGCAGTGTCATGCCAGATGCTGCGATAGGAAGTGCCCTGGATTTGCATGCAATATCGCCGTAATGATTAAAGAAAAAATCAGGGAGTACCCAGCTCCTCAACCTTTACTGTCGGCCGGGAAGGCTCCTGCGCAGTAACAGGTGTGTCTGGCAATGTGGCGGCTTTCGCCACATCGCCCTCTGCGCGCACGCAGATCAGGTAAAGCTGGATTTTCTGCACCGACTGACGATGCTTGAAGGCATAACCCTTGGTCTTGTGTGCATCAATCACCGCCTGCTGCACTTTCTGTTTTTCCTGCTTGTCCGTTTTCATTTCGGCATCGCACAGCACCGGAAAGTCTTCATGGTTGGTGGCATACAATACCGAGCGCAGGGGGTTGCTCTCCACGTCATGACTGACGGACAAGCCGTTGACCTGTGAAAAAACCCGGTGTTCAGGCCCCTCGGCATGTACCGGCAGACAGAGCGCAAGCAGGGCAAGCAAGTAGAAGCGCGATTTCATGGCGGAGCTCCGATCTCGGAGAAATAGCTGAGGGAGCGCAGTGTAATGGCGAAACCGGCGTTGACAAAGATCAGGAAAAAAACTTTTTCCTGCCCTACAATGCGCCCTGACGGACGAATACGTATTGAGTGCAATCAAGGCATTCTGCACCATGCGCGTCAATTACATGAACCGTCTTTCGACACTTCCGTCTTTCGACACACCAGAGGAGGCTCCATGGCCTATAAAAAGTTTGAATGTGTAATTTGCGGCTTCGTCTATGACGAGGAAAAAGGCCTGCCGGAAGAAGGTATTGCCCCGGGAACACTGTGGGAAGACGTGCCGGATGACTGGGAGTGCCCGGAATGCGGCGTCAGCAAGTACGATTTCGAGATGGTGCAAACCGCCTGACATTGCAGGAACACCTGAAAAAGCCGCCCTGTGCGGCTTTTTCCGTTTCTGCCCCATGGAAAAATGCAAACGCCTACCATTGACTGCTGCAAACCACGATTCCTGACAGCCGGCTCTTTGCGTAAGCTCTCAGCTTTGCCGGATTGACTGCTCTTGCGAATTTTCATTCCCAGCGGGCGCTGCCCCAACCCCCGATCCTATTTCGTGCTGCTGCTGACGGTGACCTCGTACGGCATCGTCAACAATGTGGTGTTCAGCCTGTTACCGCTGATTGGCTTGGAACTCCACCTCACGCCCAGACAAATCACCCTGATCGGCAGCTGCGCCGCCCTGATGGTTTTTCTGGTCAGCCCGTGGTGGGGGCGCAAGAGCGATATCTGGGGGCGTCGCAAATCCATTCTGATCGGTGTCGGCGGCTACTGTGTATCCGCGCTGTTGCTGGTGCTGTTTTTCATGCTGGGCCTCGCCAACACCATCAACCCGGATCAGCTCTACATCGGTATTTTTGCCAGCCGCATGCTGCAAGCCTTCCTGATTGCCGCCATGCTGCCGGCCATCACCGCCTATGTCATCGACATCACCAAACCGGAAGAGCGCGCAGTGGGCCTGAGCCAGACCGGCGCCGCACATGGCATCGGCGCCATTGCCGGGCCGTCGCTGGTGGCGTTCGCCAGTCTGCACTTGCTGCTGCCACTCTACATTGCGGTGGGCATCGCGCTGGTGATTGCCGTGCTGGTGAGCCTGTATCTGGTTGAGCCCGGCAGCCATGCCGGCGGCAAACGCCAGCCTGTTCCGCAACAGCGTCTCGGCTACTTTGATAGCCGTTTCCGCCACTACCTGCTGGCTGGCGTCATCATCTATCTGGGCATGGCCGTCGCCACCCAGACCATGGGTTTCTACCTGCCGCGCGTACTGGCACTGGATACCAGCAAGGCGGCGACGCCGCTGGGCATCACCCAGGCACTGATGGCCTGCGCCACCGTATCGGGACAGTTGATACTGGTACAGCGTCTCGGCTGGACACCGCAGAAACTGCTCGCTGTCGGCATGCCGGTGATGGCGGCAGGCTTCCTGCTACTCAGCGCGGCAACTGCTCTGCCGCATTTCATGCTCGCCGTATTACTGCTGGGATTTGGGCTGGGCCTTTGTGGCCCGGGTTTCTCGGCGGCCGTGTCCCTGAGTGTCGGCGCCAGCGAACAAGGTGCGATGGCCGGCTTTCTGGCCGCCTGCCCGGCACTAGGCTATGTACTGGGGCCTTTCGGCGCTGGCCTGCTCTACGAGTGGCATCCACGCCTGCCGTTTGTGCTGGTGCTGGTGCTGCTGATGGCTGTGTGGGCCTTGCTGCTGCGTCAGCAGAAATCGGCACCGAAGCAATAAATGTTGCTGCGACTGCAGCGGCAGGCATAATCGCCCACAACACTGCCGCAACTGATCAATACGCATGCGCTTCGCCCTTGTCCTGACAGCCATTATGCTGCTCTGCCATACAACCCTGGCATCGGCTGGCGCTGCGCCGACACTGCGCTGGAAACTCCTGCGCAGCATTCCGCGCGCAAGCGGGCATTTCACCGAAGGGCTGGCGTTTGCCGGCGAGCAACTCTACGAGAGTACCGGCCGTTACGGCCAATCGCGGCTGATCGCCTACGACAGCCAAGGCCTGACGCAACGCGCAGAGACAACGCTGCCAGCCGACCGTTTTGGCGAAGGCCTTACTGCTCTCGGCGACACGCTGTTCCAGCTCACTTGGCACAATCGGGAATTGCGGCGCTACAACAAGCAACTGCAGCTGCAATCTGTCATTCCCTTTGATGGCGAAGGCTGGGGTTTGACCACCGACGGCAGGCAGCTGCTGTGCAGTGATGGCAGCAGTTCGCTCACTTTTCGCGAACCAGATAAGGCGACGGTCTTGCGCCGCATCACCGTGCATCAGGCTGACGGCACCCTTCGCGACAACCTCAATGAACTGGAATGGGTCAACGGCTGGATACTGGCCAACGTCTGGCACCGCGATGAAGTGCTGGTGATTGATGCGCAGGACGGTCTCGTCAAGGGGCGCTACGACTTCAGCAAACTGGCACAACAGGCCGGCAAGCTGATGCCGGGACGCAATGGCGAGCAAGTCCTGAACGGGCTGGCGTGGAATCCGGCGACACAGACCCTGCTGGTCACCGGCAAGGACTGGCCGTTGTGGTTCGAGTTGAAGTTGCTCGACCTGCCCTGATCAAGCTTCGTCGGCAAAATCCCGCCAGCAGATCCGGTTGCGCCCTGCGCGCTTCGCCTCGTACATCGCCTCGTCGGCCAGCGCCACCAGACGTTGCGCAGCATCAGGTTGCACGGTTTCCGGCGTCCACACACACAGACCACCCGACAGCGTGACATGGAATGGTGTGCCGTCCATTTTATGGCACTCACTCTGCGCGACCGCCAGGCGGATGCGCTCCGCAGTCTGCAAGGCTTTTTCCTGATCGGTGCCGGGCAACAGGCAGACAAATTCCTCCCCGCCGTAGCGCGCCAGCACATCCGCCTTGCGCAACTGCTTGCGTATCACGTCGGCCACCTGTTGCAGACAGGCATCGCCCGTCTGGTGTCCCCACTGGTCATTGACCTGTTTGAAATGATCGATATCCAGAAACACACAGGCCAGCGGATGCCCGGTACGCGCAGCGGCTGCGACCTCGCGCTCCAGTTCGAGATCAAAATAGCGACGATTGTTGAGATGGGTGAGCACATCAGTCTGTGTCTGCCGGCGCAGGGTTTCGTGACTGACAACATTGTCGATGCAGGCGGCGACAATGGACGCGAGATGAGCAAGAAAATCCGTGGACTTGTCCGCCGTAAAACGCTCGGGATTGTCACTGCCCAGCGCCAGACAACCGACCACGCCGTCACCCTGCATCAAGGGCAACAGCGCACAACTCTTGATGGCCTTTGATGCAGAAGCGAAATACTTCGCCAGCTCCAGACTTTCCAGCTGGCCGAGAAATACACCTTTTTCCAGCGGCGCCAGACAAGCATCGGCCAGCGCGGCATCGTGCAGGAAACGCACCGGCAGCGAAGCATCCATCAACGGCTGCATCAGCGTGCGGTAATGGTGCTCGGGATCATCCAGCAGCAGGGCAACCGCCTGCAAATCGAAGTGCTCCTGCAAACCTGTCGTCAGCAGGGACAGCAACTGCTGGGCCTGGGTGCAGGCCAACAACCGGAATTCATAATCATAGAAGCGGCGCTGGATTTGCTGGTTGCTGTCGATGCGATCCAGCAATTCACTCACGGCACGCCGCAGGCGTATGTTTTCAGCCTGAAGATCCACTGCCCGGCTCACTTATGTAAGGCATTACCTGAAATCACCTTCCTATCCTCCTGAAACAATAGGCGCTTTCCGCGAGAAACTCTAGGGATCTGTTGTGACATTTCCATCCCGACAACCGTACAATGCCAACATCAACAAGACGCTACACTTGCCGTAACGGCATCCCCCAAGGATTTCGCATGTCTGTCTCCACGCATCCCGGCTTTGAACTGCTGCGCCGCCAGGCCATCCCGGCCCTCAACATCACCGTCGAGGAGTATCGCCACCGGGTTACCGGCGCCCAACATATTCATCTGGCCGCCGACAACAGCGAGAACGTTTTCCTGGTAGCACTGCGCACCGTTCCGCACGATTCCACCGGCGTCGCGCATATTCTCGAACACACGGCTTTGTGCGGCAGCGAGAAATATCCCGTGCGAGATCCTTTCTTCCTGATGACACGGCGCTCGCTGAACACGTTCATGAACGCCTTTACCAGTTCCGACTGGACGGCCTATCCATTTGCCAGCCAGAACCGCAAGGATTTTGACAACCTGCTCGACGTTTATCTCGACGCCGTGTTTTTCGCCAGACTCGACCCGCTCGATTTCGCGCAGGAAGGCCACCGCCTCGAATTCGAGGACATGACAGACCCGCAATCACCACTGACCTTCAAAGGTGTGGTGTTCAACGAAATGAAAGGTGCGATGAGTTCGGTGACCTCGACGCTGTGGCAGACGCTGTCGAAATATGTTTTCCCGAATACCACCTATCACCACAACAGCGGCGGCGAACCGGATTGCATTCCCGATCTCAGCTACGAACAACTGGTGTCGTTCTACCGCAGTCACTACCATCCATCCAACGCCATTTTCATGACCTACGGCGATATTCCCGCCGCCGAACACCAGGCAAAATTTGAAGCGCAGGCACTGTCGCGTTTTGTCTATTCCGATCACCTTATCCAGGTGCCGGATGAAAAACGCTATCTGGCGCCGCTGCGCGTCGAAGAGGCTTACGCCTTTGACGAGGACAACACCAAGGCCAAAACCCATATCGTCACTGCATGGCTGCTGGGCCACAGTGCCGATCTCAAAACGCATCTACAGGCGCAACTGCTGACTGCCGTGCTGCTGGACAACGCAGCCTCGCCACTGCAACAGGCACTGGAGACCTCTACACTCGGCACCTCGCCATCGCCGCTGTGCGGCATGGAAGATTCGCAGAAGGAATTGCTGTTCATGGCCGGTCTGGAAGGCTCGGAACCCGAGCACACCGGCAGCGTGGAATACCTGATTCTCGATGTGCTGCGCGACATTGCCGAAAAAGGCGTGCCGCAGGATCGCATCGACGCCTGCCTGCACCAGCTCGAACTGCAACAGCGCGAAATCGGCGGCGATGGCTATCCGTACGGATTGCAGTTGATCCTGCACGCCTTGAACAGCGCCACGCATCGCGGCGATCCGGTCGCACTGCTCGATCTGGAACCGGCACTGGCCGAACTGCAACGCGAATCGCGTCATCCGGATTTCATCAAGCAGCTGGTACGCAAATTCCTGCTCGACAATCCACACCGCGTCACACTGACGCTGAAGCCGGATCGCGAATTGTCCTCGCGCCGTGAAACCGCTGAAGCCGCGCGGCTGGCCAATATCCGCGCTGCACTCAGTGAAGACGATTGCCAAAAAATCATCCAGCAAAGCCTGGAACTGCAGCAGCGACAGGAAGCAGCCATCGACGAAAATGTGCTGCCGAAAGTCACGCTGGCCGATGTGCCGGCAGACATGCTGATCCCGCAATCCGCAGCAGAAATAGCCGGTACCGTGCCACTCACCACGTTCAGTGCCGGCACCAACGGGCTGGTCTACCAGCAACTCGTCGTCACACTGCCGGCACTCAATGCACAGGAAATGGCGCTATTGCCGATCTACACCTCGTGCCTCACGGAAGTGGGCGCAGGCACGCTGGATTACCTGCAGGCACAGAACCGTCAGGCGGCCGTGTGCGGCGGTATCAGCGCCTACCCCAGCCTGCGTGGCGCCATTGATGACGTGCGTCAGGTCCAGGGCTTTCTGGTACTGTCAATGAAAGCACTGGCACGCAACCAGCACGCGGCCAGCCAGTTGCTGCAGGACACCTGGCGTGACACACGCTTCGACGAACATCAGCGTCTGCGCGAATTGATGGCGCAAATGCGTACGCGCCGCGAGCGCGGCATCACCAGCAGCGGGCACAGTCTGGTAATGGCGGCCGCCAGCGCCGGCATTTCACCGCTGGCACGCTACCAGCACGAGGTCACCGGTCTCGGCGGCGTGGCGGCGATGAAACAACTGGATCGCTCACTGGATGATGTTGCGGCACTGGAAAATTTTGCACATCGCCTGCGCGAACTGCACAACAAACTGCTCAGGCAACCCTCGCAATTATTGCTGGTTGCAGAACAGGAACGACTGACGGAATGCGCCGACCATTTGTGCGCATTGTGGGCATCAACACCTGCTGCAACGGGGAGCACACTCTCGCTGCCGCACGCACCGGTTGCCATAAAACAACTGTGGCAGACCAGCACGCAAGTGAATTTCTGCGCGCGCGCTTGGCCAACCGTGGCCATGAACCACGCCGATGCGCCTGCCCTCACTGTGCTCGGCGGTTATCTGCGCAACGGTTTCCTGCATCGCGCCATACGCGAACAAGGTGGCGCCTACGGCGGCGGCGCCAGTCAGGACAGTACGCTGGGCAGTTTCCGCATGTATTCCTACCGGGATCCGCGTCTTACCGAAACGTTGGACGATTTTGATGCCGCCCTGCAATGGTTGGCAGATACCACACCTGATCCACAACAAGTTGAAGAAGCGATTCTCGGTGTCGTATCTTCTCTGGATAAACCCGGCTCTCCTGCCGGCGAAGCCAAAAACGCATTCCACAATCGACTGTTTGGCCGCAGCGACGATGCGCGGCGCCAGTTTCGTTCACGCATTCTCGCTGTGACGGGTGCGGACTTGCAGCGTGTAGGAGCCACCTATCTGACGCCGGCAAACATGAATACCGCCGTCATGAGCGATGCCAGCAGCACGCCGCAGGCCAAGACACTGGGCCTGGATATCTGCCGACTGGATGCCTGATGCATGATTGAACAAGATGTCTGGCATCTCGAGGGATATTTCACCGGCGAAGCCGTTATCGGCCGCCTGCCGCTGACAACCCTGCCATACCTGATCGGACGTCAAAGCGACGTCAATTTTGTAGTGCCCAGCAACAAGGCATCGCGCATACACGCTGAAATTTTCGAAGACGGAAACAGACTGTATCTGCGCGACAACAACAGCACCAACGGCACATTCATCAATCGCAAGCAAATCAGCGAACCCACGGAGTTGCAACACGGCGACGTATTGCATTTCGCCGATTTTGAAGTGCGCCTGGTGAAGGAAACCGTCAAGAAATCATCCGAACCGACTCACCGTTCAGTCACGGTAGTCGGCATTCCCGCGCTCTCCGACAAGATGCCTGCAGGTATTCGCGAATTGCAGGAATTGCTCGAACAGAAACTGATCGTCCCGGCGTTTCAACCCATCATCAATGCCAGCGACGAATCCATCTATGCGTATGAAATTCTAGGGCGCGGCACTCACCCGGGCCTGTCCCGCCATCCCGGCCCTCTGTTCCACATCGCAGAAAGCGTGAATGGCCTCGCCATGCACCTCAGCCGCCTGTTCCGGGATACCGGTATTGCCACTGCAGCCACATTCGACACCAAGGCCAAGTTTTTCATCAACGTACATCCGGATGAAATGAAATATGTCCGCCTGTTGTTGCTGCAAATGGAAAAAATACGCAAGGATCACCCAGATCTGCCACTGGTGCTCGAAGTTCACGAAAAAGCAGTTCCCAGTCTGGCGGACATGAAAAAAATCTGCCGGGAACTGGATGCGCTCAACATCAAGCTCGCTTACGATGACTTTGGCGCCGGACAGGCGCGCTTTATCGAACTGATAGAAGCGCCCGCGCATTACCTGAAATTCGACATCAGCCTGGTACGTGAAATAGACAAGGCCCCGTTTGCCAAGCGCGACATGGTGGAAACCCTGGTATCCATGTCAAAAAACATGGGCATTCACACGCTGGCTGAAGGCCTGGATCGCCAGGAAGAAGTCGAGGCCTGCAAGCAAATGGGCTTTGATTACATTCAAGGCTTTTACTACGGGCAACCCAAAGAGGGGAGCCTGTAACACCGCTTGCGTGACAACCGTATTGATCTGGGTTGCCTCGGCTACTCCTGCTAGAATGCGTCAGCCCTGACAGGAGACTCGCTGTGCAACACGATCCACACCAAGATCCGGCATCAGCCAGAAGCATGGTGGACTGGTTCCGGCATTCTGCCCCCTACATTCACGCGCATCGCGGCAAGACCTTCGTGTTGATGTTGCCCGGCGAAGCCGTGCGCGATGCGGCTTTCCTGGATACCGTACATGACATTGCCCTGCTTACCAGTCTCGGCGTGCGACTGGTGTTGGCCGTTGGCGCTCGCGTGCAAATCGAAGATGCACTCGCACGCGCGAATATTGCATCGCGTTTTCAACTTGGCGTACGCGTAACCGACAGCCAGAGTTTGCCACACGTCGTGGAAGCAGCCAGCAGCGTGCGCTCGCATGTTGAAGCCCTGCTGTCTACCGGGCTGGTCAATTCCCCCATGCACGGCGCGCAGATTCGCGTGACAGGCGGCAACTTCATCACCGCCAAACCCATCGGTGTGCGCGATGGCATTGACTTCCACTACACCGGCGAAGTGCGGCGCGTGGACAGCGATGCCATCCGCACGGCACTCGATCATCACGCCATTGTGGTGCTGCCCTGCCTCGGCTATTCCGCCAGCGGTGAAATTTTCAATCTCGGTATCGAGAATGTCGCCACATCCGTCGCGCAGGCCATCGGCGCCGACAAACTGATCGCCTTCATCGAAGCCGACGGCATCAGTGATACCAAAAACCAGCTGCTGCGCGAACTGAAACCGGCACAGGCACTATCCCTGCTGAAAAAACAGAAGCCAGCCGACATCCCAGCCCTGCGCGCCTGCGCACACGCCGTACAGGAAGGCGCTGCGCGCGCGCATCTGATCAGTTATCACAAGAACGGCAGTTTGCTGGAAGAACTGTTCACGCGTGAAGGTAGCGGCACATTGATTGCTCATGACAGCGCCGAATTGATTCGCCCGGCAAATCTGGATGATGTTGTCGGTATTCTTGAATTGATCCAACCGCTGGAAGCCGAAGGTGTACTGGTGCGTCGCTCACGCGATGTACTGGAAGCTGAAATTACCAATTTCACCGTAATTGAACATGAGGGCCTGATTGCCGCATGCGCGGCGCTGTACCCGTATACCGACAAAAAGATGGCCGAGGTGGCTTGCGTCGCCACCCACCCGCAATATCGGGATGGTGGCCGCGCTGCATTATTGCTTGCACACGTGGAAAAACTGGCGAAAAAATCCGGCATGAAAAAACTGTTTGTGCTCACCACACAAACCGCACACTGGTTCCTGGAAAAAGGCTTTGCGCCTGCAAATCTCGACCAGCTGCCCCCCCGGAAGCAAAAGTTTTACAACTACCAGCGCAATTCAAAAATACTGATCAAGGCATTGTGATCAATGCAAAACAGCGATGCCATGCAAAACACCCAGTCCCTGCTTGCACTCGCATTACTCGGCATCCTGTGCATTATCTTTCTGCCCACCACCGGCACCAGTGATGTCTGCGACTGGCTGGACTGGGGAAGAAACGTTTACGAAAACGGCCTGGCAAAGGGCTATGCCATGAATCGCCATGAGCATCCGCCGTTTTTCTCCGTGCTGCTGTATGCTGCCATGGCGCTGGCGGATGCTACCGGAATGGCCCCCTTTTATGGCTTGAAAATTACCTTCCTTGTCGCGCTGCTTGCCAGTATGTGCATCATCCATTGCTGGTCACAGCGCAATACCGCGATCACCATCCTGTTTTTTATCCCGCTGGCTTACAGCTGTCTGTCGCTGTCCTACATGGACATCTATTTCACCCCCTTCTTCCTGCTCTCACTGTATTTTGTCCATCGACAAAAACCAGTCATTGCGATTGCCTTCTTTATCGCTGCGGCACTGATCAAATCACCACCGCTGATCATTGCCCCCTTCCTGCTTGTGTACCTCTACTGCCACTTCAGGAAGATCCACCACACATGGCAGACCACCCTCTCAAAAACCTTGCAGGCTCTGCTGCCCTCTGTGGTGATTGCGACATTGGTTACCTACAGCATTTTCGGCAATGAACCTGTAGCTGCCCTCCTGCGCGGTTTCGGACATAACTGTCTTTCCTGCAATGCATTGAATTTCAACCGGCTGTCCCCCGTACTCGCCTACAATTTCAGCACGGGGCAAAACCTCTGGGATACACTGCTGTACAAAACCGTGTGGGTCGAGAGCTACAAACAATCCGACACCCTCCTCTACGGCATCGCCAAACTTTTGTTTGCAGGCTTTTATCTTTCCTCGCTGCTGGTTTTCATGCGCAGAAAAAAGGACACCGAAACACTGCTGATTTTTTGTCTGCTCGGCCACTTCGCCTACTTCACATTCAGCAAAGGCGTACACGAAAATCACCTGTACCTCTCAATGCTGATCGCCATATGCCTGTCACTGATCAACCCTCGTTATCTGGTGCTCGCACTGAATATTTCACTCATACACTCCCTCAATCTTTTTTTGTCATATGGCATGAATGGCATGCCACTGGCACTGTGGTGGGACAAAAGTTTTTACCCGAATGATGTTCCAAGTCTCAGCTGGCTCAACACCGGTTATCCGATCGACAGCCCCCTGTTAATGAGTATGTTTGACACACTCTACTTTCTTGTTTTCTGGCTGTTTGCCATTTGCATCCACCCGACGAGATCCTCTCCATCCATTCAGGCATCGCCATCTTCCTGAGGTAATTCCATGCCAACTTATCGTTCGAAAACTTCCACCGCCGGTCGCAACATGGCCGGCGCCCGTGCCCTGTGGCGCGCCACTGGCATGCAGGATGCCGACTTCCAGAAACCGATCATCGCGGTCGTCAATTCCTTCACTCAATTCGTACCGGGGCACGTCCACCTGAAAGATATGGGACAACTCGTTGCGCGCGAAATTGAAAAACACGGCGGCGTGGCAAAAGAGTTCAACACCATTGCCGTGGATGACGGCATCGCCATGGGTCACGACGGCATGCTGTACTCACTGCCATCACGCGACATCATCGCCGATTCGGTGGAATACATGGTCAACGCGCACTGCGCCGATGCCATGGTGTGTATTTCCAACTGTGACAAGATCACACCGGGCATGCTGATGGCCGCACTGCGCCTCAACATTCCGTGCGTTTTTGTCTCCGGCGGCCCGATGGAGGCGGGCAAAACCAGATTGAGCGAACACAAACTCGATCTTGTCGATGCGATGGTAATTGCCGCCAGCAGCGACGCCAGCGACGAGACAGTCGCCGAGTACGAACGCAGCGCGTGTCCAACATGCGGTTCCTGCTCTGGCATGTTCACCGCCAATTCGATGAACTGCCTCACCGAGGCACTCGGCCTGTCACTGCCCGGCAACGGCTCACTGCTCGCCACACATGCCGATCGCGAACGGTTGTTTCTCGATGCTGCACGCTACGTGGTGGATATCACCAAGCGCCATTACGAACAGGATGACATGAGCGTATTGCCACGCTCGATTGCATCATTCAAGGCATTCGAAAATGCAATGACACTCGACATCGCCATGGGCGGCTCCACCAATACCATCCTGCATTTGCTCGCCGCAGCACAGGAAGCAGAAGTGCCGTTTACACTCACCGACATTGATCGCCTGTCGCGCAAAGTGCCACAACTGTGCAAAGTCGCTCCCAACACACCGAAATATCACATGGAAGACGTGCACCGCGCCGGCGGCATCATGGGTATTCTCGGCGAACTCGATCGTGCCGGCTTGTTGCACGCCAATGTACCGACCGTGCACAGCAAAACGATGAAAGACGCACTGGCAAAATGGGACATCAAACAGTCGGATGACGCAGCGGTGAAAGAATTTTTCCGTGCCGGCCCGGCAGGCATTCCTACCCAGCAAGCCTTCAGCCAGAACACACGCTGGCCAACACTGGATGACGACCGCAACGAAGGCTGTATCCGTTCACTCGCCAATGCCTACAGCACCGAAGGTGGTCTGGCCGTGCTCTACGGCAACATCGCCGAAAAAGGCTGCGTGGTGAAAACCTCGGGCGTTGATGAAAGCAATTTTGTTTTCGAAGGCACAGCGTTTGTCTGCGAAAGCCAGGACGATGCCGTGCGCGACATTCTCGCCGACAAGGTGAAAGCCGGCGATGTAGTCATCGTGCGCTATGAAGGTCCACGCGGCGGCCCCGGCATGCAGGAAATGCTGTATCCCACCAGCTACATCAAATCCAAAGGCCTCGGCAAATCTTGTGCGTTGCTGACCGACGGCCGTTTCTCCGGCGGCACATCGGGTCTGTCGATCGGTCACGTTTCGCCGGAAGCCGCAGCCGGCGGCGCCATCGCCCTGATAGAGAATGGCGACCGCATTCGCATCGACATTCCCAACCGCTCCATCGACGTGCTGCTCAGCATGGAAGAACTGGCTCACCGCCGCGCCAAAATGGAAGCCCGAGGCAAAGAAGCCTGGAAGCCTGCGCAGCTGCGCCCACGCAAGGTCTCTGCTGCATTGAAAGCCTATGCAAAACTGGCGCTGAGCGCGGATGTCGGCGCTGTGCGTGACCTGAGCCAACTTGAGTGATGGCACGGCAAGTCGCTCACTCTCGCGTCGGCTTGCCGCTCTTTCCACTTATGTAATACCATAGGTCATTACTAGGTTTTTAGGCTCCAGTAACGCGCTGGCCACACTCCCGAAAGTAAAACAACACCAATGACAATAACAGCGATTCCTACATCCGGAACCCAATTGCTGCCCACCGGCAGCCGACCCTTGCGGGTATTGCTACTGAAGCCGTTTCAGTACGAACCGCATCTGATGACCTATTCACCGCCACTGGGCCTGCTCTACCTGATCTCGACTATGCGCCAGCGCTTCGGCAATGAAGTAGATATTCGCCTGGTTGACTTGAAAGTGCGCCATCTGCCCGTTTCCAGCGTGATGGAACACCTGCTCGACTTCCAGCCCGATGTTGTCGGTCTGTCCGCCATGAACTGCGAAGCCGCAGCGGCACGCGAAATAGCCTCACTGTGCAAACACCACGATCCACGAATCGTTACCGTGCTGGGGGGGCCCTATGCGCTGCACCGCAGCAAGGAAATCCTCACCAACAGTGATTTCGATTGGTTGTTCAACGGCCCGGCGGATTACACCTTTCCGGAAGCGCTGTACCGCTTTTACAAGGGCGACGATCTCGGCACTGACATAGACGGTTTTTCCTACAAGAAAGATTCGGGTGAACAACATATTTCCCTGACAGAACACAAAGTCAGCGATCTGGACGCACTGCCAAGACCGGCGTGGGATCTGATCGACTTCGACCTTTACGCCAACAAAACCTGCTTTGGCGCCATGACACACGGCAAGGGCTACGCCATGCTGTTCACGTCGCGCGGCTGTCCTTATCTGTGTTCATACTGCCATGACATATTTACCAAGAAATATGTCTATCAAAGTACCGCCAGCGTTATTGCCGATATTGAATACCTGCACAACACCTATGGCATCAACGAATTCCAGATCGTCGATGACATCTTCAACCTGCACAAGCCTCGCCTGGTTGAAATCATGGAAACGGTTGCCGAGCGCTGGCCGGGAAAACTGAAATTCAGCTTCCCCAATGGCCTGCGAGCCGACATTCTCGACCCGCGCGAAATTGATGTTTTGTGCAAGGCCGGCACCTATTCCGTCGCGCTGGCCATCGAAACCGTGACACCGCGCCTGCAAACACTGATCGAGAAACACCTGAAACTCGAGCGCATCCAGAGTGTGATCGCCCAGTTCGAGCGCCACGGCGTGATCGTCTCCGGATTTTTCATGCTCGGCTTCCCGACAGAAACCGAAGATGAGTTGAAAGCCACCATCCAGTTTGCCCTCGACAGCCAGCTGACGCTGGCAAACTTCTTCACCGTAACACCGCAGCCGGAAACACCACTTTACGCACTGGCTGAGCAGGAAAATCGCTCGGCATTGATCACGGTGACACAATTGAATGAAAGCGGCGGCGGCTCGCATCGCTCTGGCGGATCGTGGTATCAGGTAGCGCACGACTACCCACTGGACAACCTGATCCGCAAAACCATCTTCCGCTTTTACTGCTCGCCAAAACGCATCTGGCGCATCCTGCGTCTGGTGCCGAAAAAAGTGCTGTGGAGTTCTTTCAAGATCTGGTTGCGACTCGCCTTTACACTGCGAAACAGCTAGGCGCACAATACAAGACGAATCTCCCAACAAGGAATGCGCCATGCCCTACAGTTCAGACATCATCGAAGAACTTGAAATCCTGTCACTGTTTGACCTGTCCAGCACACAAGCCGGTATCAAGATTCACAAAACCGCCCTGCAAACAGAAATTGATGCAGCCAAACGACTGCATAAAAAAGGCTTGATCACACAAGCGGATGGCGGTTACCTCACCACCCTAGGGCTGGAAGCCGCCGAACATGCCGAGTCTCTGTGCCGGATTCTGCAGGCAGAAAAATCATCATGAATTGATTATCGCTGGCAGTGTGGTTTTTTACCTGCCGCCAGTGCCTGTTCATACAAGGGCCAGGCTTTCTGCAAATGCGCATTGAGACCGCGCAGGCGTGTCCCATCCGCCGGGTGCGTTGACAACAGTTCCGGCGGCGCGTCTTTGTCCTGCTTGCCCATCAACTGCCACAAGGCAATGCTCTGGCGCGGATCAAACCCGGCTCGCGCCATCATCTCCTGACCGATGACATCCGCTTCCGCCTCATGCGTGCGACTGTACGGCAACATCACGCCCACCTGCGCCCCGAGACCAAACACCGCCGCCGTGCCTGGACCAATCTGCCCGGCCACCTCCTGCGTAATCTGCGCCAGCATACCCATGGACGCACGCTCATTGGCATGCCGCGCCAGTACGTGACCAATTTCGTGACCAATCACCGCCGCCAGTTGGTCATCATTCTGCACAAGTTTCAACATACCGGAATGCACACCGATTTTCTTGCCGGGCAGCGCAAAGGCATTCGGCGTCTTGTCATCAAAGACGCGGAACTCCCAACCACTGCGCATAGTGGCCGGCAATTCCGCCACCAGTGCATGTACCACGCAGTTCACTTCCCCATTGACACGCGCATCGTTGACTGGCGGTGTTTTCTGCTGCATTTGCGCAAATAATTGCTGTCCCATACTGGCCATTTCCGCATCGCCGACCATCATCAACTGATTGCGACCTGTCGGCGATGTTGCGCAAGCAACCAGCACAGCCAGTACAAAGACTGACAGCAGGATTTTGCGACGACTCAGAAAACAAGACAGCATAAGCTTACCTGATCAAGACAAATCGGACGTGCAATGCGGGCAGCGAGTTGCCTTGATGGAAATTTTTGAAATGCATTTCGGGCATTCCTGCGTGGCTGGATCCTCGGCTTTCTTGAAGCGGTTGATTTGCTTGATCACCATAAAAATGGCAAAGGCGACGATCAGAAAATCCAGCACTGTGTTGATGAAAAGACCATAGCGAATGGTCACCGGCGCCTTGCCCAAAGCCTCCGCTTGCAGGGTAATCACCAGATGCGAGAAGTCGACACTGCCCAGCAGCAAACCGATGGGCGGCATGATGATGTCATTGACCAGCGAGGTGACAATCTTGCCGAAGGCGGCACCGATAATCACACCCACCGCCATATCCATGACGTTGCCACGCATGGCGAATTCCTTGAAATCCTTGGCAATACTCATTGGCTTGTACCTCTTTGCAAAAACATCAAACTGCAGCTTCTTCTGTCTCGTCGCTGACGATCACCGGATTGAGCCCCTCAATCAGCGCATGGAGATTGACGAACTGCTGTGTCAACTTGTGCGTGGGCGCAAAATACACCAGTGGCGTATGTGCTTCACGGGATTCCTTCAATTTCACCGATGAAGACAGATAACTTTCCACCACTGGCAAGCCGTCCTGCTTCAACTGCTCGATCAACTCTGTCGGCAAGCGCGCCTGAGCATTGAACTGGTTGACTACCACACCTTCAATCACCAGATCCTCGTTGTGATCTTCGCGAATTTCAGCCACGGTGTTGACGAGGTTGTAGAGCGCCTGCCGCGAAAAGCTGTCGCAATCAAATGGAATCAGAAGACGGTCAGCTGCGATCAACGCTGTGCGGCTGTAGAAATTCAGTGCCGGCGGCGTATCAATATAAATGCGGTCATAGTGCTCCAGCAGCTGATCCAGTGCTTCACGCAGCTTGTAGATCTTGTGGCGACTTTCCAGCTCGCGCTCCAGGGTCGCCAGCTCCGGACTGCCGGGCATTACCGACAAGCGCCCGAAATGCGTGGGATGACAGAAGCTAGGCAAATAGGGTTTGCGTCCGAAAAGCCCGAGAAACGATTTAAAAAAATCGGCAGAAGTGCTGCCTTTTTCTGCATAACGCGGGCCCAGCAGGTATTCGGAACTGTTGCACTGGGTATCCAGATCAATCAGCAAGGTCTTGTATCCCTGCTGCGCACTGATCGCCGCCAGATTGCAACTGATACTGGTCTTGCCGACGCCGCCTTTCTGGTTGAAAACAACACGTTTCATGACCATCCCCCTCTGTCGCCGTTTACACACAGCACATCACCTGGTGCCGGCATATTAGCACGCCGACAACCGGCACAATGTTAAAAATCCGTTAGACCTTGCACCTTACAAACCAAGATCTTCACGCTGGAGATGAATAAACTCGCGCCGACATTCACCACCAAATGCCGAGGCAAAAGCCTCGCACAATTGCACGCTGCGCGCATTGGTGCCCTGCGCCAGATACACACAGGTCTGGGCATAAACCCTGTCCTTGAACAGGCGACCGTCACCCGCATCATCACCCAGATTGTCGAGACTGACCTGGAACCGCAAGCCACAAGCAATATTCAGCAACCACTCCAGCGCCTGCGGTTTCACTTCCACCTGTTCAAACTGTCGTTGTTGCTCGGCATTGCGTCCATCCGGCGCATACCAGTAGCCCCAGTCAGGCAGCAGGCGGCGCTCGGGGCCTGCCACCAGCCAATGTGCAATTTCATGCAAACTGCTGGAGACAAAATCCTCGCGATAAAAAATCCGGTGCTGCGCATGTTCGGCATCCGCCGGCCGATAAAACGGCTCCGGCGCGCCGCCGATCAAGACGGTATTGAAGCTGTCGGCAAATGTTGCGTTGAACACACGCTCGATGTCGCGGCAATCCGGCTGCATCAGAATTGCGCCTCGCCCATCGCACAACAATCAATTCGCTCCAGTGCAGCAACATAAGCGACACTCAGATAATCCCTACCCGCCAACAAGTGCTCCAGATACCAGCGTTCGGGGCGCAAACCGTCGCTGATCATGGCGGCATTGGCAACATAAACCCAGGCGGGCAGTACACGCCCGTCCCTGCATGCAACTGGAAATATCTCGCGACTGTAAAGACGCGGGCTGCCTTCAAAACGATCCATCTTGTCGAGTTCCTTCACGCCGGACAGCTGATACAACACACCCTCGACCTGATGGCCCGGCTGCCAGGCAATATTGGCAAAACTGATATGAGGGTTGTCTGCCGAGCGTTTGTTGAAAACCAGCCGGAAACCCTCCAGCACACCTGCCTCACAGCGAACCACCTGCATCGCGCGATTGCGCATGCGCGCTGTGTTCATATTCGAACCATAGGCAAAATAATACGGACTTGAATGTGGCGAAAATGACTGCATATAGTGGGCAAGGTGATTTTTTGACGGCAGCTATTGTGGTTTGCGACAAGAATCTATACTGTAAATACAGACGGGTGACATTTTACATGGCTGATCACATTCGTGTAGCCGTTCACAGTTCCACCCGCTCAGGAGGCAGCTTATGAGTACGCCTACCCAATCCGATGCCGGCAACAGACCGGACAATGTCATCGACATCTTCTCCCGCAAGCCACTGAGTGAACTGGCCAATTCGCCGTTCATCCGCCTGTCGCCAGAGCTCGACGGCTTGGAAATGCTGTACAGCAACAAAACGCATCCCGGCAAATACTTTGCCCTGAAAATTCTGTGCTGGGGTCTGCGCGAAAGTGGTGAGGTAGTGGGGTTGGTGCCCTGGATGACCGACATCGTACCCTGCCCCGCCATCGAGGATCCGCTCGAGGGCCAGTTTGAAGGCTATTACGATCCAGGCATCGACGAAATATTCTTCGAGCCACCCGAGCACAAGATCATCGAGCTGGAAACCAGCGCCAGCTACTACCAATACCACTGCACGACGCCCGACGAAGTGGTGCAGGAAATTCCTGACAATATCGGCACGCACGCCGTGCTGGCGTCCAAGCTGCCCAACACATTGATGCTGACGGAAGTCATCAGCTGGCAATTGCACTGCAACGGTGAAATCCACGCCATGCTGGTTGATGCCGAGAAATGTCATAACACGCCGGTGCTACCCGGCGATGACTGCCTTTACAGCGCACAGGAATATCCGGATTTTCGCTATTTCTTCCAGCACACCATCGCCAACAAGCTGAAAGAACAGGATCCGGAAGCGCTGGCTGCCATTGCTGCGCTGGTGGAGAAAACCTGAAGAAAAATCCATGGTCAAAAACACGCGGGGCGATGTAAAAATCGCCCCGTTTCATTTTCAGCTGCGCCTATTTTATATGCCTACTTTCTTCTGATCAGATAAAAAAACACATCGCCCTCCTGCCTCTGCTCCAGCAATTCATGCCCGAGAAAGTGGCAGAACTTGGGCACATCGCGCTGCGTGGATGGATCTGTCGCCATTACGGCGATCAACTGCCCTTCTTGCGTTTCACGCACAGCAGCATGCAACAGCATCACCGGCTCAGGGCAGTAGAGATTGCGGGCATCAACGGTGTGATCAGGCGACGGAAGTTCAGACATGGAAGCGATCGAGAAAACCGGCATGGCATGATTGCGCGGCATTCTGCCTGAAGGTCGGCGTTCCTGTATACAGACAGCCATGTACACAAAGATTGGTGTACACAGGCTGTCGTGTACAATGCCGCCTGCGTTTTTCGCTATCTTCATTATTTGACAGTTGTTTGTCCGCCCGGAGCCGACCATGTTCAACAAAGAGATCACCATCGCCTCGTTTGACCCCGCCCTGTGGGCCGCCATCCAGAGCGAGCAGCAACGCCAGGAACACCATATCGAACTGATCGCTTCCGAAAACTACGCCAGCCCTGCCGTGATGGCGGCACAAGGCTCCGAACTCACCAACAAATACGCCGAAGGTTACCCCGGCAAGCGCTACTACGGGGGCTGCGAATTTGTGGACGTGGTCGAGCAACTGGCCATAGACCGCGCGAAAGCCTTGTTCGGCGCCGATTACGCCAACGTGCAGCCACACTCTGGTAGCCAGGCCAATGCCGCTGTCTACATGGCGCTGTGCACACCCGGCGACACGGTACTGGGCATGAGCCTCGCTCACGGCGGTCACCTCACGCACGGCGCTGGCGTCAATTTCTCCGGCAAGATCTACAAGTCCGTGCAATACGGTCTGAACCCTGCCACCGGCCTGATTGACTACGACGAAGTGGAGAAACTGGCCGTTGAACACAAGCCGAAAATGATCGTCGCCGGCTTCTCCGCCTATTCCGGCGTGCTGGATTTTCCGCGCTTCCGCGCCATTGCCGACAAGGTTGGCGCGTATCTGTTCGTGGACATGGCCCACGTCGCAGGCCTCGTTGCCGCTGGCATCTATCCGAACCCGGTACCGTTTGCCGATGTGGTCACCACCACCACGCACAAGACCCTGCGCGGCCCGCGCGGCGGCCTGATCCTCGCCCGCAAGAACGAAGAGCTGGAGAAGAAACTGAATTCCGCTGTATTTCCCGGCCAGCAGGGCGGCCCGCTGATGCACGTCATCGCAGCCAAAGCCGTATGTTTCCACGAAGCCCTGCAACCCTCGTTCAAGCAATACCAGCAACAAGTATTGACGAACGCCAAAGCCATGGCCGCCACCGTGATGTCACGCGGCTATCAGGTTGTTTCTGGCGGCACGGAAAACCATTTGTTCCTGCTGTCACTGATCGACAAGAACATTACCGGCAAGGAGGCGGATGCCGCGCTCGGCCGTGCACATATCACCGTTAACAAAAACGCAGTACCCAACGATCCGCGCCCGCCAATGGTCACTTCCGGCATCCGCATCGGCACACCGGCCTGTACCACGCGCGGTTTCGGCGAAGCCGAGTGCCGTGAACTGGCCAACTGGATCTGCGACATCTTCGACGCGATGGAAGCCGGCGACGCAGAGAGCACCATTGCTGCCGTGCGCGAGAAAGTGGCGGCACTGTGCGCGAAGCACCCGGTCTACCGCTGATCCACGGCGGCACTCGCATTCTGCGCCCGCGCAATGCTGGCGCAGAATGCACAAGCCGGTTAGAGTGTGACCTCCGGCTTTTTTGAACACCTGTTTTTAAAACAATATCCCTATAAAACAGCTGGAATCCCTACAACAAGACAGCTGATGCGACGAGGCAAGTTATGGCCCGGGTTCTGTTGATCAATCCGTCTTATGTGCCGAGCTACAGCGGCACCAAGGCTTCCATTGTCAACCCGGTGTTCCCCACGCTCGGGCTCGCCACCATCGCCGGTGCTGCCATGCAGCGCGGGCACAGCGTCGAAATTCTCGATCTCTGTTACACACCTTACGATTTCGAAGATGTCCAACGCCGCATTCTGGCGTTCAAACCGGATATTGTCGGCATCACGGCAACGACACCGCTGATGAACCAGCTGCGCGACATCAGTGTTCTGGTCAAAGACATTTCTGCCAGTATTCGCGTGGTAGGTGGCGGCCCGCATCCGTCAGCGATGCCGAAAGAATCATTGCTGGAATCGCGACTCGACGCCGTGTTTGTCGGCGAAGCCGATATTTCATTTGCAGAATACTGCGACGGCAAACCTGCAAAAGACATCAAGGGGCTGTTCTATCGCGATGGCGAAGAAATATTCTCCACCGGATTGCAGCCTGTCATCGCCAATCTCGATGATCTCGCCATGCCGGCCTGGGAGCTGTACGACAAGGAAATCTACCGCAAGCACGGCTCACGCCTGTACACACGCTACCCGCCCATGTCCGGCATCGAATTCTCGCGCGGCTGTGTTTACAAATGTGACTTCTGTGCCAGCAAGATGACGATGGCGCTGGGATATCGCAAAAAATCACCGCAACGCTGTGCTGAAGAGTTGAAAAAACTGCAAAGCCTCGGCTTTCGAGAAGCCATGGTGGTCGATGATATTTTCACGTCCGACCAGGAGTGGGCATCCAGCGTCTGCGATGCCATCATCGCCTCCGGCGTCAAAATGGCGTGGACGTGTTCCAACGGCGTGCGTGTGGAAAGCGTGGAAGAAAATCTTTTCCGCAAAATGCGTCAGGCCGGTTGCTACCGCGTGTCTTTCGGCTTCGAATCCGGCAACGATGAAATTCTGAAAGGTTTTGGCAAAGGCGGACGCGCCAGCATTGCCCAGGGCAAACGTGGCGCAGCACTGGCGCGCAAATCCGGCATCGACACTAACGGCTTTTTCATGCTCGGCCTCACCGCCGACACTGAAGCAACCATGATGGATACCATCAACTATGCGCGCGAACTGCCACTGGACATGATGAAGTTCGGCAGAACCATCGCCTTCCCCGGCACCGACATGTTCAACCGCTACCATGCGCAAGGCATAATCAACTCCTATAACTGGGATGATTATTTCATGTACTCGAACAAGACCCTGTTCACACATGAACATCTCAGCAAGGAAACCATAGAGAAATACACCGACATCGCCTACAAGAAGGCTTTGCTGTACAACCCCGGCTTCATCTTTCGCCGCCTGATGCACGGCATCAAGACCGGCGAATTTTTCTGGGACTTCTACTACGCGCTGAAGTTTTATTTCATGCCGTCATTGTCCACACCTATTCCTTCGCGCTATTACGCAGAAGACCGCTGGCCGGTGTACGACTTCCGCGGCCAGAAGCCATCGCGCGACACCTACCAGATTGTGCGCAAGAGCAAAGCGGACAAAGCCGATCTGATCCCTACCCGACAGGCATCATGATCCCGAAGCCACTTGCCAACCTGTTGCGCAATGCACAGCGCAAACTGGGGAAGATCACCTTCTACGGCGGCATGATGCGCTACACGCCAGCGCTGATCGCACCATTGCCCACGCATGTCGAAGTCGAACCCACCACACGCTGCAACGCCACCTGCGGCACCTGCTCGCGCAGCAGCCTCGCCCGCGAAGACATGAAAAATGATTTGCTGCCGGCAACGATGACAAAAATCCTGTCGTCGTTTCCGGATCTGCAATCACTGCGCCTGGTCGGATTGGGTGAAATTTTTCTTAATCCGGAAATTGAAAACATCCTGCAACAACTGAAAGCACGCAAGGTGAAAGTCTGGATCATCACCAACGGCAGCCTGCTGCGCAACGAGAAGATCCGCAAACTGATTCACGACTATGTGTATGAAGTCGGCATCAGCATCGACTCCACGGATCCGGCTGAATTTGCACGCCTGCGCCCGATGGGAAAAGTCGGCCTGCCCGAAGTCACCGAAGGCATCCGCACGCTGGTGGCAGAGCGCAACAGCGGCCGTTCCAATGTCATCATCGGCATCAACAACACTGTCACCCACGAAAACTATCACGACCTGTCTGCACTGGGCTCACTGTGCATGGATCTGGGTGCCGACTATCTCGCCATCAGTTTTGTTGAAAACTGGCTGATGAAAGGCGATCCCGGCCATCAGGAAACCGCCGAACGCATCCGCGCTTCCATGCACCATTTGCCCGCCATTCGCCGCGCCATTATCAAACAGCAATTGCGACTCGGGCTGCGCGGCATCATAGTCGGCTACAAGATACCGCGACGCCGCATCGGCGCCTGCCACTGGCCCTACCGCTCCGCGCACATCACCGCAGAAGGCAATGTCACGCCCTGCTGCACACGCACGCAACCTGACCACGGTCTGTTCAATATCATCACTGACGGTGATTTCGAATCCAACTGGAATGGCCCGGCGTATCAGGATTTGCGCCGTGCGCACATGAACGGCGACACACTCAACCGCATCTGCGGCGATTGCCCTCTCTAGGCCATTCGTTTGCCCGCTCAGGCATGCGGGCGGATCAACTCATCCAACGTCAAATCAAAACTCGGCAAGAACTGCTTGCAGAATTCGCGCACTTCCGGCTGTTGCAACTGTGACAAGCGCTCTTCCATATCGCGCATGGCCTTGCTGAATTCCGGATTGCCCGCCACGGTCTCACTTTTGCATTTGGTGTAGGCCACGATCAGATCCGCCGCCTTCACCAGCTGTTTGATCGCAGGGTCGATATGATCCGACAACAGATAAGGCGCATAGGCTTCGCGAAGCGTCTCCGGCAACATTGCCACCATCTCGCGCTCGGCGGCATGCTCCACTTCCTTGTAGGCATCGCGAATTTTTTCGTTGTGATATTTGATCGGTGACGGCAGGTCACCCGTCAGCACTTCCGAGGCATCGTGATACAGTGCCGTCAGTACCAGCTGCCCGAGATCCAGCGGCTGTGTGTGCATGCGGTTGTGCAACTCGCCCAGCGCATGCGCAACCACCGCCACCTCAAAACTGTGTTCCATCACATTTTCACGAATGGCATTGCGCTTCATGCCCCAGCGTTCAATCCAGCGCAACTTGCTCAGGTAGGCGAAAAAATGACTGGTTTCACTCATACGACTCTCATTTCAAACAGTAAGTTTCACGTTTCACTGATGGCGGGCACTCACGGTACAATCAATGACGTTGCGAGCCCCATCATTGTAGAGCAAGGAACCCTTCATCATGCACTGTCCATTCTGTGCCGAGACTGAAACCAAGGTCATCGATTCGCGCCTGGTGGCCGAAGGCGACCAGGTGCGCCGCCGCCGCGAGTGTCTGGGCTGCCACGAGCGATTCACGACCTATGAAGTAGCAGAACTGCTGATGCCGCGTATCATCAAGAGCGATGGCTCGCGCATTCCTTTTGATGAGCACAAACTGCGGGCCGGCATGCTGAAAGCACTGGAAAAGCGACCGGTGAGCGTCGAAGACATCGAATCCGCCATCACCCATATCAAACACTACCTGCAAGCCACCGGCGAACGCGAAATCTCCTCGCGCGTGGTCGGCGAAAAAGTGATGGATCAGTTGCGCAAACTCGATCAGGTTGCCTATGTGCGTTTCGCCTCGGTGTACCGCGACTTCAAGGATCTCGACGAATTCCGTGCCGAAATCGACCGCCTGCAACCTCAACACGCCGGTTGATATACGATGACGACGATGCAAGACCAGCAATACATGGCGCGCGCGCTGCAACTGGCCGCGCTTGGCCATTACAGCACGGCACCCAATCCACGCGTCGGCTGTGTGCTGACCAAAGATAACACCGTGATTGCCGAAGGCTGGCACATGGCAGCCGGTGGCGCACATGCCGAAGTTCACGCACTGCAGCATGCGGGAGACGTTGCACGCGGCGCCACCGCTTACGTCACACTCGAGCCCTGCTCTCACCACGGCAAGACCGGCCCCTGCTGCGAAGCACTGATTGCCGCCGGCGTGGCGCGTGTGGTCTACGCCATGCAGGACCCGAATCCGCAAGTGGCCGGCAACGGCTTGCAAAAATTGCGCGACGCCGGCATTGCCGTCGATGGACCTTTGCTGGAAGCACAAGCGCAGGCGCTCAATCCCGGTTTCATCAAACGCATGACCACCGGCTTGCCACTGGTGCGCGTCAAGATGGCGATGAGTCTCGATGGCCGCACCGCGATGGCCTCCGGCGAATCGCAATGGATTACCAGCGAACACGCGCGACGCGATGTGCAACGCCTGCGCGCGCAGAGTTGCGCGATCATCACGGCCGCAGGCACTGCACAGATCGATAACGCGCAGCTCACCGTGCGCGACAGTGAATATCTGGAAAAACTGGGCGCACGTCGTCCCTTGCGCGTGCTGCTCGACCAGCACGCACACATCGCACGCGATGCAAAGATTTTTGATAGCAATGCCCATACCTTGTGGTGTACTGCAAAACCGGCGCCGAACAATTTGCCCGCGCATATCGAACACTGGCAATCTCATCACCACGGTGATGCTGCACATCCATTTGATCTACACGCGGTGTTGACTGAACTGGCGCGACGCCAGTGCAATGAAGTGCTGGTGGAAGCCGGCGCAACACTGGCCGGACATTTCCTGCAAGCCGGACTCGCGGATGAGTTGATCATCTACGTAGCGCCCAAACTGATGGGCAGCACTGCACGCCCCCTGTTTGCGTTGCCATTTGACACCATGCAGCAAGCTCATAATCTCGCCATTACCGATGTACGCGCTGTCGGTCCCGACTGGCGCTTTACCGTCAAACCGGATTAACCGAGGCTTCACATGTTCACAGGTATCGTACAAGCCGTTGGCAAACTGGTCGCCAGCGAAAACCGCAGCGGCGACAAACGCCTGCGCATCCACACTGCCAATCTGGATTTGTCGGATGTCATTTTGGGTGACAGCATCGCCACCAACGGCGTCTGCCTTACGGTTGTCGATCTACCCGGTGACGGCTTCTGGGCCGATGTGTCCGTGGAAACGCTGGCCTACAGCACACTGGGCGCACTGAAAACCGGCGCACATCTCAATCTGGAAAAAGCCCTGCGCGCCAGCGAGCGACTCGGCGGCCACATTGTCAGCGGCCATGTCGATGGCGTCGGTGAAGTGGTCAGCATCCACAGCGACGCGCGCTCGATTCGCTATCGTTTGCGCGCACCTGATGATCTTGCCAAATATATTGCCCACAAAGGCTCCATCTGTGTCGATGGCGTCAGCCTCACTGTCAATAAAGTGGAAGGCGCAGAATTTGAGCTGAACATCGTGCCGCACACACAACAGAAAACCCTGTTTGGCGAATACAAAACCGGCACACACGTCAATCTGGAAGTGGATGTGATTGCGCGCTATCTGGAAAGACTGTTGCTGGGCGACAAGGCCGCCGACCACAACAACAAAGACAACAATGGCGACAGCAAGCTGACGCTGGGTTTTCTCGCTGAAAACGGTTTTTATCGCGGCAGTTGATCAACAAGGCTCAAGGTGCTGCACCAGCAATTGTGCGCTGCGCAATCCCCGGTATTCGTTCACATCCAGACGATAGGCTACACGCACCTGCTGCACCGAAGCATCAGGCCAGCGCGCGGTGTCGACACCAAAGGCAATGGCTTCAAATTCCTGCCCACTGCCATGCAGGCAAGACAAACGCATCTTCAGATGCCGCTCACCGACAATGCGCTGGGCCTTCAATGCAAAAACACCATCAAACAAGGGTTCAGGAAAGCGCTGCCCCCACGGCCCTGCCGTGCGCAGCAATTCCGCCACTTCCAGATTGAGCTCCTGTGTCGCCAGTTCACCATCGCTCACCAGCACCGCTTCAAGATCACTTTCATCCAGCCACACACACACTTCCTGCTCGAACAAGGCCGAGAATTCTGCAAAATGTTCGCGCTTCAAGGTGAGGCCCGCCGCCATGGCGTGGCCGCCAAATTTTTGCAGGATATGCGGATGATGGGCGGCGATATTATCGAGTGCATCGCGAATATGCAGGCCCGGTACGGAACGTGCAGAGCCCTTGATCTCTGTATCGCTGGCATCCGCAAACACGATGGCCGGGCGATGAAATTTTTCCTTGAGTCGTGAGGCCAGAATACCGATCACGCCCTGGTGCCAACTGCTGTCATACAGACACAAACTCCACGGCAGCTCGCTCGCATCCTGTTCCGCCCAACGCAGAAATCGCGCATCGTTCAAGGCTTCATCCTGCATGCTGGATTCAATCGCACGTCGCTCGCGATTCAGGCTGTCCAGTTCCTGCGCATACGCGCGCGCGGTTTCCGCATCATCCGTGAGCAGGCAAGCGATGCCGTGTGTCATGTCATCCAGCCTGCCGGCCGCGTTAAGTCGCGGACCGATAGCAAAACCGAAATCGGCTGTGACCAGTCGCGGCAATTCACGGCCGGCAATCTCTGCCAGTGCGCGTATACCGGCACCACATTTTCCAGCACGGATGCGCAACAAACCCTGTTGCACCAGGGTGCGATTGACATGCGAGAGCGGCACCACATCCGCCACCGTACCCAAGGCGACCAGATCCAGAAAACCGGCGAGATTCGGCTCAACGATTTGCTGTTGTGCAAACCAGCCCTGCTCACGCAGTTGCCTTCGCAACGCGAGCAACACATAAAACATGACGCCGACACCGGCCAGTGATTTATCCGGAAATGTACAGCCGGGCTGATTCGGATTGACGATAGCATCAGCCTGCGGCAAGACATCTCCCGGCAAATGGTGATCGGTCACCAGCACCTTGATACCGGCAGCTCGGGCCACTGCCACACCTTCAATGCTGGAAATGCCATTGTCGACCGTGATGATCAGCTCAGGATTGCGCGTACGTGCGAGCGCCACGATTTCCGGCGTCAAACCATAACCATATTCGAAACGGTTAGGTACCAGAAAATCCACCTGCTGCGCACCCAGCGCACGCAAGCCGCGCACGGCAAGCGCCGTGGATGTTGCACCGTCGGCATCGAAATCGCCAACAATCAGTATGCGCTGCTGCTTTTGCAGTGCCGCCAGCAGCAAAGCCAGCGCAGCCGGCAAACCTTTCAACGAATCCGGTGCAGGCAGTTTTTCCAGACGATAATCCAGCTCATCCGCACTGAGCACACCGCGATGGCGGAACACGCGCGCCAACACAGGATGTACACCCGCAAGCGCGGCACACTGCTCATCGACAAAATAGCGGCGAATCTGCTTCTGCACAGCGATCACTCAAATACAGCGGGCTGACAGCATACTGGGCCGCCCGGGCTTTGAGAACCAATCAGCCGCAACAAACGCCCGCGCGTTGCGCATGACAGCCTGTACACGATGTGTTTTCATATTCCCATGCACGCTGACAACACACAGACAGACTCTCGCATTGTGGATTTTGCTCGCAAACAACTCGACGCTTGTGGTGGGCGCGTCACACCCGCGCGCCTGACCATTCTCGCACTGCTGTTGCAAACCAGTACGGCGCTAAGCCATCAGGACATCCAGGATTTGCTGCTCCGTCGGGGAGAAGCTTTTGACAAGGTGACCCTGTACCGCGTGCTGGACTGGCTGGTGGCGCAGAAACTGGCACACAAGCTGGCCGGCGAGGATCGCATCTGGCGTTTCAATGCCGTGACAAACGAACAGCACATCCACCCGCATTTCCAGTGCAACAGCTGCGGCAAACTGTCTTGCCTGGATGCCGTGCAGCTCACGCTCTCGCCGTTGCCGGCGGGTTTCACCTTGCAGGCGATCGATACCACCTTGCGCGGCGTCTGTCCGGGTTGCCAGCCCCTGTAAACGCAACTGGATTGCAAATTAGCCGGCATGTGATTAGTATGAGCATCTCTTGCAACTCAGTTGCTTAAGGTGTCCTAATGACGCGCTACCTGCCCTGCCTGCTTGCTCTGTTTTCCCTCGTCGCTACCGCACAGGAGCACGCCGCGCATGAGCATGGCGCAGCCAGACTGGATGTCGCCATCGACGGCGGCACCGTGACCCTGATGCTGGAAAGCTCGATGGATTCACTGGCGGGTTTCGAGCACCACGCCTCCTCCGAAAAAGACAAGACCACGCTAAAAACCTTGCGTGAAAAACTGAATGATGCCGGCAAAATATTTGTGTTAAGCAGTGCAGCCGATTGCCGTTTGCAGTCTGCCAAGGTGGAGTCGCCACTGTTTGAAGAAACCGGTGCCGCGCATGAGGATCACGACGAACATCATGCTGAAAAGTCGCAGGATGAAAAACACCATGAAGATGCAGACAAGCACGAGCATGAAAGAGAAACGCACAGCGATCTGGAGGGTGAATTCGTGTTCCAGTGCAGCGCGCCAGACAAGCTGGAGGCATTGACCGTGAATCTGTTCGACATCGCCGCCAACCTGCAGGATCTTGATGTCTCCGTGGCCGGGCCGCGTGGTCAGAAGGGCGCTGAACTCGGCAGCCGTCAACGTACAATGGCTTTTTGAAAACATAGCGCTCTGAACTCTTTGGAAACCACCGTGACTGATGCCATTGCCTTGCAAGATCTGCACTTCCGCTGGCAGCGCAATCTGCCGCTGTGCCTGGACATCCCTTCCCTGACGGTGGCTGCTGGCGAGCGGGTATTCCTGCACGGCCCCAGCGGCAGCGGCAAGAGCACCCTGCTCGGGCTGCTGGGCGGTGTACTGTTGCCTGAGGCGGGCAGCATATCCCTGCTGGGACAGGAAATGACGGCGATGAATGGCCGTGCGCGCGACCGCTTTCGTGCCGATCACATCGGCTTTCTGTTCCAGCAATTCAACCTGGTGCCTTATTTGTCTGTGCTGGATAACGTGTTGCTGCCCTGCCGGTTTTCTTCCCTGCGCCGTGAAAGGGCGGAGATGCAGGCGCCACTGACGGCGGTTGCCGAAGCCCTGCTGACAACACTAGACCTTGCACCGGCTCTGTGGAAACGCCAGGCATCGGCATTGTCTGTCGGGCAGCAGCAGCGTGTTGCCGTGGCGCGCGCATTGATCGGGCAACCGGAGATTCTGGTGGCTGACGAGCCGACGTCCGCACTGGACGCCGAAAGACAGGCCTCCTTTCTTGATTTGCTGCTGGGCGCCTGCGAGGCCACGTCGGCCACACTGCTGTTTGTAAGCCACGACCGGCGACTGGCCACACAATTCAGTCGCGAGATTGCCTTGCCGATGGTCAATATCGCCACACCCGACGTGGAGGCTGCTTGATGTTGACGCTATTGCAGCTGGCGGCAAAGAGCGCCTGGAACCGCCGTTTGACACTGGTGATGACTGCCTTGTCGATTGCCCTGAGCATCACGCTGTTACTGGGCGTCGAGCGTTTGCGGCAGGATGCACGCAGCGGATTCGAGCAGTCTATTTCCGGCACCGACCTCATCGTGGGCGCACGCACAAGCCCGGTGCAATTGATGTTGTACGCCGTGTTCAGGCTGGGCGGTGCCACCAACAATATTGGCTGGAAAAGTTTCACAACTTTGCGCGAACAACCCAGCGTTGCCTGGGCGGTGCCGTTGTCATTGGGTGACAGCCATCGCGGCTATCCGGTACTGGCGACGGACGCATCGTACTTCGAACATTTTCAGTACGGCGACCATCGCGCACTGCGCTTGACGGCGGGTGAAAAAATCGCCGGCGTTTTTGATGTGGTGATTGGCGCAGAAGTCGCCAAAGCGCTGCACTACCAGCTGGGTGACCGCGTGATGTTGACGCATGGCATGTCGCAAGCCGGCCCGGCGCACGATGACAAACCTTTCACCGTCACAGGCATTCTGGCGCGCACTGGCACACCGGTGGATCGCACCCTGCATATCACGCTGGCGGGCATGGAAGCGATACACCTTGAGTGGGTGGCCGGTGCCCCCATGCCCGGCCTCAACATTCCGGCCGAGCATGTGCGCAAGTTTGATTTACAGCCCAAACAAATCACAGCGGTGTTGGTAGGTCTGAAAAACCGTGCCGCCGTTTTCAAGTTGCAGCGTTTTATCAGTGAATTTCGCGAAGAACCTTTACTCGCCGTTTTACCGGGCGTTGCCTTGTCTGATTTGTGGCAGGTGGTTGGCGTGGTGGAGCAATCGCTGCTGGCGGTGTCTGCCATGGTGGTGGCGGTAGGCTTGTCCGGGCTGATGGCAACACTGCTGGCCGGCTTGAACGAGCGTCGCCGCGAACTGGCGATTCTGCGCGCGGTGGGTGCAAGGCCCGTGCATATTTTCTGTTTGCTGTTGCTGGAGGGTATCGGCATAAGCCTGCTGGGCATGTTTGCCGGCGTGTTGCTGCTGTTTCTGCTGACGGCAGTGGTGAGTCCCATCGCAGAAACACGCTGGGGCCTGCATCTTTCCGTACAATTTTTATCGCTGCCGGAACTGCGCTGGCTCGGCCTGGTGTTTTCCGTGAGCGTAGTCGCGAGTCTCGTGCCGGGGTGGCGCGCCTATCGTTTGTCACTGGCTGATGGCCTTATCCCCAGAACATGAAAATCTTCACGAAAAAAACCTGTCTCACGATGATTGCCGCAGCGCTGCTGGTGGCAGTGCTGTGGAGCGAGCAATCACGCATTGCCGGATTCCATGGCGCAAGCCCGGCGGAAACGGCTGTCGACAAACCTTATCGAGTCATCCGCTGGGAAGAGCTGATACCCTCCTGGTGGCATCCGGCAGAACTGTATGATGTTGTCGGCAGGCAAAACCTTGCCGATAGCGACCCCGGCGCAGCAGAGGCCATGCAGCGCCTGCGCGCCTTGATGGACAGCGCGCCGGCGGAACCCGCCATGAACGGCGAACGCATCCGCATATCCGGTTTTCCGGTGCCGCTGGAATTCAACAACGAGGCGGGCGAGCATTCTGTGCGCGAGTTCTTGCTGGTGCCATATTTTGGCGCCTGCATACACACACCGCCGCCGCCGGCAAACCAGATTATTCACGTGCAGGCAAAATCCATCGCGCAATCCATTGAACCCATGGTGCCAATCTGGGTTGAAGGTACACTCAGCGTTTCACCGTCGGTGACCGATATGGGGCACAGCACCTATCGCCTGCATGCCGATAACGTGGAAATCTACACCCTACCCAACGAATCGAGGTAGATCATGTCTCCCCTGCTGTACGCACGATGGCTATTGCTGGTCTTGCTGTTGACCGGCTCCACCACGCTTCAGGCCAAACCTGAAGCCGCTGACGCATACCGTGAGCTGACCTGGGATGACCTGATTCCGAATGACTGGAATCCGGAAAAAGAACTGGGCGACATCAAGTGGGATGAGCTGGATGATGCCGATCCGCGCGCACAGCAAGCGATGGAGCGACTGCGCGCCGTCTGGGACAGCGCACCAGCCGAAAAAAGCCTGAATGGCATCAAGGTCAAACTCGCCGGTTATGTCGTCCCGCTGGAGTACAAAGGCGACGAGATCCGCGAATTCCTGCTGGTGCCATATTTTGGCGCCTGCATCCATACGCCGCCACCGCCCGCCAACCAGATTGTGCATGTCATCGCGAGCAAACTTCCCGCCAACTTCCAGCCCATGGAAGCCTTTCAGGTAAAAGGCACGCTTTCGCTGGATCACAGCATGAGCGATATGGGATTCAGCTCATACCGGTTGATTGCCGATGCCATCGAGCCATTTCACCCAGGCAAGTGAGTCCGGCAAAAAACAGCGATGATTATCTACACTCAAATGACCACACCTGTCACGCGAGGGGAACATCGTGCTTTACCGTGCGCTATTGATCAGTCTCTTGATGCTTGCCAACCTCGCCCATGCCAGTGGCAAGGTGCACTGGACTTACGGCGGAGAAAGCGGCGCCGAGCACTGGGCCGAACTGAGCCCGGACTTCCACATCTGCAACGGCGCCAACCAGTCCCCGATAGATCTCAGTGAATTTATCGAGGCAGAACTGCCACCGATCAATTTTTTTTACCAGCCAGGTGGCAACGAAATTATCAACAACGGCCACACCGTGCAGGTCAATTTCGACAAGGGCAGCCGTATCACGCTCAACGGACGCGAGTTCGAACTGAAACAATTCCATTTCCATGCACCCAGCGAAAACCATATCAATGGCAAATCCTACCCACTGGAAGTGCATCTGGTTCACGCCAATGCCACTGGCAGCCTGGCCGTGATTGGCGTCATGTTTGAGGAAGGCGCCGAAAACAAAACGCTGGCTGCAGCCTGGGCCAGCATGCCGAAGGAAGCCGACCAGAAAATGGCGCTGGCGCCACTGCTACTCGCCGAAGGCATGTTGCCTGCAAGTCGCGATTACTACTATTTCAGCGGCTCACTCACCACACCGCCCTGCTCGGAAGGCGTGCGCTGGCTGGTGATGAAAAACAGCATCACGGCATCCCGGGAACAGATCGACGCCTTTGTAAGAGTCCTGCACGAGCCCAACAACAGACCGCTACAACGCCTGAATGCAAGGGCGGTGCTGAAATAGCCATCCCGTACATCAGGCGTCCAGCATCTAGTACTTGTTTACCATGCGCTCACAGGAAGAGCGCCGTAAAAAATTCGCAGCAGAAATACGCCACCTCGAGAGAATGCCGGCAAGTAGCTCTTACTGAATATTCAGGCTCTGCTGTAGATACTTCTTCATGTGCAGGTTAATCCTCCACTGGTCAGCTACCGGCATGGCAGTGTATGGCAGGCGCACCATGTAATCCGGCGGCCCGAATTCTGTGCAGATATACAACGTGTCCGCACCAGACTTTGCACGGATATCAACAATCTGCTGCCACCACGCCAGATGCGCATTCAACGCTTCTTGCCACTCGGGTACACGCGGGTCTGTAACCTGCGGCCCTTGGGCATGACCCACGCGCGCATGGATGTAATGTGCGTGTTCGCTGGCACGCAGCACGCGCGCAGGCTGATCTTTTAGCAGCGATTCATGCACACAGCACCAGTGCGAAAAATCGGCTGTCAATTTGAGATGCGGCCGCGCATCGAGCAACGCCATAGTGGCAGGAGCAGAAAAAGTCGGACGCCCGCGATGTGTTTCATGCAGCACCGTAACCGCATGGCGTTCCGCCAACACGCTGGCGTGATCGATAATTCGCAAATTTTCAGCCAAGGAATAATGATCGACACCGGTGTGTGAATTGATAAATTGCGGCTGCAATTCAATATTGCGCAAAAACTGTTCCTCGAAGCTGGCCATATGCTCTTCAGTGGAACTGCCAAACGTCCACTGCTGCGATACCAGATCCAGTTGCAGATCATCAAGGATGACGCGCATTTCCTGCTGTTCCTTGTCATCACCCGGCGCCCAGGTTTCGACGCCATCAAAACCCGCTTTCTTGATCGCTTCCAGATTCGCCCTGAGTGTTGGGCGATTCATGCCCCACATCGGGCAGATGTATTTAATTTGCATGGCAACGTGTCTCCCGCTCAGCCAACACGCAAATGCAGGTGCTGCATCCTGCGCACAAAAACGCTATGCGCAAATGCATAGGGTTTCGCGGGATCTAGCTCGAGACGCTGCGTACCTGCGAGCAATTCTTCCAGCGCAACACGAACTTCCAATCTCGCCAGCGGCGCACCGATGCAAAAGTGTATGCCGTAACCAAAACCGAAATGTCGCTCAGGGAGTTTGCGATCCAGCTTGAGAGTGTCGGCGTCATCCCAGATCGCAGAATCCCGATTAGCGGATGCCCAGCCCAGCAACAACACATCACCTGCCTTGAGTGGCGCGCCGCACAACTGCGTATCATGATTGACAAAACGGTAGTGAAATTTAAACGGCGTTTCGAGGCGCACCACTTCTTCAATGAAGTTGGCTATCAATGGGGGATTGCTGCGCAGATTTTCCTGCAATGCGGAATCTTCAACCAAAAGACGAATCGCAGAACCCAGCAAACTCGCGGTGGATTCACCGGCTGCACCAAACAGGATGATCAGAATGCCGGTTGCTTGTTCACGGGTAATCAAACCCTCTTCTGTACCGCCAACCAATAACGCAGCAAGCGAATCGCCACGTTGTTCAGGCCCACGAGCCTGCACTTCATCAAAATATTGCGTGAGGTAGTTCATCAACGCTGCAGATTCGACAAAGACCTGATTCATCTGTTCGCTATTGAGTCGTCCGGCAAGAAAATCCCCACCCATCATGGCCCAGCGCCGGATAGCGTCCAGTGCAGCTTCACCTTCCAGGCCCAGCAGTTTCATCACAACATAGGCCGGCAGTGATTCCGACAAGGCAGGGCAAATGTCACCGCCGCCGTTTTTCACAAACGCAGCGACGCGCTCACGCGCAAAGTGACGCAGCTCGGGCTCCAACTCGGCAATACGCGATTGCTTGAGGGGCGGTAACATCAATTTACGCTGAGCGGCGTGATCAGGCTCATCGGCCGTGGCAATCACATTGTTGGTTGCACCGAGCGCCTTCAAATCAAGCACATACGGCTTTTCGTCATCACCGCACACCAGCATCGCGTTCAGGTTTGCTGAGAAATCTTCATGACGCTTCACCGCTTCTTCTACCGCTGCGTGCGTGCCGACAAAAAATGCGCGCATATCACCGATTTGGCACACTGGCGCGATTGATCGCATCTTTGCATATAGAGATGATGGATCCTCTATTCCAGCTTTAGAAAAGAAATCTTTGGCGTCGATCGCATTCATAAATATCTCTCTGCACTGATTTATGTAAGTGCTATGTACTTACGTATTAAACAGGTACCCACCATCCACAATCAGCGTTTCACCGGTGATGTATGACGCACGACTGGATGACAGGAACATCACAGCATCGGCAATTTCTTCCGGCTTACCCCAGCGCTTCATTGGCGTGCGATCGAGAATACCTTTACTAAACGCTTCTGTTTCCACAACCGGCGCCGTCATGCGCGTGGCGATATGGCCTGCTGCCACACAATTGCTGCGTATACCGCGCGCAGACCACAGCGCCGCCTGCGTTTTGGCGAGTTGCACCAGTCCCGCTTTGCCCGCGCCATAACCGGGCACAAATGGATTGGCGATAAACGAAGTGAGCGAGGCGATACCCACCACACTGGCGCCGCCGGACAACTGGCTGGCACCGAGCATGTCCAGACATGCCTGCGCCATGTTGTGTGCCGACAATAAATGCACGCGCACCATTTCCTCGAACACATCGACAGGATCATCTTTCCTGCCAGCCATTTTCACATTGCCGGCGTTGTTCACCAGCACATCCAGGCCATCGAGACTCGCAGCCACTGCCTTGATTTCAGCGTTATCTGTCACGCGCAACTGGCGATAACTGAAACGGCTCAAGTCATCTTCATAATCCGTTAATGCATTGCGAGTTCCCGTGATGGTGACGCTTGCACCTGCATCCGCAAACGCTGACGCCGTGGCGAGACCGATACCGCTAGTACCGCCAGTCACCAGCACTTTCGCGCCTGTGAAATTGAATGTTGCTGTGCCTGTGCTCATGTAATACTCCTGAAAAATCCGGGTCAGAAAATCGTATGTGCTCGTTATTTGGCTTCAGCCTTGACCGGGAAGGCATCGAAATAAAAGCGGAAACGTTCGCGCAAGACAGCGGGATCAATACCGAAATCTTCTTTCAGGTTGTACTGCACCTGGCCGTGTTTACCGCGCGGATGATCATCAATGAATTGCTGCATCTCGGCGCGCGCTTGTGCCGTTAATTCCAAACCCGCTTTCGCGTAAATCTTTTCCACCATCGCCATATCATCGGCCATGAATACGTGGAAGCTCGAATCCATACTACTGGATTCTGGCAACAGGTGGCGCGTCTCGACGCAGCGGCGCAGCAAATGCTCGATACGATCCGGCCAGTATGCCGCCAGCGATTCGATATCAACACGATGACGATTCAATCGCTGGCCATACGCCAGCATCGTCATTGCCGACTGGATCACCGCCACAGGATCGCGATGTGTCACAACCACGGTTGCATCGGGAAACACTGCCTGCAGCACAGGCAATTGTTCCATATGCTGCGGACATTTCAGCACCCAACGCTGCTTCAGTCTGCCCGCCTGACGGTCCTGCCACTGCAGCAACTTCAAAACCGTTTTCGTGTATTCATAGTGCGGGGTCTGATCCTGCGCGTAGTAATCGTCGCGCCAGCGCGGTGATTGCGTGAGCCACTCGAAATTGTACGAAGCAAAATCCGGGTTCATCAATTCCAGTTCTTCGTGGATATGATCCGGATTCATCGGGTGCATGGCAGCGAGCAGCGGCGTCATCTGCTGCGTCATCTCCCATTTTTTCTGGCAGCGCGCATAACGCGGATCAACGCCGTCTTCACGCGGCTTATCCAGTGGCGATGGCACCGGCTCATACGATTCCCACAGCGGCAGTGAACGCAAGCGACTGTCTGCGGCGAGCAGGTTGAGCATGTGTGTGGTGCCAGAACGCGGCAATCCACAAACAATTATCGGTTGCACAATCTGCTCATCATGAATTTCAGGATGTCGCTTCAACACATCCTGAATCAACAAGCGGTTGCGCGCATACTGCACCAAATAATTGCGTAATGTCACCTTGCCAATATTGGTCAATCCGGTATCACTGCTCCACTCGTCACACAACAATTGCAAGCGACGTAGAAAATCCTGTGGCCCGAAGTCATCCAGTTGCGTCTTGCGCCGCGCATCAGCAAGAATGCCGTCGACAGATAAATCCACCGCCATGTCTTTGGTTGCGTCCAGCGCGCCCTGCTGCGCTTCCGACAGTTGAGGTTGCGCGAGATCTGTAATTCGTAACCCAGTCATGTGCTAAGCCTTATTTCAATGACAGGGGCGCCGTGGCACCACCTTTCAATAATTTGATCTGGTTTTGCAACCACCCCACCAACCAGAAGTTTCCGGTAGTGCAAAAAGTGTTGGCATCTTCCAACAGTTTTTCGTGCACCTCGATTGCCAACGCCTTTGCAGCGGCATGATCACTTTGAGCACTTAGCACAATATCCAAGAGATGCAGCGCTTCTTCATTTTTTCCTGCCAGATATTTTTGTCTGGCTCGCTCAATCAGTGCATCTGCTCCCGCCAATTCCACCAGATCGGCGTGAATAGCTTTCTGCGGCACACTGTACAGCTCGGTGGTCGAATCATGTTTGAACCAACCGGCGTAGCTTTCCCAGATGGCACGAATACTCCAGCTGATTTTTCCGTAACCCTGCCCGACTTCGCACTCAGCAGGCAATGTTATTTCCTGTTGCAAGGTGTGCAGTGCCTTGCCTGCATTCATACCCTTCACGACTTCATCGTGCACATAAAGCACTGCGTCGCGATACGCGGTGACTTCCGCACGAATCACATCCGCACCGGCCACCGGCTCATGATGTCCGTAAAGCAACACGTCGGCATTCAGATCCAGCACGGTTTGCGCCGCAGCCGCGCAGGTCAATGCATCACGGTAGCGATCACCCCGTATCGTTACCAGATTCGGGAAATGCCCGAATGGGCAACCAAATAAATTGCCGGTTAATACAATCTTGTGTTGTGGCAACCAGACGATCAGCGAATCATTGGTTTCTGCGCCGGCAGCGGCGATCAGCACCACATCCAAACCCCCCAATGAAAATTCATAGCGATTATCAAAAGCGATATCCGCTACCGGACGATCCTGCGCATTGATTTTTGTATACCCCGCTTTGGCGTAATCGGTGAATACCTGGATGAAATCATCCTGAAAACGGAAAGCAGAGCGAGCGGCGCGAAACTTTTGCAAACGCGCGTCGTAACTCTGGTGTTCTTCATTAGCCGCTGTGACGATGTATTGCAGATCTGGAAACTGGTTACGGAAATACTGCACGCCACCGACGTGATCGACGTGACCCTGCGTGGAAATGACATACCTGATCGGCATTTGCGAAAATTTTCGCAAGTTATGATCAACCACTGGCGTTTCAAATCCCATACCGGTGTTGATCAAGATACCGCCTTCCGGCGTTTCAATCAGATAGACATTGGAATTTGCTTCCGTCATCACGATAAAATCGTTAATGCGTCCGCAATGCTGGTCAAATGCTGCTGCTGCGGGGGCTATGCGACGTTTTTTGTAAATAGGCTCTCTCATGATTGGCAATCCACCAGTACTTTCAGGGCTTCATTCTGTTTCTGCGCCTGCGCAAAGGCCTCGTTGAAACGCGACAGCGGAAAGCTGTGGCTGATCATCGGCCGCACATCCACTTTTCCAGAAGATAACATCTCTATCACAGCCGGGAATTCCACCGGATACTCGATGGCGCCGGTGATCTGCAACTCTTTCATCAGCAATGAAATCATGTCCAGTTGCGTCGGCGCGAAATGCAACGCTACCACCACGATGCGCGAACCTTTGCGTGCAACGCCGCAAATGTCCTGGAACACAGAGCCAACGCCAGTCGCTTCGATGAAGACATCGGTACCAGGCTGTTTTCCCAATCTGTGATCGTTAGTAACGATGCCGTGCTGTTCACGCAGAAAATGTTTCAGCTTGCCGGTATCCGGTTTGAACGTGATCATGCCGAGCTTTTCTGCAACAGCAAGACGACTTTCAGAAAGATCCACCACGATGACTTTTTCTGCGCCAAAATATTTGGCGGCAACCGCTGCGGCAAGACCGACAGGCCCGGCACCAAACACCACCACTTTGTCGCCCGCCACTACCTTACCTTGATTCGCGGCATGCATACCCACCGACAACGGCTCTACCATTGCACCCAGATCAAAATCCAGCGCATCGGGCAACTTGATCACACCTTCTGGATGCGCTGCAGCGTTGTGGTAAACAAGGTAAGGCGCAAACGCGCCCTTGATGCCACCGCTGCCAATGTCGTTGCCGCCCTCCATCGGGTTGACCACCACGCGGTCGCCCACTTGTACATGGCTGACGTTGGCACCCGCCTCGGCCACCACACCGGCAAACTCGTGCCCCAAGGCGAATGGGCTCGCCGCACCAGGAATGCCGCCGAGTTTGGCGTAGCTGAGATCCGAACCGCAGATGCCGCAACGCTCAATCTTGATCAGCACATCATCCGGCCCACAAGCGGGCCGTTCCGCCTCATCAATCCGGATATCGTTCGGGCCATAAATGCGTGCCAGTGGCATCGTACTCATTGAGAAATCCTCGTTATGAAAGGAACAAGCTGGAACGAATATAGCCGCATGAGCAGTCGAATGCAACGAGTTAAGACTGTGGTTTTAAGTAAACAAAGCAAATTATGGTAACCTTGCCACCCATGAGCGATAGCAAACCTGAAAAACAACCGCTGCGGCAACTGCGCAAGGACACCCTGGAAACCCGGCGCCAGATCGTGGACGCCGCCGAGGCGCTGTTTGCCGAACACGGCGTGGACAATGTCACGCTGCTGGATATCGCCCGCGCTTCAGAGCAAAAAAACCGCAATGCCCCGCAGTACCACTTTGGCGACAAGGCCGGCCTCATCAATGCTGTGCTCAACAAACATAGCGACCTGATTTCCGTGCGACGTAAAGCCATGATGGATGCGCTCGCTGAAAAAGAATCGCCTTCACTCCGTGAACTGGCAGATGCGTATGTGCTGCCTCTGGCGCTGCATATCGACAGCACTGAAAACAGCCTGGCCTACCTGTTGATTAACTGCCAACTGATGACCTCGCAATCATTTGCTGCGCTGACTGCAGAGCGAACTGGCAACTACCCGGAAGTGCGGCAGCTGATGAAAATGATCCACCGCGTTATGGGACCCGGTAATCGCAAGCAACAGGAATTCAAGCAACAACTGGTGCAGACAATGGTTTTCCATGGCCTCGCTGGTTTTTATGCCTCCGGCGACAGAAAACAGAGCAAGGCGTTCATTGATACGTTGTGCACAAGTGTCGAGGCGGTTTTGAAAACCACCTCGTAATACGCCAATTACGCATCCGGCATCAATTTCGCAAGCCAAAACCATCAGCATTTACGTGCGAAATCCTTCGTCAATGGCGGCACATAATCGCTGCCAGCCATCAGAATTTTCCAGCGGGTTTTCCATCCACTATTCATGGCCAGTTCATACACCAGTTGCGATACACCTGCGAAAACCAGCCGCAAGGGATTGGTGGTGAGCTGTTCCGGTTCAATGTCCATTAGGCCGACTTTGGGGCGATGATCCGAGACATCCCGCCAGGTACCAAAAACCCTGTCCCAGATAAAAAATAGCCCGCCGCCTATATTCACCAGGTTGCCCCGGCTGTTGTTGTGCGCTTTCTCTCTGGAATGATGCAGATAATGGTATACACCTTCGGAAGAAAAGTTACTCAGCAAACGCAACCACCGTTGTTTATGCGACCAGTGATACAGGCTCGTTTGGTGGCTGAAAAGATTGGGGATAAGAATCAGCATCCGGAATGTGATGATATACACAACAATCGAGTCTGTTGTAATCAGCTTTCCCAGCGCGCTGAATATCAGCACATACGGAACAGCGACCAATAGCATGAAAGGAAATGCGGTGATGACAGGCTGCGTTGTAGGCTGTATCAGTTCCGGCGTCATGTGATGCGGCCTGTGGTAAAGCAACCACAGTGCGCGGCTTTCATGCGCCAGGCGGTGAAGCCAGTAATGGAAAAAACCGCCGACCTGTATCACCAAAAGAAAAGCCAACCATCCTGGCACATGAAAACCAAGCGCTTCAGGAATCGTCGGCACTTGTTGGCCCAATGCATACACCCGCATCAAAAGCGCCGGGATGGCATTCAATCCAACAGAAAAGTCATGACCGAACACCACCGCAACGCCGCCTATCAAAACATTGATCAAGCCTAGCGCAGTAGCTGCCAGAATATTCTGCAAAAAAAATGTAAAAAACACAGTCAGTGGGTACGGTTTATTGAACGTTTTTCGATATAAAAAGTATCCAGCCATCATGACAACCGACGTGTATATAGCCGTTACAACAACGGTTGCCATGAACAATGTGAACAACAGTGGATATGGTTTTACCGTATCAATGGCGGCGAAAAACGGGCCCATATTCCAGTCATCACCCAAGCCAGGCCCAAGAAAGGCAACGAAATGGAAGAGTCCAAGAAACATAACGGGGTAGCCAATGGCAAAAAGACAGAGTATCGCCGTGCAAATAGGCCTGAATTTTTCATCAATGTCGAATTCAGTCGTAAACAACTTTTGCCAGAATGTTGTGCTTGTCTGCATCAGGGTTTCCTCTCACAACTTTCCATCAATCCGCTGGTAATAGTCCATCAACACCTGCGCCACTTCCGGGCGTGAAAACTCGGGCGGCGGCGCAATGCCATTACCCAGCATCTCGCGCACCTTGGTACCAGACAGTTGAATGAAATCTTCAGGCGCATGATCAGGGGCGTCACGCATCATCACCACACGGCCCAGCTTCTTCGAAAATGCGGTGTTGTCGGCCCGATAAATTTCGATCAGCAGCGCATCTTTTGGCACACGCGCGTCGAAGATGGTTTGCGCATCAAACGGCCCGTAGAAATCACCCACACCTGCATGATCACGACCGACAATGAAATGGGTACAGCCGCAGTTCTGGCGAAACAACGCGTGCAAAACCGCTTCACGCGGGCCGGCGTAGAGCATGTCGAAACCGTAGCCGGTAATCATCACTGTGTTGGCCGGGAAGTATTTTTCCACCATCTTGCGAATGCAGGCATCGCGCACATCGGCAGGGATGTCTCCCACTTTCAACTTGCCCAACAGCATGTGGATCAGAATGCCATCCGTCTTCAAGTCATCCATCGCCATGCGGCACAGCTCTTCGTGGGCGCGGTGCATCGGGTTACGCGTCTGGAACGCAACCACCTTGCTCCAGCCGCGTTCGGCGATTTCGCTGCGAATCTGCACAGCGGTGCGGAAAGTTTCCGGAAAGTCTTGTTCAAAGTAACTGAAATTCAGCACCTGAATCGGGCCGGAAATCATCTGGTTGCCGAGACCCATAAACGTAGACACACCTGGATGTTTAGGGTCTTGCGTGCCGAAAATTTCCTGCGCCATGAATTCCAGTTGTTGCTGCGATACCGTTTCAATAGCAGCAACATCCTGAATGGCAATAACGGGATTGCCGGGCATATTCGGATCCAGCAGCGCGATGCGTTTTGCGCCGACAATGCTAGAGACATCCTGCACCAGATTGACAATAGGCACAGGAAAAAACACGCCAGTGGCAGTGCGCAAGTCGCTTGCAACACTCAGGCTGTCTGCCAGATTCATGAAGCCGCTGAGCGGCGTGAAATAGCCGCCGCCCAACATCACCGCGTTAGCGGCTGCCGCTGAACTCACCAGCTGTTTTGGCAGGGTTCCAGCTTCTTGCAGCAGCGCCGCGCGTGCGGCGGCATCTTCGACATACAGCGGCATTAACTGCTCAGCACCATGAGGCTTGATCATTTCGTTTCTCCAATCGGTTCAGATAATGCCGCGCTTTGCCAGCGCCGCCATGAGGATGTCCACTTCTTCCTGCAAGCTCATCGTGTCTGAATGCAGGTGTACTTCGGGATTGGCCGGCGCTTCATAGGGATCGTCGATGCCGGTGAAGTTCTTGATCTCGCCAGCGCGGGCTTTCTTGTACAAACCTTTCGGATCGCGCTTTTCAGCCTCGTTGAGGCTGCAGTCGACAAAGACTTCGATAAAGTCGAGATCGCCACTGGCATGCAGATTCCGCACGATGTCGCGGTCGGCGATGTACGGACTGATAAAGCTGTTCAACACGATCATGCCGGCATCGGCCATCAGCTTTGAAACCTCTCCCACGCGGCGGATATTTTCCTTGCGGTCGTCAGCGCTGAAGCCGAGGTTCTTGTTGATACCCAGGCGCACGTTATCGCCATCGAGGCGGTAGGCCAGCTTGCCCTGCATGAGCAGCTGTTTTTCCAGCTCGACAGCCACTGTGCTCTTGCCGCTGCCGGACAGGCCGGTAAACCACAGTGTGGCGCCCTTCTGTTTTAGCAGTCCAAAACGGTCTTCCCGCGTTACATCACCTTCGTGCCAGAACACGTTGGTAGCTTTTTGTTCAGTCATGGTGGGCACCTCCAGTTAGCCTTTCGAGCGTCGGGCATTCTTCGCCTGCAGGGCCTGCCCCGACAATAAGATAAAACCGCAGTTTTAACTTTGCCGGTTAGTTATGGTATTGTCAACAGACCATACAGCCACAGATGGTCTCAGCATGATTGTCCAGAAGGTCTACAGCGCACTGAATCAGCACGGCAGCAATGTGTTAATTGCTGGCACGCAGTTTTTGTCCCGTAAAAAATGGCTGAATACACCAGACTTCTTAGTCAGCACACTGGGACAAGGCGCTTTCCAGTACCGCATCAATCGGAACTGGTGCAAGGCGGATCCTGCGAAACACCCGGTAAACAATTGCCATGAGATGGTTATCGATAGCCAGCAACGACTTTTTCTGCTGACCGATCACCCGAAAAACAACATTATCGTCTTCGATACACAGGGCAATGTACTGGACAGCTGGACCCTTAATTTGAATGGCGCGCACGGCCTGACACTGACAAATGATGGCGAGTATGAATTTTTGTGGATTTGCGATCCCTATCGCGGACATGTCGTAAAAACAACACTGCAAGGGGAAGTGCTACAAACACTCCCTACACCACACCAAGTCGGCGCCTACCCTTTCAGCATGCCTTATGCACCCACACAGACCGCAGTTGCGCCCAACGGCGACATCTATGTTGCTGACGGCTATGGTTCGCAATGCGTTAACCAGTACAACGCCAGAGGGAAGTATTTACAACGTTTTGGCGGCAAGAACGTCGGAGATTCCACGCTGGATTTTGCGCACGGGATCGCGGTAGATAATCGACAAGGGGCTGGCAATGAAATTTTGCTGGTCACGTCACGCAAGCAATCCTGCATCAAAAAATTCACGCTGGATGGCGAATATCTTGGCACGATTGCATTGCCGGGAGGCTATCCGTGTCGGCCTGTCATTCACGGTGAAAACGTGGTGATCGGTTTGTGCTGGTCTGGCGCACATCTGAAACCCAACTCCGGTTTTGTCATCATGCTGGACAAGAATAATCAGATATGCGCAACATTAGGCGGGCATACTGAAACAGCAAAAGACACATCAAAATCATTTCTCGTTTCTGATTACTCCTGCTTTCATCATGTGCATGATGTATGCGCTGATGCAGACGGAAACCTGTATGTATGCGAATGGAATGCAGGCAATATTTATCCCGTAAAACTCGAATTAATCTGAATTTATCGCAACAATTTCCCAGAAGAATTCGCATGATTTAAACGAAGAATGAAGTACTGTCTCGCGCAACTGACTCTACCACCATCAGCCCAGACTGAGGTTTTCAGCACGAACTCGCGCATGAATCACCCTGAACGTTACACGCTCTTCACCCGGTTTATCATAGGGATATTGATCCATATCCATGTATTTTTTAGCAATGCCATTGATAAACGCTCTATCTTGATCTTCTTGCGAAATAACATCGCCCCTGATCTCAAGGTACCGCAAAGGGTTTTTGAGATCGGAGATGCAAATAGCAATGCGCGGATCTTTCATCAACGTCTTGTACTTCTGTCGTGATTTTGTTGTGCTGAAGCTGACGTGTGTACCGTCCCAGATAAAGGCAACCGTATTGTTTGACAATCTGCCGTCCGGCATGACCATCGCCACTTGAGCAAAGTTTTTACCCAACAGTATATCGTGGTGACTTTCTGGAAAGTGAGCGCTTTTATCTATCATATTTTTTACTCTTTTAATCAAGGTAATAGTTTTGTAGTTGCCGCCTTTCTGCCAATCCGATGCCGAGCATTTCTTGCAGATAGCCATCCATGCCGCCATATTCCGCATCAATGGTATCCAACGCTGCATTGATATAGTCGGCACGCACTTCATACAAAGCCTGCAGTGCTGCGCTGTCTGTCATGGACAGCATGTTGCCGAAATCCGCTATCGCACGCGCTATGTGGTGCTGCGCATCCAGATATTCATTGCTCAACAGGTAATCGGCCACGACGGTGTCTCGGCTTGCGCCCAACGCTGCGAGTAACAGCGCAGCGGCGATGCCGGTACGATCCTTGCCGGATGCGCAGTGAAACACCGCTGCTTGTGGCTCCTGTGCGAGCAAGGTCTCGAACATGTTTCGGTACACAGCGGCATGATCGGTGACGAGACTGGTGTTCAGCGTTCGCATTACCTGCTCGACCTGTTGCGTGTCCAGCGTTATTTTTTCTGCATCATTGCTGCGTGTGAACACGCCTTGCCAGCTCGCGCCACTGCCCGGATCCAGTTCAAGCTGATGAGTAATGGGCGCATGCGTTTCAGCAAAACGGTTCGGCCTCTTTTCCCGCTCCTTGCTGTTGCGCAAATCAAATAGGGCGTCAATGCCCAACGCCTGCAGTGCTTGCTGCGCACTCGCGTGCACATCATGAAAATGACCGGAGCGAAACAAGCGGCCCGCTTTTACCTGGCGCGGTTTGCCGGTGAGATCGGTAACGGGATACCCACCAAGGTCGCGAAAGTTGATCAGACCCGGCAAATTGTAATGACGCTGCATGGTTATTGTTCCAACAATAGTCGAATGTGTTTGCTGGTATCCAGATCACGCCACGCCGTTGCCACGCGCTGCATATTGGTGGCGAGAATTTCCCAACCGTAATTCACGTGCGAAACACCGAGCCAACCGACATACAACTGCCAGATCACTGCGCGCGCATGTTCCTGTAACAAGGTATCGAGTGACGGCGCATCACGCACACCATTGCGCTGCAGGCTATCACGGTATTGTTGCAGTAATGCGCGCTCATGCTGGCGGCGTTCTGCCACTGGCAGGCCAGTGTTGATGATGTAACTCACATCGTGCATGCCGTAGCCGCGCACGCACAATTGCCAGTCGATCAACCCGGCGCGGCCACCGGGCAAGCCGTAGGTGTTACCGAGATGCGTATCACCATGCACAAACGTTTGCGGCAATGTTGCTTGATGTTGTTGCAAGGCTTTCGTACCGGCAATGAGTTCCTGCAACGTCATGCCTACGCTGGCAATCGTGTCACGCTTGAACGCTGCCAACTTCAATTCCTCTTCGCAAACAATGGGCATCGACATCGCCAACAGCTCACTGACAGGCCCTTGCAAATGCGTTTCCACCCAGGCGAGATCGGCCGCAAAACGCGGCGACTGCCAGAAGCGCGCGTGCAATGCGGCGAGCTGTTCGATCACCGCCGACACATGCGCCACGGGATCAGGATTGTTCGTCACGTTCGGAAATGTTGCACTTTGCAAACCAAGATCTTCCAACAGCAAACCGTAAGCGCCGCTATCGGTATCGTATCCACCACCGAGCACCTGCGGTGTAGTGATGCCACATTCGCGCGACAATTGCAGGTAAAAACGCGTTTCGTTGATGTAGATGGATTTGATAATCGGCCCGATATCGCGCTGCAGTTTCAGCAGGGTCTGTTGCGGCAATTTGCCAGGATTTGCCGCGTAGTGCAGCAATAGCAGCGCGCGATCCGCCGTCGAGACCATGCCATCACCGAACTGGCTGGCATTGATAACTTCATAGGCGCTCACTTCGGTGCCGGGATGAACCGTTGACACCAATTCACTGAGCTGTACAGGTGTCAGATCATAGGGAGAATCCGGAAACTGAAAAGACAAACCACTCATTTTGATATCTCCGATTGCATCGCAGCGGCAACACCCGCTCGCCTGCCAAAAAATGTGGATTCACCAATACAGGTGCCGCTGGAATAGCCGTTGGCATCCTGCGCAATATTGGACGCACAAGCCCCCGCCGCATACAAACCGGGAATGGGTTTATTGTTTTCGTCGAGCACTTCAGCGTCGACAGACGTTGCCAAACCGCCCAAGGTAAAACCGATGTAAAACGCTTTACCAAACGAGCATTCAAATGCCGCATAGGGTGGATGCGTGAGCGGCTGTAGCCAATCTTTGTATTTATGGAAGACTGGATCTTCGTGATTCGCTGCATGTTGATTGTAAACTGCCATCGTTTTTTGCAACGCACCTTCCGGCAATTGCAAACCAGCCTCCATTTCTGCAATGGTTTCCCAGCCATCAATCATCTGCTGACCCACCAGCTCCGGCCGCGCAAAACATTCGTTATCGACAATCAAGTACACCGTGCCATCCGGCTGATCCATACAGAATTTTGCCGTGCGCGAATGGTAAGAATCTTCAGCGACAAAACGCTCGCCATTTTTATTGACCAGAATGCCATTCAGTAATTTTTCTGGCGGATAAATGGGCGACGTGAGAAAGCAGCCATCCATGTGTTTAGCGATACCACCCGCAGCAAGGCCAAGCAGAATGCCACTGCCATCGTCATTCGGGTTGCCCTGTTTGTAGACGCGTTTGTTTGCCAGTCGCGGGCAATATACCGCCAGCATCTCTTTATTCATTGCAAAACCGCCGGCAGCAATCACCACAGCTTTGCGCGCTTTCACGAAGCGAAAGTCATCAAACTGCTTGTAACGCACACCCACCACGCGGCCATTTTCAGCCACCAGATTTTTCACGCCGGCATCGCAGGTGATACGCACACCCAATGCCTTTGCTTTCTCCATCAGCTTTTCCATCAGCAAGGCGCCACCGTTATCACCTTCACGCGCCACTTTATGGCCGCGCGGCGCAGCCTCAGCTTTTTCGCGATAAGGCCAGACTTTTTCGTTGCCGGTCCAGATCAAACATTCATCCGTTGGCTGGTAAACATTTTTGTAAGGATAATACGTGCGATTGAACGGCACGCCTTGCGCTTCGAGCCAGTTGAAATGCTTGACGCTCTCATCGCAGTACAATCGTATTTTTTGCTCGTCAGGATCGGGCGTCACAGCCATGTAGTAGTTGAACATCGCCTCCGCACTGTCTGCAAAACCGGCGGCTTGTTGCACTGGCGTACCGCCGCCCGCGTACACATGCCCTGCCGCCATTGCCGTTGTGCCGCCACCACCGCTTGCGCGTTCAATCACCAACACGTCAGCGCCGGCTTCTTTTGCTTCAATCGCTGCACTCGCGCCAGCTGCACCGAAGCCAATGACAATCACGTCGGCTTCTTCATCCCACGCAGCAACACTTGCGGCGTTGATACTTTCAAAGTCGTTGATGCTTTCAAAACTATCGATACTTGCAAAATCATCCATAATCAAAGCCCTTTCAAATCCATCGCGCGAATAGGATTGCTACCGTCCCAGTTACGCGCCTCTTCCATACTTTGCTGCCAGAATTTTTCCAGATCATCGGTCACAGCCAAAAATTCAAAAAAGTTTTCCGGCATTGCAGGATCCTGAAAATAGGCGTAGCGACCGATCATGGCGTCTATGGTGCAAATAATTTCAAAACCGGCATCTTTGGCTTTCTGCATATCTGCATCAATATCGCGACTGCCAAATGCAAGGTGATGCATGCCCATTCGCCCTTCACGGAAATTCTGGCGGTAGGGTGAGGGCGCATCATTGGTCTGCTGAATCAATTCGATCTGCACGTTGCCTCGGTAGGCAATGCCCACATCCATCTCAATAATGGATGGTTCACCCTTGTAAACCGATTTCAGGCTTACATTGCGGTACCACGTGAACGGCCCAACGCCAGACTGCTGCACCCAGGCCTGCATGGCCTTCTCAATATCATTGGTCAGGTAACCGACCTGTCGTATGTCGCCAAAATTAACCATTGCCTGCACCTCATCTGCTGTGGCACACATTTAAAAATTTGTGACGTTGTCACTATGTCACATGCATGCTTAAATGTGCAATAGATGACAGTAACGGAAAAAACCTATGCCGCATAACAATCCAGCCAGCAGCACGCAACAACGCTGGGGCCAGGGCACACGCCAGCCTGCTACTGGAACCGGACAAGAACTTATCCTCGCCGCCGCCATCCGTTGCTACGGCCGGCAAGGCTTGGAGGCGACGACGATAGAAGATGTTGCGCGTGAGGCGCAGATCGCCCGCCGCACCGTTTACCGTTACTTCCCTTCACGGCAAGCCATCCTGCAGGCCGTCGTTGAGCGGCAAGCCAGTCTCTTTATGGCTGACATGGCCGCCTCTCTACCCACCCCCCTTCCGGCTTTCCCTGTCCTGGTAGAGCATTGCGTGCTCTACGCCATTGAGCATGGCCCGCAAGTGGCTGGCCACCAATTGCTGCTGGGTGGCAACAACGCCAAAGCCACCACCGGCTACTACCTGGGTTCTGGTCACCTCTCGCAACAGTGGCAAAACATTCTCGCCGCACCATTTGCTGAAGCTCAACAGCGCGGCGAGGTTCCTGCAGATATCGAACTACCCGCTCTGGTGGCTTTTATCGGACGACTGGTGATGTCCTGGGTGCAATTTCCCGAGCAGCCATCACAAATCCGCAAACTTCTCAGAATGTTTTTGCGTTTGCAAGCTGGCGAACATTCCTGTAAACCCTGACTGACGACAGTCATTCCACGCAGTCGATCGCATCTGACAACAGATCATTAAAGAGGCTGATGCCATATAATGAGCCGCCGTTAAGACCCTTCAGGCAGCCATATTCCGGAGCCCGCATGAACAGCAGTAAACCCGGCAAAGTCGGCTTCGTTAGCCTCGGCTGCCCCAAAGCCCTCGTCGATTCCGAGCGCATCCTGACCCAGCTCAAGCTCGAAGGCTATGACGTGGTGCCCACCTACGAAGATGCCGACGTGGTGGTGGTGAATACCTGTGGCTTTATCGACAGCGCCAAGCAGGAATCACTGGATGCCATCGGCGAGGCCATGGCCGCCAATGGCCGCGTGATCGTCACCGGCTGCATGGGCAATGGCGCCGATGCCGAGCGCATCAAACAAGCTCACCCGAACATTCTCTCCATTTCAGGCGCAGCACAATACGAGCCGGTGATGGCGGCGGTGCACGAATTCGTGCCTCCACAAAAAGATCACAATCCCCACATTGATCTGGTGCCGCCGCAAGGCATCAAACTCACACCGCGCCACTACGCCTACCTGAAAATTTCCGAGGGCTGCAACCATCGCTGTTCGTTCTGCATCATCCCGTCGATGCGCGGCGATCTGGTGAGCCGTCCGATTGGCGACGTGATGAACGAAGCCGAACGCCTGGTAAAAGCCGGCGTAAAGGAATTGCTGGTGATCTCGCAAGATACATCGGCCTACGGCGTAGATGTGAAATACCGCACCGGTTTCTGGCAAGGCCAACCGATCAAGACTCGCATGCTGGAATTGTGTGAGGCACTCGGCTCACTCGGCGTGTGGACGCGCTTGCACTATGTCTATCCATATCCGCACGTAGACGATGCGATTCCGCTAATGGCCTCAGGGAAAATCCTGCCCTACCTCGACATCCCGTTCCAACACGCCGCGCCCGGCATTCTCAAAGCCATGAAACGCCCTGCGCATGGCGAAAAAACACTGGAGCGCATCCGCGCCTGGCGGGCGATCTGCCCGGACATTACGCTGCGCTCCACCTTCATCGTCGGTTTTCCCGGCGAAACGGAAAACGATTTCCAGATGCTGCTGGATTGGCTGGAAGAAGCGCAACTCGATCGCGTCGGCTGTTTCCAGTATTCACCCGTGGAAGGCGCCGCAGCCAACGCACTGCCACAGCAAATCCCTGACGATATAAAACAGGATCGCTGGGATCGCTTCATGGCCACGGCACAGCGCATTTCTGCCGCCAAAATGCAGCAGAAAATCGGCAAGGAAATTGACGTGCTCATTGATGAAGTCGATGAAGACGGCGCCATCGGCCGTAGCCGTGCCGATGCACCGGAAATCGACGGTGCGGTTTATCTCAATGACGCGACACATCTTCAACCCGGACAAATCGTACGTTGCCGCGTCGATGAAGCCGACGAATACGATCTCTGGGCAACACCGCTCTGACTCACGGTAATTATTGACATGCCAATACTTAACAATATCCAGCTACGCATCCTGAGTGAATTTCTCGATGCCCCCTCACGTCCTGAAGGCACTATGCCGCTGCATGAATTGCGCGGTTTCCTGTGGGGCATTGCCAGCGCACCGACGGAAATAGACGCTGAAGACTGGTTGCCTTTCGTCTTCGAAGGTGACGACCCGAATTTTCGCAATGCAGAAGAAGAAAACACAATGACAGATCTGCTGCTGGCACTGTGCGACGACACATTCGAGCGACTCGAGAACGAGGAGTCACCCTTTCCGACAGCAGAATACGGCTGGCACGCTGCGGCCGATGCCCGCTGGCCTCTCAGCGCCTGGTGCAGTGGCCTGCTGAAAGCTCACTACTGGCAGGAGGAACAGTGGAATACCCTGTTGCAGGAAACCGAGCCAGTACAAACGGAAGACGGTGAATTCGACATCGTCGAGGAAGTCGAAACCACGCTGGATATTGCTGCGCTGTTTGCCGACACCGAAACCGCCATGGCAGAAGCAGAAGACCCTGATGATTTGCTCGCCTCGCTGCCGGACATTGCCGAACAGCTTCCGTGGATCATGATGAACTATGCAGAATGCGGGCGATTGCTGTTTGAAATGCTGGAAACTGAAGACCTGCAGCCCTATCGACGCGAAGCCCCCAAGATCGGCCGCAACGACCCCTGCTTTTGTGGCAGCGGCAAGAAATACAAGCACTGCTGCCTGAATGCTGCCAATGATGACAATATCTGAACAACATGCCACCTTTGACCTGAATGATTTCGACCTGATTTTGTTCGATCTCGATGGCACCCTGGTGGACAGTGCACCGGATATCACCGCAGCCGTGGACGCCACACTGCGTGCACGCGGCTGGCCACCTGCTGGCATCGAACGTGTACGCAGCTGGATTGGCAACGGTTCACGCAAGCTGATTGAGCGAGCGCTGACCTTTGCAGTTAGCCGTTACGATGAAGCACTGCACGAAAGTGTTCACAGTGAATTTCTTCTGGAGTACGCCAAACACAATGGCCCGGAAACGCTGGTATTTCCCGGCGCTCGCGAATTTCTTGAACACTGCTACAGCCTGCAGAAAAAAATGGCACTGGTGACGAACAAACCCGAACACCTTGCGAAACAGCTCATCGCCCATCTCGACATGGAAAAATATTTTACGCTTGTTATAGGCGGAGACACATTTCCACAACGCAAACCAGACCCCACTGCCTTGCTCTACTGTTGCGACAAACTGGCGACACCCGTCACGCGCACACTGATGGTGGGCGACTCACAAACAGATATCGACAGCGCAAGAGCCGCAGGCATGCGTGTACTTTGCGTCAGCTATGGTTACAACCATGGAGGCCCTGTTGCAACAGCAGGCCCCGATTGGCTGACAGATGATTTACGCAAAGCGATTTGATTGCGCAAGTCAGGCACAGCGCGACAAGTCGAAGCCTCATCAGAACGCATACAAAAAAAGCACCCGAAGGTGCTTTTCTCGTCTGAACACCGAACGAATCAGTGCTGCTTGATCTGCGATGCAGACTCCACGATAGTCTCTGGATCCAAGCCCTTGTGACCCCACAAATCACCTTCACAGAATTGACGCGGCAACCAGTCATCACCCACGATAACGCCATCCCAGCCGATTTCCACTTCAAATCCAAACGGGCTGCTCATGTAGAAAGACAATACATTGTCATTTACATGGCGACCCAGTGTTGACTTGATCGTAATGCCGGCCTCCAGCGCACGCTCATAGCACTGCAACACGTTATCAATGGCATTGCACTCCAGCATCATGTGATGAATGCCGTTGATCGGACCCACACGGGTAATTCCAAACGTATGATGACGACCATTGCAGTAGTAGAAGTTGGCCGACATATCAGGGCCGAAACCAATGTAATCCGACAATTTGAATCCCAGTACGCGCTCGTAAAAATCCTTGCTCGCCTGCAAATCGGAAACAAAAAGATTCATGTGTCCCAAGCCCAGATTGCCCGTCTTGAAGCTCATGCCCTTTGGCGACTGGAATTTGAAATCATCCGTTGCACCAAAAAACAGTTCGATCGAATTGCCGGCAGGATCCTTGGTGAACGCGATACCGGTAACAGACCGCATGTTCGCCTCATCCGCCGACCCCATGCGCACATCAACGCCGGCAGCTTTCAATTCTTCCACAGCATCAGCAAGATCCTGCTTTGATGCCACTTCAAGGCCGATGTACATGATGCCGTGATTTTCCTTGTTTGGATGCACGGCAATACGCCACTGGCGATCATCAATCTTCAGATACACAGAGCCATCGGACCCGACTCCCGATCCTTTGCTGGCAGGGCCGGATGTAGGATCCATAGGCATGCCCCACGCTTCACCAGGCAGCGCACGGGCCGGCATGGCGCCGATGATTTCAGTACCAAACGTCAGCCATTGAGAGGGGTCTGGCGCACCAAAACCTACATAACCCAAGCCTCTGATGTTCATGTGTTTGCTCCTGTCCTGCCGATGACGTGATGAAAAGTGCTCGCAGCCTAAAGCTGCACTTGCACAGTGTCAAACCAGCAAAATGACCGATATCAAACAGAGCGCAAAGACATTGCGTACAATGCGGCCTTATACAGAAATCTGACGAGGACATGCCATGAGCAGCACCGCGAACGCGAAACTCCAGCAACTGGAAAGCGAATACCGCAAACGTATTGAGGCGATCAGCCGCGACCTGAGCCACCGCGAACAGCCCGTGGAGGCCGACTTTGCCGAACAGGTCACCCAGCGTGAAAACGAAGATGTGTTGCGCAGCCTGAAACTGGAGGCTGAAATTGAGCACCGACGCGTACAAGCTGCGCTCGACCGCTTGGCTAATGGCCATTACGGCGCATGTACACGCTGTGGAGAAAGTATCGAAGCCGCACGACTTGATGCCATGCCGCAGGCGGAGAATTGCATGCGCTGCACCGCAGCAGCCGAAGTCTGACCTGCGCACGGACCAGACATATTGAGCGAAAACGCTGCGGCCTCTTATAATTGTTCCGGTCAGGCATAACGATCAAAAACGCCTGTAGATTTGAACAATCCCAGCTTCCTGAGTGCCCGCAGCATGTCTGAGCATGAGCAAAAGGGATCCGCGCACAGCGCAACGGCCAGGGCGGTCAACAGCCAGCACACCCTGACCGATGTCGGCGTCTGGGAACTTGATCTGCGCAGCAACCGGCTGACATGGTCGGAAGCTGTTTATCGCATATTCCAGATTGATCCCGCACAGTTCGGCGCCACCTATGACGCCTTTCTCGAGCGCGTGCACCCGGAGGATCGCCAGCGCGTTGATAACGCCTACCTCGAACACCTCACCAATCGCAAACCCTATACCGTTGCCCACAGGCTGCTGCTGCCTGGCAACCGGGTACGTACGAACACTGCCATACCGAGTTTGACACCGATGGGCAACCGCTGCGCTCGGTGGGCACCGTCATCGACATTACAGATCATCAACAGCAGTCACAGCAAATCCTGCAATTGCAAAAACTGTCTGCCGTAGGCCACCTGTCTTGCGGCTTATTACACGACATGAATAACTTCCTCACCGCCATACAGAGTTATGCCGATCTGGCACTGAATCAGAATACCGATAGCAAAACGCGCCGCTATCTGGAAAAAATGCAGCACGCAAGCGACAAGGCGGCAAGTCTTATTCATCAGCTACTTACCTTTTCCCGCCTTGAATCCAGCGAAAAAAGCAGCATAGCCTTGGATAGACTCCTTTCAGACTTCATGCCACTGCTACAGCGTCTGATTCCGGAACACATCACAATTGAATTGGAAATCACCAAGAACACACCAAAAGTAAGAGCAGCTGCCAATCAAATTGAACAGGTATTGATGAATCTGGTCATCAATGCTCGCGATGCCATCTCCTACGGCACACAACACTATGGCGGCAATATTCACATCTTGCTGGATAGCACCGACCTCACTGCAGATGCAGCAGAGTCAATAAGTCTGCAACCTGGCCGATACGTCAGAATCGCGATTTCCGACACGGGCCAGGGCATCACTTTCGAGCAATCCCGTCAAATACTTTCCCCCTTCTTTACCACACGAGCCGAAGGCACAGGTCTGGGTCTTGCCATTACCTGTGACATCCTGAAAGCACACCAAGGCGCATTGGATATCACCTCCACACCAGGACGCGGATCCTGTTTCAGCGTCTATCTGCCCACCGACACTACCGACGCTGACCCCGGAACAACTTGCCCCCTGCAACAGTCTGTGCAAGGGGGAAATGAAACCATACTGATCGTCGAGGATGACAGCATGACGCTGGACGCAACAGCAACCATGCTGACTTCGCTAGGTTACCGTGTACTGACTGCGCTATCGCCACAGGAAGCCAAGGACATTGCAGCAAATAAAGAGACACAACCGGACATGATGCTCGCCGACGTGGCCATGCCCGGCATGAGTGGCAGGGAACTCGGGCAGCAGCTGCGCGCACAACGACCAGATCTAAAAATCCTTTACATGTCAGGCTACCCGTTAATCATTGCCAACATCTGTTGCGAAGACAGATTCACCGCATTTATTGCCAAGCCGCTGCGGCTGACAGCTCTGGCAAGCTCTGTACGGCAGCTGCTGGACACATCCGCCTGACAGCCACTTTCACACATCGCAGCCTTGCGGCAGCAGGTGACGCACAGCCTGCAGAGTATCCGAGAGCGACATCGGTTTCTGCAAGAATGCGTCTATGCATTTCATGGCTGTGACATCCATCTCACCCATGTCACCCGTGCACATCAAGGTACGTAACTCCGGCGCCAGTCTGCGCGCCTGACAGATAAGTTCGACACCATTCATTCCGGGCATCACCTGATCGCTGATCAGCAGGTCAAAATACCGTGGATTTTCTGCCAATCGCCGCAGAGCAGTTTCTGCGTGACAGACAGCCTGCACTTCGTAGCCTGCGTGGCTAAGCGCCTCACGCAAAAGATGCGCCAGCGTGATTTCATCATCTACCACCAGTACACGCATTGCCCGTTTTTCCCTGCGCACCCGCTGCAGCACCTCCGGCGAAGCTTGTCGCTGTTCAGTCAACCCACAGGCAGGCAGCCACAAACTGAAACGGGCACCGCCATCGTGCAGATTCTCAACACTGACATGACCACCACTCTCATGTACCAGCGTGTCGACCATCGACAATCCCAAGCCAGTCCCGAGATCCAGCTTGGTTGAAAAAAACGGCGCAAAAATATGCGGCAGCAATTCGGGACGTATTCCGGAACCATTGTCGGTGACATCAAAACGCACAAAACCTTCTGCATCTGTTTCGGCATGACAGGCACTACACAAACAACGCTCCCCCGCAGTTGCCGGCAGCACGGACAGCGTCAACAGCCCTGTCTCGCCCATCGCATCACGCGCATTAAGACACAGGTTCATCAACAGTTGCTCAAGCACAACCGGATTGATGCGCACCTTCGGCACAGACAGATCGGCAATACATACATCAAACTGGATACCCGCAGGCATATTGACTTTCAGCAATCGCGCCAAGGCCTGAACCACATCCACACAACTGCTTATGCCTTCCGGCAGGCGATTACCGCGCGCAAAATTCAACATCTGCACCACCAGATCTCGACCGCGCAAAACGGCGTCAATGATGTGCTGCAACCCGTCCTCGATGCTGCCCTCGCTGTGCTGCATCAGCAACAACTCGGCATGACCAAGTACCGCAGCAAGCAGATTATTGAAATCGTGTGCCATACCGGCAGACAACCGCCCTACCGCTTCCATGCGTTGCGCACTGCGCAACCCCTCCTGTAAACGCAGATTATGTGCCTCTGCCTGCACGCGTTCCTGATACGCCTCCTGCAAGCTGGCACAGACCATCTCCAATTCACGCGTGCGTTCCTGCACACGGCTCTCCAATTCATCACGCGCCGCCAACAACTCCACCTCCGCACTTTTCTGCGCACTGAGATCTCGAATGAAGCCGGCAAAATACTGGCGTCCATGATTGAAAAAGCTGTTGAGCGATAAATAGATCGGCAACACCGAACCATCCTTGCGTCGCGCGCATAACTCTCGTCCCACGCCCATCACATGCGCTTTTCCGGTAAGCCGATAGGAACGCACATAATCCACGTGACGACTGGCATACGGTTCCGGCATCAGCACACTGATGTCATTGCCGAACAACTCACCATCCGTATAACCCAGCAATGCACCAGCAGCGCGATTGCAGCCGCAGATACGATTATCTGGATCCATAAGCACAATCGCATCGAGTGACGCATTAATAATCGCCTGTGCAGACGCATCCAGCGTGAAGCTGCTGTGAATGGCACGCGCTGTAAAACGCAATTGCTCTGCACCGCCCTCATCTTCGTACAATGACTCGACCATGATACCGCTCCCACTGATATGTCTATTGTGCGTTGAAGAAAATCAAAACAATTCCACTGACTGCATGTCATGCATGCGCTGCAACTGTGGAAAGTGATGCACCAGCACAGCGTGCTCTTCTGCCGACGAGCAAATATTCACCAGCATCATCGGCAACAACAAAATCTGCTGCTGCACTTCCTGATCTGTCAGCTCATCGTCTTCGATGGCATTGATCAAGGCGCAAAGCACCTGCTGTACATGGCTGACCACCTGAGCGATCCAGTCCTGAAACTGCAATGACTGAATGGCGGCACCCAGCGCCACATTGGCTTCTTCCGTCGAGCGGATACTGTCTTCCGCCAGACGAGTCAGTGTTCCCACAGCACGATAGACATAACTTGATGCCAATTCGGCTTCATCGCGGGTTTCCCGAATCAGTTGGCGCGTCTCAACCTCACGGCTGGCCGCATCCGCACCGATGGACTCGATCACCGTGGATATACCGGTGAGATGCATACCGATACGCTGCGCCGACTCACTGACCTGATGCGACAAGGCGCGCACTTCATCTGCAACCACCGCAAAACTGCGGCCATGATGGCCGGCACGAGCAGCTTCGATAGCTGCATTGAGTGCGATGAGATTGGTGTTGCGTGCAATATCGCTGATATGCGTCGCCATGTGCCGCGCTTCTCGACTATCACCCAGCCGCCCGGAGAGTTCGCGCATACGCGCCTGATTGCCATCACAAAGTTTCACCAGTGAAACACGCAAATGCTCCACTGCCTGCTGGCTGCGCAACAACATCTGTACAAGGCTGTCGGCACTACTGGCCTCGGTAATCTGACACCGAATTTGTTCGATGTGTTCGCGATTTCTTTCAGCCATTTCAATGATGGTCGCGAAGCTGTTCTGGATCTGCAAGGCTTCGGTCTCGCTGCGCTGCTTTACAGTATCCAGCAAGTCCAACAAGGCTTTCAGCACTGGCAACAAATTGCACAGCAACTCGCGCTGCATCAACTGTGGCGGCAAGGGCTCCGATACCGCTGCAGCATGCAGTTGCCCGGACTTCAACGACAGGAGGAAAAACGCAGTCAGTAATGGGAAAACCCAGAGAATGACAGCTAAAAAATCTGACGAATGATTGCCATGCAGCAGCCATAGTGCTCCCGGCAGAATACTGCCAAGCAAGAGGCCATTACGATGCGCCATGCACACACTTGTTGTTCTGGATAACAACACGCTTTCCGCCTAGCACCCCTGAGGGCACATCGCTGTTTGCGAACTTGGCGAATCTGCGCAGCGCCGGCAATGCCGCACGCAACCCTGCTTGTCCGGCAACACACAAACGACGGGCACAAAAAAGGCACAGGAGCTCGCGCCACGCGCGACCGACCTGTGCCTCTGTCGTGAGCTACACCGCAAGCGGAAGCTGACAAGGCGACCCAGCTGCTGAAACAGACAGGGCCCTCGATTCGGATATCTACATCATCGGCATCAATAATAACCGACTCATATGCTCAGGCTAGACCAAGATGCCGATGCGCGCAAGTTGATCCAGATCAATTCCCTGTTTTATTTCACAAGGACTGCCGCAACACCGCTTCCAGATCGCGGCGCAGCCCACCCAGCTCGCGAGACTTGAAACGGGAGCGAGTTTTGGAAAGGACATCCACCGTGCGTTCCAGCATCGTGCGGTAGCACTCGGCGCGCTCGGCGTCGCTGATCTCGTCACCGACTCGACAGCTATCGAGCACCGGCAGCAGCACATCCATCAACCAGCGCAACTCATCTGGCGACAGCGCCACATTGTCCAACCCGAAGGCTCTCGCCTGCACAGCTTCAAAAATTGCCCGCTTGCGCAAACAGACTTTCACCCAATCAATCAACTCTATCGTGCGAAACGGCTTGACCAGAAATGCAGTAACCGGCAACGCCATGGCTCGCAGTGCTGTCGCCACTGTCGGAAAGCCGGTAATCAATATCATGGGAATAAAACTGTCCATGGCTGCTACGCCTTCCACCAACTCCAGCTGCTCATTGTTAGGCATCTGGATATCCGCCACTACAACCGAGCAGGGATTGCTGCGCACATAGCCCAGTGCCTCACTCGCACAGGCAAAGGATACGCAATGCCAGCCTTCGTTTGCCAGTGACTCGGACAAGGCGTCACGCACCAATGCCTCATCATCGGCGATAACCACTGTCGGCAATACGGCATTATCTGCCATCAGAACTCTCCGCTCTTTCCCCAAAAAATCCTACAGGCGCCTGTCGATCAAACTCTCACCTGACCATCACCCAGCACAACATATTTCTGCGAGGTCAAACCCTCCAGCCCAACCGGGCCGCGCGCATGGAACTTGTCAGTGGAGATGCCGATTTCCGCGCCGAGACCGTACTCGAAACCGTCGGCAAAGCGCGTGGAGGCATTGATCATGACACTGCTCGAATCCACTTCATTGATGAAACGCCGCCCCTTGGTGTAGTTCTCGGTGACGATACTGTCGGTATGGTGTGAGCCGTAATCATTGATGTGATTCATTGCCTCATCAAGGTCGCGAACAATTTTCACTGCCAGGATTGGAGCCAGATATTCGGTCGACCAGTCCTCGTCTGTCGCAGCGCTGATACCGGCGAGTATGGCGCGCGTTTTGTCACAACCGCGCAGCTCTACCCGCTGTTCGTCATAGGCTTTTTTCACTGCCGGCAAGAACGCTGCTGCAATTTTTTCATGCACCAGCAGCGTTTCCATCGCATTGCAGACACCGTAGCGATGGCATTTGGCATTAAAGGCAATCGCAAGTGCTTTCTGCATGTCCGCCTCTTCATCGACATAGACATGACAGATACCATCCAGATGCTTGATCACCGGCACCCGTGCTTCGGCAGAAACCCGCTCGATCAGGCCCTTGCCACCACGCGGCACAATCACATCGACAAAATCCGGCATCGCCACCAGCATCCCCACCGCCGCACGGTCGGTGGTGTCGATCACCTGTACGGCATCTTCCGGCAGCCCGGCACGTTTCAAGCCTGCGCGCACGCAAGCTGCAATGGCACGATTGGAATGGATGGATTCCGAACCGCCGCGCAGGATGCAGGCGTTGCCGCTCTTCAGACACAAGCTGCCAGCTTCAACCGTTACATTCGGACGCGACTCGTAAATGATACCAACCACACCCAGCGGCACACGCATCTTGCCCACCTGGATACCGGAAGGGCGGTAATTCATGTCGGTAATGGCGCCGATGGGATCAGGCAGCGCAGCGACTTGTTGTAAACCTTCGATCATGCCGGCAAAGGTTTTTTCACTGATCGTGAGACGATCCAGCAACGCAGCATCCAGCCCGGCGGCTCTTCCCGCTTCCACATCCTTGCCATTGGCGGCCAACACCTCTGCCTTGCTTGCCAACAACGCATCAGCAATCGCCAACAGGGCGGCATTCTTGTCTCGCGTGGCTGCACGGGCGATTAAACGCGCCGCAGTACGAGCGCGACGCCCCACATCATTCATGTAATCCTGGATATTCACAACGCACCATCACACCAACATTCTGTCGCGATGCATTGTAACGGAAAGCCCGACTGCAGATAACGCAAGCCTGAATTAGACCCGTTCAGATCGCGCGATCCAGATTGCGATAACTCAGGGCCTCGCGCAGATGTGTCGTGGCGATGCCGTCGGATTCGGCAAGATCAGCAATGGTTCGCGCCACTTTCAGCACCCGATGATAGGCGCGTGCCGAGAGACCCAGTTTTTCCATGGCCTGCGCCATCAGCGTGCGCTGTTCGGCAGTCAAGACACACAGACGCTCCACTTCGCGGGTTGCCAATGCTGCGTTGCTCTTGCCTGCCCGCGCCCACTGACGTTCGCGCGCGGCGCACACGCGTTGGCGAACTTCATTCGAGGATTCCGACTGTGCCGCCGGCGCGATGACATCACCCTGAGGCAATGCCGGCACCGGCACATGCAGGTCGATACGATCCAGTAGCGGGCCGGACAACCGATCCCGGTAGCGACGGATCTGCTCCGGCTTGCAACGACAAGGCTGTCGGGTATCACCGGCATGGCCGCAGGGGCAGGGATTCATCGCAGCCACCAACTGAAAGCGCGCGGGGTAGTTCACCTGGGCATTGGCGCGGGCAATGAGAATTTCGCCATATTCCAGCGGTTCGCGCAGCACCTCCAGCACCGAGCGCGGAAACTCCGGCAATTCATCGAGAAACAACACACCGTGGTGTGCGAGTGAAATTTCGCCGGGCCGCGGCTGGCTGCCACCCCCGACCATCGCCGCCGCAGAAGCGGTATGGTGCGGCTGCCTGAATGGCCGCTGCTGCCAATGGTGTATTTGGCGGCCTGCCACCGAATGGATGGCAGCAATTTCCAGCGCCTCCTCTTCCTGCAGCGGCGGCAACAATCCTGGCAAACGCTGGGCCAGCATGGTCTTGCCGGTTCCCGGCGGCCCGCACAACAACATGTTATGGCCACCTGCTGCCGCAATTTCCAGCGCACGCTTGGCCGCGAGTTGGCCGCGCACATCCGCCAGATCCCACTGCCGCCACGGTTCATCTTCCACCACGGGTAACGCCCGCAAGGGCATAAGGCTCTTTTCCTGATGCAGATGGGCGCAGACATCCAGCAGATGCCCGGCCGCCAGCACCTCACAGCCGCTGTAACGCACTGCCTCTTCACCATTGACCGCCGGCAACAGCAGTGACCGCCCCGCTTTAGCAGCCGCCATCGCCGCCGTCAGAGCGCCCGTCACCGGCCGCAATTCTCCTGACAATGCCAGTTCACCGATGCACTCGATCTGTGCCAGGGCCTCAGCGGGTACCTGCCCGGATGCTGCGAGTATCCCCAGGGCAATGGCCAGGTCATAACGCCCGCCCTCTTTCGGCAAATCGGCCGGCGCCAGGTTGATGGTCATACGTTTGGGCGGGAAGTCAAATCCTGCATTGAGCAGCGCACTGCGCACCCGATCCTTACTCTCCTTCACTGCAGTTTCCGGCAAACCGACAATGGACAATCCGGGCATGCCGTTGGACAAGTGAGCTTCCACCGTGATCAGTGGTGCACTGATCCCGAGCTGGGCGCGAGAATAGACAATAGCAAGCGACATGCGATATCCCTCCATGGGTTTTGTATTTCATCCTTGCGCTGCATTGTGCCCAAGACCCAGGCGAAAGCCAACAATGATGACTGGTCTACACTCATCATGTATGTCTGCCAATTGCAGGAGCCTGCGTGAATCCGTTGAAACTCCCCCTGCTGGGCCAGCTGGCGCTGGCCACCTGCATTCTGGTATTGCCGCTTTTTGTAGCGTGCTGGCTGCTGGTTCGCCAGATGAACGTCGCCATCACATTCGCTGAACGTGAAATCAGCGGCACCGCTGTGTTGCCTACCGTGATGCAATTGCTCGATCAACAGCACAACAATTATGCCGCTTTGGAAACGCAACTGGGCAACCTGTCGAAAAATACCTCCTTGCGCATACAAAAGGAGATAGATACCGTTATCGCTGCCGGCACTTCTCAGGATAAAGAAGCAGCGCTACTGGCATTGAATACCCGCATCGGCGATGACTCCAACCTGATTCTGGATCCGGATCTCGACACCTATTACCTGATGGATGCGGTATTGCTGAAACTACCGGAAATACTCCGCTTGTCACAGGAACTGCAACACGCAACCAATACGACACCAACCAGCGGCATGGATGACATGGTATTCACCAACAAGGTGCTACTGAAAAATGCGCTTGCTGCGATCATGCAGGATCTGGAGACCGCTCAACAAAACAACATCAGTCAGGATTTGCCCGTTCAGCTCATTGCAGACTGGAAATCAATTCACGAAAAACTTGAAAAGCTACTTTCTACCAGCGACAACAAACAGGCACAGACCTACAACAATACCAAAACAAGCGATTTACTGATCAATTTCCACAAACAGGCCAATGACAATCTCGCTGTGATGCTGAAGCGGCGTATTGAAAGTTTTGAAAAGGACAAACACCAGCTGCTGCTCAGCACGTTGATTGTCGAATCCCTGGCCCTGTTGTTTGCCGGCTATATCCTGCGCCGGGTTTACCGCACACTGGGCTGCGAACCTGAAACCGCGATGCAGGCAGTACAACGTGTTGCAGAAGGAGATCTGAGCGACACTTTCCCGACAAAGACAAGCAATACGAAGTCCCTGCTCACGCACATAGCAGATATGCAGCTGCAATTAAGACAATTGGCCGGAGACATACAGCTCGCAGTGAGAGAGGTTCAGGATGCATCTGCAGAATTGACACAGGAATCTATCAATATCAGCTCAGGCATACACCAGCAGACACAAAGCAGCGAAGATGTGCGTACTCGCCTGCAACAGAATGCTGAACGCATGCAACAAATTGACCAGCTAGCCACCGAAGCCAGCAACACCGCCAACATTTTTGCCGAACTGGCGCAAACGGGAGACAGTCATGTCGAGGCAGTAATCCATCACATGCAGAGGCAGAATGCGCTCGTCGACAGCTCATCTTCCACTGTACTGACCCTACGCCAGCATTCGGAAGAAATTCAGGTGATCACCAACGTGATCAGCGATATTGCCAATCAGACCAATCTGCTGGCACTGAATGCGGCCATTGAGGCGGCACGCGCCGGTGAACAAGGCCGTGGCTTTGCCGTTGTCGCCGATGAAGTGCGCAAACTGGCTAGCCGGACAACCGAATCCATCGCAGAAATCGGCACCGTTATCGACAACATCTGCAATGGCGTAAGCAATGCCACCACCTGCATGCAGCAAGTCGTTGGCGCCACCACAGAGGCACAGAATATGGTGTTACGCGCAGGCGAAACCATGCGTGCCATTTTCGAAAAAACAGCGGAGGCACGTGCTCCCATCGAATCCATTCGCAAAAAACTGGACGAAGCACAAACCGCCAACAAAAGCATGCGTGAACTTTCAACCAATATTGAGACCATGGCCAACAACAATATTAGCGGCATACAGCAGATGACACAGTCCGTGGACGCCCTACGCAAGCAGGCTATTCTGCTTCAGCAAAAGGCTGGGCGCTTTCGAATGTGATCCGGTATTATTGAGCATTGATATAGCCGAAAGAGAAATTCCCCGTGCAACTGCTCTGGCTCAAGGCCTTTCACCTGATCGCCGTCATCTGCTGGTTTGCCGCAATGTTCTATCTGCCGCGCCTGTTTGTCTATCACGCCATGAGCGAAGACAACACCAGTCGCGAGCGTTTCAAGATCATGGAGCACAAACTCTATCGCGGCATCATGACACCCTCGGCAATTGTCACCGTCGCTCTCGGCTTCTGGATGCTGCACCTCAACGCCGACTATTACCGCACCGTGGACTGGATAAAGTTGAAACTCGTACTGGTGTTGCTGCTGGTCTGCTATCACGCTGCCTGCGGCCATTTCCTGAGGGCCTTTGCGGAAGACAGGAACACCCGCAGCCATGTGTTCTACCGCGTCTTCAACGAACTGCCGGTATTGTTGCTGATTGCCATTGTCCTGCTCGCCGTACTCAAACCTTTTTGACCTCCAAGCCTTCTGATCGCAGCGGGCTTGTGGGTATAATTGCGCGCTTTTTTTGACCCCTTTGCCGAGGAAATCCCAGTGCGAATCGATCAAGCCCCACGCGCCCAACTGGAAAGCTGGCGCGACGAACTGCGCGCCCAGTACGCCGACTACCAGCAACGCAAACTGGCGCTGGATCTGACACGCGGCAAACCTTCTGCCGAGCAGCTGGCCTTGTCCGATGCACTGGACGGCAACCTGCACGGCGATTACACGCTGGACAACACCGACCTGCGCAACTATGGCGGACTCGAAGGCCTGCCGTCCACGCGCAAACTGGGCGCTGAGATTCTGGGCCTGGAGTCAGCCGAAGTGCTGGCCGGCGGCAGCAGCAGCCTGACCATGATGTACCAGGCCATGCTCTACGCCTGGATGCTGGGTCCGGACGGCAAGAGCGCCTGGCGCCACGAGAACAACATCAAGTTCCTGTGCCCGTCACCGGGGTACGACCGCCACTTCGCCATCTGCGAGCAACTCGGCATCGAGATGATCACCGTGCGCCTGACGGACACCGGCCCGGACATGGACCAGGTGGAAGCACTGGTGAAAGCCGACAAGGGCATCAAGGGCATGTGGTGCGTGCCGAAATACGGCAATCCGACCGGCTGCGTCTACAGCGCAGAAACAGTGGATCGCATTGCCGCGCTCGGCAAGATCGCCAGCCCGAACTTCCGCGTGTTCTGGGACAACGCCTACGTAGTGCACGACCTCGTTGCCAATCCACCCGCGCTCGCCAACATCATGGAACGTTGCAAGGCACACAGCACGGAACACAGCGTGCTGCAGTTCACCTCGACCTCGAAAGTCACACACGCCGGCGCTGGCGTTGCCTTCATGGGTGCCTCAAAAGAAAATCTGGCCGTATTCTGCAAGCAGCTGGGTATCGCCACCATCGGCCCGGACAAGGTCAACCAGGCGCGCCATGTGCACTTCCTGCCGGATCTCGCTGCCGTGAAAGAGCATATGCAACAGCACGCCGCCATTCTCAAGCCGCGTTTCGACTGCGTGCTCAAACACCTGAATGAAGCATTTTCCGGCAGCGATCTCGGCGAGTGGACCGAACCCGCTGGCGGCTACTTTGTGTCGTTCAACACCCGCCCCGGCCTCGCCACCACCGTGGTCAAGCTCGCTGCCGACGCCGGAGTGAAGCTGACTCCGGCCGGCGCCACCTTCCCTTACGGCAAAGACCCGGAGAATCGCAACATTCGCCTTGCGCCCAGTTTCCCCAAACTGGAAGAAGTGGATCTGTGCATGGCCATCTTCACCACTTGCGTGAAACTGGCCTCGGTGGAGCAGGCTCTGACTTCCTGAATCCACAACACCCAGAAACAAAAAACCCGGCCGAAGCCGGGTTTTTTGTTTCTGGCGGTCAAACTTACTGAACGCCGGTGTCTTCTTTGATGGAGCTACCTTTGTAGTTGCCATCCAGGTTGTACTCACCTGCTTGTGCATGCAGTTCTGATTTCCAGTCTGGCGTGAACAGTGCCAGATAGCCACACAGAGCTGCGATCAGGAAGGACGGTGCACCCAATTTCTTCAACATACTAAACTCCTCAGGAGGTTGTTTACTATGGCCTTGCGGACGCGTTCCACAACAACAGGCCGATCATTGTTCTCGTTGGTATCCTGGACCACGGGATACCAGTTACTTTCAGTATAGACACTGTTTCTTGCAGCAGAGGACTGACCGGACTCTCCTCTGCAAGGAATTAGAAGTCGGGTTCTAATTCAGGCAGCGGAGCCATCGTGACATAGGCTGTGCATTATTTCAACACTCGCCCACAAATGTTTTGTGACCCATGCCGCAAACTGGTGCAAGAGCTGCCCGCCGCCGCCAAACCGACCAGTAACAACATCAGCACCGTCACCCACAAACGGGACAAGCTGGCCTCAGCAATACCCGACGCCATCAACGCCAGTAATGCCGCCAGTATGCCAGCTGACAAACTGCGCTCCTGTGGTGCAACAGCCGCCAGCAACAATCTACGCACACGCACCAGAGCAGTGCCCAGCAGCAGCAGCAAGACCAGCAGGCCCCCCGCACCTCTTTCCGCAAGTTGTTCCAGGTAAAGACTATGCGCCCACGGCATGTTGCGATGATCCTCCAACGCCGACAGCACATAACCGGCCTTGGGCAGGAAAACCGTGTAAAGATCCCTGAACATCCCCGGTCCCTGCCCCAGCCATGGCCGGTCGAGAAACATGACCCAGGCTGTATGCCAGACATAGGTGCGGGGAAACATGGCGATCTTGCCTGCCAGCCGCCATCCCATCAAACCATCCACCATCACACCTGCAGCCAGCGCCGATAGCAAAACAGGAATCACCCAGCGCGGCCTCTGCACGGCGGCCAAGATCACCAGCCCCAATATCAGCACCAGCACCGCCTGGCGACTGCCGACCATGGCTCCCGCCAACAGCGCCAGCACGACATAGAGTGCGGCCAGCAGCCGCAACCAGAGATGACCCGTCCACGCCACGCCCACCGCCAGCGGTGCAATCACCGACAACATCAACACATCATTGGGCACAATCAGCAGGGCATTGCCCATCATTTTGACTTGCGCCAATGAATCGTCAGCGGCAATGCGGCTGGCACTGACCAACATCAAAACCGCCGTCAGCAGCCCGGAGCACAGCAACGCCATGCAAATAAACTGTCGCGCCGCCAACGAGGTGGCGAACATCACTATCACTACATAACACAGCAAGGCTGGCAGCAGCTGCGGCTGAACCTGCAGGCTATGCAGAGAATCACGCGATGTCGCGGTGGTCAGCGCCGCCACTGCCAGAAACAGCAACAACGGCGCATGTTGACGCCACAAACGCCGCCACGGCTGGCTCTCCATCTCGCCAAATGCCAGCGCTGATGCAACAGCCAGCACAGCCAGCGGCACATCAACACGGGCAGTAAACCCTAGCCCCAGAAAGAAAAATGCCAGCGCCCACAACACAGGCGGCTGGCCTGCCAAACTGCACACTGCCTACTGCCCCCAGCGCGCCAGCAGGGTATGCGGCACATCCAGTTGATCGAGAATGCGCGCCACCACGAAATCGACGATGTCATCCAGCGTACGCGGATTCTGGTAGAAACCCGGACTGGCCGGCATGATGGTTGCGCCCAGTTGTGCAAGTCGCAACTGGTTTTCCAGGTGGATGACAGACGCCGGCATTTCACGCGGCACCAATATCAGCGGGCGCTTTTCCTTGATGGCGACATCCGCCGCACGCTGGATAAGATTGTTGCTGGCGCCGGTGGCTACGGCGGAGATCAGCCCGCCCGAGGCCGGGCACACCACCATGGGAATCTTGCCGCCAGTACCGGAGGCAGGTGGCGCCAGCCAGTCCATATTGCCGAATACTCGCAGCTGACCCGGCTGTGCCTTACAGCGCTCCGCTAGAAAGCTCTGCAATTCCTCAACTCCTGACGGCAACTCAACATCCAGTTCCATCTTGACTACAGTCCGCGCCGCGTCGGAAATCATGAAGTAGACGCGCCGACGCGCCTGCAACAGGCATTCCAGCAGGCGAATGCCGTAAGCGGCACCCGATGCGCCCGTCATAGCCAGGGTAATGGTTTGCTGAAGGGGAATGTCTGACATATGCCTGCTCCGGCCGGGATTGCGGCGCTGTAGTTAGGCGCGAGAGTAGCCGCGAGCCGCAACTTCCTCAACATCTTCATAGATGTCAGGCGTAAATCGCGGGGTACAGATGGCCAGAAATACCAGATCATCGCTGCCCACATTGGCAATGCGCTGACGGCAGGCAGCCGGAATAATCACCGCATCCCCCGCCACCACCAGCTGCGGCAGCAAATCACCGACTTCTACCCGCCCGGAACCACTCTGAACGACATAGCGCTCAACCGTGCCACGCAAACGATGCCAGCGTGTGGTCTTGCCAGGTTGGACCCGGCAGCGGGCAATGGATACATCGGGATCTTCGGCACTGTTGGCGAGCTCAATGACAAAACAGCCTTCGTCGATATAGAACTCGGTGCCCGCATTCAGCGGCTTGATCACCGGCTGACCGGACATCAGCCAACCAGCACCGGCTTGATATAGGAAATAGGTGCCGACTCGTCATCCGCCTCGAAGGTAACCACTTCCCAGGCATCCTTCTGGCTGATCAGCTCACGCAACAACTGGTTGTTGAGCGCGTGGCCTGACTTGTGTGCCTTGAATTCGCCAATCAGGCTGTTGCCAAGCAGGTAGAGATCGCCGATGGCATCCAGCACCTTGTGTTTCACGAACTCGTCTTCGTAACGCAGGCCGTCGGCATTCAGCACACCGCTCTCGTCGATGACGATGGCATTGTCCATACTGCCGCCTTGCGCCAGGCCCTTGCCGCGCAGGTATTCAATCTCATGCATGAAACCAAAAGTGCGGGCGCGGCTGACTTCTTTCACAAAAGACGTACTGGAAAAGTCTATCTCTGCAGTGAGTTCACGACCATCAAAAGCCGGGTGGTCAAACTCGATGGAAAACGACACCTTGAAGCCGTCAAAAGGCTCAAAACTGGCAATTTTATCGCCCGACTGCACTTCCACCTTGCGCTTGATACGGATGAAGCGCTTCGGCACGTCCTGTTCTTCAATACCTGCGGACTGCAGCAGAAACACGAAAGGACCGGCACTGCCATCCATGATCGGCACTTCCGGAGCCGTCAATTCGACATAGGCGTTGTCTATACCGAGACCGGCCATGGCGGATAACAAATGCTCAACTGTAGAGACACGCACATCGCCCTTGACCAGGGTGGTGGACAGGGTGGTGTCGCCAACATTCTCGGCGCGGGCCGGAATTTCCACCGGCGGATCAAAATCCACCCGACGGAAGACAATACCGGCGTCGGCAGGCGCTGGGCGCAGGGTCAGGTAGATCTTGTCACCGGTATGCAAACCGACGCCAGTTGCGCGTATGGTGTTCTTGAGCGTGCGTTGCCGAATCATGCTGCCTAATCTTTCACTGCTTTCGATCAGACCGCAGGTCTGCGGCCAAGGGTCGATCATGGTACCAGAGGCGGCCGCAGGCCAAAACCCCGCAGCAGCGATAATGATCACAGCTCACTGCAGCGTTTCCAGCAACAGGGCCTCGCTCAGCACTTGCGGCAGAACCTGCACATCGCTGCTGGGCGCGGCGGGGAAATACAGATACAACGGCACGCCACTGCGCCGGTACTGCTGCAAAAGCCTGGTTATCGCGGGGTCGCGATTGGTCCAGTCACCCACCAGATACGTGATGCCCCGCTCATGTAAACGCTGGCGCACGGCATCGCGGCCCAGCGCCACCTTCTCGTTGACCAGACAGGTGATGCACCAGGCTGCTGTCAGATTGACGAGCACCGGCCTGCCCTCACTGCGCAGCTGCTGCAGGCGCGCCTCGCTGTAAGGCTCGGCATCACCGGTTGCAGAAACGGATTCGGGATTGGCCACCCGTACCACCAACAACTGTGGCAACACCAGCGCCAGCAACAAGACCAGCAATGCCAGCGCTTTTTCCCAGCGCGCTGCCGCTGCATCGCGCCACAGCCAGCCGGCAAACACCAGCAGGATCAGCCCTGCCAACACCCAGACCATTGCCAATTGCCCGGCTTGCTGGCCCAGCACCCACAACAACCAGACTGCCGTGGCATACAAGGGAAAAGCGAGAAACTGGCGCAGGCGCTCCATCCACGGCCCTGGCGCCGGCAGGCGGTGCAACATCTGGGGCCAATACGCCAGCACGATAAAAGGCAAGGCCATGCCCAAGCCCAGCACTGCAAACACGGCCAGCGCCAATGGTGCCGACTGACCCACCGCATACCCGAGCGCCACTCCCATGAACGGAACTGAACACGGGCTCGCCACCACCACAGCCAGCACGCCCGTGAAGAAAGCGCTGCGCCAGGGGCTGCCTGCCACCAGCCGCTGGCCAACGCCCATCAAGCTGCCGCCGATATGCAATACACCGGAAAAAGACAGTCCGAGCACAAAAAACAGGTAGACCAGCAGACTGATGAACAGTGGCTCCTGCAACTGGAATCCCCAACCGATAGCCGCACCGCCAGCACGCAACACCAGCATCAGTGCCGCCACCAACACGAAAGACAAGACCACGCCGGCCGCATAAATCCAGCTGTGCAGGTGGGCTTCATCGTCATGCTCACGCTGGGCGGCCATCGCAAACACCTTGAGCGAAAGCACGGGAAACACGCAAGGCATCAGGTTCAACATCAAGCCGCCCGCCAATGCCAGCAACAATGCCATCAACAAACCGGTTCCGGCTTCAGCGGGCGGAGGAAGATTCATGGCGGCAGATGAAGGCGTTGCCGTGTCGGCAACCTCGACCGGCTCAATGGCAAGCGCGCGAAAATCGACGCGAAAGGCCTGCTTCTGCGGCGGATAACAGAGGCCTGCGTCAGCACAGCCTTGTGACTCTACTTGCAGGGTAACTGTACCTGCCGGCACCTCGGCAACACGCAGGGCAACATGCAGTTTTTCATAATAAACCTCGATGTCGTGCCCGGCCTCCTCATCGTATTTTTGCTGCCCGGCATCCTGTGCCTGCACGAATGACAACGGTAAACCATTGTCTGCAACAACCGCCAGTTTCATGCGGTCACGATAGAGGAAATATTCCGGCGCAATCGTCCAGTCGAGGTTGATCTGGCCATCAGCAACCGACGGCACCAGCTGGTAGGCCTGCTCCACTGGCAGGAAATCGGGTTGGCTGCCGGCACTGGCAAAAGGATCACCCGCGAATGCCGGGCGCAGGGCACAGCACACCCACAACATGACCGCCAACCGCACACCGTCACGCCAGCTTCTGGCGGACCACATAAATTGCATAGCATTTCTCCACAATGTCGGCCTTCGACTGCACAAGACAGGGACGGTTCCGTCACCCGGCAGCAGCCGACAGCCGCCCCATTGTAGCGGCTGCAGGCCTGTTGCTGCTGTGCCGATTTGCGGGGCATTCTGTTAGGCTATGCCCGTGGTAACGACAACAGGGTCGCGCATGGGAGCTGTAATTGCATGAGGATGTTACCCGTATGAGGTTTTACCGGCGCGTGCTCGCCTGCCTGCTGGTGTCCCAGCTACTGGGAGGATGCCAGTGGTTGCAGCAGTATTGGCCGTGGTCAGAGCACACGCCTCCCGACCCCGCTGCCGAGCAGCGCCAGAACGATATCGACAGGCTTCTGGCCAAAGGCGACCTCGCCTTCGCCAAGGATCGCCTCAGCGTGCCCGCAGAAGACAATGCTATTTTGTATTACCGTCAGGCACTGCTGCTGGAGCCAGGCCACAAAAAAGCCCGGGACGGCATTGCGCGCGTGGCGGCCCGCTACCGCGACCTCGCGCGCACTGCGCATGGTAACGGTGACGACCATCTGGCACGCAAATACCTGAAGCGCGCTGAAAGCATCGAGAGTGACAGCCCGGAAAACCGCGCACTGCGCGAACAATTGCAGAGCACTCCCAAGGGCCAGAAACCGCGCGCCCTCGAGATCAACAAACCGGATTTACCCGCCATAATAAAGTCACGTCCCGGGGGCGCCGACACTGGCGCTGCTCCCCTGCCACTCCAGCAACAGTAAAGACATTTACCATGACGCTACGCCGCCAACTTTTTCTCAGCCTGACCCTGCTTTTTATCACCTTGCTGGCTGCCAGCATGGCCATGAGCCTCTTCAATGCCCGCCGCCACCTGAACGACCAGATGGCCGTACACGCACAAGACACGGCTACCTCGCTGGGTTTTTCCATGAGCAATGCCGGCGAAGGGCAGACAGCACTCATGGAGTCGATGATCGATGTCATTTTCGATCGCGGCTACTACCGCACCATCACCTACCGCAATACCAAAGGCGAGGTGGTGATCGAGCGCGTACAGGACGTCAAAATTGAAGATGTGCCTCCCTGGTTTGTTCGCTGGATTCCCCTGTCTGAACCAACCGGCACCGCCGATGTCATGTCCGGCTGGAACCAGATGGGCAGCGTTCAGGTCACCACCAATCCCGGCTTTGCCTATCGCGATCTATGGGCCACGTTCTGCGAGCAACTGCTGCTGTTCAGCGTCGTCAGCGCCCTCAGCTACCTGCTGGCCGGACTGGCCCTCAACCTGTTGCTGCGCCCACTGCAGCGCGTAGAGGAACAGGCGGCAGCGATTTGCGAACGCCACTTTATCGAGCAAAGCGAACTGCCGAAGACACGCGAGTTGCGTCAAGTGGTGGAAGCCATCAACCGCATGAGCCGCAAACTCAAGTCCATCTTCCAGGAACAACTGGCACTGACCGAAAGCCTGCGCGCGCAGTCACACCTCGACCCGGTCACCAGCCTCTCCAACCGCCGTGAATTCAATGCACGCCTGCAAGCAGTCACCGACAGCGAAACCGGCAACGGCGGCTGCCTGATCATCCTGCAGCTCAACGATTTCGGCCAGTACAACCTCAAGCACGGCCACGAAACCGGCGACGAATGCCTGCGCGCTGTCGCAGCACAACTGCAAGCCCTGACCAGCGAATTCCCGGATGCCATCATCAGCCGCCGCGCCGGTGCTGATTTTGCGCTGTACATCCCGCGCCTCAACCAGGAACGTTCCAAACTGCTGGGGGCACAGATCGTCAGTCGTCTGGCTGAACTCGACATCCTCTTTGATCATCAAGTCCATATCGGCATGGCCTGCTGCGAAACCCTGCGCCCGGATCACCGACTGCTGTCGGAAGCCGATCTGTCACTGCGCCAGGCACAATCGCGCGGCCAGAGTGGCTGGCAGCTGTATCAGGAAGGCGACATCATCCAGGTGGCGCGCGAAGCGCGTCAGTGGTACGCCACCCTCAACCGCGTGCTGCTGGATCACAGCATCAGTTTCCACTACCAGCCCATGTTCCATCGCGACGACAAGCAGGCATTGGCCGCCGAAATTTTCTGTCGTATCACCATGCAGGACAAACTGGTACACGCCGGCATCTTCCTGCCCATGGCCGAGCGCTTCAACCTCGCCGAGGCGTTTGACCGCCTGATCATCGACGAGATTCGCCTGCGCAGCGAGAGCACGCAAAACACCTTGCCACTGTGCATCAACCTGTCGCCGCAATCAGTCAGCTCAGCTGAGTTCATCCAGTGGCTCACCAGCTATCTCGGCGAACACAAGGCTTTCGCCGGCAGACTGATCGTCGAGACATCGGAACACCTGGTGCGCACCGGCAACGAGCAGGTGCGCGCCCTGTGCAACATGCTGCATCGCCACGGCGCCAAATTGTCGCTGGATCACTTCGGCATACACAGCGCCGCCTTCGGCTACCTGCACAGCCTGCCGCTGGATTACCTGAAAATAGACCGCAGCTTCATCCGCGATGTGCACCTGAACACCGACAACCAATTCTATGTACAGGCACTGGTGCAGATCGCTCACAGTTGCGATATCACCATCTTTGCCGAAGGCGTGGAAAACGTGCAGGAATGGGAATGCCTGCGCAATCTTGGCGTCGATGGCGGCCAGGGGTATTTCCTCGGCCGGCCCGATGCCACCCTCACCACCACACGCAACTAGGTGACCGATACACATGGCATTAATGAAACATCTCGTCCCTCATCGCGCACTGTTCATGGCAACACTGTTTGCCAGCGCCGTACACGCCGGGGAAGCCCCCATCAGCAGTCGCGACAGCTGGGTGCGCGAACCAGCTCCGGGTGCCGGCAATGCTGCCGCTTTCCTGACCCTGCACAACAACAGCAGCAATCCACAGCAACTGACTGGCGTGCGCTGCGCCACAGAAATTGCCCGAAACTGCGAGCTGCACCAGCACATCCACAGCGAAGGCCGCATGCGCATGCAGAAGATCGAGGGCGGCCTCACCTTGCCTGCGAACAGCGACCTGCGATTTTCACCCGGCAGCTACCATGTGATGCTGCTGGATATCACACCCGCACTGAAAGCCGGCGCGACAGTTGAACTTGTTTTTACTTTTGCCGACCAGAGCACGTATCATGCGCAGCTGCCGGTCAAATCCGTTCATGAGGAGTAAATCATGCTGAACCGTATCCGTTTCCCTCTTGTCACATCCCGCATCAAACCCTTGATGCTGATTGCGTGTGCTGCGTTGCTCAGTGCCTGCGCGCTGAGCCCGCAAACCATCGTCGTGCGCCCCGACCTTAAAGTGCCGGCGATGCCGATCGGCCACGGCCGCTCCATCACCGTCACCACCCGCGACCTGCGCAGCAATACCACGCTGGGCAACCGCGGCGGGCTCTACCAGTCTTCCAACCTCACCACCGATTCCGGCATGGAGCGCTCGATTACACAGGAAGCCGTTTCCGTGCTGCAGAGCTGGGATTTTGCTGCCGTGCAGTCTTCGCTTGGCAACAGCAATATGGCGAGCATGGAAATTCAGGTGATCGATATCGACTACGTACGCCCGGAAACAACAGTGGGTGGCAATGTGACAGTAAAATGCCGCGTGGGTGTGCGCGTGGAAATGGGCACGGAAACCTACACCGGCGAATATGCCAGCCAGCGCAGCGAGCAGGTTGCGGTGATGGGCACCACCTCCGGCAACCAGCGCATGGTGAACGAGACCATCAGCCAGGCCATCACGCAGATTTTCATCGACAACAAACTGCAGCGTTTCATGGCGCGATAGTTTTTTCACGCTCCACAGAAAAAAGGGGTCAGACCCGCTGGGTCTGACCCCTTTTTTGCTTTTTTGTTTACGCCATCGCAATTAATTACGAAAACCTTCGCGGCGATAAATCACCGGCGCACTGCCGGGATTGATGCCGAACACAGCCTGTGCTGTGGGTGGCTCATCATCAGCATCGCTACCATCCCAATTGAATTGCAACCAGGCAGCTATGCCGGAACCGGTGAGTGTCAACGTGCCACCATTGCCGCTACCGGGCGCAGCGAGTGTGAGATCCATTTGACCATCCGTGCTGCCACTGGCTGCCGTGAGACCGGGCGCAGCACCACTACCTGTCCAGCCAGACAGCGTGAAATCGCCGCTCGCCAGCGAAGCTGCAGAACAACCGATGTCATCATCGCTGTTGATGGCAAACCCGGCTGTACTGCCGGCGTAATATTCAAACCGCGCTGGTACGGCCAGCGCAGACAACTCGGAACCCACGGCATTATCGAGTGCGAAACGACCATAGCGCAGAGCCATGCTGCCCAGCGACAGAGCATCGCTCGTGCTGTTGGCATCACTGTCGAGATTCAGTGCAGATGTTGCCAGTGTCACGCCGTCGGAATCCTGTGGTGCCATGCCCGCATGAAAACTGTTGTACGGGCCGTCTGCCGTCGCAGCGCGTGCCAGTGTCAATGTAGAACTGACGCTGGCGCTGCCGTTGTTCCAGCTGCCACTGCTGCTGTTGACCGTCAGTCGCGATGTTAGCGATGTGACCGGTGTGGGCGGCGCATTGGCCGCAACAAAATTGACGTCGTTGTTGTCAGCAGGATTGCCGTCATCATCAACGAGATCAAGAAACGCAAAATTTCCCGTGTAATTTGCGGTGGTGGCATTGCTGCTGTTTTGCGCTGTGAGCGTGACATCCACGTCAAACGGTTGCCCCATGTAGGTGAAGTCTGTGTTGGCGGTGCAGAAAGGTGAAATGATGCCGCCACTGGCAGCAAAGTGATCCGGATAGAAACGCCCGACATTCAACTGCGAACCCGTCACGTTGGTGCCACCACCGAGATAATTGGTACTGCTCGCAGCGAGATTGATGATGCCGACTTCGCTGTAACTGAGACTCACCGTCTTCGCACCACTGCTGAAGCCGGTCAAAGCGCCACCACCACTCAATGTACCCGCAGCACCGCCTGACGGCAACGCCAAGGTATGCGTGAGCGAGGTGCTGGCATTGAATGACGCCGTCGCCGAATTATTGGTGAGATCGGCACCGCTGTCTGGCACACCGTTACTGTCAGCCGTGTCATCATTGCTGTCGTATTGCACAGCCGTAACCGTGGTGGAAAAACTGGCACCCGCTTTTTTGAAGGCAGTACCCGTGTGATCAGCAGCCGTCGATCCGGCGCCTGTATTGATGGCAAAACCGAAAGGCCGCACCACATAGGTACTGCTGCTGCCATTGATCACACTGGTAGTGAAAGCACCGCTGTCATCGCGAAGGTTGATGGCATATTTGCCAACATCCGTCGTCGACAGGTTGAAACTGTACACGCCACTGCTGAATGTCACGCCGCTCAGGTTGTTGCTTCCCGGCACACTGCTCGGCAGGGATACCGCACCGATGCTCGGTGCAGTGCCGGAAGGGTCGGCACCATCACGCGTGATCCAGGCTTTCAGGTCTTTGCTGCCGGTGTAGGCGGCGTTCGCCGTGCAATCTGCACCACCCGTACCGCTGCGCGTCATCATCGTCGCGGTGAATGCATGGTTGCGCCCCGCCACTACATCGCTGCTGGCGGCGCTGATCACAAAGGCGTTGTCACGAAAACTGATGGTGGATGACGTCACAGTCAAGGTGCCGTCACTGGCCGTGATTGTCAGGTCATCTGCATGCGTGTTTGTCAGACCAAAAACCGTATCGCCGGCATCCGCTGTTACAAATCCGTAACTGGCGGCGCCGTTGTCGCTGCTGCCGCCCGTCAACGTGCCGCTCGCCGTGGTTTTGGCCCAGTTGCCGTGACCGGTGGAGGTAGAGATACTCACCGTGCCGGTGTAATACGGCAACAAGGTACCGCCGGCATCGGTAGCACTTACTGTCACCGGCAACGCCGCACAGGTGGTGGCGCTGGTGGAAGCCGATACCACCAACTTGCACGGCGATGTCGCGCTGAACGTAATCGAACTGGAAGTTTTACTCAGCCCGTTGGCCGCATCGCTCGCTGTGATGGTCAGTGATTCGGGATGCGTATCCGTGAGTGTCAACACCGCATCGCCGCTGTCACCGGCAACCATGGTATACGTTGCCGCGCCGGTATCGCTGCCCGCCGTCAAAGTACCGCTCGCTGTTTTCTTGCTCCAGGTACCATGACCGGTGGATGTGCTCAGCGTAATCGTGCCCGTGTAAGACGTCACGGTGGCACCTGCGCCATTGGCTCCCGCGATAGTGACATCGATACCACTGCTGCACATGCTTGCAGATGCCGCAGACGAAATTGTCAGCTGACTGAACGCTGTCACCGTGACATTCGCTGAGGTGGATACCGGCGCATAAATTCCGTCGCTGGCAATGGATGCCGTCAAGCTGCATGTTCCGCCCGCTATATAAGTTACGGTTGTACCGCTCACCGTGCATACTGCCGGCGTGCTGGAGCTGTAGGTTTTCGTTCCTGCCCCAACGGAAGCTGTTGAAGTCAATGTGGCAGTAGTGCCTGCACCTGCGGGTGTAGTGGGCGTAAACGCGAGTGTCCTGGGAAAATAAACCGTATAAGTTTGTGTCGGCGGTGCGCCGTTGGCGACATTGGTATCCGTGCCTTCCACCTTTATCACACAAGCCGCTGTTGCTGTTGCTGCCATCGTTATGGAATATGAAACAGCAGCCAGCTCGCTGTTGTCGCATTTCCAGGTACTACCCACCCACGACGCCGAACCGCCACTGCAACTTCCGGAAGACACATACACGCGCACACGGTTGCCGCAGTCATTCGGAAAGACATAACGCAATTCAGCCGCGACGGTAAACGACGTATTCACGCTTGCAGTAGCCGGCGGAGCAGTGGTGACATTCAGCGTGTTATTTCCGGCCCACGCCCCACTGGCCATACCCAACGCAATCAGTGCAAAACCAAGCAGTAATTTTTTCATGGTTGTCGCGCCACCGTTACTTGAACCTGTCTGTAAGCGTAGTCCGGTGTTATGCCTAATATTCCCTCATGTGCCGAACTGGCAATCTGATACAACGTCACCGGCGTGCCGCCCTCACTGTATGCCGTACTGTTGCAAGTCACCGTGACGGTAAACCCAGCGAGGCCGGATGCTGCGCCCAACGCCACCGGCGTGCTCGCTGCACAACTGTTGCTGACGGTGACCTGATGCACACCCCATTCCGCCCCGGCATTTGCAGCCTGCCACGCGCGTGCGCCTTGCAGGGCGAGATCATTGCCCCCGATTTGCACCGCACTCATGCGCAACATGAATTGCACGATCAAGGCGCCGACGACCACCAGAAACAGCGCCATCACGAGCGTGAAGCCGCGTTGGGAGGTTCTTCCTACCTTCACCCATTCATAGGCCCTCACCCGCCCCTGCGGGGCACCCTCTCCCGTGAACGGGAGAGGGAAGGTCGAACTGCCACCACCAAGCCCTCTCCCCCGAGGGGAGAGGGTGCCCCGCAGGGGCGGGTGAGGGCAATCACGGCGCGTTATCAACATGCACCTGCTCCAGCAAAGTCACCGTTTCGCCACTGTCGCTCAATGCCAGTTTCAAACTGACCAGCGCATGGCGACTGGCCGTGCCTGCGCTGTAACTGAACTGGCAACTGTTCACCAACTGCACGAGCAGTGCATTGGCTCCTCCCTGGCTACGCGTAATCTCGCCTGTGCCGGTATTGCACACATAACTCACTGCATCATCCACCAGATAGAAACGCTGCTCCGGTGACGACTGTGCAAACAGGAATGACGGAGACAAGGTAATGACATCCTCCGCAGCATCGGTTTTGGTCAATGCAGTCGTCGTCGGGGTGATACTGCCACTGCCGGCCAGGGTGATGGCTGCATCGCTGAGATACAGCTGCGCTGTATTGACGGGAAATATCGCAAGGCGACTGCCGGCGGGATCGGGCACTGCGTTGTCGAACACGGCAAAACTGGCAGCCGCGGTGGTGAAATCGAGCGCGCCGCTGCCGTTGGCGCGGTAGCGACCAGCATAGCGAACGGGCAGGAAGGTGATGGTGTTGCCGACAATGCTGATACTGTTCGGCAGGGCACCGCGCAATTCGCGCTGCATCAGACGCAGGGCGGTATCCGCTTCATTCACCAATTGTGCGCGGCGGCTGACATCGACATAACTGCGCATCGGCGAGGCGAACATCATGCCGGTGGACACCGACAAAATGCCTATCAGAAGAATCACCATCACCAGCTCAATCAGCGTGAATCCCGCCTGCTGCCCGCGCATCAGCCCGCTCCCTGTGCGCGGTAGGCACTCAGCCTCAATGTGCGTCCCAACGGATCGGTCACCGTCACCGTCACCAACAGCGCAGCAGTATCCGCAATGGTGTCCAACGCAGCACGCCCAACACTCACGTTGACAACATAGCCGGCCAGCCCGAGTGCATTGCCGAACTGGTCTGCCGGCGCGCCACTCAAACCGTGGTAATGACACGCCGCACTGAAATTGGCTCGCCCGCCCGCGCCGGGCACTGCAGGACAGCTGTCGGGATCCGCAAACGGCTTGGCAGTGATTTCCTCGAGATAGGATTCGGCAATCGCCAGCGCCTGGCGCTCTAGCATCGGATCCGCACTGCGCTGCACAATCATGGCCTGTGCTTTCAACAAGCCCACGGCAACGATGCTGATGATGACGATGGTGATCACCAGCTCCACCAGTGTGACGCCGCGTTGAGTCGCCCTCACCCGGCGCTTCGCGCCACCCATCAAACCCTCACCCGCCCCTGCGGGGCACCCTCTCCCGTAAACGGGAGAGGGAAGATCGGACTCGACGCCACAACCCCCTCTCCCCTTGGGGGAGAGGGTGGCGCGAAGCGCCGGGTGAGGGTTTGCCGGGTGAGAGAGGTCAGTACACATAACCCGTCGCCGCCACCACGGTGATGACATGGCCGCCGGCGCCGATATTCACATCAGCACTGGCGGTACCATTCGGATTAAAAGTAACAGTTGTTGCAGCAAGCCCTGCACTGGCCGCAATGCCGGTCTGGTTGAATGCTTCAGTATCTCCCGCAGGGTGCGGCACCAGCTTAGTAGCAAAACTCGCTGCGCCGCCGGCCTCACAGTTGTCATCCAGCAACAACGAAAAACTGCTGGCAGTCACCACAAGCCGCGTAAAACAACCGGATGCCACGGCCGACTGATGACCATAGCGCGCAGCAGACAACAGCTCGTCATAAACAAAACGCGACTGGTAGTCGGCAACATTGAAAAAACGCGGCAGCGCGAACGCTGCCAGCACTGCGGCCATCACCATCACCATGATCAGTTCGGTGAGGGTGAAGCCGCGTTGCCATTTCATGCTGCTATCCAGACATCAAGAGCAGTCTGAATCACTGACGAGCGTAATTGCTGGCGAGCCACCTGCACCCGCCTCTGTATAAGTAAAAGAGCAACTCGCTACTGTGGTTACTCCTGCCGGGCTAAAGGTCACCGTTGTACCGACCACAGTGGCTGTAAAGTCAGCTGCCTCCAACTGTGCGGCATTATCTATATCACCCACTGCCGGATAACCGTTGACGATATTGATGGTGGTGCCTTCGAGACTCACGGTTGCAGGCGAAGTACCTGCCGCCAAGAAAGCGGAATGCGCAATAGCAGACGCCGAACGCACCGACGCCATGGCTCCATTCAAGGTGGCCCTGCGCGCATCTGCACCCAGATCCGCAAAACGCGGCAAGGCAAATGCTGCCAACACCCCGAGAATCACAATCACCATGATCAACTCGATCATGGTAAAACCCTGTTGCCCTTTCACTGCCTTTACTGCTTTCATGACGCTCTCCTCACCTGTGCACTGTGTCATGTTTATCTGTCACCACATCCTCTATCGACCGGCGGCCAGAATTCTTTAGTTCGTCACTCGCGATCATCATTCTCGACGGTGATCTCACCGCGATCAGCGTCGTAGCGGATGCGATTGGCAGGCGACAGTCGATACACATAAAGACAGTCCGCTGCTCCACCTTGCAAATCGTCCACCGCGCGCACCTCGTAATCACTGTTGCCGGCGCCGACTGCCGCCGCCGGTGGCGTGCCCTGCAACAGCGCGCGCCACAATTCCATGCAGGTGGCTGTGGTCATCGCAGGGCCGGTATTGCCCTCGCGCCCGGCCGGCCAGCCTGCGGCGGTCACATCCACATCACCGGCACCAAAGCCCGGAAGATCCTGCCGGGCTGCACGCACGCCCTGCACCAGCCATTGCCCGCGCACCATGGTCACGGCCGAGGCCAGACTGCCGCCCATCGAGCGCACGGCCACACGCTGGGCCTGGGCACCGGTATCGGCAAAGCGCGGCAGGGCATACACCGCCAGCACGCAGATGATCATGATCACCAGCATGAGCTCGATCAGCGTAAAACCGGCTGGCTGCCGCGGCACCTGCATCATCACAAAAACCACCTCTTGTCTTGAGTGTAGACAAGCCCCTGTTATCTGCACGGGAACCGTAGGAGCGCTGCTTGCTGCGCCCCTTACACGATCACCCCGTATCCGGGCGCAGCAAGCGGCGCCCCTACAGATCTGCACAACTGCGGGTAAGATGCCCGGCAGCGTTTACACGAGGAACACCCCATGAAAGAACTGTTCAGGATTCGCGGCTTCCTACCCTATGTCTGTATGCTGTTCCTGAATGCCTTTGTGGATCTGGGGCACAAGATCATCATCCAGAACACGGTGTTCAAGATTTACGACGGCACACTGCAAAGCGCGCTGATTGCCGTGGTCAATGCGCTGATCCTGCTGCCCTTCATCCTGCTGTTCTCGCCAGCTGGCTTCATTTCCAACCGCTACGCCAAACCGCGCGTGATGCAGCTCGCCGCATGGGCAGCAGTTGTCGTCACACTGCTGATCACCGCGTGTTATGCGCTGGGCTGGTTCTGGGCTGCCTTCGCGATGACCTTGATACTCGCCGCCAAGAGCGCGTTTTATTCGCCTGCCAAATACGGTTACATCCGCGAAGTGGCAGGCACCGACAATCTCGCCGCCGCCAATGGTGTGGTGCAAGCCACCACCACCATCGCCATTCTTTCCGGCATGTTTGTGTTTTCGTTTCTATTCGAGAAAAAATTGTCCGCACATGTCGATGCAAAAACACAAGCAGACATGCTGCGCCTGATGGTGCCTCTCGGTTTTTTGCTGGTTGCCAACAGCGTGATCGAACTGCTACTCGCTTATCGCCTGCCGGTTTTTGAAAATCGCTGCGCTGACACACAAGCATTCTCACTGCGCGCCTACACACGCCTGCGCTACCTGCGCGACAACGTGGCGACGCTTCGCAGCAGCCGCACGATCTGGCTGTCCATCATCGGGCTGTCAACTTACTGGGGATTGGCGCAAGCCTTGATCGCAGTTTTCCCGGCATTTGCCGAAGAACGCCTGCAACAACACAACACAGTGGCGATACAGGCCATGCTCGCCTGCACCGGTATCGGCGTCATGCTCGGCTCATTGATTGCCGGACGCGTGTCGCGCCATCACATCGAAACCGGTCTGATTCCGATCGGTGCTGTCGGCATTGCCAGCTGCATTGCCCTGCTGCCGGCAATGCACAGCGTGTGGCCGATGATTGTGTTGATGATGGTGGTTGGCATCAGTGGCGGCCTGTTCATCATTCCGCTCAATTCACTGATTCAATACCAGGCACCGGCAGACAAAATCGGCACCGTGCTCGCCGGCAACAACTGGGTGCAGAACGTCACCATGCTGACGTTTCTCATCGTCACCGCCAGCGCCTCCTGGCTCGGGCTGAACAGCGCCGGCATGTTCGTGCTGCTGACCTTTGTCGCCATCGCCGGTGCCGGTTACACCGTGTCGCAGTTGCCGCAATCATTTGTGCGCATGCTTTTCAGCATCGTGTTGCGCGCGCCGTATCGCATCGATGTCAGCAACTTCCATCACATCCCGCGCGCAGGTGGCGTGTTGCTGCTCGGCAACCACATCAGCTGGATCGATTGGGCGATGGTGCAGATTGCCTGCCCGCGCCCAATCCGTTTTGTAATGCAACGTGAAATCTACAATCTCTGGTTTCTGAAACCATTCCTGAAAGCTTTCGGCGCGATTCCGATTGCCAGCGGCCACAGCAAGGCCGCCTTGCAAACCATCAACGAACTGCTGAAAGCGGGTGAAGTGGTGTGTCTGTTTCCGGAAGGCGCTATCAGTCGCAACGGCCAGCTCGGCGAATTCCGTCACGGTTACGAACGTACAACGGAAGGCGTCGAAGGCTGCATCGTGCCCTTCTACCTGCACGGTCTGTGGGGCAGCAAATTGTCGCGCGCCAGCCACAAGCTCAATGAAAACCGCACGCGCGGCATCAAGCGCAATATTCTTGTCGTCTTTGGCGAACCTCTACCAATAGAAACCAAAGCTGAACAGCTGAAACAGAAAGTATTCGAACTCTCCATCGGCGCCTGGCAACAACAGACGGACTGGCTGGAACCGATTCCACTCACCTGGCTGCGCACCGCCAAACGCAACCTGCGCAAAGCCAGTGTCTTCGACAGCAACGGCACCGCCTTGTCGAATTTTCGACTGATCATCGCCGTGCTGATCTTCGCGCGCCGCATACGCAGCAAATGCCATGCACAAAACATTGGCCTGCTGCTACCGACCACTAGCGCAGGCTTAATCTGCAACATGGCCGCCCTGCTCGCGGGCAAAACGGTGATCAATCTCAACTACACCGCCTGTGCAGAAGCCATACAAGCTGCAGTCGAAAAAGCACAAATCCAACAGGTGTACACCGCGCGCCTTTTCGTCAAAAAACTGGAACAGAAAGGGCTGGACATTGAACAGCTTTTTACCGGCGTACAACTGATCTATCTGGAGGATCTGAAAATATCCATTGGCAAACACGAGTTGCTGCTCACGGCACTGGCGAGTCTTTTGCCGGCCGCGCTGCTCTACCGTCTATTCGGCAGCACACGCAAACTCGATGACCCTGCTGCCATTCTGTTTTCCAGCGGCAGTGAAGGCACACCGAAAGGCGTGATGCTGTCGCATCGCAATATTGTCGCCAACTGTTTGCAGGTGTCGGATGTGCTCAACACCCGCAAGGACGACGTGATTGTCGGCAGCCTGCCGCTGTTTCACTCGTTTGGTTTGACAGTGACCAGCTTCATGCCACTGCTGGAAGACATTCCGGTGGTGTGCCACCCGGACCCCACCGATGTCATGGGCACCGCCAAGGCCATCGCGCGCCACAAGGCCACGGTATTGTGTGGCACCTCCACTTTTTTACGTTTGTACGTGCGCAATCACAAAATCCATCCGCTGATGCTGCAATCCTTGCGCGTCGTGGTAGCGGGCGCGGAAAAACTGGCACCGGATGTGCGCGAAGCCTTCAAGCTGAAATTCAACTGCGACGTATTTGAAGGTTACGGTGCCACCGAAACCACGCCGGTGGCCAGCGTCAACATTCCCGACCAACTCGACGACCGCTACTGGCATGTGCAGACCGGGCAAAAAAACGGCACTGTCGGCTTGCCACTGCCCGGCACTGCCTTTCGCATTGTCGATCCCAACACATTGGAAACACTGCCACCGAAAACCGATGGCCTGATTCTGATTGCTGGCACGCAAGTCATGCTTGGCTATCTCGACGACCCGGAAAAAACTGCGGCCGCGATTGTCGAACTTGATGGCAAACGCTGGTACAAAACCGGCGACAAGGGCCATCTGGATGCCGACGGTTTTCTCAGCATCGTCGATCGCTATTCGCGTTTTGCCAAAATCGGTGGTGAGATGATTTCACTCACTGCCGTGGAAGACGCCGTACGCAAGGCGCTCGACAATGCCGAGTTTGGCACGCCGGATATCGAACTGCTCGCTATCAACGCACCCGACAGCAAGAAGGGAGAAAAAATCGTGCTGATTTATACCGGTGATATCGAGGAGGACGTGTTGCGCAAAACCTTGCTCGCATCCGACATGCAAGCGCTGATGATGCCGGCGGAATATGTGCAGGTGGCGGCGCTACCGAAACTGGGCAGCGGCAAAACCGATTTTGTGGCGGCGAAACAACTGGCGATCAGCGCACTGGGCTGATCGACAACACAAGCACTATTTCGACAAACCGTGAAACCAGCGCACGTCCAGCGCGTGTTTGTCCACCAGTTCCACCACATCCAGCACCAGCGCAAACAGTGCCATGCGAATCACCACGCCGTTATCGGCCTGTCGGAAAATAGCGAGGTTGGGGTTGGCATCGAGATCGCGATCCAGCTCGTTGGCTTCCGCGCGTGAATCGCGCGGCAAGGGATGCATGATCACCGTATTCGGTTCGCAATATTGTGTGTAGATGCTCTGGTTGAGACGGAACTTGCCGCGATACAGATCGGCTTCTTCCTTGCTGCCAAAGCGCTCTTCCTGAATGCGAGTGGAATAGGCGATATCGACTTGTGCAATGCTGGCTTCCAGTTGGTCGGTTTCCGTCACCTGCAAGCCGGCCGCACGCATTTTTTCCACCAGTTCTGCGGGCATGGCCAGTTCGCGCGGCGACACCAGGGTCACCTGCACACTCGGGTACAGACACAATAATTTGCACAGCGAGTGCACGGTGCGGCCGAATTTCAGATCGCCGATCATCGCAATGCGCAACTGCGCGAGTTCGCGACCGCGCGACAGCAGTTCCTTGCGAATGGTGTAAAGATCGAGCAGCGCCTGGCTGGGGTGTTCATTGGCACCGTCGCCGCCATTGAGCACCGGCACGCGGCTGGCAGACGCAAACTCCGCCACCGAACCTGCCTGCGGATGGCGCATGCAGATCACATCGCTATAACCGGACAATACGCGCGCGGTGTCGTGCAATGACTCGCCTTTGGAAATCGCCGAGGACTCAAAACCTGTGGTTTCGCGCACTTCACCGCCGAGCAGGTTGAACGCGCAGCCGAAACTCACCCGCGTGCGCGTGCTCGGCTCGAAAAACATGTTGCCGAGAATGGCGCCTTCCAGCACGCGCGTCACTTTCCTGCGCTGTGCATACGGCTCCATGCGATCTGCCACCGCAAAAATGCGCTCGATGTCTTCGCGCGCAAACTGGCCGATGGAAAGGATGTGTGATCCGCGAAAATGCATTACAGAATCTCCTGCTGCCAGTCTCTCAGCGCGCTGAGCAAGGCCAGTTTGTGCGGCTCGGCCGCATGTTTGTGTTCGAGCTCGGCTATTTTAGCCAGATAGCCTTCGTGTGTAAGCCAATCGGCACTGATCGCCGTATGCAAACGCTGCAGGCGAAACTCCTGCCACTGCGCCTGTTCGGCAGCCGACAGGCTCTGCGGGAAATTGCGCGCACGGTAGCGGAACAGCAGCTCGGGCAAGCGCGGATCGGCAAACAGGAAGGTCTGCGTCGCCAGTTCTTCCGCACTGGCGCGACGCACCGCCTGCTGCTCACGCTTGTCCTGCTCACTGATGAAGCCGTCATAGATCAGGAATTCGGCATCGCGCACGGGTTGCTCGTACGCCTGACCAAACACCTCGCTCAATTTGCCGCACACCTGTGGCAGTGTTGGCAACAATTGTTGCCAGTGGCGCTCGCATTGCACGCGATCAAGCTGGATGCGCTGCTCGACATCGGCATTCAGCAAACTGATTGGCGCCAGCATCGGCGATTTGTTCAGATGCACGGACTTCAGCGCCAATCGTTCAATGCCCTCTTCCAGATCCTTGCTGGCGGTAAAAATACGCCGCCGGATTTCATCGACCGGCAGATCAATCAGTGCCGCGGGATCCTGCATCAGATCAAACACCACCACGCCGTTGCTGTTGGTCGGATGTTTCATCAAGGGCATCACCAGCGCCGTGAACAGACGCTGGCCGCCGAGCTTGCCCGAGGTGTGCAGCACCGGCTTGTGCTGCAGCAGATCCAGCTGCGCGGCGGCAAATTTCTTGTTGCGCAAACTGAAGGCAAACTCGTAGAACTTCGGCTGCGCGCTTTTCAATAAACGCGCCACGGCAATCGTCGCGCGCACATCCACCAATGCATCGTGTGCACCGACATGAGCAATATCGTTGGCTGCTGTCATCAATTCCAGTTTGGTGCTCGGTTTGCCTTCGGCATCGAAGGGCCAGACGATACCGTCCGGCCGCAGCGCACGCGCCATGCGCAAGACATCGAGCAGATCCCAGCGCGAGTTGCCGTTTTTCCATTCGCGCTCGTAGGGATCGTAAAAATTGCGATACAAGAGCTGGCGCGTGAACTCGTCGTCGAAACGAATGTTGTTGAAACCCACGCCACAGGTGCCGGGCTGGCCCAGCTCGCGCAACACGGCTTTGGCAAACCGGTAATCAGGCAAGCCGTGCTGACGGCAGTGCTGCGGGGTAATACCGGTGATGAGGCAGGCTTCCGGATCGGGCCAACTGTCCTGCGGCGGCTGGCTGTAGATCATCAGCGGCTCGCCGATTTCGTTCAGGTCCTCGTCAGTGCGGATGCCTGCAAACTGGGCAATGCCAGCCCAGCGCGGTTTTTGCCCGAAGGTTTCGTAATCGTGCCAGTAGAGCGTCGTGCTCATCGTCAGATCCTGTTTTTGTGTCTGGCGCGCAGTCTAGCGCAGCCCGGAATCGCGAGCACAAAAAAACCCGGCAATGCCGGGTTTTTCTGGATTGCGTCGAAACCGGTGAATTACTGACCGGTAACAGTCGCTTCCACACGGCGGTTGGCAGCGCGGCCAGTCGCAGTGGCGTTGTCGGCAACCGGCTCTTTCTCACCACGACCAGAGGCGGTGATCGCATCGGCGTCAGCGCCTTGCTTGACCAGCTCAGCCTTCACAGCTGCTGCGCGTTTTTCAGACAGCTTCTGGTTGTAGGCATCAGAAGCATTGCTGTCGGTGTGGCCAACCAGATCAGCCTTGCTGCCCGGGTTGTTTTTCATGGCTTCTGCCACTTCCGCGATTTCTTTCTTGTCAGCGGCTTTTACTACGCTGCTGTCATTGTCGAAATGCGCGTGCAGGGTTTTCTTCATGATAACCACCGGCTCGGCTTTCGGCGCAGGGGCTGCAGCAACTGGTGCAGGTGCTTCTTCTTTAACACCATGCGTGCCGAAGTGATAGTTCACACCCAACGACGTGTATACGTCGTTGTATTCGGTAGAGTCGCTGTAGCCGCCTTGTACGCTGGCGCGCAGCTCAACCTGATCGGTCAGGTAGTGAGACAAGGCCACACCCACAGTGCCCTGGGTGCTGTTGTCTTCGATGCTGCTGTTCGGGTGATCCATGTTGGTGTACTGGGCACCGAACAGACCGAGGACGGCAACGCTGTCGTTGCTCCACAGGCGATAGGCAGCAGTCAGTGCCGTGTGGCTGAATTCACGGTTGCTAGGGTCGAGATGCGGATTGGTGCCGCCGTAAGTGGCTTCCAGAGACCAGTCTTCGTTGAAGTGGTAACCCACGGTGCCGTTGAAAACACCGGCATCGCCCAGATCGCGGTCGTTGTCGCCCTGGAAGTAGCCCAGGCCAACACCGGCATACGGATGTGCATCAGCTTGTGCGGCTGCGCTTACGCCCAGCGCCAGGGCTGAAGCGGCAAAAGTGGCAATCAGTTTGTTTTTCATGAACTCTCTCTCCCAATAGAAAACCAGGTCTGCATACGGTGCTTTGACGTGAAAAAAACGTGAAAGCCTGTAAGACGCGCGCAGCCTATTACAAAGGCATGACAAAATCCACCGCCAAGGACAGGTACAATGCCCGCTTCGTGAACCATGTCCCACCCTGCATCAGAGGTACACCCCATGTCACTTGGCAGCTGGAACCCGGAAGACGGCAGTCAAAGCCTCAAATACCAGATTGATCCGGCAGTACTTGCCCACTGCGCCGACTTTGCCCGCACCGATAACTGGGGAGGAATGGCAAGTTGGGTGAAAGACATCCTGCCGGCGGATGCCTGGAAAATGATGAAGCTGGATGCCCACAGCTGGGAGCAAACGCTGCATGCACTGGATGCGGAGACTCTGCTGCGCCTGATCCGCTTCTTTACCGTGGCCGAACAGCAGTTGCCGGACTGGCACGGCGGCGACCAATCGCCCGTCATCTGGATCACCCGTCACCTGAAGAAGTGCGGCACACCACTCTCACGCGACATGATCCTGTGGATCAAGGCCAACAGCGACAACCGCTTCCTGCCCAACGGCCCCATCCTCTAATCACGATGACCGCTCCTCACTTCCTGATCATCGGCACCCAGAAGGGCGGCACTTCGAGCCTGTACAGCGCCCTGACACAGCACCCGCAGGTTCTGAAGGCGGCACGCAAGGAAGTTCATTTCTTCGACCAGCACTATGCGCACGGCCGCGACTGGTACCTGCGCCAGTTTCCCGATTGCAGCGACGGCCAGATCAGCGGTGAAGCCTCGCCGTTCTATATGGCACACCCGCTGGCAGCAGAACGTATCCATCTGCACTGCCCGGACGTCAAATTGATTGTGCTGTTGCGCAATCCAGCCGACCGCGCCATTTCGCACTACCACCAGGAATTCCGCCGCATTCACGACACGCTGTCTCTGCAGGAGGCGCTGGATGCCGAAGCCGAGCGCACGGCAGACGACTGGGCAGCCCTGCGCGCAGGCAAACTGCTGAACTTCAGCACTGCACAACGCTTCAGCTACCGCCAGCGCGGCCATTACGCCGAGCAATTGCAGCCCTTTCTGGCACGCTTCCGGCGCGAACAGTTTTTCATCGACAGCAGTGAACGTTTCTTTGCCGAGCCGCACAATCTGCTTCCTGAACTGTATCGGTTTCTGGGGGTTGATGATGATTTTCACCCGACAGACCTGTGGCCGCGCAAACCCGGCAACTACGGCGAAGCTGACCAGAAAATTCGTGATGCCCTGCTGGATTACTATGCGCCACTGAACGAACAGCTCTTTGCGCTCCTCAACCAGCGCTTTGACTGGCAATGAGTCCTTGGCATTCAATCCATCTGAATAAAGCACCAAGTGAGAAACAGCATGCTGAAACTGCAAGACAAGACCTGCATCATCACCGGCGCTGGCGGCGGCATCGGCGCCGCCATTGCCCGCTTGTTCGCACAGCACGGAGCGAAGCTGGTACTGACCGACATCAATGAACAAGCCGCACAACAAACGGCCGAATCACTGTCTGCCGATGTTATTGCCCTGCAACACGATGTCACCTGCGAAAACAGCTGGCAGCACGTAATGGATAAAGCACTGGAAAAATTTGGCCGGCTCGATGTGCTGGTCAACAACGCCGGCATTCTTCACGTCGGTGATGTCGTGCACACCTCGCTGGCAGACTGGCAACGCGTGCAAGCCGTGAACAGTGACGGCGTTTTTCTCGGTTGCAAATTCGCCGTGCCGCGCATGGAAAAATCCGGTGGCGGCTCCATTATCAACATCTCGTCCAATTCGGCGAACATGGCGATTTCCACCTTCTGCGCCTACAGCGCCAGCAAGGGCGCCGTGCGCTCGCTGACGAAAAGTGTTGCCGCCTACTGCCGCGAACGCAACCGCGGCGTGCGCTGCAACTCGGTACATCCGAAAGGTGTGGCAACACGCATGATCACCAGCATGTTCGACGGCATCACCGATGAAAGCGTGCGCGGTGAATTGATGAGCAAACTGTGTGGCCCCGATGACATCGCGCCGATGATTCTGTTTCTCGCCTGCGACGACGGCAAAATTGCCAACGGCGGTGAATTCACGATTGATGAAGCCGAAGGCATACACTTCAAACCCTGATTCACACAAGAACGAAATAGCACAATGCAACACCGTTTCATTGATGTCGATACCGATCAGCAGTTGCAGATAAAAACTGCCGACCTGCGCCCGCTGCACAGCGGCGAAATCTTGCTGCAAGTCGCCGCCTTCGGCATCAATCGCCCCGATCTGCTGCAGCGCAGTGGTTTGTACCCCGCACCAGCCGATGCTTCGCCCATCCTCGGGCTGGAAGTGGCAGGCATCGTCGTCGCTACCGGCGCCGACGTCACACAATGGAAAAAAGGTGATCGCGTTTGCGCATTGGTCAACGGCGGCGGCTACAGCGACCACTGCATCGCACCTGCCACACAATGCCTGCCGTGGCCACAACATTACAGTGCTACCGAAGCGGCCTGCCTGCCGGAAACCTTGTTCACCGTATGGCACAACCTCTTCCAGCGCGGCCAGCTGAAAACAGGCGAAAGCGTGTTGATCCAGGCCGGCGCCAGCGGTATCGGCACCACCGCCATACAGCTGGCAAAGCTGGCGGGCGCACGCGTTTTCACTACCACAGGCAGTGAGGAAAAATGCGCGCGCTGTATTGGGATCGGCGCAGAGCTTGCCATCAACTATCAGGCACAGGACTTTGTCGCGCCACTGCTGGCCGCTACCGACAATCACGGCGTGAATGTGATACTCGATGTGCTGGGTGGTGAAGCTTTCGGCAAACACATCAAACTCGCAGCGCATGACGGTCACATCGTCAATATTGCCGTGCTGAATGGTGCCAAAGCGGAAATCAATCTGGCAGCCTTGATGATGAAGCGCCTCACACTCACCGGCTCTACCTTGCGCGCACAAAGCGCCACACAGAAAGCGGCAATAGCGCAAAACATCATGCAGCACTGTTGGCACTGGATAGATAGCGATGCATATCGGCCGGTGATCGATTCTGTTTTCCGGTTTGACCAGGTGGAACAGGCGCACCAGCATATGCAAAGCCGCACCCACTTCGGCAAAATAGCTGTCGTCCTTTAACAAGAAATTGCGACGAGACATCATCATGAGTAAAAAAGACAGCAAGCTGGTGTATTCGACCGACTCTTCATACAACGGCGGGGGCCGCATCAAATCCATTGATCCGCTGCCGCAACTGCCGCCCAAAGGCGACGGCTTTATCCGCATCCGCCGCGAAACGGCCGGGCGCAATGGCAAGGGCGTTACCACACTCAGCGGTTTTGAATTGCCGGAGGCAGAATTACAGGCATTAGCCAAACAACTGAAACAACTGTGCGGCACCGGCGGCACGGTGAAAAACTGGGTCGTGGAAATCCAGGGCGACCAGCGCGACAAACTGAAAGCGGAACTGGAAAAACGCGGTTTCAAAGTCAAACTGGCCGGCGGTTAATCCTTAAAGCGAGAATGCAAATGGGTCGCTACCGTCCTCCGCAACCGAAAAGCTCTGCCTACATCACCGCAGAAGGTGCGGAAACGCTGCGCGCAGAATTGCATCAACTATGGAAAGTGGAAAGACCACAAGTCACCGCTGCGGTACATGAAGCCGCCAAAAATGGCGACCGCTCGGAAAACGGTGATTACATCTACGGCAAACGCCGTCTGCGTGAAATTGACAGCCGCGTGCGCTACCTGAGCAAACGTCTGGAAGCGCTCACCGTCGTGGATCGCGCTCCGGAACAAAAGGACAAGGTTTTTTTCGGCGCCTGGATTACCGTTGAAGATGACGATGGCAACGAGAACACTTACCGCATCGTCGGACCGGATGAACTGAATCCTGCAAAAAACTGGATCAGCATGGACGCACCGCTGTCACGCGCCGCGCTGGGCAAACAGCTCGACGAAGAAATCCGTTTCCAGTCACCGCAAGGCGTGCAAACGCTTTACATCACGCGCATTGCCTACGGCAACCCCGCGCCATAACACTTCAATCATCGGTGCAGGTTGTACTACCGAGATGCTGCTCCAGCAACTCGATGCGATAGCCGTCCGGATCTTCCACAAATGCCAGCATGCGTGTGCCGTGTTTCATCGGACCGGCATCGCGCACGATTTTTCCACCTGCTGCGCGAATGCGTTCACAGGCGAGAAACACATCATCGACCTCAATCGCCAGATGACCAAAACCATTGCCGTGCGTGTATTTGTCCACCCCCCAGTTGTAGGTGAGCTCCAGCACTGTTGTGTCGGCCTCTTCGCCATAACCGAGAAACACCAGCGTAAATTTGCCATCCGGATATTCCTTCATCCGCAGCATTTTCATGCCCATGACCTTGGTATAGAAATCGACGGAGCGTTCGATGTTGCCGACGCGGATCATGGTGTGCAGTAAACGCATGTTATTTCCTCAATTTATGCCCCTCACCCGCCCCGTTGGGGCACCCTCTCCCCCACAGGAAGAAGGATAGGTACGCGCTATGTCTTCCCCTCTCCCATTTGGCGAGAGGATGGCGCACAGCGCCGGGTGAGAGCCGTATTACAACAACTTCCTGCCACGCAAAGCCTGAATGCGCATGCGCAAGGCATTCAACTTGATGAAACCTTCAGCATCTTTCTGGTTATAGGCGCCGCCGTCATCTTCAAAGGTGGCGATATTGGCGTCGAAAATCGAGTCATCCGATTTGCGGCCTGCAATCGTGACATTGCCTTTGTACAACTTCACGCGCACCACACCGTTCACGAACTGTTGCGACTGGTCGATCATCGTCTGCAGCATCAAACGCTCCGGGCTCCACCAGTAACCGGTGTACACCAGGCTCGCGTAGCGCGGCATCAGTTCGTCTTTCAGGTGCGCCACTTCGCGATCCAGCGTGATGGATTCGATCGCACGATGCGCACGCAGCATGATGGTGCCGCCCGGCGTTTCATAGGCGCCGCGTGACTTCATGCCCACGTAGCGGTTCTCGACCAGATCGAGACGACCAATGCCGTGCTTGCCGCCCAACTGGTTCAGTTTGGCGAGCACTTTGGCAGGCGACAACTTCTTGCCGTCAATCGCCACGATGTCGCCTTTTTTATACGTGAGTTCGATGTACTCGGGCTGATCCGGCGCTTTTTCCGGTGACACCGTCCAGCGCCACATGTCTTCTTCCGGCTCCCACCACGGATCTTCCAGGCCGCCGCCCTCGTAGGAGATGTGCAGCAGGTTGGCATCCATCGAGTACGGCGATTTTTTGCCGGCCTTGGCGAAATCCACCGGAATCTTGTGCTTCTTGGCGTAGGCCATCAGCGTTTCGCGCGAAGACAGGTTCCACTCGCGCCATGGCGCAATCACCTTCACGCCCGGCTTCAGTGCGTAGGCACCGAGCTCGAAACGCACCTGGTCATTGCCCTTGCCGGTGGCGCCGTGGGAGATGGCGTCGGCGCCAGTCTCGTTCGCAATCTCGATCAGGCGTTTGGCAATCAGCGGCCGCGCAATCGAGGTGCCGAGCAGGTATTCACCCTCGTAGATAGCATTGGCACGGAACATCGGAAACACGAAGTCACGCACGAACTCCTCGCGCAAATCGTCTATGTAGATCTGCTTGATACCCATGGCCTTCGCCTTCTCGCGCGCAGGCTCCAGTTCTTCGCCCTGACCGATGTCGGCAGTAAAGGTCACGACCTCACAGCCGTACTCTTCCTGCAGCCATTTGAGGATGATGGAGGTGTCCAGGCCGCCGGAGTAGGCGAGGACAACCTTGTTGATGCCGGCGGCTTTCTTGCCGGCTTTGGCTTTTTTTGCAGGAGCAGAGGGAGATTTGGCCATGGATGCCTCATGAGTATGGCTGCGGAACTGGCGCGCATTGTAAACGCGAGGGCAGGCAAACCCAATGCCGGTGATGCCACTGTCTATACTCAAACAGACTGCCCACAGGGAAAACGGATCGCCATGTCGCCCCTTGCTCTCGGTCTCGCTGCTGTTGCGCTGGTTGTGGTGCTGCTGATCGCCTACGGCGTCAGCCAGGCCATGGCAGCGCAACGCGAAGAACGGCTGTTGCTGATCAACGGCCTGTTGTCGCGCGCCGACCATTTCGAACAGCTGCTCACGGCATTGCCCGCAGGGTTTCTGCCGGTCGAGCTGCGCCAGCTGGTAGCGGGCAACCTGCTGGAAACCTGGAAACAACTGCGCACACTGGATCCGGGCAACAGCAAATTCCGGCAGGCCGAACAAGACTGTCGACAACAGCTGGAGCAAGTCACCGCCGCCGGTGACGGCAACAAACGCACACCGCTGGATAATCCCGCCATCATCCGAGAGGTACGAGGTCATCTGAAAAAACTTGCCGAGTTTTTACAGCAACAAATCGAGAGCGGCCGCCTCAATGCCCAGCAGGCCAAAACCTGCACCGGCCAGATGCATCAAATGCAGATACAGCTGACGCTGGACAGCTACAACATCACCATCAAGCAAGCCAACACTTCCTGCCAATATTCACTGGCTGCCCACAACTGCGAGATGGCCAAGAAGCTGTTACTGAAAGAAAACAATCCGCGCATGCAGCAACTGATTGCGCACTACCAGCAACTGGCCGAGCAATTTCTGCTGAAGGCAGAGCAGGCCAGCAACCCGGCAGCCGCAACAAGCAGCGCTGCCGCGCCGACCGCAGCACCGGAAGAAAACCAGCCCGCGACAACACGCAAAAGCATACGTCCCGAACACGGCCTGAAAAAAAATCTCTACGACTGAAAGAAAAGCAGATCCGCTCAACCCTTACAGCAGCTTTTCAATATCCTTTGCGATGGCATCCGGCGATGTTGCTGGCGCATAGCGTTCAACGACATTGCCGCTGCGATCCACCAGAAACTTGGTGAAATTCCACTTGATACCTTCACTGCCCAGCAAACCGGGTGCGGCCGATTTAAGGTGCGCATACAACGGATGCGTTTCCTTGCCATTGACATCAATTTTTGCAAACAGCGGAAAACTGACACCAAAATTCATTTCGCAGAAGCTGTTGATCTCCGCTTCATTGCCCGGCTCCTGATGACCGAACTGATCGCAGGGAAACCCCAGCACCACCAGACCGCGATCCGTATACTGCTCGAACAGTTTCTGCAGCCCTTTGTACTGTGGCGTAAAACCACACTTGCTGGCCGTATTCACGATCAGCAACACATTGCCGCGGTAGACCGACAGATCCACCGGCTTGCCATCAATACCCTTCGCGGAAAAATCAAAAACGTTCTGGCTCATCTCAACTGTCCTTGCGCTCGATTAAATTCAGGGATGCGGAGTTGATACAGTAACGCAAACCTGTGGGTCGCGGGCCGTCGGCAAATACGTGGCCCAAATGCGCATCACAGCTGCTACACACCACCTCGGTACGGACCATGCCGTGCGCAGTATCCACATTTTCCCTGATGACACTCGCCTGTGCCGGCTGCCAGAAACTCGGCCAGCCACTGCCGGAATCGTATTTGGTTTTGCTATCAAACAAGACCTGCCCGCAGCACACGCACTGGTACAAACCATCCTGCTTGCAATCCCAGTATTTGCCGGTAAATGCACGCTCGGTGCCTTTTTCTCGACAGACATGGTACTGCTCAGGTGTCAGTGTCTGATCAATGCCTTTTATATCCATTTGACTACCCTCGTAAATTCCCACCAAGAAACAACCCCAGTTCATTGCGCACCACGCAAATCATATAGGAATCTCGGCAATCTAGTGCACCAACACTCTCTCAGCAACGGCACTACCTCTGTATATGTCGTTTAATTGCAGACCTCTTTCGCCATAAACAGTTGCATCAAGCGAAGCTCCATCAATATAGTCGGGCACACCATCTGCATCATCGTCCAAATCAGCAACATTACCTATGCCATCATGATCCGTGTCATATTGCTCAGTTGGATCCAGAGAAAACCAATCAGCAGCATCTTCCACACCATCACTATCCGAATCACCAGAACTTATACGAGCAATGCGATTGCGCCCAACACTCTTGTAGCCCGTGAATGCGCCCGCCACAACAATTTTGCCATCCGACTGAATGTGCGCCGCCCAAGCATAATTATTCAATCCTGCGCCAACTGTAAATGTCCCATCCAAACTACCATCCACATTCAGCCGAGCCAGGCGACTCATAGCAATGCCATTAACATTCAAAAAGTTACCCGCAATTACAACCTTCCCGTCCGCCTGCACACTAAGGCTCTGCACGCCAAAAGCCCCAGCACCTACATTAAATGAACCATCAAGACTTCCATCAACATTCAAACGTGCGATACCGTTTGCTGATGATCCGTTATAACCCGTAAATCCACCCGCAATAATAATTTTCCCACCGACCACCTCTGAAAAATCATAAACAGCAAAATAGTCTCCCGTTGTTCCAGTACCTATATTAAAAGAATTATCCCGACTTCCATCTTGATTGAGACGAACCAAACCATGAGCAGAAAAACCGTTGTAACTGGAAAAAGGGCCTCCAATCAAAATCTTTCCATCCTTTTGTATATGCAAGGAATAACCTTCGGCATTAATACCTGTCCCAACATTGAAAGAAGCATCCAAACTACCATCCGCATTAATACGCGCAATGCGATTACGAGAAATCCCGTTGTAGCTAGTAAAGGATCCTGTAATTACAATTTTTCCATCTGGCTGCAGTGCCAGCGCATACACATATGGCATCCCTCCACCAGCACCAACCCCGCTATTGAAAGACACATCTATAGATCCATCATCATTCAATCGCGCAATCCCATTGGCAGGCACCCCGTTGTAGCTGGAAAAGCCACCGCCCAACACAACCTTCCCATTCGGCTGAAGTGCCGTATCCAATACAGTATTGTTTGCACCACTTCCCATATCAAAAGCAGAATCAATCTCACCATCACCACTTAATCGAACCACGCGATTAACCGTGCGATTGTTATAGCGAACGAAAGCGCCACCGATTATTATTTTCTCATCCGGCTGTATGGAGACAGACCTGACCTCATTGTCCGCACCAGAATTTGCGTTAAAGGCAACATCCAACGAACCATCCTCACGTAGAAGCGCCATATTCTTTGCCGCTATGCCGTCATAACTATTAAAATCACCCGCGATCAAGATTCTGTCGCTCGACAAAGTTACTGCAGTATGTACACGATAACTCACTCCGGCTCCAACACTGAAGCCCAGATCCAGACTGCCATCACCATGCAAACGCGCCAATGATTTTCTGGCAACACCGTTATAGCTGCCAAAATCACCACCCACCACTATCATGCCATTTGATTGCAACGCAATTTTCAAAACCCCAGCACCACCAATTCCAGCACCTGCGGCATTAAAGGAAGCATCCAAGCTTCCATCCGCATTCAAACGCGCCAAACAACCAACTGCAACACCGTTATAAAGAGTAAAAATGCCACCGATAAAAACGCCTCCATCAGACTGTAATGCCAGCGTATAGATGCTCTTGTTCGCACCTGTCCCCACATTAAACGCAGCATCCACGCTGCCATCGGAATTCAAGCGCACCAAATGATTTCTAGCCACCCCATTTAGCGAGGTAAAGTCACCAGCAACAATAACTTTTCCATCATCATCGATTGCGATAGCGTTAACCGCACCAGCTACATTATTCACTACAAACGTATTATCGAAACTGCCGTCATTATTCAAACGTACAATATTGGAAACTGCGGCTCCGTTATAATCACTGAACACACCTCCTATTAAAATCTTGTCGTCGGCTTCAACAACCAGCGAGGAAACATACCCCCCCACCCCCGTACCTACACTAAACGTCGTATCCAAACTACCATCATTATTCAGTCGCACCACACCACTGCGAGCAAAACCCTGATACGTACGGAAAAGACCACCAACCAGGATTTTCCCGTCTCCTTGAACGGCTATCGAAAAAACCCAATCCGAAAAACCTGCTCCAACATTAAACGAAGTATCCAGACTGCCGTCCGCATTCAGACGGGCCAAGTAACCCTGTGGCACACCGTTATATTTCGTAAATTTTCCACCGATAAGAATCTTCCCGTCCAGCTGCAGAGCCTCAGCCAGAATAGCGCCACCGACACCATCACCCGCGCTGAAACCTCGATCTGGAGAATTAAATGTTGTATCCATATCACTGGGCGCAGACCAAACAGGCTTCATTATAAAAATCAGCATCAACCCAAGTAATGCGCGACATAAAACCATCCAATTACTTCCTTTTTTAGTCAACGTTTAAGCAATAAATACTTTATACAAAAAAGCCCGCACAAGGCGGGCTTTTTTGCAAAGCGCTCTATCAGATACGCTCGATGATGGTGCCGGTACCGATGGAAGCGCCACAGCACATGGTAATCAGCGCCGTGGTTTTGTCGGAGCGCTCCAGTTCGTGCAGCGCGGTGCAGATCAGGCGCGCGCCGGTAGAACCCACCGGGTGGCCGAGGGCGATGGCGCCACCGTTGACGTTCACCTTGCTCATGTCGGCATTGAACACGCGCTGCCAGCTCAACACGACTGCTGCAAACGCTTCGTTGATTTCCACGAGGTCGATGTCGTTCATGTTCATGCCGGTTTTCTTGAACATCAGTTCGGTGGCGTTGACCGGGCCGTCGAGCAAATAGTACGGATCGGTACCCGCAACCACGCCGGTAATGATGCGCGCACGCGGCTTCAGGCCGCGACGCAGCGCTTCTTCCTTGCTCATCCACAGCACAGCAGCAGAACCATCGGAAATCTGTGAGGAGTTACCGGCTGTGTGGATACCGCCTTCGGCAACTGTTTTCAGGTTGGCGAGGCCTTCCATTGTGGTTTCGCGCAGACCCTGGTCACGCGTAATCAGTTTGGTCTGACCGTTCGGCTTGCCGTCTTCGCCGAAAGCCGGTGCATTCACATGCAGCACTTCGCGATCGAAGCGACCTTCCGCCCATGCCTGTTGCGCTTTCTTCTGCGAGATGAAGCCGAGTTCGTCGGCATCCTGACGCGTGATGCCGCGCAGCTTGGCGATACGTTCAGCAGAAGCGAATTGATCAGGCGTTGAATCCCACGGCCAGCTCGGGCTCTGGAAAAAACCGGGGCCGTTGTAGACGTTGGCGCCCATAGGCACGCGGCTCATGGCTTCAACACCGCAAGCAATGCCGATATTGATCTGGCCATCATTGATCAGCGAGGAAATCAGGTGGTTGGAGGCTTGTGCAGAGCCGCACTGGGTATCCACAGAGCAGGCGCCCGCCGTCCAGTTCTTGCCCAGTTGCAGCCACGCATTGCGTGTCACGTTGCCTGCTTGTTCGCCCGCCTGAGTCACGCAACCGCCGTACAGCTGCTCGACGTCATCCATCGATACGCCAGCTTTATCCAGCACGCCTTTCATGGACAGTGCCAGCAACTCCGTGGCGTGGAAACCGTGCAGGTCGCCGACAATGGCTTTGCCGCGCGCGATGGGCGTGCGTACTGCTTCAACGATGACTGCTTCTCTCATGGGGCAACTCCTCAAGGATGGATGAACGAAAGCGGAAACTGGCGACAGAGACTCCTGTACAAAGGATAGGGTCTGCCGCAGCACAAGCAATGACAAAAAACACCAAAATAAGTGGCTTTTCTTCTGTCTATACAAGCCGGGAAGCGCTGGCTACCATACGCGCCGCCCTTTTTAACCGGCGCCTATTGTAGGCGCTGCCAGCCCACCCTTCCAGCACAGGCGCATCGGCCTGAGGAGAATACCTAGCCATGTCCACGCAACAGTTCAAATATGACGATATCGACGGCCTGCAAAGTCTTGTATCTGCCGAGTTCGGCCCTTGGTCCAACGAAGTGGAAGTCACGCAAGCCATGGTCAACCAGTTTGCCGAGCTGACTGGCGACGACTACTGGCTGCACACCGACCCGGAGCGCTGCCAGAAGGAGAGCCCTTTCGGTACCACTATCGTCCACGGTTTCCTGACGCTGGTGCTGTTGCCGAAAATGCAAACACCGATGAGCTGGGAAGTGACCGGCTTCAACCACATGATGAACTATGGCTCCAACAAACTGCGCTTTACTGGCGCCGTGCCTGTCGGCAGTAAGATCCACAGCCGCTCGCGCGTGGCCTCGGTCGAGAAAACCCCGAAAGGCCAGACCTGCGTCACCATGGAGCAGCACATTCACGTCGTTGGCCAGGAGCGCCCGGCGGTGATCTACGAATTGATGTTCATGTACATGTAATCCCTAAAGGATTCACACAAGATGGCGGCCACAGGTCGCCATTTTTGTTTATGATTCGGGGATGAAGATTCTGTTCAACAAGCACTTCCTGTTCTGCTCTGCACTGGTGGCGCCAGTGCTTGTCCATTTTGCATTGCTCGGTTTGTATAGTGTAAATGCACCACGCCTGGATGATTTCACCGAAATACTGATGTTTCTTCCCGAATGGCACGCCACCACAAATACACGCGAACGCATGGTGCTTTTATTTCGCGACTACCAGAATCATCGCTACATACTGTATCACGCGCTGTTAATTGTATTTGATCATGTTAATTTCCGCACGGCAGCCATTATTGGCAATACCCCTCTGGTTGTGCTTTGTGCGTTGCTGATGGTTATCACCCGCCATCATCCGCAAAAAAATATTATATGGCTGATTACGCCGTTATTGGTTTTCAATTTGCAAAGCTGGCGCGCAATGTTCTGGGCGCCCTTGGGTACGGCGAACCTGCTTTTCCCTGCTGCTGCGCTGCTGGCCTGCTATTTCGCCACGCATACCAGGCAATGCCTTGCCGGCGCCGCATTGGCATCCATTTTCCTAACGCTTTCACATGGCAGCGGCCCGCTGCTCTTTCCTGTCATAGGCATCTATTTAGGATATCGACACGGCCTGCGATCTCGTCAATTTTGCAGTTGGCTGGCACTGTCTGCACTGGTGCTGATACTGTATTTTGCCATTTCGCCTTTTCGCAGTGACGCGTTCTATTACAGCCACCCCAATAACGAATTACTCGCATATGCCTTTAAAAAGACAGGCCTTTTGGCACAGGGTTTTCTGGCCATACTCGGCAGCCATCTTCTCATTAATGATGCATCCACATGGCAACCGACAATTGCGATAGCACTCGCCTCAGCCGAGTTGCTTTGGCTGGGCTGGTTGATCCGAAACGGCGCCTTGCGCACATACCCGGTGCTGTTGCTGTGGCTGGCCTTTCTGTTATTGGTTGCCCTTAGCACTGCCAGTGCTCGCGTGCCCTATTCAGGCATCATGCAAGCCCTTCAGGGCCACTACAAGCTTCTGAATGGCATACTGCTGTGGTTTGTCTGTGTGGCAACACTGGATAAATTCACACAGACAATGAAGGATCAGGAACTTCGGCCAACGGCCTACATACTGGCTGGCTCCGTAACCGCGCTATACCTTGTTTCATTAATGCTTTTTATTAATCCCGCACGCGCGGAGCAGCAAGAGCTGCTGGCAGATGCCAAACAGTGGATCGACAGCGGAAGACTGCAGTTCAGTACGACGGTCATGTATGTAAAGTACCCCAACAAAAAAATAAAAGCCGCTTTTGATGGCGGCTTTTACGATCCTCGCGAATAAAGCCAGGCATTACACCCGGACGAATTATTTTTGTTCCGGCGGCAGATGCACGCGCATACCATCCATTTCATGCGTCACGATTACCTGACAGCCCAGACGACTCGAGTCTTTGCGATACTGCGAGTTTACCAACAGTGCACGTTCACCTTCCGTCATCGGGTTGCACTTCGACGCCCACTGGTCTTCGATGTAGACATGGCAGGTACAGCAGGAGCAAATACCACCACACATACCTTCAATACCCGGCAACAGGTTGATGGTGGAACCCTCCATCAGATTCATGTTTTCTTCGACATCTACGGTGTGTTCCGCACCATTGCTTTCGACATACGTGATATTGGGCATAACGACCTCTACATACTCTCAATGAATAATTGGCGATCAATAAAAAATCAGAACAGGGGTTTTTCCGTGACTTTCGACGGCTTCACTTCCATGAAATCCACCGCGACGCCTCTGGGGTAGCCGAAACACATGGCAATGGAACTGCCGATGACCTCCGGCTTCATGTAACCGTCGAAGGTTTTGCCTTTCTTCTGCCAGTCATGCAACGCTGCCGACATTTTTTTCTCGTCCCAGCCGAGACCGAATTCGGTGAACACTGCGCCGGGACTGAATACCGTGACGCAGATGCGATCGGCTTTCACTTCCTCACGCAACTCTTTCGAGAAACGATCGACGGCTGCTTTCGTTGCCGCATACACGGCGAGGTGGGAAATCTCGTTGTCATGGCGCACGGTGGCCGACGACAGATTGACGATGAGGCCACTGCCATTCTGTCTCAGGAGAGAGATGGCAGCCTGACTGCAGAAAATCGTGCCCAGCAGATTGGTGTTGATCTGGGCAACGATGTCATTTTCTTGCATGTGCTCAACGGGATCCGGCCGTGCAATACCGGCATTATTGACCAGCCCATCCAGTTTGCCGAAGTGTGCATGCAACGCACCGAAGGCTTGGACGACATCGGCTTTTTTCGTCACATCACACACAAAACCGGCAGCATTGGCCGCGCCAAGTTCTGCAACCGCTTTTTCCAATACGTCGGCACGGCGACCGAGCAATGCCACTTTCGCTCCCAGCGCCACCAGCGCCCGTGCTGTTGCAAGGCCGAGGCCTGCGCCACCGCCGGTGATGGCAATGACTTTATCTTTGATCAGTTCCGGATTCATCCTGGTATCGCCACTGTTTTGGTTTGCAAATATTCCTCAAAGCCTTCCGGCCCCATTTCACGACCCACACCACTTTGCTTGTAGCCACCAAACGGCGCATCCGGCGAAAAGAATGCCGCACCGTTGATGTTCATGGTGCCGGTTCGAATCTGCCGCGCCACGCGCAAGGCGCGATCCTGGTCTTTCGAGAAGATTGCGCCCGACAGACCATAAATGGAATCATTGGCGATGCGTATCGCTTCTTCTTCCGTGTCGTACGGAATGATGCACAACACCGGGCCAAAAATTTCTTCCTGCGCGATAGTCATGTCATTGCGCACGTCAGCGAAAATGGTCGGCAACACGTAATTGCCGTGCTCAAGGCCGGCAGGCACGGTGCCACCACAAACCAGTCGCGCACCTTCTGCCTTGCCTTTTTCAATATATTCGAGCACACGCTGTTGTTGGCGCTTGTTGGCCAATGGCCCCATGAACTGCTCGCGCGACATCGGGTCACCAAGCTTGATGCTTTCAAATACCGATTTCGCCGTTGCCACCACTTGCTCATATTGCGCACGCGGCGCCAGCATACGCGTAGCCAGTGCACATCCCTGGCCGGCATTGAAACAGACACTGATGCACATGAAAGATGCAAAACCGATATCTGCATCATCGAGAATAATGTGTGCGGATTTGCCGCCCAGTTCGAGAAACACTTTTTTAACGGTATCGGCACCGCGTTTCATGATGTGCTTGCCAATCCCCGTTGAACCGGTAAACGACACCACGTCCACACGCGGATCACCAGTGAGCATATCGCCCAACACCGCAGGATCCTTCGAGGTAACAACGTTGAAAACACCCGGCGGAATATCCGTATGCTCCGCCACCATTTTGCCTATGAAGGTTGCCGTCCACGGCGTATCCGGCGCCGGCTTCAGAATCACCGTGCAGCCGGCAGCCAGTGCCGGCATGACCTTCGCCAGATTGATTTGCAACGGGAAATTCCACGGGGTGATCGCCGCCACCACACCAGCGGCCTCCTTCCACACCAGGCGCTTGCTCGGAACGCCCACCACATTCACGGCGGGCAATTCACGTTCCCAATGGAACTGTTCCAGATGTTCTATGGGCCAATCCATGAAACTTATCGGCACATCCGTTTGCGGGCCATACGTCAGCCCCAGCGGACAGCCCACTTCCGCCACCATCTGGTAGCGCAACTCGTCTGCATGCGCTTTCATGGCATCACGCAATTGCTTCAGGCACTTGGTGCGAAAGGCATGATTGGTCGACCAGTCCGTGTGGTCAAAGGCACGGCGTGCCGCAGCAATGGCAACCTCCATGTCTTCCACGCCAGCATCGGCACAGACACCGGCAACGCTATTGTCTGCCGGATTGATGTTGTCATAGGTTTTGCCGGAAGCCGCCGGCACCAGCTTGCCATCAATCAGCATGCGGGTTTCGGGGTTGATGACAGGAAGGGGCTGGCCGCTCACGGAGTCTACCTCTTGCAGGACGGTTCAAACGGCCACGATAGTAGCGGGCAGCTGGCAAACTAGTCAAGCAAGCTTTACTTTTTTGCGAGCACCCGTAAGATGTTGGCAAACACCACACCAGCGGGAGACACCATGAGCACAAGAGACGAAAGACGCGCCAAGGGCGTGGCGGCCTTCAATGGCGTATACGGCGGCATGATGACTGCGCCGGAAGAGCGCACCGGCGATGAATTTTTCGAGATCATGCTCGAAGACCTGTTCGGTAACATATGGTCGCGCGAAGCACTGTCGCTGCGCGACCGCCGCCTGTTCACCATGGGCGTCATCGCAGCACTGGGCGAAGCCGACGTGTTCGGCATCCAAGTGGAAACCGGTCTGGCTTCCGGGCACCTGACCGAAGAACAGGTGAACGAGCTAATCCTGCACATGGTGCAGTACATCGGCTACCCGCGCACCACAGGCATGCGCGGCGCGGCTGGCAAGGCCATCCACAACTGGAAAAAGAAACAGAAAGAAAAAAATCAGCAAAACTGAACGTCTGCATCTGATTTCCACACACACATCATGTGCCAGCATGATGTGTGTGTAATCAGTACAGAAGCATCTCGATATCCATTTCGAGCGATGCGATCTCATCCAGATGTTCCAGAACCGCCCTGCTGTCAAGATGAATACGTTCAGCAACATCCTGCGGAAAGTTTTCACGCAATTGCTCCAGTGTTGCACCAGCCTGCTGCGCATGAACCAGGTATTGTGCGATAAACAACAGGCCTGCCAGTGAAGAATCCGTTTCCAGAGGATTCTCCTGCCAGCGTATACCTTCAATCATTTGTTGGGGAAACTTCCATTGCTGCGCCAACGCGCTGCCTGCTTCAATGTAGTTGCAGCCCAGCAAGGTATTTTCCAGCGTAACGCGCTGACCACCCAGCGCCACCGTGCGATCAATGGCCTGCGCCTGCTCCGGATAAACCAGATGCAACAATAAACCGCCAATGTCATGCAGCAGTGCAGTGGCAAATGCCGCTTCGCCATCTTCACGGCAATGGCGCGCCAGCCATTTGCACACGGCGGCAGACTGGAAGCTGTGGCGCCAGAATGTGCGGATATCGAATCCCGGTGGCGGTGGAAAACTGCCGACAAATCCGCAAGACAATACCAGTGTGCGCAGCACATTGAAGCCCAGCACGATCACCGCATCCTTGATGGAAGCAACGCTGCGACTGCCACTGTAGTGCGCCGTGTTGGCAAGACGAAGAACCTTGGCGCTCAAGGCCTGGTCAAGTGACACTTTACTGGCGATCTGGTCAAGATTGACGTTCTGTTGTTCGAACGTGTGTATCAGTTCCTGCACCACCTCCGGAATGGCAGGCAATTGCTGGCTTTTTTCAAGAATTTTTTCCATTCTATTCACGGCGCGCCCTCTGGCTGATGTGGAATACTCTCACCCCTGAAGACTAGAACATTTACTGAAAATAACTGCCTGACGATTTATATCACACACAAACTGAAACGCTTTTTCTTATTGCCTTTGTTTCTTTTAAAAAATGACAATCATGATCCAGACTTGTGCAATGCAATCAAATTTCACGACAGGGATATAGCGATGAAATTGACGCAGTCCCATACACCGCAAGAGAGCAGTTTCATGCCAGCAGTACACGGCGATGTGGTTTTTGCATCCTGTCATGATGCAGACCAGACACTGGAAATATCACGACGCAGCCTGAGCCGGGCTTTGAACGGGATTTGTGACGGCATTGTCGTACTGCGACTGGATGCCGGGGGACATGAATACTGCCGCCAGTTCATACCTGTAGACATCGTGCAGGACTATGTTCTCGGTCGGTTTGCCGATACCACGCAGTATCAGCTGTCAGCGGATGTACTGAAAGACGCGCGCTGCAGGCAACAATGATGATGCGCGCAATAAAAAGACAAAGCTGCAGCAGAAAAACCTGAAAATCGGTATCAATCCCGCTGCGCCAGCAAATAGAGATCGTGCATGACATTGTCAACGCTGCTCTGCACTTCGTCGGCTACATGCACGAGTTCCGTCACCGTACCACCAGCCTCATCCACCAAGGAACGCAAGGCCTTTTCCTGATCTTCCTCAAGGCCGAGGTAGAACATCTTGTCTTCGAGACGCTGCAACATGAGACGGAAGGCATCAACCGATGCCTGACTCTGGGCGCGAACTTTCTGTCGCACCGCATCCAGTTGCGTTTCGCTTTTCTTGATCACCTGCTCCAGAATTTCGTCGCGCTGTTGTTTCATGTCATGCTCAAGGCGCAAGGTCTGCAAACGCACGCGGATGATATTGCACAGCACGGACAGATTGTCTTTCAGTCTGCCACAGCGCTCCGGCTGCTCCAGCGGCATGTTCTTGATCAGCACGCGAAAATCCCCGCGATCCAGCAACAGGCGCTGACGGAATTCCGAGACACCTTCTCCACGACTGTCTGCCAGAATGCGCGCCTCCAGAACGCCCTCTTCGACACCGCAGAAAAAACGCTCTTTCTGGTTGCAGTAGTACATTGCAGAAGCCAGCCCCCATTGCTCCAGCAGCTGGCGCGCGGCTTCCATCAGGCCTGAGGCTGCATTGACGGTTGCAGACTTGAGCATGAAATCGATGAGTTGCCCCATCTCGCAGGAGCTCATCATCGCTTCCATGGCCGCCCCGCTTGCCTGTTGCGAGCGCGCCTGCAGCTCGCGCAACACCTGGCCGGCTTCAAGCATCCGGGCAACTTTTTCCAGCACCTGATCGGCCTGTATCGGCTTGATGATGTAATCCTCGCCTCCGACTTCATAGGCACGCAGGCGATCTTCCGCGCGCTCCAGCGCCGAAACAAACATCACGGGAATATGCCGCCAGCGGCTGTCGGCTTTCAGTTGGGCACACAACTCATAGCCATCGCGATCCGGCATGCAGATATCGAGCAGGAACACGTCCGGCAGAAAGCCGCCAGAAAGCTGCTCCAGACAATCCTCTGCAGACCCCGCCGTTGCGACCTCATACTGCTCTTCCAGCAGGGCCTTCAACAACTCAAGATTCACTTCGGCATCATCGACCGCCATGATGCGCGCTTTGGCAATAGTATCCATAAGAACTGTCAGGCTCGCTCAAGTACTGTTTTCACTATAGACCACAGGCATGCGGGATGCCGGATGGCGGTGCTGTCTGTATAATCGGCGCCTTCCTGATTACCTGCCACGAAACCGGACACATGAAAATCCTGCTCACCGGCGCGGCCGGCTTCATCGGCTACCACGTCGCCCAGCGCCTGCTGGCCATTGGCCATACTGTCGTCGGCATCGACAACCTGAACGATTACTACGAAGTGAGCCTGAAAGAAGCGCGGCTGGCCAAGCTCCATCACAAGAACTTCAGCTTCCGGAAGCTGGATCTGGCCGACAGCACGGGCATCATGTCCTTGTTTGCCGCCGAGCAGTTCCAGCGCGTGATCCATCTCGGCGCACAAGCGGGTGTGCGTTACTCCATCAGTAATCCGACAGCCTATGTAGCCAGCAATGTCAGCGGCACCACCAACATTCTGGAAGGTTGCCGCCACCACGGCATCGAGCACCTGCTCTATGCCTCGTCCAGCTCGGTCTACGGCTTGAACAGCGAGGTGCCGTACAGCACGCACCACAACGTCGACCATCCGGTATCACTGTACGCAGCCACCAAGAAATCCAACGAGCTGTTCGCGCACACCTACTCGCACCTCTTCAACCTGCCGACCACCGGCCTGCGCTTTTTCACCGTTTACGGGCCGATGGGCCGGCCGGACATGGCCTACTTCAAATTCACGAACGCAATCCTGAAAGGCGAGGCGATCGACGTCTACAACCACGGCCATCTCAAGCGCGACTTCACCTATATCGACGACATCGCCGAAGCCATCGTGCGCCTGATGGACGTGATTCCTGCCCGCGATGACAGCAACGACAACCGCGACCCGGCCAGTGGCGCCGCGCCTTACCGCGTGTACAACATCGGCAACAACAGCCCGGTGAATCTGCTCGACTTCATCCACACACTGGAAGACGTGATAGGCAAGAAGGCTGTGACGAATCTGCTGCCCATGCAAGCGGGCGATGTGTTGCAAACCTACGCCGACATCAGTGACTTGCAGCGCGCGATCGGCTTTGCACCATCCACGCCATTGGCCGACGGTCTGGCAAGATTCTATGACTGGTATCGCTCGTACTATTGATATCGCTAGTACTATTGATATCACTCTTACTACTGATATCACCATGACAACTGATATCGCTCGCTCTGCCGAGCACACAACCGAGGAAAGGCATTCATGAAAATTACCGTTTACGGCGTGGGCTATGTTGGACTGGTAACCGCTGCCTGCTTTGCCGACACCGGCTACAAGGTGATGGGTATTGATGTCGATCCGCGCAAGGTTGAGCTACTGAACAAAGGCGAAACCTTTTTCTACGAAAACGGCCTGGAAGACATCCTGAAACGCAACATCGCCGCTGGCCGCCTGAAATTTTCGACAGAAGCGGAGCAGGGCGTGGACTTCGGCGACATCCAGTTTGTCACTGTCGGCACGCCACCGGCACCGGAAGGCGCCGGCGCCGTTGACCTGCGTTATGTCATGGCCGTGGCCAACACCATCGGCCAGTACATGAAAAAGGAAAAGCTGGTGGTGGTGAAATCCACCGTGCCCGTTGGCACCTGCGACAAGGTGCGCGCTGAAATTTCCCGTGTGCTCGATGAACGCAAGGCCGATGTGGCGTTTGATGTCGCGTTCAACCCGGAATTCCTCAAAGAGGGAGCAGCGGTCGAGGATTTCTGCAAACCGGATCGCATCATCTTCGGCACACAAAACGACGACACCATCGAAACTCTCAAGCATCTGTACAGCCCGTTCAACCGCAATCATGACCGCGTAATGGTGATGGACACGCGTTCGGCCGAGCTCACCAAATACGCCTCGAATGCGATGCTCGCTACCAAGATCAGCTTCATGAGCGAGATTGCCAACATCGCCGAATACGTCGGTGCCGACGTCGAGCATGTGCGTCAGGGCATCGGTTCCGATCCGCGCATCGGCCACCACTTCATCTACCCAGGCTGCGGCTACGGCGGCTCCTGCTTCCCGAAAGATGTGCAGGCACTGGTGGATGTCGCACGCAAGGCCGGTTACGAAGCCGCGCTGTTGTCATCGGTGGAAGACGTCAATCATCGCCAGAAACGTGTACTGTTCCAGAAAATTGCTCACCACTTTGGTTCTGGAAAAAATAGCGATGGTTTGAAAAATATCCACGGCAAAAAATTTGCCGTGTGGGGCCTGGCATTCAAACCGCAAACCGACGACATCCGTGAAGCCAGCAGCCTGGTATTACTGGAAGCATTGCTGAATGCCGGCGCGCACATTGCCGCCTACGATCCGAAAGCCATGAATGCTGTTGCCGCCTATGCAAAAGAAAACAACTTCGCCAACCTTGGCAACTTGCAGATGAAATCCAGCAAGGAAGATTGTCTGGAAGGCGCAGATGCACTGGTGGTGTGCACCGAATGGTCGGAATTCTGGGTGCTGGATACCGAATTGCTCGCCGAAAAATTGCAAGCCAAAGCCATTTTCGACGGCCGCAACCTGTACAACCCGGAAGAGCTGGCCGAACTGGGCTTCAGCTATTACGGCATTGGTCGCGGACTGAGCCGCATCAACTGATCACGCCGCCTGCACCGTTCACGGTGCAGGTGTTCCCGTGACGGACTGTTTCGCATCCTGCTTCAGTTGTTCGCGGATGCTGGACGCCTCATCCATGCGACGATAGCTCACGTAGTATTTGAAAATATTACCGACATACTGCGTGGTTTCCGCGCCGATTTTCTTCGCCGCCATCACTTCAACATTCTGGAACCAGCGGTTGGGATTAAGCCCCTGCTTCTCGGTGAGTTCGCGCAGGCGGCGCACACGGTTCGGCCCGGCGTTGTACGCCGCAAACGCAAACAGATGGCGATCCAGCTCGGAAATATCCGGGTTATCGAAATAGTTGTCTGTCAGAAAACGCAAGTACTTCACGCCGGCATGAATGTTATTGTCCAGCAGCTCGACATGCTTGATGCCGACAGGCTCGGCTTCGGCGGTCGAAGGCAGGATCTGCATCACACCTACTGCGCCTGATGGATTTCGGGCTGACTGGTCCAACCCGGACTCCTGATAAGCCTGCGCCAGAATCAGCAGCGCATTGAATCCGTATAGCTGTGCGTACTGCTCGAACAATGCGACTGTCTTGCTGTAACGGTCGCGCACATCCGGTTTCTTGATATCGCCAACCCAGTTGGGATTGCCGTAATAACGCTGCACCAGATCATTGCCGAATGCCGTGCCGGTACGATGCGCCTGCATGAACTCGTTGACAGACGCCAGCAGCTGCGGCGTTTTCTTGCGCACAGCCCATGCGATGTGATTGCCGCTGGAAATAGCAATATTCTCGTGCAGCACCAGTTCCGGAAATACCTGCACCCACAGGCGCGCCACATGCAAATCAACAATGGCTGCGGGATAAACACCCGCATGCATCATCTCCAGAATGTCGTCGTCTTCAAGGTGTTCGTCTACCGGCAGAATATTGACCGCAGACAAATCGCGATCGGAAAACCGTGTATTGAGCTTCTGCAGACTGCCGAAATAACTGGATGATTCACGCACCGCTACATCCTTGCCTGCCAGGTCATCCAGCGTATTGATATCAGGCAAACCAGGCGCCGTAACCAGCACTTCACTGGCATCATCAATGAACGGCGATGAAAAATCTGCCTGCTGCAAACGCTCAGGCGTGACCGTGAGATTGGCAATCGCAATATCACCGCGTCCTTCCTGCAACCAGGGCAGCAGGCGATCGCGCGTGGTAGGCACAAACACCACCTGCAAACGCTGGCCCTTCTTTTTAAACTGGCGATTGAGTTCATCCTCGTAACGCTTGCCCATTTCCCAGGCGATGCCGCGCGTATCACCTTTGTCGAGAAAATAATTGGTGCGATTGAATGCCACCAACACCCGTAACACGCGACGTTCGTTGATGCCGTCGAGATCACCGAACCACGGCTCGAGCGCGTAGCGAACCAGTTCATCATCCGGCGATTCATTTTGCAGCCAGGATTCTGCTGTTTCGCGCTGCGGCAGCAGCCAATAGGCACACGCCAACAGCAGCAACAGCAACAAGAATGGAATGACAATGCGTTTTGCGGACATGCAACACCTCTGCCCGGCATGGTAACCGAAGCAGGCCGTCAGGGTGTTGCCCACATGCGCAGCAGGTTGTGATAGCAGCCGGTGAGCTGCAACAGGCGGCTGTCGTCCGGCGCCAGTTCCGGCGTCAGTGACTGGATGGATTGGTCGAGGTCGTACAGCACTGTGCGCTGCCCTTCATTGCGCACCAGACTCTGTATCCAGAAAAACGCCGCCAGGCGCTCGCCGCGTGTCACCGGTGTGACACGGTGCAGGCTGGTTGATGGATACAGCAGCAAATCCCCAGCCGCCAGCTTGGCTGTCTGCACGCCGAAAGGCCCTTCGATCTCCAGTTCACCGCCGTCGTAAGTGTCGGGATCATTGAGAAACAGGGTTGCCGACAAATCACTGCGCACGGTGATTGCCGTACCCGGCACCTGCATCACGGCGCTGTCGATGTGCGCACCATAGGTGCCGCCATCGCGATAGCAATTGAATTTCGGCGGATAGATTTTTTCCGGCAAGGCTGCAGAAATGAAAGAAGGATGATTACCGAGCCGACGCAGGATGTGATTGCCCAGTTCCACCGCCAGTGCACTGCCATCTGCCAGTTGCAGGTTGCGCTTCACACTGCGCGCCAGTGTGCCCGCCGTCCTGGTGCCGTCCTGCCAATCGGCGGCGGCGAGCTGCGCGCGAAAATACGTCAATTCTTCTGATGACAGCACACCCGCAATACTCATCAACATTGCGCATCTCCTGTATTGCATTCCATCACAGTGCTGCGAATATCAGACAGCGATGCACAACCCGCTACCGCCATCGTTACTTCCAGCTCCTCGCACAGCGTGCGCAACAGATGCGCCACACCCAGCGCACCTGCCACCGCCAACGCATACACCTGCAAGCGCCCGACCAGCACCGCGTTGGCACCCAGTGCAATCGCCTTGAAAATATCGGCACCACTGCGAATGCCGCCATCGAACAACAACGGAAAATTATCGCCCACTGCGCGCCGCACCTGCGGCAACATCGTCAATGTCGCCGGCACGCCGTCGAGTGTACGCCCGCCGTGATTGGATACCACCACACCTGCCACACCGAGAGACTGCAAGCGCACGGCATCCTCCGTATGCAACACGCCTTTTACCCACACAGGCAGTGTCGTCTGCGCCAGCAACCAGAGCAGATCTTTTTCCTGCAGCAAATGACGCATGGCTGCAGAAAAGATGCGGTTCTCGCCGGCATCGACACCCAGATCCGGCATATCCACATCTGTCATATCAACATAGCCGCGAAGATTGGCGGGCACGCACTCATCCGGCATCCGGAAACCTGCGCGCAATGCCGTGCTGCTCGGCATCTGTATCGCCGCATCCACCGTCACCACAATGGCGGTATAACCCGCTGCTTCCGCCCGTCGCAACAGATCCAGCGTGTGCACACGCGACGGCTGCATGTACAACTGGAACCAGCGCGACGCGCCGGCCTGCTGTTTTTCCCCGGTTTCCTGCGCGATGGCTTCCAGTATTTGCGACGACAAGGTGCTGGCTATCATGCCGCACTGCATGGCGGCTGCCCCGCGCGCTGTTTCCAGCTCTGCACGCGGATGTGCCAACACCTGATGTGCCACCGGCGCCAGCAACAGCGGATGCGGCATCTGCTGACCGAGCAGTGTTTGCGCCGTGTTGCCGGCACTGACATCACGCAACACACGCGGGCAAATTGCCCAGCGCGCAAATGCCCGACGATTGGCCTGCGCCGTCATGTTGTCACCGGCGCCGCCTTCGATGTAGGCGAACACCGGCTCGGGCAACAGGCGTTGCGCTGCCGCGACATAATCGGCAGCGCAGAAAATACCGGCGGGGATTTGTGCGTGCATGCAACCCTCAGACTTGTCGTTGTCAGAACTTGTAGTTCACGGTCAGGCGGTAATTGCGCGCATCACCGTAGTACAGGAAAGAACCGGAACGATACGCCGCCAGATAATATTCTTCGTTGGTGACGTTGCCGATGTTCAGGCGCAGATCCAGATGCTTGCCGAGCTTGTACTCGCCAAACACGTCATACACGGTATAGGCAGGCACTGGCTGCGCGTATTTTTCATCCGCCGTCAATGCGGGAGCAGTATCCGGCTGACCGGCAAATTTCTCGCTCTCGTATTTCGCGGCAGCGCCCAGCCACAGGTTTTCCGTCACGCCGTACTTCAACTGGGCAAACGCCGTTTTCTCGGCAAAATTACTCAGCGTCTTGCCTTCGTTCGCTTCGGTAATGGACTTCGTCACTTCCGCATCCATCACCGCCACGCCGGCCTGCAACATCAGGCGATCCGTGATCTCGCCACTCGCGCCCAGTTCAATCCCGCGCACTTCGTTTTCGCCTGTGTTGAACGAACCGGTAGCTGTGTAGCCAGCACCTTCCATGACGTCGGTCTTGTCGATCTGGAATACGGCCGCCGATAACAATAAGGTTTCATCCAGCAGGTTCCATTTGGTACCGAGTTCCATGTTGGTGGATGACTCGGGATCCGCCTCAATGCTGCCATTGGGGTTGCAGCCACGCAGGACCGGGTTGGCATTGTTCGGATCAACACAATCCAGACTGACAGCTAGACCACCGTACCCGGAGTTGCTACCGACATCCGATTCACCGCCATTCACATCCTTCGCCGTGCCGTAACCAAAATAGACATTGCCGGTTTTCGACAGCTTGTAGCTCAAGCCGGCATGGCCGTTCCAGAATCCATCGGCATCTTCAAAATTGCCCAGCACTGTTGGTGTACCGGTGCGACCATCGCCGTCGTGATCCCACAGCGTTTTCAGACTGTAGTCGTAAATGTCATAGCGCAAGCCGCCAAATGCCGTCAGGCGACCGGTGACATCCACGGTATCAAACAATGACAGCGAGGTGTTTTCGATCGCCCAGTCCTGATCCCAATCCCCTTTGCTGATCTGCCGGTGCATGATGTTATGCAAACCGCTTACCGCATTACCGGACGCATCGGTTCCACACCAGCTGTTCAAGGTCACACTGGTGCCCGTTGCGCAGTTCTGGCCGGAATTGCTCACGTCATACACACCGTTGAGAACCTTGTTGTTGCTGTATTCCACGCTGCCGACAAACTCGTGGATCATGTTGAACATGTCGACATCGACAAACAGGCTGGTCTGGTTGGCAAAATAATCGACATCCTGCCAACCCTGATGCGTGCTGAGGGAGAAGGTGTCGTACACCCCGTCCGGATTGTTGGCATTGGTAGTCGTTGCGCGCGCGCCGGTCGCCACATAACCATTTTCCGTTTGCCCGTAGCGCGTGAGGTTGGACAGGCGCACCGTGTCACTGAATTTGTAGTTGATGCGTGATGTCCAGGTATCGGTCTGCGATTCCAGGAAATCCTGTTTCTGCGCGTACACCGGTACATCGTCAGCCGGCTTGCGATGGGGGACAGTGCCTTGCAGGAATCCCCCCAGATCCGGATTGTCATTGGCATCCAGATGGTAGTAGTCGAGTGTGATATCCAGCGCCTGGGTCGGTGCAAAGAGACCGGACAGAGCTACACCCTGGCGATCGCGATCGGCCGGGTCGCGGTCCGGAATTTCCTCATAGCCGTCGAGCACATTGGCGCGCACGGCAAATTTGTCGTTGATGGCCTGGTTGGCATCCAGCGTCAGACGGGTGTGGGCATCGGAACCGATGCCGGCCGAGATTTCCGCAAAATTCAGGTCGCGCGTCGCCTGTTTGGTGATGGCGTTGATCGCGCCGCCTGCCGAGCCGCGACCGGCGAAGGTCGAGTTCGGGCCTTTGGTGATTTCCAGTTGTTCGATGGCAAAACTTTCGCGGATGCTCATGCCGGGGTCGCGCAGGCCGTCGACAAATACATCCGAGCGCGCTTCCTGACCGCGAATGATGTAGCGATCACCGAAGGCGTTGCCGTTCTCGCCAGTACCGAGCGTGATGCCGGGCTGGCTGTCGAGGACGTTGCGCAGATCGGTATAGCCGGAATCCTTGATCGCTTCCGCCGTCAGTGTCTGGATAGTCTGCGGTGTTTCCGCCAGCGGGCGTGTGTGGCGCTGGTCACCGGAGAACTGCGCCTTGTACGGCACGCCGGGTTGCGCGTTGGGATTGGGGTCGATGGCCGTGTCTTCCACCTTGACGGTTTGCAGTTCATTTTCCGCGTCCTTTCGCGGCTGCTCGGCAGCCAGAGCGGTCAACGGCAACATCAGCGCTGCAGAGATACCCACAGCAAGACGGGTCTTGCTCATCGCCTCGGGTGTGTGCCCATGGGTGCGCAGGCTGCGCGGTTGTGTGGCGGATGCGGGTCTGGATGGGCGTTTCATATCGGTATCTCCTGTGAACTCAAAAGCAAATGAAAATTATTAACATTTGATGCTGAAAAAAAATTATCAGTGCAGGGTCGCAGCCGGAGCGGTTGCAGTCCCCGCCAGCATCACAAACCCGAGCTGCTGCACGCCAACCTCATGGGCTAGCGCCATCACCTGTGCCACACGCTCGTAGCGCACCTCGCGATCGGCAGCGAGATGCAGCGACGGCTGCGGCTGTTGCTGCGCGGCAACCTCCAGCCTCTGTTGAAGAACATCATCCGCCACCGCTTCATGGTTCCAGCTCACGGCGCCACTGCTGTCGATGGCCAGCTGCACCGCGTCCGGTTTCTCGGTTGTCGCGGCACCTGCTGCGCGTGGCAGATTGATCTTTACCGACTGTGTCATCAGCGGCGTGCAGATCATGAAAATGATCAGCAGCACCAGCATTACGTCCACCAGTGGCGTGGTATTGATCTCGGCCATGGGTGCTGCCTGTGCGCCGCTGTCGAACTGCCCCATCGCCATCTCACACCACCTGCAGCGGCTGGCGAGCTGTCGTGCGCAGTGTTGATGACGCAGCCACCTCCTGGGTGGAGAAATACAGGTGCAGGTCGTGCGCGAAACCGTCAAGATCCGCCAGAATGAGCCGCTGCACCCGCGTGAAGGCGTTGTAGGCCAGCACCGCCGGAATGGCGACAAACAAACCCACGGCTGTCATGATCAGAGCCTCACCCACCGGCCCCGCCACCTTGTCCAGTGAGGCCTGCCCGGTGCTGCCAATCACGGCCAGCGCGTGGTAGATACCCCACACCGTACCGAACAGGCCCACGAACGGCGACACCGACCCCACCGAAGCCAGCACCACCTGTCCGCGCTCCAGCTGGGCCGTGGCGCGATTGAGGCCCTGGCGCAGGGCGCGCGTGAGGCATTCGTCCAGGGTCAGGCGGGTATCGAGTCGCACTTGCGAACCGTGCTGCAGGCAGGTTTCCCGCGCCTGTTCACCCCGCTGTACCAGTTGCTGGAATACCGGCAAGCGTGACAGCAGCAATCCACCGTGCAGCAGATCCGGCGCCTGCCAGAAGCGCTCCAGCGCACTGCCGCTGCCGTGTTGCAAGTACGCGAGCTGAACGCCCTTGCTGAGGATGATCGCCCAGCTGAAAACCGACATACCCACCAGCAGCAACAACACCGCGTGCGATACGGCATCGCCCTGTGCCCAGAATGTCGCCAGATCGAGATCAAATGTCATGTTGTTACCTCGCCTTCAATGATTCAGTGCGCCGCTTCAGCGCACACCACGCAAACTGAACTGCACCGGCACCGTCACCCAGCTGACCTGCGCGGCATCACCCAGTCGCGCCGGCACGAAGCGCCAGCGACTGGCCGCCTCGCGCGCCGCCTGGTCCAGACGCGCAAAACCGGACGTCTCGCTGATATCCACGGTCAGCGGGAAACCGTCGGCACTGACCTGCACGCGCAACAACACACGGCCCTCTTCGCGCAGGCGGCGGGATTGCGCCGGATACACCGGTGCCGGGTTGTTCAGGTAATCGGCGTCGTAGCGCGCGCTGGTCATCACCGGCTGCGGCGCCGGCGGTGCGGGTGCTGCAGCCGGCGCATTGACGGGCGTCTCGGTCGCCACCGGCACTGCTGCCGGCGTTTTCATGACAGGTCGCGGCCGTGGCGCGGGCTTGTGTTCAACGACCGGCTCCTTCTCGTCCGCTATCTCCGCCGCCGGCGCTTGTGGAGCTGGCGGCTGTGGCAGCTCTGCCGGTGGGGCAATGAATGTCACCGCCATCTCCTGCGCCACACCCAGCGTCATCGGCTCGGCCGGCGGCCGGTTCAGACACCAGCCCACAGCCACACCATGCACCAGCAGCGATGCAGCCAAACCGGCATGGCGGAGACGGATAGATGGCACTGGCGCGACCTCAAATGCGAATGCCAATGATAATAATTATCATTTGATTTGATTGCAAGGAGAAAATGACCCCCTCCCCGCTACGCGGGACTCCCCCTACTATGCAGGGGGAGACTCCAGTCCTCCCCTATGCAATAGGGGAGGTGCTGCGCAGCAGCGGAGGGGTCATCTTTTCCCCGCAAACAGGGGCGGGGTGGTTGCTGTCTCCCTGCGACATCATGTCGCATTCCTTGCCGGTCACCGCCTCACGATAATGCGACGCCTTTCTTTGCCCTGGGAGTCGCCACCATGAACATTCGCCTGCCTTTGCTGCTCGGCGCACTGTGCGCCGCGACGGTTGCACGGGCCGATCACAACGACGTGCACACACTGGAGACACTGGTCGTGACCGGCAGCCGCGAAGCGGAAGCCAAGGCCGAGACAGCGGCCACGGTGAACGTCATCAGCGAGCAGTCCATCGCGGTTCAGCGCCCCACGCATCCCAAAGGCTTGCTCAACCAGGTACCCGGCGTCTGGGTGAGCAACCTGTCTGGCGAGGGGCATTCAACATCCATACGCCAGCCACTCACCACCGCGCCCATGTATTTGTATCTGGAAGACGGCGTGCCCACGCGCTCCACCGGTTTCTTCAACCACAACGCCTTGTACGAGATCAACGTCCCACAGTCCGGCGGCATTGAGGTGTCCAAAGGACCGGGCAGTGCACTGTACGGCTCGGATGCCATCGGCGGCTCCATCAACGTGCTGACACGCACACCACCGAAACAAGCAGAAATGGAACTCACCACCGAAGCCGGCAGCAACGGTTGGGGTCGCGTGCTCGCCAGCGGTGGCAACAACCACGGCAACGATGCCTGGCGCGCCAATCTCAACCTCACGCGCACCGATGGCTGGCAGGATCACGCTGAATACGATCGCGAAAGCGCCTCCGCGCGCTGGGATCACGCCGTCGGTAATGACACGCTGATCAAGACTGTTGCCGCCTGGTCACACATCGACCAGAACCATGTCGGCGATCTGACGGAAAGCGAGTACCGCAACGATCCGCAAAAAAACAACGCCCCGATTTCCTACCGCATTGTCGATGCGCTGCGCCTGTCCTCCGCTTATGAAAAAGAACAAGGCAACACGCTGCTGTCTTTCACACCGTATTATCGTCACGACCAGATGGAAATTCTCCCCAACTGGTCGCTGGGCTATGATCCCGTGCACTACAAAACCGAGAATCATTCTTTCGGCTTGCTGTCGAAATATCGTATCGATTTTGTGCCGCTGCGCACGCGATTGATCACAGGGCTGGATATCGATTACAGCCCCGGTTCGCAACAGGAAGACAAGATCAAAACTTTCAGCGCCGGCGACATCAAATACGCCAGCTTTATTACCGGCAATCGCATCTACGATTACGACGTGACCTTCAGCAGCCTGTCGCCGTATGTGCAAACCGAATTTTCACCCACAGAAAAATGGCGCGTCACCGCCGGCTTGCGCTATGACAACATGCGCTATGACTACAACAACCATTTGAGTGATGGCGCCATCAGCTCAACACTCAGCGGATTTCCTGCGAGCGGATTCTACGGCCATGTTGCCGACACCGATGTGGACTACGAACATTGGAGCCCCAAGCTCGGCGCTACTTATGCATTTACCGAAAATCTCAACGGTTTCATTGCCTACACGCAAGGCTTTCGCACACCCTCGCAAGGCCAGGTGTTTCGACCCAGTCGCGTTTTCAATGCAAATCCTGTACTGGCCGCAATAGCAGCACAAGCTGCTGCTGATGGAAGCTATAACCTGAAACCGGTTGTCGTGGATAACATTGAAACCGGCTTGCGCGGTGAATCCGGCATATGGGATTACGAGGTGTCGCTTTATCACATGACAAAACAGGATGACATTCTCAGTTACAGAGATCCTGTCACCACGCAAACCACCACGGTAAACGCGGGAGAAACGCTGCACCGAGGCATCGAAGTCGCATTGGGTGCTGACCTGCATGACGACTGGCGTTTTGATACCAGTTTATCTTATGCCAAACACACGTATGAAGACTGGGCATCAAAAGACGGTGACTACAGCGGTAATGAAATGGAAGCGGCACCGCGCGCACTGGCCAACACCCGTTTAACCTATACACCGGCTTTTATGAACGGCGGCAGAATCCAAACCGAATGGGTACATCTGGGCAAATACTGGCGCGATGCTGCCAATGTGCAGGATTATGATGGACACGATCTGGTCAACCTGCGCGCGAGTTATCCGTTCCGTGGCGGCGCGCTGAGCGACAATATGGAAGTGTATGCCAATGTCGATAACCTGTTTGATAAACAGTATGCTGAAACCACATCCTATTCCAGCAACGGCAACAGCTACACCGCCGGATTGCCGCGAATGTTTTATATTGGCGTACAAGCAAAATGGTAAAAGCCACAGTGCGTTTATGTTTGCGCTGGCACCGGCTGTTGCTGTGGCCAGCTTTTTTTTCATTGTTTGTTTTCGTGTTGTCCGGCTTCACGCACATCCTGATGACATGGACCGGCCCGCAAGCGGCACAAGCCCTGCCACCGCAGGCGCAGTTTCCGGCTGAGGCTGTTGCACGCATCCCCGTAATCCTGCAGCAACACAACATCACCGCAGCCGCCATTGTCAAACTGGTGCCCGGCGAACAAGGCAACGTGTTGCAGGTTAGCAGCGACGACAAACAACCGCGACGCTATTTTGCCCTCGACACCGGCAATGAAATTATCGACGGCGATCAGCAGCAGGCACTCTGGCTCGCTCGCCATTACTACAGTAAAGATGACGCAGGCAAAACCGACTTTCCTGTCAGCCGCATGGAATATCTCACCGCATTTGATGCGAGCTATCCATGGGTCAACCGTCTGCTGCCTGTGTATCGCTTTACTCTGGACGATGCGGAACACACCACACTCACCGTACACACGGAAACCGGCGCCCTGGCCGACATCAACAACGACTGGAAACTCACACTGCAAAGCATTTTTCAGCAGTTGCACACCTTTCGCTGGCTGGAACATCTGTCCGCTGCACGCACGGTGTTGATGCTGTTTTTTCTCAGCAGTTTGCTCGCCACTGTTCTAGCCGGTGGCGCGCTGCTGTACAACATGCCAAAGCGGAACATCCCCAATCAAAAGCGCCGCTGGCACAGAAGACTCGCGCATTTCATCTGGATACCGCTGTTAGGATTTGTCGCCAGCGGCATCTATCACCTGCTCTACAGTGAACTGAATACCGAGACACGCGGCTTGCGACTGCTCGCTCCCCTGCATCTCACAGATTCCACAGCCTTCGCAAATGCCGCACTCCCACAGCAAGCCCTGTATGCCATCAACCTGATACAAGTGCAGGATCAGTTATTGCTGCGGGCTAGCCTGGCACCCGTGAGCACACAGGGACATGCGCATCACGGCGCAAATCCCAACACAGATGCCCGCGCGCAACGCACGGCGCGCTTCGATGGCATCAGCAAGGAACACGGAGCGGTATATTTCGATGCGCGCACTGGCACTACTGCCGACATCAATGACGAGCAAGTAGCACGCACATTGGCAGCCAATTTTCTGCACGCAGACGAAGCCCTGATTATACGCAGTGAGAAAATCACGCGCTTCGGCCCTGACTACGATTTCCGCAACAAGCGCCTGCCAGTGTGGCGCGTAGACTTCAACACAGCACAACAAGATAGTGTCTACATTGATGTCGCCAGTGGTGTACTCGTCGACACCGCCAACAACAAAACCCGTGCAGAAAGTTACAGCTTTTCCTTTTTGCACAAATGGAACATGCTCACGCCGCTGACCGGACGCGAATGGCGCGATGGCGGGATTTTCGCGACACTTTCACTGGCTTTGCTTCTGGCTACGTTGGGGTTGCTGCTGCGCAGAGGCCGTTGATTAATACAAACGGCCTCCACTGAAAACTGGCGCGACTACCGGTGCTGGTGATGGCTTGACGTTTCCCTCATCGGCACATCCTTGCCGAACAGCGAGAATTTCGCGCGCTGTTCGGCCGGCAGCGAGCTTTCCGCAAGGCGCAAATCTGCTGCCAGTTTTTCGGCAACGGCTTTCGGCATGCCGGTTTGTTCAAGATTCGCGCTGTCCAGCGCACCATCGCCGCTGCACACCAGCACCTGCCACTGCCCATCGCGGCGCGCGAGAATGGCGCGGCCGCCGCGTTCGCCCTGCGTCCAGCTCGCCAGTGCGTAATCGCCAGCGGTTACCACCGGCTCCACGCCCAGCGGCGCATCGGGTTTGTTCCATGTGTGCATCATCAATTCACGCACAGCATCTTCATCGGTTGCGGCAACGGCACTGTTCACGAACAGGCACAACAACAGCAGTTGCAAAATTTTCATCGGCGGCACTCCGGGCAATGGCGCAGCTGTATCGTGCGCCAATCATTTTTCATGGACATCATTTTTCATAAATAAAAAAATGCCCGCCGTCTGGCGGGCTAACTCTGGCAAACGTGTTTAAAAATCCGCCTGTACTTTCAACCACACGGTTCGGCCCGGCTCGTTGACACGATCCGTCTGCACATAGCCGGGTATGCCGCCACCCATGCCATTGCCACTGGCGCGACTGACAAACTCGGCGTAAGTCTTGTCAAACAGGTTGTCGATGCCCGCGCTGAGCAGTGTGTTTTTCGTGGCTTTCCAGCTGCCATTGAGCGAGAACACGGAAAAGCCTGAAGATTCGCCGAGATCCTTGCCGACGATGTTGCCCATGTTCAGGTCATAGCGTTCCTGTGCATCAACTGCGCGCCAGAGGCCGCCGATTGACCAGTCATCGCGGCTGTAGGTGATGCCGATGCGGCCTTCCAGCGGCGGCAACTGCGCGAGTGCCGTGTCATCCGTGCGGTTTTCACCCCACACCCAGGCGAGCGATGAATCCAGCTTCCAGTTTTCCGTCAACGCATAGCCGGCACCGAGTTCAGCGCCGTAGGTGGTGGCGTCAATATTGCGCGACGCGCCGTTCATTTTCATCATGTTGCTGTAATCAGCGAGAATGAAATCATCGATGCGGTTGTAGAAAGCGGATGCCGATACATCGAGATCATCTTTTTTATACAGGGCGCCAACGTCGAGCTGGTTTGTAGTTTCCGGCTTGATATCAAACGCACTCACGGTGGTCATGCTTTCCTTGGCGATCATTTCCCAGTAGTCGGGGAAGCGTTCGCTGTGGCCAACGCCGGCATACAACGTGGTAGGCGAAGCCGCCAGCGTGTGTTCGATGCGCGCAAAGCCACTGCCCAGCGTATCTTTTCGTGTTTCATCTGCGCTCGGATTCACAACCGGCATCATCATGCCAACCGTTGCGCGTTGATCAGTGACTTCCCAGCGATCGGAACGGTAACCGGCCACTACGCGGTTGTGATCGTCAAGATCATGATTCAGCTCGGCAAACAAACCGTACTGGTTGAAGTCGGCATCATCAGACCAGGCACCGTAGACATGATTGGGTCCGGCCGAGCGCGAACTGTGTTCGCTGTTTTGCATATCCATGCCCAGTGTCAGTTTTGAAGCGTCGGTCACTGCCAGTGTGGTGGCCAGGCGGCCACCGCTGGTGTCGCGCTTGAGATTGGCGTAGCCCATCATGCCGGGCTTGCGCAGCTCCTGGTCGTCCATGATGTGGTCGACGCTGTTGTCGTAGATATTGGCTTCCACATTGCTGAACAGCGGGCTGAGATTTTTACGTTGCAACTTGATGCTGCTGCCTTCGCGCAGGAATTTGGTGCCATCCATGCCGCGATCCGCATACGCAGCTTCGCCGTCGCTCTGCGCCGTTGCCACTTCCACACGCGTGTCGTCGTCTGGCGTCCAACCCAGCGCAGCATTGCCGCTGTAGCGATGGTATTGCGAGTGCACCTTGTCGCCATTGCCATCGCGGTAATCATTGGCGGTGGAATCGGAACCGGTCAGTTGTACATAGCCCAGCTGATTGCCGGCCTGCAGATCGGCCAGCACATCGCGGCGATCTGCGCTGGCAGCCAGGGCGCTGCCGTGAAAACGGTAGCCGGGCGTGCTGAAGCGCGCAATCTCACGTGCAAACATCACCGTGGCCGCAGAATTTCCTGCGCCGTACTGCACGGATTGCGGCCCCTTGATCACTGTGAGCGAATCGTAGATTTCCGGGTAGATGTAGGCGGTGGGTGCATCCATGCGGAAGTTGCAGCCGCCGAGGATGTTTTCACCATCGGCGAGAATGCTCATGCGTGAACCGGCCATGCCGCGAAATACGGCATCGCCGTCCGTGCCACCTTTGCGGGTCACGGAAAAACCGGGCACAGTTTTCAGATAATCCGCGCCATCATGTGCAGGAAGCGGCTGCTTCGGCGCTTTCGGATCCGCTTCTACTGTCAGCGGCTTGTCCGTGGCTTCGGCGGTCACCACCACCGTATTCAGCGTTTGCTGATCGGCAGCATCAGCGGCGTAAACCTGCACAGAAACCAGCATTGCCGCAGCAATGGCCAGTGATAGTTGTTTTGGCTGGAAAATCATCAGGTGCTCCCGTCTGGATTAAAAGCGGAAGCATTGTAGGTAGAGCACCCGTTAAAGCCGATGCGACATGATGTCGCAGGCCGTCACTCTGGATGCATTTTCATAAAAGAGCTTCTTTTATGATTGTTTCAGTGCCCCAGATAAGCCTTGCATGCCTTGATGCAGGTTTTGCACGACTCTGCACAGGCTCGGCAGGCATCGACATCCTTGTGTTCGCCGCACACGGTTTCGCACGCCTCGCAGGATTGCACGCACACCTGCATGAATTCGCGCAAATGTTTTGCCTGCACAGCCGACAAATCCGCCAGCGCCGCGCAGGAAATCACCAGCTCGCTCACCGCCGGATAACAATCCTGCATACTGTTGTCGCCCATCTGGAACATCATCACGCAATGTTCGCGGCACGCAGTGCCGGTCTTGACACAATCGAGAGCCGCATCAATCACTGCCTGCAAAGATTTGTCCGGGCCGTGATTCATGTGATGCGCAGATGCAGGTGCGGCCTTTTCTGCCGCTGCGGCAACGGCAGGCAGTGCAGCCAATGCCACACTGCCCAACAGCAGATTCCGTCGCGACATACCCAGGGGAGACTGTTTCATGCGGATTATCCTCTTGTCAGCTCTTACACATTATCCAGCGAACGCCACAAATACAATGACGCCACAGTGCGAAACGGTTTCCAGTTTTCAGCGTAGGGCATCAGCTGTTTTGCCGGCGGCATCTCGGGCAAGTGATGCAAGCGCATGATGGCCTTGCGAATGCCGTAGTCATCGACAGGAAATACATCGGCGCGACCGAGATCAAACATAAGGTACATCTCGACCGTCCAGCGCCCGACGCCTTTGATCGCTGTGAGTTGCTTGATGATTTGCTCATCGGGCAGTTTTTTTACATCGGCAAGCGCCGGCAATTTGCCTTTGACGCTGTGTGTTGCCAGATCCTTGAGAAAGGAAACTTTCATGGATGACAGACCGGCTGCGCGCAAATCGGCATCCGGCGTTGCCAGGATTTTCTGCGCACTGGGTTTGCCGTTTTTTTCGATCAGTGTTTTCACGCGCCTGAGAATGGTTGACGCCACTTTGGTCGACAACTGCTGGCTGACGATGGCGGCCAGCAGTGCCTGCAGCGGCTCTGCGTTATGGTGTGGACGAAAATCAATGTCCCCCACTTTTTTCATCAAACCCGCCATGATCTTGTCGCGCCGCAAATGTGTCAGCGCCTGTTGCCACTGCGCAGCCGTTGCCAGTGTGCGCGGTTTTTCAAGACTCACGCCTTCGCAGGCGAGCAGGGCGAGTTTGGCCTGAACGCCACCCGTGGATGAAAAACCGCCTGCCTTGCCGTTGGCCGCAATGATGCGATGACAGGGGATGATGAGCGGAATGCGGTTCTTGCCCAGTGCCGTGCCTACGGCGCGCACGGCACCGGGCTTGCCAATTTGTACCGCGAGCTCGGCATAGGTCAGCACCTTGCCGGCAGGAATTTGCTGCGCAGCGTGATAGACAGACTGCATGAAGGGCGTGACATCCTCGATATGCACCGGCACTGCGGAGAAGTCCTGCACTTTGCCCGCCAGATGTTTTTGCACTTTCGCCACCAGTTGCTTTACCCAGGCCGGCACGGCAACCGCCGGCTGGCGCAGCCCGCTCTGTTCCCGCAACGCGGCTTCCACCCCCTGTCGGCCCGGCTCCGGCAGGGCAAATGCCGTCAACGCCTTGCCTTGCCAACTGCAACCCGCCCAGCCCTGCGGAGTGATAAAAACTGTCCAGCCTGATGTATCACGCGAACTGCCCATGCCAATGCCCTGCAAATCCCATCGCGGCGATAGTAGCGCGTCCCGCCGGTGAAAACAGGCACGCTGTCTATACTGGACAGACAAACGGGGGCAGACATGCTCGACTCCATAGACCTGCTGGCCGGCACTATCCTGATCGTTGATGACAATGCCATCAACGTCAGTGTTGCCGAAGCCATCCTCAAGAAAGAAGGTTACGCATTCATTGACACCTGCACGGTGCCGTTTGAAGTGCGCAACCGCTATCGCGACAAACGACACGACATCGTGTTGCTGGATATCCACATGCCCGGCCTGAGCGGGCTGGATGTGATGCAGCAGTTGATCGAGGACTTCCCCGACGACTACCTGCCGATACTGGTGCTGACAGCCGATACTGCGCCGGATGTGCGATTGAAAGCTCTCGCCAACGGCGCAAAGGATTTCATCACCAAACCCTTCGACAAATCGGAAATGCGCTTGCGCGTGCGCAATATCCTGCAAGTGCAGTTGATGCAGAAAGCACTGCGCCAATACAACGAAACACTGGAGCAACGAGTGCAGGAACGCACCCGGCAATTGCAGGAATCGCAGATAAGCCTGATTGAATGCCTGGGCAGGGCAGCGGAATTCCGCGATAACGAAACCGGCCAGCATGTCATCCGCATGAGTCGCATGTCGGCGCGACTCGGCGAAGCGATGGGTTTGTGCGCCAGTGACTGCGACATGCTGCTCAAGGCCAGCCCCATGCACGACCTGGGCAAGATCGGCATCCCCGACAGCATTTTGCTGAAGCCCGGCGCTCTGGAGGCAGATGAATGGGCCACAATGAAACAACACACGGAAATCGGCAGCAGGATTCTCGCCGATGTGGGTGGTGAGCTGCTCAATGCTGCCGCCACCATTGCCAGCACCCATCACGAACGCTGGGATGGCAGCGGTTATCCCAATGGACTGAAAGGTGAAGAAATTCCAGTTTTCACACGCATCGTGAGCATCTGCGATGTGTTTGACGCATTACTGTCAGCACGACCCTACAAACAAGCCTGGGCTGTAGAGGATGCGATTGATCACATCCGCCACAACAGCGGTTCGCATTTTGACCCTGAAGTCGTGCGCGTTTTTGAATCCGTGCTGCCGCAGTTACTGCAAATACGCAGCGAGCATCCGGATTCAATCCGTCACTGACTAATACCACCCGTAAATAATTACAGACGCCCTTTCTTTTCACTCATGGCTTTTTGCAGCAAGTCTGCCATTGTGCCCGTTTTTGCCGGTGCCGCAGACGAGTTGTTGCCCATGTAACGCTGCTCGGTCTTGCGATCCACACGCGGTGCTCTGGCGCCATCTGTCTTCGCTGCGATTTCGTCATCCAGACGCATGGTGAGCGCGATGCGTTTGCGCGCCACATCCACTTCCAGCACTTTTACCTTGACGATATCACCGGTTTTCACTGCTTCACGCGGATCCTTGATAAAGCGGTTGGTAATGGCAGAAATGTGCACCAGACCATCCTGATGCACACCGACATCCACAAACGCACCGAAGTTGGCGACGTTGGTCACCGTGCCTTCCAGCACCATACCCGGCTGCAAATCCTTGATCGTTTCCACACCGTCCTTGAACGTTGCGGTCTTGAATTCCGGGCGCGGGTCGCGGCCTGGTTTGTCGAGTTCCTTGATGATATCTACCACTGTCGGCAAGCCGAATTTTTCGCAGACATAATCCCTGGCATTCAGGGTACGCAGGAAGGTGCTGTCGCCGATCAGACTATCAATGCTGCGCCCGTTTTTTTCCGCAATGCGCTGCACTACCGGATACGACTCAGGATGCACGGCCGATTTGTCCAGCGGATTTTCACCGTTAGTGATACGCAAGAAACCCGCTGCCTGTTCAAAGGTTTTGTCACCCATGCGCGGCACAGCCTTGAGAGCTTCACGGCTGGCAAAGGCGCCATTCTTGTCGCGAAACTCGACGATATTCGCGGCCAACGTCTGGTTAAGACCAGACACTCGTTTGAGAAGGGCCACTGACGCTGTGTTCACATCCACACCGACGCCGTTTACACAATCTTCCACCACCGCATCCAGCGTGCGCGCCAGTTGCGACTGGTTGACGTCGTGCTGATACTGGCCGACACCAATCGACTTCGGATCAATTTTCACCAGCTCGGCCAGCGGATCCTGCAAACGACGCGCGATGGAGACAGCGCCGCGGATAGTGACATCCAGATCCGGAAATTCCTTTGCCGCCAGCTCAGAAGCTGAATACACCGAAGCTCCCGCTTCACTCACTACCACCTTTTTCGCTTTCAGATCGGCGTGTTTTTTCAGGACATCGGCAACAAAACGTTCTGTCTCGCGCGAAGCTGTGCCATTGCCGATGCTGATCAGATCGACGTCATACTGCTTGCACAAGGCAAACAGGATTTTTTCAGCTTCCGCCACCTTGTTCATCGGCTGATGCGGAAACATCGCGCCGTGCTGTAACACCTTGCCGGTGCTGTCCACCAACGCCACTTTGACACCCGTGCGCAAACCTGGATCCAGGCCCAGAGTGACTTTCTGGCCGGCAGGCGCCGCCAGCAACAAGTCTTTCAGGTTGTGCGCAAACACACGAATGGCTTCTTCCTCGGCTTTTTCACGCAACTGGCCGAGCAGATCCGTTTCCAGATGCGTAAGCAGTTTCACACGCCAGGTCCAGCGCACCACTTCCGCCAGCCAGGTATCGGCAGCGCGTCCTTCATTTTTGATGCCGAAGCGCGCTGCAATGCGTCGCTCGCACACATGATCCGGCGTAGTGAGTTCTTCCGGCAGTGTAAGTGCAACATTCAGCACGCCTTCCTTGCGGCCACGAAATACAGCGAGTGCGCGGTGCGAAGGCATCACACCCACTTTTTCGCTGAAATCAAAATAGTCGCGGAATTTCTCGCCTTCGTTTTGCTTTCCGTCCACCACCAGCGATTTCACAAGACCGTGTTCAGTGAGATATTCACGCAAATCACCCAGCAGCTTCGCATCTTCGCTGAACTGCTCCATCAGAATCTGTTTGGCGCCATCCAGTGCAGCCTGCACATCACTGATGTTGTGCTCGGCATTGAAATATTTTTGCGCTTCCTCCTGCGGATTCAGCTGCGGATTCTCCAGCAGCGACAGCGCCAACGGCTCGAGACCAGCCTCGCGCGCAATCTGTGCCTTGGTGCGGCGCTTGGGCTTGTACGGAAGATAGAGATCTTCGAGGCGGTTTTTGGTGTCTGCCGCGAGAATGTCCTTTTCCAGTTCCGCTGTCAGCTTGCCTTGCTCGGCAATACTGACCAGCACAGTCTTGCGGCGCTCTTCCAGTTCACGCAAATAGCCGAGACGCTCTTCCAGTGTACGCAACTGCGTATCATCCAGAGCACCCGTCACTTCCTTGCGATAACGCGAGATAAACGGCACGGTGGCACCTTCATCCAGCAACTGCACCGCAGCAATCACCTGCTCCGGTTTTACCGATAATTCCTTGGCAATCTGCAATGCAATTTGCTGTGCCGTGCGCTGTTCAATACTGGCCATGGTGCTACCTCAACGTGAGGCGGCATTATCGGTAAACGCAAATGAAAAAGGCAGACTTGTATGCAAGTCTGCCCTGTGTTTGTGCACGCAGCGCGCGAGCAGGTGCTCACTCGAGAATCGGCGGCAACTCCTTGGCCAGCTTCATTTTTTCTTCCGCGCACTTGCCGGTGAGTGCGAAACCCAGCAGTTTGCCTTCAGGGCTGTGAAAAAGTGCGCGCACGTTATCGCCGTCGGCTTCTTCCATCCACTGGCCGGCAGCACCACGCGCTGGCGGTGAAACCTGGATCGGGCACACGGTCACTTTCACGCCGACCGGCATCGCGCCATAGGCGACCGCAGTGCGTTCGCCGTGCAAGGTTTTGCCCAGCGCGCGCGCGCAGGCCATCAACGGCATGACGTAGTACAGCACATGGCCTTCGACTTCGGCGCAATCACCAAAGGTGTAGATATCCGGCGCCGACGTTTCCAGATAACGGTTGGCAACAACGCCGCGATTGCAGGCAATACCCGCTGCCTGCGCCAGTGCCACGCGCGGGCGCACACCGACAGCTGACAACACCAGGTCCGCTTCCACTTTCTCGCCATTGGCGAGTGTGGCAATGACGCCGTCACCATTTTTATCTACGCTATCGACCACCGTGCCGAAGTGGTATTTCACCTTGCACTCGCGCTCCAGCGCGGTCTGCACAGCTTTGGAAGCCTGCGGTGGCAGCAGCGTACCCAGCGGGCCATTCAACGGGTCGACTGCTTCAATCTCGAAGCCGCCACTGGCCATGTCATTCGCGTATTCACTACCGATGAGACCGGCGCCGATGATAAGAATTTTTTTCTTGCCTTCGGCAACGCTGCGGAATTTGTCGTAGTCGATCAGATCATTGACGGAATAGACGCGATCCAGGCCATCACCTTTCAGTGGCGGCTGTATGCACTCGGCACCCCAGGCAATGACCAGCTTGCTGTAGCGCAGCTTTTCATCGCCGAGACTGATTTCATGGTTGGCAGGATCAATGGCAGTAACGGTGGCAAAGGTGCGGATGGAGGCTTTCAGCTGCTCGGCCATGGCGCCGGCATCCGCCATGGCCAGCTCGCCTGCAGTCTTGTTCTTGGCATAGCCTGTGGAAATCATCGGTTTGGAATAGCTGCGGCCATCATCACTGGTGATGTACAGCAGCGGCGTCTCCTGATCGTACTTGCGGAATTCCTTGCCCAACGTATAGCCGGACAAGCCGGTGCCGATGATGATGATGGGGTCTGCCATGGTTCGCCTCTCAAAGCTGGGGGAGTCGGATTTTAAGGCCGCAATTTTACACAGTTTGTCGCCCCGAACCTTGACCGAGGCCAAGAGGTCGCTACCAAGGGATAGGCGCAGTGCAGCACCGATATAGTCAACCATACCTGACTAATTATGGCAACGCACACGCTCGCGGTCAGTGGCAATGAAATCCAGCGGCATATCCCAACTCTGCACCGGCAGCGCGGGCACTTCCTGAATGGCATGTGCCACACCAATCAGCAGTGGCCTGCTGCAGCCTGCACGCTTGCGAAAAGCAAAGCTGCGATCATAGAAGCCACCTCCCATACCCAAGCGGTTGCCCTGCCGGTCAAATCCTACCAGCGGCATCAGCACGGCCTGCAAGGCCCAGGCGGGAATGTGGCGATTGCGGACATGCGGCTCGGGAATGCGGAAACGATTGGGATGCAGCGCATCACCGTTGCGGTAAAGCACGAAATCGACGCGATTGCTGCCGTCGATGTGAACGCGCGGCAGATAACAGTACACACCGCGTGTTTCCAGCACTCGCACCAAAGGACGCAGATCGATTTCACCATCATTGGGCAGGTAAAACGCAACATGCCGACAGCGAACCAACGGCAACCAGTTTTGCAATTGCCCGGCAAGATCCTTGCCTGCGCGTTTTTGCTGGGCAAGTGACAGGCTGCGACGTGCGGCACGCAACTGTTTGCGCAATTGCGGGCGGGAAATCGTCATTGGGAAAGAAAAAAATGGAAAGAACAGGAGAAAAGATAGTGCCCGGGGCGCCGCTGTCGGCGTAGCCTTGAACCCGACGGTTCAAGGTGGGTACACCTGTGCTGCCTTAAGGCTTTCCGACGGGCGGACATGCACACCGGCAACAAGCGAGATGCACCCTGGGTATGCATTATCGGCTCGAGGACATAACCAACTGGCGCACACCCCAGGTTGATCTCAGTATAACGCAAAAATTTGAAAGAACTGCCTAACATTTCATACCTGAATGCCAATGTGTTATGTCAATTCCGTTGTTGACAAAATTTCCGTTTGGCCGCACATCATGGCCTTTCCAGCAGTACGATATAGCTACGCACTATCTTGCCATTGGGCCAGGTCAATTCCACCAGCAAATCCAGCGAGGGTTCCTTGATGGCGGCATCGGTTGTCACCATCACCACTGGGCCGGCAGTATTTTTCAGGTCAACCCGGAAATGCATGCCGGTGTAGGCTGCACTGTAAACCAGATTCTGTCTCGCAAATTCGGCTGATGGCGCCAAACCAATTCGCAATTGTTCTTCCGTGACATCACCCAGTTTCAGCAAGGGAATCTGCGCACGCAAAGGCTCATTGAGACCTGACTTCACGGTGATATCGCCCAATCCCAATGCGTGCGCACTTGTGATGCCGATCATCACCCCTGCAAAAACCGCAATGCACATATTCAGTATTTTTTTCATGCCAGACTCCTGCTCCGTTCTGAATTTATTCACAAGCTGAAATGTTTGGATGTTGGAATTATCAAAAAGACTGCCGTGTATCTTACACAGTTTCCCTGTCCGACAAACCCATCAGATAGAGAATGCCATCCAGCCCCAGTGTCGACAATGACTGCTTGGCCGACGCGCGCACGACTGGCTTGGCACGGAAAGCAATGCCGAGCCCGGCAATGCTGAGCATAGGCAGATCATTGGCGCCATCACCTACGGCGATTACCTGTTCCAGGTTGATACCTTCTTCTGCTGCGATATCTCGCAACAACGCCGCCTTGCGTGCACCATCGACAATTGTTCCCAGCACTCGCCCGGTCAGCTTGCCGGCAACGATTTCCAACTCGTTGGCAAAAACATGATCAATGCCCAGTCTCTGCTGCAATTGCCTGCCAAAAAAACTGAACCCCCCGGAGAGAATCGCCGTCTTGTAACCCAGTTTCTGCAAGGTGCGAATCAACAGCTCTGCACCCTCCGTCAGCTGCAAGCGTTCCGCAACACGCGCCAATGCCGCCTCATCCAGCCCCTGCAACAAGGCGACACGTTCGCGCAAGCTCTGGCAAAAATCCAGCTCACCGCGCATGGCTCTCTCGGTAATCGCCGACACCCGTTCCCCAACACCCGCCTCGACGGCCAGCTCGTCAATCACCTCGGCATCAATCAGGGTCGAATCCATATCGAAGGCCACCAGACGGCGATTGCGACGGAAAACATTGTCTTCCTGAAAGGCAATATCGACGTCCATGTCGTTGGCCAACGCCATGAATTCGCTGCGCAAGGCCGGCAAATCCACTACCGCGCCGCGCACGGAAAACTCCGCACACGCCTTGCTGTGCCTGTCGATATGCGCCAGTGCCACCCGGCCTGACAGGCGGGAGATATTGTCGATATTGAGTCCGCGCTGCGCAGCCACCGCCGTCACACGCGCGATGTGTTCCGCCGTGAGCTTGCGCGCCAGCAGGGTGATTATATGGCGCGGCTTGCCCTGCTGGCTCACCCACTCGTCATAGCTTTCAAGGGTGATCGGCTGGAAATGCACATCGAGGTGCTGCTCATGCAGACGAAACAGGATATCGCGCAACAAGGGGCCGGAATCGCGTTCCTCCGGTACTTCGATCAACAAACCCAGCGAAAGGGAGTCGTGGATCACCGCCTGGCCGATATCGAGGATGTTGACGCCATAGCGCGCCAGAATGGCCGAAATGCTGGAGGTAACACCAGGTTTGTCGCGCCCGCTGACGCTGATCAGGATTATTTCTCGCAAAACCGGGCCTTTAGCTGCAGACAGGTTCGGTCGCCAGCATGCCCCAGCCGCACACATCGGGGCAAGCCCCCCGTCGCCTGACACTCTCCGCCGCCTGCCGTTTATCAGAAACCGGTCGTCATGCCTTGATATCCATCAATTTTTGGGGTTGTATTGAGTGAGCAGGGACATTCAGACGTAGTACCTAACAACAACAGTCCGCAGGCAGCCCATTTTTAAGGAGCGCTCGCGGCGTGTGAATAGCGAGGGACTCATGGATAACGCAATAGAACAAATACAAGAGGTCGTTAAGATGATGTTAGCCAATGCCATGGAATACTCCGCCGCCGCGCTGATCCTTTATGTCGCCATCGGCTTCGTACTGCTGTCGCTGGCCACTATTGCCGGTGCCAGTCTCGCCACCAAACAGCGCATTCCCAAAGCGTCCGCCTCCGCGACAGCCATCGGCATCGCCTGCAGCTGGTTTGTCTGAAAATACTGATGAGATGGTGGGCCTTGTAGGGATTGAACCTACGACCAAGCGATTATGAGTCGCCTGCTCTAACCGCTGAGCTAAAGGCCCGGAAAGAGAACGCGCCAGCCCAAAGCGGCAAGGCGCGCTGATTTTACTGTCGTTACGGTATTGCGCAATCGCAGTCGTTCTTATTCGTCGAGAAAGCTGCGCAGGTGATCGGAGCGGGTTGGGTGGCGCAGCTTGCGCAGCGCTTTCGCTTCGATCTGACGGATACGCTCACGCGTCACGTCGAACTGCTTGCCCACTTCTTCCAGCGTGTGATCGGTGTTCATGTCGATACCAAAACGCATGCGCAACACTTTAGCTTCGCGCGCCGTGAGGCTGGCCAGCACTTCTCGGGTAGCTTCGCGCAGGCCTTCACTGGTAGCGGCTTCCACCGGCGACTGAATGGTGTTGTCTTCGATGAAATCCCCCAGGTGCGAATCTTCATCGTCACCCACCGGGGTTTCCATGGAGATAGGCTCCTTGGCAATTTTCAGCACCTTGCGCACCTTGTCTTCCGGCATTTCCATACGCTCGCCGAGTTCTTCCGGCGTCGGCTCGCGGCCCATCTCCTGCAGCATCTGCCGCGAAATGCGGTTCAGCTTGTTGATGGTTTCGATCATGTGCACAGGAATACGGATGGTGCGTGCCTGGTCGGCAATCGAACGCGTAATCGCCTGACGAATCCACCAGGTAGCGTAGGTAGAAAACTTGTAGCCGCGACGGTATTCAAATTTATCGACGGCTTTCATCAAACCGATGTTGCCTTCCTGGATCAGGTCGAGGAACTGCAAACCACGGTTGGTGTATTTCTTGGCGATAGAGATAACCAGACGCAGGTTGGCTTCCACCATTTCCTTTTTGGCGCGACGCATGCGCGCTTCGCCCAGTGACAGCCGGCGATTGATTTCTTTCAGTGCCGACAGCGGCATACCCAGACGCGCCTCGATCTGCAGCAGTTTTTTCTGGCTGCGCTGGACATCGGGTTTGATGGCTTCGAGACGATCGGAGATATTCTGGTTTTTCTTCAGACGCTGCTGCGCAGACAACCATTTCTCATTGGTTTCGTTACCGGGAAAGGCTTCGATGAATTGCTTGCGATCCATACCACCACGGCGTACGCACAGTGCCATGATGGCACGCTCTTCCGAACGGATTTGCAGCAGGGTATCGCGCGCATCTTTCAGCATCGGATCGAACTGGCGCGGCGTCAGCTTGAAGAACTTGAACACTTCCGCCAGCTCTTCCAGCTCCTTGCCGGCCTGCTTGCTGTCGCGGCCGTGTTTTGCCAGCGCCTTCAAGGTTTTGTCAGCCTGTTTCTTCAGCTCACCAAAGCGAATCCTGGCTTCTTCCGGATCCGGGCCGGTATCCACTTCCTCGGCCTCATCGCTGGCTTCTTCATCTTCCTCGTCGTCGGCGCCCGCTTTTACCGCTTTTTTGGCGCCCAGCTCGGGAATAGCATCCTCTTCTTCTACTTCCGGCACCACCACAGGCGGCAAGGTTTCCACTGGATCAAGATAGCCACTGATGATATCGCTCAGTTTGCGCTCTTCCGTAGACACCAATGCATATTCAGCGAGGATAGCTTCTACAGCGCCCGGCACATAGGACAGCGCCGCCATCATCTCGCGGATGCCTTCCTCGATGCGTTTGGCAATTTCAATCTCGCCTTCGCGGGTCAGCAGTTCAACCGTGCCCATTTCGCGCATGTACATGCGCACGGGATCGGTGGTGCGCCCCACTTCGTTTTCCACGGCAGCGAGCGCTGCAGCTGCTTCAGCAGCCGCTTCCTCGTCAATAGTGGCTTCGCCATCGGCCAGCAACAGGGTTTCAGCATCCGGCGCCACTTCGAAGACGCGGATCCCCATGTCATTGATCATCTGGATGATGTCTTCGACCTGATCCGGGTCGGAAATATCTTCCGGCAGGTGATCGTTAACTTCGGCATAGGTCAGGAAGCCCTGTTCCTTGCCGCGCGCGATCAGGTCCTTAAGCCGGGATTGTTGTTTGACACTCTCAGACATGGGTTCGTCCAATCAATTAAAAGGGGCAGGCAGATCAAAGCATTGCGCTGAAGGGCGCGGATTATACCGGAAGGTGGGGCCACACCGCCAGATTGCAAGGCCCAAGGACTCAGGGCCTTGCGTGTTTTTCCCGGAGCAGACGGGTCAATTCGTGCTTTTCCAGCTCGGTGAGCGGCTCCTGCCGCGATTTGGCAATCAATTGCTCCAGCGGACTCTCGCGCTCAATCCGCTGCAGCAGGCGCGCCAGGATATCCTGCAGCTGCTGCGCAGCCAGCAGCTCACTGCCGATCAGGTTTTCGCGATCCGCCAGTTCATAGAGGCGATTGCTGCCCTCGTTACCGAATTTGCCATGCCAGAGACCGAGCAAGCGACTGGTGCTGGCATGTGGATGCTCCTGAATCAGCTGTGCCAGGCGAGCCAGCCAGACCAGATGCTTGTCTGCTCCCCCAAACGTCAGGCGCTCCTGCAACGGCTGCACCTGTGTGTGCAAGTGCGGGTAGTGCAACAACAAATGCAGGGCAGATTCCGACAGGTTGAGCTCGATACGCGATTTGGGTGCCGCCCTGGCAGGAGCCGCCACCGGCGAAGACACGGCTTCGCGCTGCTCATCAGCCGGCCAATCGGCTTCAGGGTAATCAGGCACTACATCCGGAGGCGCCGCAGCGGATTCGGCGCGCAGGAAAGGCGTGCGTACCTCGACACCGCTGGCCATCTGCACCAGTGACTGCGGGTCTATCTGCGTGCGCAATGACAGGTCGATAAACATCTGCTGGCGAAACGGGCCTTCCGGCAGGCGCGCTAACAATGGCAGCGCCCGGCTGGTGAGCGAAGCGCGGCCTTCGGCGGTATCCAGCCGCAAGCCTGCACCCGTCTGCTCGAACAGGTATTCCGACAGTGGCTGCGACTTGTCGAGCAGCGCATTGAAATTGTCGAGACCGCGCGCGCGCACATAGCTGTCCGGGTCTTCACCTTCACTCAGGAACAGGAAGCGCACCTGGCGCTGTTCGCGCAGCGCCGGCAGCGACACCTCCAGCGCACGGGCCGCCGCGCGGCGACCGGCGTCATCGCCATCGAAACAAAAAACCACTTCGTTGCAGTAGCGAAAGGCCTTGTCCAGATGAGCCGTGCCGGCGGCAGTGCCCAGCGTGGCAACGGCGCCGGTCAGACCGTATTGCGCCAGCGCCACCACATCCATGTAGCCCTCCACTACCACCAATCGCTGCAGGCTGCCCTTGGCGCGATTGGCTTCGTACAAGCCATACAGCTCACGCCCCTTGGAAAAGACCGGCGTTTCCGGCGAATTGAGGTATTTGGGCTTCTCGTCGCCCAGCACGCGCCCACCGAAAGCGATGACACGCCCGCGCAGGTCGCGGATCGGGAACATCACCCGGTCGCGAAAACGATCGTAGCGACGCTGCGTGTCTTCACGCTCCACCAACATGCCGCTGTCGAGCAGCTGCTGTTCCTGCCAGCCAGCCGTGAGCAGGTGCTGCATCAGGTTGTCCCAGCCGGGCGGCGCATAGCCGATGCCGAACTGCTCAATGATGTCTTCACTCAGGCCGCGTTTTTTCAGGTAATCGCGCGCCTGCTGTGCCTGCGGCTTTTGCAACTGCTGACGGTAAAAATGCGCCGCCTGCTCCAGCAGTGCACACAAATCCTGCTGCACGCGCTGGCTTTTCTGCTCCTGTTCGCTCAGCTGCTCGCGCGGCACTTCCATGCCCTGGGCCTGTGCCAGCGTTTCCACGGCACGCGGGAAATCCAGACTTTCGAATGCCATCAGGAAACCGATGGCATTGCCGCTCGCACCGCAACCAAAGCAGTGGTAGAACTGCTTTTCCGGGCTGACGCTGAACGACGGCGTTTTTTCCTCGTGAAACGGACAGCAGGCCATGTAGTTGCGCCCGCTTTTTTTCAGGCGCACACGGCGATCCACCACCTCGACGATATCGACGCGATCGAGCAGGTCGTCAATGAAGGATTGTGGAATCAGGCCGGCCATGGAGATCGGAAATCAGGCTTTCAGGACGAGATGGCATTGAAACACAAAAAGCCCTGCACGGAACCGTGCAAGGCTTTCAGCATCAGCGGATCTTACAGGGGTACCCGGCAAAGGTGCCGGATACAGGCTGATCAATACAGGCGTTGCTGGCGGCGGTTTTCGCGCGACAGCTTTTTCAGGTGACGTTTTACAGCAGCGGCAGCCTTGCGCTTGCGCACAGAGGTCGGCTTCTCGTAGAACTCGCGGCGACGGACTTCAGCCAGTACACCGGCTTTTTCACAAGAGCGCTTGAAGCGGCGCAGGGCGAGGTCAAACGGCTCGTTTTCTTTGATGCGTACTGAGGGCATGTGCTCTTCCAGCAGTGGTTCGTATGAACAGGGGTTCGTGTATCTGCCAGATCGGCAGGGGCGCGAATTTTAGCCGCTGACCGCCGGACAATGCAAACAGATTTTTCAGGACAGGTCCGCAACAGAACAGTCCCGCAACAGAATAGACGAAGGATCAGGCCTCCACCGAACCGACAGCCTCATCCACAATCTCGTAGCTATGGCTGATCACCACCCCGGCGCGGCTGAGCATGATGGAAGCCGAGCAGTATTTTTCAGCGGACAGATCCACCGCGCGCTTGACCTGCGCCTCCTTGAGGTTCGTGCCGCGCACAACAAAATGGATGCGAATGGCGGTAAAGACCGCAGGAATCGCGTCGGCACGCTCGGCTTCCAGCTGCGCCACGCAACTGCTTACCGCCTGACGCGACTTCCTGAGGATGCTCATAACATCAAAGGATGCACAGCCACCCATGCCCATCAACAGCATTTCCATCGGGCGCGGCCCCAGATTGCGCCCGCCGTGATCCGGTGGACCATCCATCACCACGCAGTGGCCACTGCCGGACTCAGCCAGAAACATGGCTTCGCCCACCCATTTCACTTCTGCTTTCATCAATATTCACCTGCACAATTTGCCGGCCATTCTGTGAAGCCGGTTGAAGAAACGACACGCCCGCACACTGCGTGCTTGAAATGTGCACAGTGCATGGTTACAGTCGGGCCATTATCACAAACCCCCGGCCACAAAGCACGGGGCCTGACAAAACGCTCACACACCGATAGAACACACAACAGGGGGTTGTTTTGGTTTCCGTTTCGCTGACACCGCAAATCCACGATGTCGATGCATTTCTGGCACATTGCCATCGCCGCCGCTATCCCGCCAAAAGCACCATCATCTACGCTGGCGACACCAGTGATGCGCTGTACTACATCATCAGCGGCTCCGTGACCGTGCTGATTGAAGACAAGGATGGTCGCGAGATGATTGTCGCCTACCTCAATGCGGGTGATTTCTTCGGCGAAATGGGACTGTTTGAAGACAAGAACAGCTCGCGCAGCGCCTGGGTTCGCGCCAAAGGCCCCTGTGAAGTTGCCGAAATCAGCTATACAAAGTTTCACGAAATCAGCGACAAACATCCGGAAATCATGTTTGCCATGGGCAAGCAGCTGGCGCATCGCCTGCGCGCCACCACGCGCAAGGTTGGCGACCTCGCCTTCATGGATGTCACGGGGCGCGTCGCACGCACACTGCTGGATCTTTGCCGAGAGCCCGACGCGCTCACGCACCCGGACGGCATGCAGATCCGCATTACCCGCCAGGAAATCGGCCGCATTGTCGGCTGCTCACGCGAGATGGTCGGCCGGGTACTGAAAACACTGGAAGACCAGCACCTGATTTCAGTGAAAGGCAAAACCATGGTGGTATTCGGCGCACGCTGACCTCACCCACCAACAGACGGCCCGGCGCCTCAGCGCGGGTAGCCGTCGGGATTGTTGCGCTGCCAGTGCCAGCTGTCGGCCAGCATGGTTTCCAGATCGCGCTGCGCTACCCAACCCAACTCTTCATGCGCACGCGTGGGGTCTGCCCAGCAGGCCGCCACATCACCATCCCGACGCGGCATGATGCGAAACGGCACATCAACAGCATTGATGCGCTCAAACGCCGCCACCATTTCCAGCACGCTGTAACCGCGTCCGGTCCCAAGATTGTAGGGGCGACAAAACGACTGTTGCGACGGCAGCGACAGCAATTTATCCAACGCACGCAGATGCCCGTCGACCAGATCCACCACATGAATGTAATCGCGCACACCCGTACCATCCGGCGTTGCATAATCATTGCCGAATACCGGCAACCACTCGCGGCGCCCTGCAGCAACCTGCGTCACGAAAGGCAATAAATTGTTGGGAATGCCTTCGGGATCTTCTCCAATCATGCCGCTTGCATGCGCGCCAATCGGATTGAAATAACGCAACAACGCGACTTGCCAGTGTTCGTTTGCTTCGGGACGACACAGGTCCGACAGGATTTCCTCGACCATCTGTTTGGTACGGCCGTAGGGGTTATACGCCGCCAGCGGAGCAGATTCATCGATCGGCATTTTTTCCGGAAATCCATAGACAGTGGCCGATGAACTGAAAATCATGCGCCGTACACACGCCTGCTGCATCGCCTGCAACAAGTTGATCGTACCCAACACATTGTTGGCGTGATAACGCAAAGGCTGCTGGCAGGATTCTCCCACCGCTTTCAGGCCGGCAAAATGCATCACTGCAGCGATGTTATGGCGGGCAAACACGGCATCCAGCGCCGGTCGTTCACGGATATCGGCGGTTTCCACGCACAAGCGCTTGCCGGTGATTGCCTGTACGCGTCGCAAGGCTTCCGGCTGGCTGTTGCTGAAATTATCCAGCACGACAACTTCATACCCTCCCTCCAGCAACGCCACACAGGCATGGCTACCGATGTAACCCGCACCGCCTGTAACCAGAATCTTTGCCATGCTCGCCAACCCGATACTCGAAGTCGGAAAGTTTACCCGTTATAGTTCCCCACAATAAGCACCCATGACTGCAACTGACTGCGCATACGGACGTCAATTTCCACCTCTAACAGTTAGTGCCTCCATAAAACACACACAGGAAACCCGCGTGAGCGCACGCAAACACTGGACTCACTATCTTTTCCTGGCCTATCTGGCGCTGCTTGTCTGGCTGCCACTGCCACTCTCCAGCAAGCCCCTGTGGTCCATGATTTTCTTCAATCTGTTGATGGCCAGCTTAAGCCTTGCCGCTGTCATCGGCTGCCACCGCAGTCACCACAGTTTGCCGCCTGTCTTCGCGCGCGCACGCCTGCCTATGGCAGCCTTTGCACTGTATTGCCTGTGGCTGCAAATTCAGAACGTGACGGGTTGGTCAATCAACAGTTTTCGCAGCCAGCAACAATTCCTGTTGACGCTGAGTTATGTGCAATTGTTTGCGCTGACCTTGTTTCTGGTTGATACACGCGAACGCCTGCGGCTACTGCTGCTGGTGTTGGTGGGCTCCGGCGTCTTCCAGGCACTGTACGGCGGGCTGATGACCTTGTCCGGCGTTGAAAAGATCTGGTGGATCCGCAAGATGGATCACCTGCATGTCGCCACCGGCACGTTCACCAACCGCAACCAGCTGGCGAATTATCTTGTCATGTGCCTTTCTGCAGGTTGCGGACTGCTAATAGCCGCACAACAAGGGCAACGCATCAATTCCTGGCGGCAATTCCTGCGCCGCACCGTGGAATGGCTGTTGAGCGGATCCGGCTGGTTGCGGCTGCTGCTAGCCTCCATCGTGATCGGTATTGTTTTAACCCACTCACGCATGGGAAACATCAGTCTTTTCGTCAGCCTGACAGTAACCGGCCTGTTATGGCTGTGGAGCATACGCAGCTCGTGGAAACGAGCGGCGATACTGATTGGTAGTCTGTTGTTGATAGACACCCTGATCGTAGGCACATGGTTCGGGCTGGATGAAGTGGTAGAGCGCCTACAGGCAACACAAACCGCAAACACGGAAAAACTGATCGCCGGCGACAGTTCAGACGATACGGAGAGCGAGGAAACCGCACCTGCACAGCCAGCCCACAACAACCCTCAACCCCGCAATGAAAGAGAATTGCGCGACACCGCACTGCCCGATCTGTTGCGCATGGCACGCGAGAACGGCATCACAGGCATCGGTCTGGGCAACTTCAGCACCGGCTTCACCCGCTACAAAAGCTTCCCCACACGAAATTTCTTCAATCAAGCACACTTCGACCTACTGCAGTTTCCCATCGAAACCGGCATCGTTGGCACAACACTACTATGTCTGATTGTTCTGTACTGCGGTTATCAGGGGCTTAAAACACTTTTTCAATGTCACTCCCGCCTGCTGAAGGGCACAGGCTTTGCCGTAACCATGAGCTTAAGCGCCTCCCTGCTGCACGCCTGGGTAGACTATAACCTGCAAATACCAGCCACAGCATCACTGTTTGTCGTCATGCTGGCTCTCGGCCTGATTCCCCTCTCACTGCCTGACAAGCAGAAACATACTGTCTCACAACCCATACCTGAAACAAACCCGAGCGCGTAGAACCCGGCTGCCATTTATGCTGCAACTGGCCCGTTTCTTGATTGAATTTCATACGTAGAAAAAAATCTGTCGCGGTTATACACAGGCATGCTTTCACTGAGCTATGCTTATAACCAAGAAGGCATGACGCTGCATAACAAACCCAACAGCAGGAAGAGTGCTGCATGCAGCGCCACTACTCAAACTCCAGACAGAAACTGCAAAGCAGTTTTTGAACCCGGCAACAATTGTTCGGTCGCATGAGAGAAGAGAGGTGTTGTCATGAGTATCTTCAGCCACTACCGTGAGCGTTATGAAGCCGCCCAGCAGGAAGAATACAGCCTGCAGGAATATCTTGAGCTCTGTCGCAAGGATCCCTCTGTCTATGCCAGCGCCGCCGAGCGGATGTTGATGGCTATCGGCGAGCCGCAACTGGTCGATACTGCGCAGGATGCCCGCCTCAGCCGCATCTTCACCAACAAGGTCATCAAGCGCTACCCGGTTTTTGACGAATTTTATGGCATGGAAGACTGCATTGAGCAGATTGTGTCATTTTTTCGCCATGCGGCGCAGGGACTCGAAGAAAGCAAACAGATACTTTACCTGCTGGGCCCGGTCGGCGGCGGCAAGTCCTCACTCGCAGAAAAACTGAAGGCATTAATGGAAAAGATGCCCATCTATGCAATCAAGGACTCGCCGGTTTTCGAATCACCACTCGGTGTTTTTGATTACGAGGAAGACGCCCACATTCTCGAAGAGGATTACGGCATTCCGCGTCGCTACCTGAAGCGCATCATGTCGCCATGGGCTGTAAAACGCCTGCACGAAATGCACGGCGATATCAGCCAGTTCCGCGTCGTTAAACTGTACCCGTCCATTCTTGACCGCATCGCCATCACCAAAACCGAACCGGGCGATGAAAACAACCAGGATATTTCCTCACTGGTTGGCAAGGTCGACATTCGCAAACTGGAAGATTTCCCGCAGAACGATCCCGATGCCTACAGTTATTCCGGCGGTTTATCCCGCGCCAATCAGGGGCTGATGGAATTTGTGGAGATGTTCAAAGCGCCGATCAAGGTGCTGCACCCGCTGCTCACAGCAACTCAGGAAGGCAACTACAACAGCACCGAGGGACTCGGCGCCATTCCTTTCGACGGCGTCATACTCGCGCATTCCAATGAGGCGGAGTGGCAAACCTTCCGCAACAACAAGAACAACGAAGCATTCATCGACCGCGTCTACATCGTCAAGGTGCCTTACTGCCTGCGCGTTTCCGAAGAGGTGGCGATTTACGAAAAGCTACTGCTCAACAGCTCACTGCGCCATGCCCAGTGCGCACCGGACACCCTGAAAATGCTGGCACAATTCACAGTGTTGTCGCGCATCAAGAATCCGGAAAATTCCAGCATCTTCTCCAAGATGCGGGTATATGATGGCGAGAACCTGAAGGATACCGACCCGAAAGCCAAGTCGATACAGGAATACCGGGACGCCGCTGGCGTCGACGAGGGAATGAACGGGTTGTCCACACGCTTTGCTTTCAAGATACTGTCCAAGGTATTCAATTTTGATGCCGTAGAGATCGCCGCCAATCCAGTACACCTGCTTTATGTACTGGAACAGCAGATCGAACAGGAGCAATTCCCGAAAGAGGTACACGAACGCTACCTTGGCTTCATCAAGGAGTTTCTCGCACCCCGTTACGTCGAATTCATTGGCAAGGAAATCCAGACTGCCTATCTCGAATCCTATTCAGAATACGGCCAGAACATTTTCGATCGCTATGTAACCTATGCCGATTTCTGGATACAAGACCAGGAATACCGCGACCCGGAAACCGGCGAGATGTTCAACCGCTCGTCGCTGAACGAAGAGCTGGAGAAAATCGAGAAACCTGCCGGCATCAGCAACCCGAAAGACTTCCGCCACGAGATTGTCAACTTCGTGTTGCGCGCCCGTGCCAACAACAATGGAAAAAATCCTGCCTGGCACAGCTACGAAAAGCTGCGCACCGTAATCGAGAAAAAAATGTTCTCCAACACGGAAGATCTGTTGCCTGTCATTTCGTTCAACGCCAAAGCCTCTGCAGAAGACAAGAAGAAGCATCAGGATTTTGTCACCCGCATGGTCGAACGCGGTTACACCGAGAAACAGGTGCGCTTGCTGTCCGAATGGTATCTGCGCGTGAGGAAATCGCAGTGAAACGCACCGCCCGACGCGGCGGCAATAGCAGGTAACGCAGCAGCGAGGTGTCGCGTGAGCTATATCATCGACCGACGACTGAACAGTAAGAACAAAAGCACCATCAACCGCCAGCGCTTTCTGGAGCGTTACCGCAAACACATCAAACAGTCGGTGGATGAGGCGGTTAATCGCCGCAGCATCACCGACATGGAGCAAGGAGAAAAAATCAACATCCCGGCACGCGACATCAGCGAACCGGTTTTTCATCACGGCAAGGGCGGCAAACGCTCCATTGTGCTGCCCGGCAATCACGACTACGTCAGTGGCGACACCATCGCTCGCCCCCCCCAGGGAGCCGGAGGAGGCAGCGGCGGCAAGGCCAGCGACAGCGGAGAAGGCGAAGACGATTTTGTGTTCCAGATTTCGCGCGAGGAATTTCTAGACTTTCTGTTCGAAGATCTCGCCCTGCCCAACATGACCAAGAAGCACCTGACGGGCACCGACAGTTTCACACTGGTACACGCCGGCATCAGCAATGATGGTAATCCCAGCCAGATCAACATCGTACGCTCACTGCGCGGCGCGCACGGACGCAGGCTGGCGCTATCGGCCGGCAAACGCAAACGCCTACATGAACTGGAAGTGAGACTGGCAAGCCTTGCGTCACTGGAGTCATGCGATGAAAGCTGCCAGAAAGTGCGCGCCGAAACGGAAGAGGAAATTCGCCTGTTGCGGGAAAAGATCGAGCGCATCCCCTTCATCGACACTTTTGACTTGCGCTATAACATCCGCTCAAAACAGCCCAAGCCAACCAGCAAGGCAGTGATGTTCTGCATCATGGATGTGTCAGGCTCGATGACCCAGGCGACCAAGGACATGGCCAAGCGTTTTTTTATTCTGCTGTACCTGTTCCTGAAGCGCAGCTACGAAAAGATCGAGGTCGTCTTCATTCGACATCACACAGCCGCCAAGGAGGTGGATGAACAGGAATTCTTCTACTCCCGAGAAACCGGCGGCACAATTGTCTCCAGCGCCCTGAGACTGATGAAAGATATCATTGCTGAACGCTATGCACCGAGCGACTGGAACATCTATGCAGCACAGGCTTCCGATGGCGACAACTGGAATGACGACTCCGACACCTGCGGCAAACTGCTGACCGACGATCTGTTACCGCTGCTGCAATACTACGCCTATATCGAAATCACGCCGCGTGAACACCAGGCTCTATGGGAGGAATACGAGAAAGTACAGGCGCAGTATCCGGAAGAATTTGCCATGCGCCAGATAGTGGAAGCGGGTGATATCTTTCCTGTATTCCGCAACCTGTTCCAGAAACAGAAAATACTGTGACAACACCTGTACGCACAACTGGAGAACCACATGGCTGAAACCAGTATCAGTCACACAACATCCATGCTGCCGTCCTGTTCTGAATGGACATTCGATCATATCGCCGAATACGATGCAGCCATTGCTGCCATCGCCGCCGAATACCGGCTCGACACCTATCCCAACCAGATCGAGATTATTTCCTCCGAACAGATGATGGACGCCTACTCCTCCGTGGGCATGCCGATTGGTTATCACCACTGGTCTTTCGGCAAACAATTTATCAATACTGCACAGAACTACCAGCGCGGACGCATGGGCCTGGCCTACGAAATTGTCATCAACTCCAATCCCTGCATTGCATACCTGATGGAAGAAAACACACTGACAATGCAGGCACTGGTGATTGCACACGCCTGCTACGGCCACAACTCCTTTTTCAAAGGCAATTATTTATTCCGCACATGGACCGATGCCGAATCCATCGTTGACTACCTGGTGTTTGCACGCAATTACATCACCCGTTGCGAAGAGCGTCACGGTGTACGTGAGGTGGAAAAACTGCTCGATTCCTGCCACGCACTGATGCACCACGGCGTAGATCGCTACAAACGCCCATACCCGATTTCGGCTGCCGAAGAGCGCCTGCGCCAGACCGAACGTGAAGAATACCTGCAACGACAGGTCAATGACCTGTGGCGCACCATTCCGCAATCAGACAAGGATCGCCAGTCAGCGCCTCCCAGGTTTCCAGCAGAACCGCAGGAAAACCTGCTGTATTTCATTGAAAAAAATGCGCCGCTGCTGGAGCCATGGCAGCGTGAAGTCGTGCGTATTGTGCGCAAGTTGTCACAGTATTTTTATCCTCAACGCCAGACACAGGTCATGAATGAGGGCTGGGCTACTTTCTGGCACTACACGCTGCTGCAAACCTTGCACGAACGCCGACAGGTTTCCGATGGCTTCATGCTGGAGTTCCTGCAATACCACACCAGCGTGCTGCGCCAACCCGACTACGACAGCCCGTATTACAGTGGCATCAACCCCTACACACTGGGCTTCTACATGATGTCGGATATTCGCCGTATCTGCGAAAACCCGACTGAAGAAGACCGGCGCTGGTTTCCCGATATTGCCGGCAGCCCCTGGCTCGATACACTGCAGAATGCCATGCGCAACTACAAGGATGAGAGTTTCATCCTGCAATTCCTGTCGCCAAAAGTCATGCGCGATCTGAAACTGTTCGCCGTACTGGATGATGAAAACCAGCCGGAATTGCGCGTTGACGCCATTCACGATGACAACGGCTATCGCATCATCCGCGAGCGGCTTTCGTCACAATACAATCTCGGCAACAGGGAGCCGAACATTGAGGTCGACAGCGTCAATATTCGCGGCGATCGCTCGATTACGTTGACGCATCACCGGCACAACGGCATTCCTCTGGAAGAGGAGTCGGCGCAGGCCGTGCTGCGTCACCTGCACCAACTGTGGGGATTTGATGTACACCTGCAGTCACTGCAGGATGGTCATCCCGCTTGCAGTTATCACTGCCCCTCACAGGAAAGCATCTGACACTGACGGGAATTTTTGCACGGCAGTTGCATCCAAGCCCTGTGTTATCCTGTCAACGTTTTTTTCACGGAGACTCCCATCATGAAACGCCTGCTGATCTGCCTTTGCGCTTGCCTCTACCTGACCGGTTGCGCCAACAAGTTATCCGGCGATGTCTACTCTCGCGACGATGCGCGCCAACAAATGCAGGTGCGCTATGGCACAGTGGAGTCGGTGCGTCCTGTGGTGCTGGAAGGTGACCGCAACGTGCTTGGCCAGGGCGGCGGCGCCGTTATCGGCGGCATGGCGGGCAACAGCATGGCCGGCGGTCGCACACAGGGCCTGGCAACAGCGGTGGGCGCCGTGGCTGGCGCCGTCGTGGGTGGCATGGCACAGGAAAAGGCCACACGTGCACAAGGCGCAGAAATCATCGTGCGCATGGATGGTGGCGAGAGTATTTCCGTGGTGCAAGAGGTGGAAAACCTGCAGCAGTTTCGCGCCGGCCAGCGTGTTCGCCTGACAGTTGGCAATGGCAATACCCGTGTGGCACCGGTCAGCGCCCAGTAATTTTATTTTCCTCGCAACATGAAAACCTATCTTGTCGGCGGTGCAGTGCGCGATGCACTGCTCGACTGGCCGGTGCACGAGCGCGACTGGCTGGTGACCGGCGCCACACCTGATGACATGCTGGCGCTAGGCTACAAACCGGTAGGCAAGGATTTCCCTGTTTTCCTGCATCCGGAAACCGGCGAAGAATATGCGCTGGCACGCACCGAGCGCAAAACAGCGCCCGGATATCACGGTTTTGTCTTTCATGCCGACAGCAGTGTTACGGTAGAAGAAGATCTGCTGCGCCGCGACCTCAGCATCAACGCGATGGTTCAGGCGAGTGATGGCACCATTATTGACCCCTACGGCGGACGCAGCGACCTTGAGCAAAAACTGCTGCGCCATGTCTCACCCGCCTTCGCTGAAGATCCGGTGCGTATTCTGCGTGTAGCACGCTTTGCCGCGCGCTATCACCACCTCGGATTTACCGTCGCTCCGGAAACAGTAATGCTGATGCGGACAATGGTGAGCAACGGCGAAGTCGATGCGCTGGTTCCCGAGCGTGTCTGGCAGGAATGCGAACGCGCATTGGGAGAAAAAAATCCGCAGGTTTTTTTCCAGGTATTGCGCGACTGTGATGCACTGCGAGTCATCTTCCCGGAACTGGACGCACTGTTTGGCGTACCGCAACCTCCGCAGCATCACCCGGAAATCGATACGGGCGTGCACACCCTGATGGTGCTGCAGCAATGCGCAATACTGACCAGCGACAAGATCGCGCGCTTTGCCGCACTGTGCCACGATCTCGGCAAGGCGCTGACTCCAGCGGCAGAATGGCCGCGCCATATCGGTCACGAAAACCGCAGTGAAAAACCGCTACGCACACTGTGCCAGCGCCTCGCCACACCCAACGAATTTCGTGATCTCGCCCTGCATGTCGCCCTCTACCATACACACTGCCACCGCGCTCTCGAGTTGCGCGCATCCACATTGGTTGAACTGTTTCACAACCTCGATCTGTTTCGCAGACCACAACGTCTCGACGCCTTTCTGATGGCTTGCGAAGCCGATGCACGCGGGCGAACCGGTTTCGAGAATTGCGACTATCGACCAAGCGCATTTCTGCGCCAGGCATGGGCACTGTGCAGCAGTATCGACAGCAGCAACATTGATAAGCAGCGTTTCACCGGCAAGGCTTTCGGCGAAGAGTTGCGCCGCCTGCGCACAGCTGCCGTGCAGACCATTGCCCAACCGGATCGACCACATGAACCAGCAAAGCAACAGTCCTGATGCGCCGGTGGCACTGGTAACCGGCGGCGCACTGCGCATCGGCTCCAGCATCGTCAACACACTGCACCATGCCGGCTACAACATCATCATTCACTATCGCCACGCCGAAGCCGGCGCGCAGTCTCTGGCCGCGGAACTCAACAACCGGCGCGTGCAATCCGCCATCTGCCTGCCTGCAGATCTCAATGACATCACCGCGCTGGAACGCATGGCCTCGCAAGCCATAGCGAGCTGGGGACGCATTGATGCACTGGTCAACAATGCGTCGAGCTTTCATCCCACTGCAGTTGGTAGCACAACCAGCAGCGACTGGGATGATTTGTTCGGCAGCAATGCCCGCGCACCGTTTTTTCTCGCACAAGCTTTGTTTCCAGAGCTGCGAAAACAACGAGGAGCCATCGTCAATATTGTCGATATTTACGCCGAGCGCCCACTGGCACAACACAGCGTCTACTGCGCAGCAAAAGCAGCAAATGCCATGCTGGTAAAATCACTGGCGCGCGAACTGGCACCGGATGTGCGCATCAATGGCATTGCACCCGGCGCCATCCTGTGGCCGGAAAATGGCGGCGCCAACAACAGCGATGCCCAACAGGAATTGCTGCAGAAAATCCCGCTCGGACGCACCGGCTCCGCGCAGGACATTGCTACCACTGCATTGTTTTTACTGCGCGATGCTCCCTATATCACCGGGCAAATCATTGCTGTCGACGGCGGACGCAGTATCAACACCTGATCGGCAGAGACGCCCTGTAATTAATGCAATCCGCAAGCAGGACAGCCGGCATCTTTTTTCAGCCGCAACGTACGCCACTCCGCATGGCGCGCATCAAATGCCAGCACCCTGCCATTCAGCGACTCCCCGCAATTCGCCAGTAATTTCAGCGCTTCAACAGCCTGCATGGAACCTATTACACCTACCAGTGGCGCCAACACACCACTTTGGCTGCATGTCAGGCTTTCTTCCGTGTTGTCTTCACCGTACAGACAGGCATAGCAAGGGCTATCCGTTTTGCGCAAATCGAATACGGCAACCTGCCCTTCCATGCGTATAGCTGCACCCGACACCAGCGGCTTGCGCGCCTTGACGCAAGCGCGATTGACGGCCAGACGCGTAGCAAAATTATCCGAGCAGTCCAGCACCAGATCTACGTCGGCCACAGCCTGTTGCAAGGCCGCTCCCTGCAGGCGCACAGGCAAGGTCACGACATTGAGCAAAGGATTGATGGCACAAGCGCTGTCGGCCAGCGACTGCGCCTTGTTACTGCCGACATCCGCCGTGGCGTGAGCGATCTGGCGCTGCAAGTTGCTGACATCAACCACATCATCATCGGCAATTACCAACGTGCCGACACCGCTCGCCGCCAGATACAGTGCCACCGGACAACCCAGACCACCGGCACCGACCACCAGCACACGCGCCGCGCTGATCGCCTCCTGTCCGGCAATATCCACGCCTTCCAGCAGGATGTGGCGACTGTAGCGCAGCAATTGCTCGTCATTCATCGACTGGTCACCCGACAACGCTGCCTGCATGCCAGCGCGCAGCCGTCACCCGGTCATTGCCACCAAAGTCAGTAAAGGTGCGGATATCGTCATAACCACTGTCACGCAAAAAATTGCGCACGCGCTCAGCCTGCTGGTAACCGTGCTCAAGCAGCAACCAGCCGCCCTCTTTCAGGAAGCTGCGGGCCTGATGGGCAATCACAAACAGTGCTGCATAACCCTTGTCACCAGCCACCAGTGCGGTGCGTGGCTCAAAGCGGACATCACCGCGCAGTAGATGCGGGTCAGCACTGTCGATATAGGGGGGATTACTGACGATGAGATCAAATCTCGCCTCGGGGGCGATGGCGGAAAACCAGTCACTGCGATACACGGATACATTCTGCAACTGCAGCTGCGCCGCATTGAGCACGGCGAGATCCACCGCCTCTTCCTGAACATCCACAGCCTCAACCTGCCAATCCGGATGCTCGACAGCAAGAGCCAACGCGATGGCACCGGTACCCGTCCCCAGATCCAGCACATGGGCATCACGCCGTTGGCACAGCAGCAATGCGTTTTCCACCAGCGTCTCGGTATCCGCACGTGGAATCAGAGTGCTGTCGTTGACCGTCAGCAACAGCGACCAGAATTCACGTTTACCCAGAATATAAGCCACAGGCTCGCCTTCAGCGCGGCGCTGCAGGTAGTGTTCGAACAGATCTCGGGCCGTGTCATCCAGCGCCTGTTCACCGTAGGCATACAGATAGGCGCGATCGCGCTCCAGTACGGCACCCAACAGGATTTCCGCATCGCGCCGGGGACTGTCACTGCCTGCACGTAGAAAGTCGTCGCCATGGCGCAGGCTCTCCGCGATGCTGATCTGAGGTTTCATCGGTCAGTTCCTCCCGGGTGTCAGGGCATGCGTTATTCGCCAGCCAGATCAGCCAGCAGGCCAGCCTGGTGCTCATTGACCAGCGGCTGAATGATGGCATCCAGACCGCCCTGCAGAATTTCATCCAGCGCGTACAAGGTCAGGTTGATGCGATGATCGGTCACCCGACCCTGCGGATAATTATAGGTGCGGATACGCTCGGAACGATCGCCACTGCCCACCAGGCTGCGCCGTTCGCTCGCCTGCTGTTGCTGCTGCTGTTCCAGCGCGCTGTTGTACAGCTTCGACGCCAGCAGCGACATGGCTCGCGAGCGGTTCTTGTGCTGACTGCGCTCATCCTGACACTCGACGACAATGCCTGTCGGGATATGGGTGATACGGATGGCTGAATCGGTCTTGTTAACGTGCTGGCCACCGGCACCGGAGGCGCGAAAGGTATCGACGCGCAGATCATTCTTGTCGATATTGACCGCTTCCACTTCATCCATTTCAGGGAGTATGGCCACCGTACAGGCCGAGGTATGGATACGACCCTGCGCCTCGGTTTCCGGCACCCGCTGCACGCGATGCGCACCGGATTCGAACTTGAGGCGCGAATAGACATCTGCACCGGAAACGCTGGCAATGATCTCCTTGTAGCCGCCGTGCTCGCCAGGGCGTTCGCTCACCACTTCCACCCGCCAGCCACGCTGATCGGCATAACGCGAATACATGCGAAACAGATCACCGGAAAAAATCGCCGCCTCATCGCCACCTGTGCCAGCACGGATTTCCAGAAAAACGTTGCGGCCATCATTGGGATCCTTCGGCAACAACAAGGTCTGCAATTCCAGCACCAACGCCTCACGGCGTTCATTGCCCTCCCGGATCTCGTCCGCCGCCAGCGCTTTCAATTCGGGGTCGGATTCACGCAGCATATCCTGCGCACCGGCAATATCAGCCTCCACCTTGCAATAGCGCTGATAACATTGCACCACAGGTTCAACTTCAGCAAATTCACGCGAGTAGGCGCGGAAGCGCTCCTGATTGGCAATCACCTCCGCATCACCCAGCAGGACCGCCAGCTCCTCATGACGCTCCGCCAGCGTCTGGAGTTTTTGCAGGATCGAAGCTTTCATCAGACTCTGGTTTTCCGGAGTATTTCATACCATTCGGGTCGCGAATTGTATCGCAAATCCCCATTGCAGGGCTGGCATCATCTACAGCAAGCGCGTGGTTTGCCACAGGTTCTGTGGAATAATACTCAAGCCTTTCCGAGTGACAATCATGCCAAAACTCTCTGCCAATTCGCTGCTCCCCCTTGCTGCATGGCTTATCGCCACTGCAATGGCGGTCACCGCACTGAACATCTTCTGGCTTTCGCGCTATCAACCCATCGAATGGGATCTGGCGATGATGCATTACATCGCCTTCCTGATTAATGAGAAGGGCTTCATTCTTTATCGCGATATTTTTGAAAACAACTTTCCCGGCGCCTTCATGTTCCAGGCAATGCTGGCAAAGTTCGTCGGCTATGAAGCCCTGCCCCTGCGGGTTGTAGACTTTCTGATCTTGTCGAGTCTAGCCGTACTGGCTTGGTTGCTGTTGGCGCCATTATCAAAACCCGCAGCGATCCTCGCACCTTCTTTTTTCGCCGCACTCTACTTGAGCAACGGCTCTTATGTGTTTTTGCAACGCGATTATATTGCCATCCTGCCCGTGGCTCTCGCAGCAACCATACTCATACACCAGCCCGTGATCACACTGCGGCATTTCATCATAGCCGGCGCACTTTGCGGCTTTTCTTGCGGATTCAAACCCAATTGCATTATCGCATTTCCTGTCCTCTTCTGGATTGCCAGCCAGAATGCCGTAAAAGCATCGCTGCAACAGCACGCAAAACGTTTTCTGTGCATGTCTCTCGCGTTTACTGCCATATTTGCCATCCCGTTTATCTGGGGCATTAAACATTGCGACTTCGCACAATTTATCTATATATACAAAACTTTCACCCCTATTTATGTTAATTCACGCATAGATCTTTTTCATTACAGCAGCACACAAGAACACCTGACAGCATTGTTTAACAGCCAACTCACACAGCTGAAATATTTTTCGATGACTTGCCTGCCCGGCCTCGTCTGGGCCAGCCTCAACAACTCTGACAATCCCGCAAACCGTAAACGCATCAAACAGCTGGCAATAACGACATTTGCCTTTGTCTGGTATGAGCTGATGGCAGGCAAATACTGGTTTGCGCATTTATTGCCTCCCTACTTCTGGTACACCATTGGCTTCTCGCTACTTCTGTGCGTGCCACGCCCAGGTGCTGTCTGGTGGAAGATAGCTCTGTGTATCGCAGCCTTTGGCTGGGCCATTGTGGTTTCACACTACATCGGCAGCTACTCACTGGCTGAAAAAAACAAGCTGCATTACACGGCGGAAAACAGCGACCTGCGCTCGCAGAAAATTGCGCGTTACCTCAAATCACATTTACAGCCCGGCGACACGGTACAAGGCATTGACGGCTCAGGTGACGGACAAGGCAGCCTGCTGCTGGCACGCGCCACCCCTGCAACACGTTTTCTCGAAGACATTCCGTTGTATATGCAGCCGGATGCACCAGCCACACAGGAATTTCGCCGGGAATTTCTGGACTCGCTGGCGCAGAAACCACCAGCATATATTGTTTACATACACAATTTCTGGCATCCCGCTGGCGGCAACCGACTGAAAGAATTCAAAGCACTGTATGCATTCATACAGGCGCAATATGATGAGGTTGAGCTGGACGATGGCCAGTACACGATTTACCGCCGCAAGAACCTTGCAGAAAAGGCAGTAACACCATAACCAAGCAGTTACATTGCGCCAGACGGTCAATCGTCGGGCGTTTGGCGCGCCAACTGTTTGAGCATTTCCGTGGGATGGTGCAGAAGTTTATTGGTGAGATTGCGCGCCAGTACGCGAACAACAGCCTCACTGTCTTCACCGCGCTGCATGGCCTTCAACGCTTTTTCAATTTCAGCATCTCGCCAGGCTTCTGCTTTCTGGCGGTACTCTACAATACTGGACGCCGCCTCCTGCGCACGCCGCTCGCGCATGTAGGCCGCCACACCTTCTTCCACCAATACGCGCGCTTCTTCTGCTGCCTGCTCGCGCGCGCGCAGATTCTCGTCAATGACATCGCGCAAGTCATCCACCGTGTACAGGTACACGTCATCGAGTTCTGCCACTTCCGGCTCGATATCGCGCGGCACGGCAATATCCACCATGAATATCGGCCGGCGCCGGCGCTGCTTCAATGCGGTTTCAACGGCCCCCTTGCCCAGTATCGGCAACTGGCTGGCCGTGGAAGAAAAAACCAGATCCGCTTCATGCAAACGCGCAGGAATATCCGTCAGCAGCAAGGCTTCTGCTTTCACCTCGGCCGCCAGTTCCTGGGCGCGCGACAGGGTTCGATTGGCAATGAGGATTTTGCGCACACCCTGTTCGCGCAAGTGACGCGCGACCAACTCGACCGTCTTGCCCGCACCGATCAGCAAAGCAGTACTGCGGGGGATGTCCGCAAAAATACGCGCAGCAAGGCGCACCGCAGCATAGGCCACCGACACCGGGTTGTGGCCGATGGCCGTTTCCGCACGCACACGCTTGGCCAGCGCAAAAACTTGCTGGAAGGTCTGGTGCAACTCACCACGCACCGTGCCGGTTTCAACAGCTTGCGCGAATGCCGTCTTCAGTTGACCGAAAATCTGCGGCTCACCCAGTACCAGCGAATCGAGACCGCTCGCCACCAGAATCAGGTGTCGAACTGCCGCTTCATCGCGATGAAAATAATGGCAGTGCTGCAACTCTTGGCGATCCACCGCATGAAAGGCGGCAAGCCAGTCCAGCACGATATGCGGATCCTCGCAGCCCGACACATAGATTTCGGTGCGATTACAGGTAGACAGGATGACAGCATCGCCACCACCGGTTTCCCCGCTCACGGCGCGCAGGGCCTCATTCATGCGCTCGGGCACAATGCTGACGCGCTCGCGCAGTGCGAGCGACGCGGAATTGTGGTTAATGCCAACGGCCAGTAATGCCATGCGCGCGCGGTTCCGGAAACAGGTGGAGCTACAAGCGGCGCATTATAGCGAGCCTCACGACTGTCGGGGCGAACAGTTGGGGAATACGCACACTGTCTATATGATAGGCCGCTTTATGCTTCGGCCCGGAATCTTATGGCACACCACAACGCGCTGATACGTCTGCTTCCCTTCGCAATCTCCCTGTCGCTGGCCGCCTGCGGCCTGCCAACACAGACCGGACAGGAAGACACGACATCGGCAGCCAGCCCGGCGACAGCCGATAGACCCTTCCCTGCAGACACCCTGTTTTCGCTGTTGACGGCGGAAGTGGCAGCCAATCGCGGCCAGCTCGACGTCGCTCTGGCCAATTATTACCAACAGGCTTACAAGACGCGCGACATCGGAGTCACCCGCCGCGCCACCTTGCTCGCGCAATACCTGCACGCCGGCCAGGCAGCACTGGATCTTTCGATGCTGTGGGCCGAACTCGAGCCGCAGAATCCGGAACCTGTTTACATCAGTGGTCAATACCTGATTGCCATGCAGCGTTTCGATCTGGCGATGGAACAGTCGCGCAAACTGCTGGACATGGATGCACAAACGTTGTTTGTCGCCATCGCCGCCAACACCAAGGATCAGCCTGATGCCACGCGCGAAAAATTGCGCAGCGATTACGCACAGCTATTGAAAGATCACCCCAGGAACATCGACCTGTTGCTGGGCACCGCCGTATTGCAGGAGCAGCGCGGCGAATACAGCGACAGCCTCGACAGCATTGAAAAAGCCCTGTCACAGGACAATCAACATCTACAAGCGCGCCTGTTTGAAGTCGAATTGCTGTTCAAGAACAGCCGGCCGGACAAGGCCATCAAGAAAATGGCAGACATTGTCGCCGACGACACCGACAACGAACGCCTGCGTATGCAGTACGCACGCATGCTCGCCGATCAGGATTTGCAAAAAGCGCGCGAACAGTTTGACTATCTCGCCAATACGCGCGCCATGGATCCGGATCTGCTGCTGGCACGCGCACTGGTCAACTACCGCCTTAACGACTTCGTGCAGGCACAGGACCAGTTTGAACAATTACTTTTCCTGCACAAATACACCAGCACGGCCAATTATTATCTGGGTGAAATGGATCTCGCCAACCATGAACCCAACAAAGCGCTGGAACACTACCGTCGTATCGAGAATGGCGCCGAATACCTGCCTGCCGTGGTGCGCGCTTTCGACCTGATGGTGCAACAGAACCAGAGACTCGACGGTCAGAAATGGCTGCTGGAACAACGGCAAAAACACCCGGAACTCGCCGTACGCCTCTATCTGATCGAAGCCGACATTTTGCTGCAACGCGGCGACACTTCACGCAGCCTGGCAGCACTCAATGAAGCTATCCAGCGCAATCCGGAGCAGACCGACCTCTATTACGCACGTTCACTGCTGCACAGCAAACTCGGCGACAGCGCATCTGCAGAAAATGATTTGCGCTTTGTGCTCAAAAACCAGCCCGACAACGTCGATGCGCTCAATGCACTGGGTTACACACTGCTGGACAGCAAAAACCATCTTGACGAGGCACACCAGTTGATCAGCCGTGCACTGGCACTGCGCCCGGAAGATCCCGCCATCATGGACAGCATGGGCTGGGTACTGTATCGCATGGGACGTAACGAAGAGGCGCTGCTGCGTCTCAAGCGCGCCTTCGAACTGTACCCGAATGATGAAGTTGCCGCGCATCTCGGTGAAGTGCAATGGGCCATTGGCAAGAAAACCGAGGCCGAGAAAACCTGGTCACAAGGCCTGAAGATCAAACCGGACAGCACATTTATTCCGGAAACCCGCAAACGCCTGCAGGCACACTAGCCCACAAGTGTTGCCGGGGCAGAGCCCGCTGTTACAGCATTGCACCACTTTGACTCCGCCCCGGTTCCTTTCTATCATGCAGCTTCGCCATTGACTGGCGCCCCTTGTTTTCCCCGTATCGGAGACCCTCATGAGCGACGCAATCGTGCACGTAACTGACGCCAGTTTTGAAGCTGAAGTCCTGAAATCCGACAAACCGGTTCTGGTCGATTTCTGGGCAGCGTGGTGCGGCCCCTGCAAGATGATCGCACCGGTACTCGACGAGCTGGCCCGCGATTTCGCCGGCCGCGTGAAAATATGCAAGATGGATGTCGATGCCAGCAAGGAAACACCGGCGCGTTTCAATATCCGCGGCATTCCAACCCTGATGATTTTCAAGAATGGCAATCTGGAAGGCACCAAGGTCGGGGCACTGTCCAAGGTTCAGCTGGCCGAGTTCATCAACAGCAGCCTGTAAACCGCGCCACGCGCGCACCTGTTCCCGGTGCGCGCTGCTGGACATCCCCGCACAAGCCGCCTATAGTTAGCCCACCTGCGCAGAGCGCAGGCTCATAAAAGCCGGATCTGACAAACCGGCGGATCGCAAGACAACCTCCTGATCAACCTGATCAAGCTAACACTCAGGGCATCGCCCCAACGGATGTTGTTACGCGCCCAATCCCACCTCACACAACTCTGAATACCCTATGAATCTGACCGATCTAAAAACCAAACCGATCGAAGAATTACTGCAAATCGCAGAGAACATGGGCCTGGAAAACATGGCCCGCAACCGCAAGCAGGATGTGATTTTCACCATCCTCAAGCGCCACGCCAAAAGCGGCGAAGACATCAGCGGCGAAGGCGTACTGGAAATCCTGCAGGACGGCTTCGGCTTCCTGCGCTCTTCCGACTCCTCCTACCTCGCCGGCCCCGACGACATCTATGTCTCACCCAGCCAGGTGCGCCGCTTCAACTTGCGCACCGGTGACGAAGTCATCGGCAAGATTCGCCCACCGAAAGAAGGCGAGCGTTACTTCGCGCTGCTCAAGGTCGACACCATCAACGGTGATCGCCCGGAAGGCACCAAGAACAAGATCCTGTTTGAAAACCTGACGCCACTGTTCCCGAATCAGCGCCTGAAACTGGAATCCGGCACTGGCTCGCGTGAAGATTTGCCAGGCCGCGTCATCGACCTGATTGCTCCCATCGGCAAAGGCCAGCGCGGCTTGATCGTCGCACCACCAAAAGCTGGTAAAACCATCATCATCCAGAACATTGCCCAGGCGATTGCCCGCAACAATCCCGAATGCCATTTGATTGTCCTGCTGATCGACGAGCGCCCGGAAGAAGTCACTGAAATGCAGCGCTCCGTGCGCGGCGAAGTGGTGGCATCCACGTTTGACGAACCACCGACGCGTCACGTGCAAGTCGCCGAAATGGTGATCGAGCGCGCCAAGCGCCTGGTTGAACACAAACAGGACGTGGTGATCCTGCTCGACTCCATCACCCGCCTCGCCCGCGCCTACAACACCACTGTGCCATCATCCGGCAAAGTGTTGACCGGCGGTGTCGACGCGCATGCACTGGAGCGTCCAAAACGCTTTTTTGGCGCTGCGCGCAATATCGAACACGGTGGCAGCCTTACCATCATCGCCACCTCCTTGGTCGATACCGGCTCGAAAATGGACGAAGTCATCTACGAAGAATTCAAGGGCACCGGCAACATGGAACTGCATCTCGACCGCAAGATCGCCGAGAAGCGCGTGTACCCCGCCATCAATATCCGCCGCTCCGGCACACGCCGCGAAGAGTTGCTGATGGGTGAAGATGAAATGCAGAAAGCGTGGATCCTGCGCAAACTGCTGCACGACATGGAAGACACCGCCGCTACCGAATTCCTGGTCGACAAGTTAAAAGACTTCAAGACCAACGAAGAATTCTTTGGCTCAATGAAACGAAAATAAAATATCGACCCGACGACAAAAAGGCGCTCACCAGCGCCTTTTTGTTAAGGCATGAACATCGCTCAACCATTTGGTCCCGACATGAAACACAAAGACCTGCGCGACTTCATACAATTTCTGGAAAAAAACGGTGAACTGAAACGCATTCGCGCCGAAGTCGACCCGCATCTGGAAATCACCGAAATCTGCGACCGTGTGCTGCGTGCCGGCGGCCCTGCACTGCTGTTTGAAAACATCAAAGGCCACAACATGCCGGTGCTGGCCAATTTATTCGGCACCGAAAAACGTGTGGCGCTGGGCATGGGGCGTGAATCGGTTGAAGATTTGCGCGATGTCGGCAAGCTGCTCGCCTATCTGAAAGAACCGGAGCCACCCAAAGGTTTTCGCGACCTGATCAGCCAACTGCCAACACTCAAGCAAGTGCTGAACATGGCGCCGAAAGTGTTGCGCGATGCTCCCTGCCAACAGAATATTATCGAAGGCGAGTCCGTCGATCTCTACCAATTGCCGATACAAACCTGCTGGCCGGAAGATGCCGGCCCACTGATTACCTGGCCGTTGGTGATCACGCGCGGCCCGCACAAGGAGCGCCAGAATCTCGGCATCTATCGCATGCAGTTGATCGGCAAAAACCGCCTGATCATGCGCTGGTTATCGCATCGCGGCGGCGCACTCGATTTCCGCGAATGGCAGCAGGCCAATCCCGGCAAGCCTTTTCCGGTTTCGGTTGCGCTGGGTGCAGACCCAGCCACCATTCTCGGCGCCGTGACACCGGTTCCCGACACACTTTCCGAATATGCATTTGCAGGATTATTGCGCGGCGAAAAAACGGAAGTCGTGAAAAGTATCGGCAACGACTTGCAGGTACCTGCCAGTGCAGAAATCATTCTCGAAGGCGTGATTCACCCGGAAGACATGGCCGACGAAGGGCCGTTTGGCGATCACACCGGTTATTACAACGAAGTGGATCGTTTTCCGGCATTCACCGTCGAACGCATCACGCATCGCAAGGATCCGATCTACCACAGCACCTACACCGGTCGCCCACCCGATGAACCTGCCGTACTCGGTGTTGCACTCAATGAAGTTTTCGTGCCGTTATTGCAAAAACAGTTTCCGGAAATCACCGATTTCTATTTGCCGCCGGAAGGCTGTTCCTATCGCCTGGCCGTAGTCACCATCAAGAAACAATACCCGGGTCATGCCAAGCGCGTGATGATGGGCGTGTGGAGTTTCCTGCGCCAGTTCATGTACACCAAGTTTGTGATTGTCACCGACGACGACATCAACGCGCGCGACTGGAAAGACGTGATCTGGGCCATCACCACGCGCATGGACCCGACGCGCGACACCGTGCTGGTCGACAACACACCGATTGATTATCTCGATTTCGCCTCACCGGTGTCCGGTCTCGGTTCGAAAATGGGTCTGGATGCCACGCACAAATGGCCGGGCGAAACGACGCGCGAATGGGGCAAACCGATAGCCATGCCTGACGACGTTAAAAAACGCGTCGATGCGCTGTGGGAGAAGCTAGGGCTGGGCTGAGCACAGGACACTCAGCAAAACGCTTGTTATGATCGCGCCATTCCTGCAGGCCCGATCATGACAAACGCATTCGATTACCACTACCAGCAAGCCCCCACCAACCAGCATCTCGCACACATTCCAGGCAGCTACGGCCTGCCCTTCGTCGGCAAAACCTTCAGCATGTTTGCCGACCCCATCGGCACCTTTCACAAGCACTATCTGAAATTCGGCCCGGTAAGCCGCATTTCCATCACAGGTCAGAAAGCTGTGTTGCTGCTCGGCCCGCAATACCTGCAGCAATTACTGCTGGATACCGAGCGCAATTTCTCCGTCGTAAAAGGCTGGGACATTTTCATGAGCGATTTCTTCGCCGGCGGCTTGTTGATGTTTGATTTCGAGGAACATCGCATCCAGCGCCGCATCATGCAATCGGCATTCAAATCGGACACCATGCAGACGTATGCCGCCATTATCGACAGGATTGTGCAGCAAGCCGTGGCACGCTGGCAGCAGCAGGAAACGATACTGTTCTATCAGGAAACCAAGAAACTGCTGCTCAACATAGCATTTGAGGTGTTCTGCAAGGTCGATGCGGCAGATGCCGATCAGGACAATATCAACAAGGCCTTCATTGACTTGATGGAAGGCGCCATGGGCATCATCCGCAAGGACTGGCCGGGTCTGCTCTACCGTCGCGGCATGAACGGACGCCGCTACCTTAAACGCTATTTTGCAAAACTGGTTCCGAAAAAACGCGCAGGCAACGATCAGGATATCTTCAGCCACTTTTGCCGCGAGCGAAAAGAAAACGGCGAGTATTTCACCGACGATGAAATCGCCGACCACATGATCTTCCTGATGCTGGCCGCACACGACACCACCACCAGCGCCATCACCATGGCAGGTTACTACCTGGCTAATGACGAGCAACTGCAGGAACGCCTGTGCAAGGAAACTGAAGAGCACAGCAGCACGACACTGGCACCCGCGTCGTCACCACTTCTCGAATGCGTTTTCCAGGAAACGCTGCGCCTGCACCCCCCGGTTGCCAATATTTTTCGCCGCAGCGTGCGCGAGTGTGAAATTGACGGCATCCGCATTCCAGCACACACCATGATTTCTGCACCCGTGCATTATATCCAGCAGATGTCGGAGTACTGGACGCGCTCGCAAACGTTCTGGCCGGAGCGATTCTCTGCACCTGTCGCCGAACACAAGAAACATCCTTTCATGTGGTCGCCCTTTGGCGGCGGTGCTCACAAATGCATCGGTATGCACTTCGCAGACCTTTTGTTTAACTGCACATTCCGCGAACTCATCCGGCAATGCCGTTTTCGCTTTGTGCGTGACGGCTACTTCCCGGCAAAAATCCAGGCATTTCCCTTTGCCAAACCACAGGATGACCTGCCGTTGCGCCTAGACAGCCGCCGACCAACCGCAGGCTGACACCAAGCTTCTCCCGGCAAAAAGCTGCCTAACAACTAAACAAACCCGCCCCGTAAAGCTACACTAGCCGCCTTTTTGCATTGCCCTGGAGCCCCGCTGCATGAACCAGTCGTTGTTTGGCGATATCGAGAGCCGCTCACTGGCCCAGTTCACCGAACAGGCGTACCTCAACTACTCGATGTACGTCATCCTCGACCGCGCACTGCCACATATCGGCGACGGACTGAAACCGGTACAACGTCGCATCATTTACGCCATGAGCGAGCTGGGGCTCAAGGCCGGCGCCAAGTACAAGAAGTCGGCGCGCACCGTCGGCGACGTGATCGGTAAATTCCACCCGCACGGCGACAGCGCCGCTTATGAAGCCATGGTGCTGATGGCGCAGCCGTTCTCTTTCCGCTACCCGCTGGTGGACGGTCAGGGTAACTGGGGCTCGCCCGACGACCCGAAATCCTTCGCGGCGATGCGTTACACCGAATCGAAACTGACCCAGTTTGCCGACCTGTTACTGTCTGAACTGGAACAGGGCACCGTCGACTGGTCACCCAACTTTGACGGCACACTGGAAGAGCCTACTGTATTGCCGGCACGCGTACCCGCGCTATTGTTGAATGGCACCACCGGCATTGCCGTGGGCATGGCCACCGATATTCCGCCGCACAACTTGCGCGAAGTCGTCAACGCCTGCATACACCTGCTGGAAAATCCGGGCGCCAGCGTCGCCGAATTGTGCGAACACATCCTGGCACCGGATTTCCCCACCGAAGCCGAAATCATTACGCCGCGCACCGATATTCTCGCCATGTATGCCAGCGGGCGCGGCTCGCTGAAAATGCGCGCGGTGTGGAAAAAGGAAGATGGTGACATTGTCATTACGGCACTACCGCACCAGGTTTCCGGCAACAAGATCATGGAGCAGATCGCCCAGCAGATGCAGGCGAAAAAGCTGCCAATGGTGGAAGATTTGCGCGACGAATCCGACCACGAGAATCCGACACGGCTGGTGATCGTGCCTCGCTCCAACCGCATCGATGTCGATGCACTGATGAACCACCTGTTTGCCACCACCGATCTGGAAAAGAACTATCGCATCAACATGAATGTGATCGGTCTCGACGGCAAGCCGTCGGTCAAGACCTTGTACCAGATGCTGGCCGAATGGCTGTCTTTCCGCCAGACCACCGTCACACGACGCCTGCAACACCGTCTGGATAAAGTTGAACAGCGCCTGCACCTGTTGGAAGGCTTGCTCGTTGCGTTCCTCAATCTCGACGAGGTCATTCACATCATCCGCACGGAAGATGAACCGAAAGCGGTACTGATGGCGCGCTTCGGCTTGAGTGAAGCGCAGACAGACTACATTCTCGACACCAAACTGCGCCAGTTGGCGCGACTGGAAGAAATGAAAATTCGCGGCGAGCAGGACGAACTCGCCAAGGAGCGCGCAGAATTGCAGGCCTTGCTCGAATCACCGCGCAAACTGAAAAATCTGGTGAAGAAAGAATTGCAGGAAGTGGCGCTGAAACACGGCGACGCACGCCGTTCGCCACTGGTGGCACGCGCGGAAGCGCAGGCGTTTTCCGAAGCCGAATTGCTGAGCGTGGACCCTGTCACCGTAGTACTATCGGAAAAAGGCTGGATACGCGCCGCCAAAGGCCACGATATCGACCCAACCACCTTGAGCTACAAATCCGGCGACGGTTTCATGCAGGCCGAACGCGGGCGCAGCAATCAATCGGTGCTGTTGCTCGATTCCACCGGCCGCAGCTATTCACTGGCCGCGCATACGCTGCCTTCCGCGCGCGGACAGGGCGAGCCGCTGACCGGCAAACTGGCACCACCACCGACAGCGACGTTTATCGCCATGCTGATGGGCAATGACGACGAACGCGTATTGCTGGCCACCGATGCCGGCTACGGTTTCGTCGCCAAATTCGCCGATCTGCAAAGCAAGAACCGCAGCGGCAAGACCTTGTTGTCGGTACCGGAAAAAGCCAACGTGCTGCCACCGGTGCGTGTGCGCGACATCAATACCGACTTGCTGATTGCCATCAGCAACGAGGGTCGCCTGCTGGTATTCCCGTTGGCCGAACTGCCCGAGCTTGCCAAAGGCAAGGGCAACAAGATCATGAATATTCCGTCGGCACGCCTGCAAACACGCGAGGAATTCCTGCAATTCGTCGGCGTGGTGAGCAGCGGCCAGCAACTGACAGTCTACGCCGGCAAACGCCACACTGTCCTCAAAGGCAATGATTTTGACGAATACCGCGGTGAACGCGGCCGTCGCGGCAACAAGCTGCCGCGCGGCTTCCAGAATGTGGACAGGATAGACATTACTGATCGCTGACGCCGTTCGTCTGCCCATCGTTACGCTTAGTGGTAAGCCCCATTGTGCATAGCCCCATCAAAAGGTGACACTCGTCACGGTTTTGAAGCGGAATTGCGCGATGTATTCGCAATCACAAAAGGAAATTCGACTCTTGTCAGGCGGGCGCCTGTTTCGCGACCTGCCCTTGCGCAGCACTTATGCGTTCGTGACCACACTGCTGCTGGCCACTGCTGCGCGGCGCTTCTACGGCCTGACTCAGCACAGCTTGTGGTCCGATGAATTGTGGGGCGTGATTGCCTGCTCCCAGGGCAGCTGGTGGGCGATGATCCAGAACCTGATCATCCACGACTCACACCCGCCGGGTTACCAGACATTCCTTTACTGGTGGATGCAACTTTTTGGCAGCAGTGATATTGCCATCCGCCTGCCGTCAGCACTCGCCGGCATTGGCGCCGTGGCTTTTGCATTCGAACTCGGAAGGCGACACTTTTCACTGATTGTCGGCATCATTGCCGCAGCAATTGTCGGAGGATCTTTTCAGGGCATCTACTATAGTCAGGAAGCGCGCGCCTATGCCTTCCTTATGTTGCTGGCTCCGGCAAGCGCCAATTATTTCATCGAGCTGTTTGTTGCACGCGCCCCTCGACGTTTCAGCCTGCACGCCTTCTTGGCCACCTCCACCCTGTTGATGTACTTTCACTACGTCGGCTTCGTCTTTTATGGCGGCATTGTGATCCTGTGGTTACTGTTCTGGGTGCGCGATGGGCGCGATCACAACAAACTAGTCACCGACCTCAAAATACTGAGCGTGCCATTGTTGCTGTACTCCCCTTGGTTGCCGGTGATGTACCAGCATATGGTTGACGCTCCGCCATCATGGTCAACACCAGTACCTGACGCCCAGCGTCTGAGCGATACGTTTCGCTTTCTGCTCGGCCCTGACAGCCCGCGCCTGTACCTTTCCCTGGCCTGCATTGCGGCCGTGCTGGTATTACGCGTCCGGCGCCTGTTTGATCATGACAAGTTAGGCATCACGGTAACCTACAAAACCTACAAGCACAGAGCATTTGCCTGCCTGCTCTGGCTCTCGCTGTTTCCCTTGGCGGTGTTTTATCTCAAATCGCAGTGGAGCCAGTCTGTCTATACCCTGCGCCACTTCACCTACGCCATCCCCATGCTGGCCGTGATGTCTGCCTGCCTTCCTGCACTGCTGATTCGCCAGGTGCAGGACAGAAAGTTGCGTTCAGCAGGCCTGATTGCGTGGTTGCTGCTGATTTTTACGCTGGATATTCGCGCCAACATCGAGCATCGCCTGCACGACAATTATTTGAAGGAAGATTATCGCGGCGCAGTGGATCTGGTTGTGCATGACCTGCGTTTCATGACCATGGACAGCAAGCGGTTTGTTATCACCAATCAGGAATTTTTTGACCACTACCTGAAGCAAACTGGCCTCAAGGAACATGCCGACTTGTACCTGACACAAGAAATACAAATACCGGTAATGGAGGCGATGCTGAAGCAACAGGGGATTGAACGCTTTTATTTTCTCGAAGTGGGCGGCAAAGAACCATCCCCGATGTTGCGCTTGCTGGAAGAGCGCTTTGAAATACGCTGTTACTCCCACCTGAACAAGACAAATGCAGCCAAATTCAGCGTGCGGCCCGCAAAACCAGACAGACCGCCGATTTCCGAACTGCATGACTGCCCACTGAAAAGCACTGTGAAATCAATGGCAGATGACTGACACATCACCTCATCTCATACCTTGACACATGAGCAGTATTAACGGGGAGCAGAAAACCACCGCACATACCAGGAATCCTGTTGCCCAAGAAACTGCCAGCCACCACCATAATCGATCACGCTTTGTGCAGGCACATGTTCGACAAAAGAGTGTATGGAATTGAGCAAATGCAAAAAACCGGAAATACTGCCCGGCAACAAGCATACAACCAAAAGCACAACAGCCGATCTTCGCTGCCGCCTCCGCAAATCACTAATCGTATACAGAAAAACAACAGCAAGACCAAACATCAATGGCGCTGCGCAACGCACCATCAGATCGTTGTAGCTCCCATACTGAAACAAGGGCAACAGCAAGAATGTCACGCACAGCGCAGCAAAATACCAACGACTTTCCGCCCCCTGTTTTCGCACAAAAAACCACAGCAAAGCCGCGTGAATTCCCCACGACAACAAGTAAAATTTCAGTAGCGGCCCCACACCAGCCAAACCCGAGGACGGGAAAAACCAGGCCACCGGATTCGTCAATGCCGACGCGCTTGCATAGTAAGTTCCCAGCACCAATATCAACATGCCACCGCAAGCAACATTGATGAATGAAAACAGCTGTCTCACTGCCTGCGCCCGGTACTGCATAACCATAAACAAGGGAAACAACAACAAGCCCAACAGCGCCATCGGCGACCACAAGGCCAGCAGCGCATAGACAAACCCAACCACACCCAACCACCGCTGCCGCCAGATTTTCACCAGTAATGCCATGCCAATCCATCCCGCAATGGACTGATGAGGCGCCCAGACCAATGACGCTGTCAGCGACACATAATTCCCAAAATAATATTGGTTACGCATAATGGTTGCCGGCCAGAAATCCAGCCAGTCGGGAAGACCTGCAACACACATCAATGCCAGATATTCAAGCGGATCGAAAGCCACTGCGATCTCACGCGTGTAGTTGTACAGCCCCCACAGTACGCCGACCACATCCCATCCACCGAATAACACCAGCACAGCAGCAACCAGTACTGGCGTTATTGCGCGGGAAAATTCCAGCAACCAGCGGTAAGCCAGCCAACACCCCAGCAGTGTCCAGTAGTGAATGCTCTCGAATGCTGCTTGCTCGCCCAGCCACTTGCCCAGCAGTGCTGAAGGCAGGTAATAGCCGGAATACATCACCAACAACCGTGAGTCGTCATAGCGAACGGGCCACGCATGGCGCACCAGATCAAGCAAACGCCCGTTGTGCATAACGTAATCCGGCGTCTGGAAACCATAACCTCCGGCGCCCGACAAACAGACCCAACACAGGATCAACAAAGCCCCCCACGCAACGCCTCGCGGCGACCTCTGCACACAGGCATTATCCAGCTGTGCTGCACGCAACAGTGCATAACCCCAGAGTGCGCAAAGTGGCAGCGCCCAACCAATGCGCAGCCAACCCATCGCAAAAATCAGCGTTGGCAAGCCCAACCAGAACAGTGACAACCGCCAGGGCGACACAGAGAACACAACAACATACATCGCGCCGTAAATACATGTAGCCAGAAAGGATTTGCCGAGTATTCGCGCAACATCCATCTCCACATTGACCGACCGGAATACCAGGGCCTGCAGCAGGAAGAGAAGGGCAATGCCGGCAACAGGATAGAGCGGCCGCGCATCGCCCGACGGCATCAATCTGCGGATAACCGCTACCAGACGAGCAGCAAACGATTTTGTCATTTACGAGCAGCGTCCACCGACGCTGGCCAAGGCATGACTTTTATCAGCAACAACATGCCGGGCACCGCCAGCAAGGTGCACAACCAGAAGAAATTTGTCCAGCCCAGTTCAGCGACCAGAAAACCAGATGATGCATTGACCAAAGTGCGCGGCACAGCAGCCAGTGCCGTGAGCAATGCAAGCTGTGTCGCAGTGTAGGATGGGTGTGTCGTGCTGGCGATGTAGGCAACGAATGCTGCCGTGCCAAGACCCACACCCAGCGCCTCTGCGCCAACTACCCACGCGAGCGTGAACAGATCATGTCCAACCAATGACAGCCAGACAAATCCTGGGATGACCGCCAGCTGCAGCGCACCGAAAATCCACAACGCACGCGCAATACCTATGCGCACCATCAACAAACCACCAAGCAAACCACCAATAATGGAAGGCCACAGCGCGGCATTTTTGGCAACCAGCGCGATTTCCGATTTGGTAAATCCCATATCGAGATAGAACTTGGTTGCCAGGGATGTCGCCAGCGAATCACCAAGCTTGTAGAGAAACACAAAGGCCAGCACCGTCAATGCCGAAGCCAGACCATTGCGTTGGATAAACTCGCGAAACGGCTCGATAACAGCAGCTTGCAAGCTGCGCGGCGGCAGCGCTTGATGCTGCGGCTCGTCAACCACCATGACCATCACCAAACCGGGCAGCATGAACAGTGCTACCACCAGAAAAACCTGTGCCCACGGCAGGTGATCTGCAAGAAACAACGCCAGGGCACCCGGCACCAAACCGGCAATCTTGTAAGCATTGACGTGAATACTGTTGCCCAGACCCAGCTCTTCATCGGGCAGGATTTCGCGTCGGAATGCATCAATGACCACATCCAGGCTTGCCGACAGAAAACTGGTGAGCAAGCCCAACATGGATACCATCATCAGTTGTGCAGCGGGATCCACCCGCCCCAGCAGGGCAACCGAAAACATCAATGCCACATGTAGCACCACCAGCCAACCGCGTCGCCGCCCCAGCACGGAAATGGAAAAACGATCCAGCAACGGCGCCCAGAGGAATTTACCCACATAGGGCATTTGCAGCAGCGACATCAGACCGATGGCCTTGATATCAATTTGCGCGGCGTGCAGCCATGCCGGCAGCAAATTGAGAAAAATGAACAGCGGCAGCCCGGAACTGAATCCGGTAAATATGCACACCAGCATGCGGCGACTGAACAGTATCCGCCACAGGGAAATTTGAGCATTATTTGCCATCATGGGTGATCAACACATCCGCAAACCGCTACCATACCGGAATCAACGCCGAGCCGCACCCGCATGCATTTACTCATTACCTATGTCCCCGCGTCACATCTGGATGCCGTCAAACAAGCGCTATTTGCGGCGGGCGCCGGGCGTATCGGCAACTATGAACACTGTTGCTGGCAAGTGCAGGGTCAAGGCCAGTTCCGCCCGTTGGCGGGCAGCACGCCTTTTCTCGGAGAAACCGACACACTGCACTACGAGTCCGAGTACCGACTGGAAATCAGTTGTGATGACAATTGTGTGGATGCCGCCATTACCGCGCTATTGTCTGCACATCCCTACGAAGAACCCGCCTGGGCAGCATGGCCGGTGCGCTCTGCGCTCGACTGATTCACCGTTATAATCGCCGCTTCCACATGCAGGGCATATCCATGACACAGGACGAACTGAAAAAAGCCGTTGCACTCGCCGCACTGGACTATGTACTGCCTCGCATCAGTAGTGACTCCATCGTCGGCATCGGCACCGGCTCCACGGCCAACTGTTTCATCGATGCTCTGGCGGCACACAAGGGCAAGTTTGCAGGTTGCGTTTCCAGTTCGGAGGCCTCTGCCGAGCGCCTGCGCCAGCACGGTATTGAAGTCTTCGATCTCAACAGCACAGGCACATTTGATATTTATATCGACGGCGCCGATGAGACCAATGCGCAACTCGAACTGATCAAGGGCGGCGGCGCGGCGCTGACGCGCGAGAAAATTGTCGCAGCCTGTGCGAAAGAATTCGTCTGCATTGCCGACGAATCAAAATGGGTGGAAACACTCGGGCGTTTTCCACTGCCGGTGGAAGTAATACCCATGGCGCGCAGTCATGTCGCACGCGAACTGGTAAAACTGGGTGGCGATCCGGTCTACCGGCAGGGCGTGATCACCGACAATGGCAACGTGATTCTCGATGTGCACCACCTGCGCATTACGACTCCGCGCGCGTTGGAAGAAAAAATCAACAACATCACCGGCGTGGTCTGCAACGGCTTGTTTGCCCTGCGCCCGGCCGACGTGTTGCTGCTGGGCAGACCAGGTGGCGTTGAAACAATTGTCGCGCGACAGTAAGTCCATTCCTGGCTTGCTGCAGCACAGCCGCTACTCTGCAGTACTGCTTATACATCTTCTGCTGGCAGGTTGCGGTTCGCTGTTCACCTTGCAAAGCAGTGATGAGGCCGTTCGCGATTTCCTGAGGGATCGCGGCACACGCTGCGAACATCTGTCACGCACCTACAGTGGCGTGCAACTGGATTTTTGCTGGCTCAACGCAGCACCCGGCGCTGTGCAGGGCAGCGCACCCATGGTGTTGCTGATTCTGGATGCTGCCGCTTCATCGCTGGTGGACACCATTGCCTTGCCTGTGACAATCCCGTTGCAACGCCGCAAGGGTGATATCCCGCTGCACTGAGCGGCTCACTCCTCGCGCAGCGCCTCTATCGGATCCATGCGTGACGCGCGCCATGCCGGTGCGATACCCGACAACAAACCCACCGCACCCGACAGCAGCAGCGACAGCAAGAGATAGAAGGGCTGCGGTGTGAACGGCATCGCAGGGATCAGCAACTTCAGCAATAACAGCAGTGCTGCCACACTGCCGAGACCGAGCAGACCACCGAGCATCGCCAGCAATACAGACTCCCCGAGAAACAGCAACAACAACTGGCGCTGCGTAATACCCAGCGCGCGCAACAAGCCGATTTCCGGTGCACGTTCGCGCAGTGCCGTGCTCATGATGGTCAACACACCCACTCCACCCACCAGCAATGAAATACTGCCCAATGCTGCCACGGCAATGGTCAGCATTTCCAGAATACGATCGAGACTGGCAAGCATGTCATCCTGTGTAAACAAGGTGACATCATCATCGCCATGCAACTCGCGTATACGCGCGCGCACTTTGTCGGAAATCACCGCTGACGTTGTCTGCTCGGTAAAGGTGACATCAATTTCCTGCAAACCGGGGCGATTGAACAACTGCAGTGCGCGATCGGCAGGGATGTAGACAATCTCGTCAAGATCCATACCGAGAAAATCACCCTTGCTGGCCATCACACCAATGACACGGTAGCGGGCGCCGCCAATACGAATGAATTCGCCCAGAGGATTGCCATCGCCAAACAATGCCTTGCGTACCTTGCTGCCAATCACAGCAAACTGACGCGAATTTTCCGGATCGTCCGCCGGCAGGAAATTGCCCAATGCCACCGGAATCTGCCACGCCTCTGACGCTTCATGACCGACGCCGAACACATCCGTATCGTGCGCAATGCCGCTGAACTCCACATGCCCCGTGCCCGACACGATCGGCACCACATGCTTCACATACGCGATACTGCGCAGCGCTTCACTGTCGGCAATGCGCATGGGGCGCACCGTACTCAACACGCCAGCCATGCCCAGTGTCTGGTTCTTGCCCGGCGTGATCTTGACCAGCCGCGAACCGAATTGCGAAAAACTGTCGGTCACATAAACACGCAAACCTTCACCAATTGCCGTCAGCAACACCACGGCAGCAATACCGATGGCAATCCCCACTGCAGTCAACAAGGTGCGCAAGCGTCCTGCAGCCAGTGCACGCTGTATCCAGAACATGAAATCAGCAAAGCGCATAGTGTTTACCTGCTCGCCAATGCAGTGACAGGCTGCAGACGCGCTGCGCGACTGGCCGGCATCCACGCAAAAACCAGACCCGACAACAGCGCAATGCACACGGAAGTCACCACTGCCCACAACGGCGCAGCAAACGGCACGCTGGGCCACAAGGTGCAGCCTAGCCATACCAGCAACTCGCCTGCCAGCACACCCGACAGTGCACCACCCAGACACAGCAACAGCGACTCCAGCAGAAACAACCGCCGCACTTCATGCTGTGATGCACCCAGCGCCTTGAGAAGACCGATTTCTTTCGTGCGTTGCGAGACGCTGATCCAGGTGAGGTTCATCACCAGCACGCCGGCAACAATCAGGCTGATGCCGGCAATCAAACCAACAGCTACAGTCAGCGCCGCAAAAATCTTGTCGAAGGTTTGCAACATGGAATCGGGTTTGACGATGGTGACATCTTCCTCGCCCTGATGCAGTTCACGAAACAGATCGAGCGCCTGCTGTTTCACCTTGTCGAGATTGCCGCCTTCGCGCGGCTGGATAATCACGCGAAAAAGCCCTTGGCGATTGAAAAGAATTTGCGTGGATGCCACCGGCACCAGCACGCCGTCACTGAGGTCAAAACCGGAAGAATCGCCTTTGCTTTTCAGCACGCCAATGACACGGAAACGGCGATCACCCATTTTCACCCACTCACCGATGGCCTGGCGATTGCCGAACAACGACTCCCGCACCGTACTGCCAATCACACACACCGGTTCCGCATAATTGTCATCAATGTCCGGCAGTTTTTCGCCATTCATCAATTCCAGTTTACGCACATCAAAATACGCAGCCGTACTGCCGAGCACCATGACACTGCGCACCCGTGCATTGACAGAGATATCAATCTTTCCCGCCATCAACGGCACAACCGCACGGGTCCCACGCAGACGCTGACGCAGGATTTTCACATCATCCAGCGTCACATCGCGCGCAGCGGTACCCATGACCGGCGGCGCACCGCCACTCGTCTGCTTGCGCCCCGGCAATACCACCAGCATGTCGGTGCCCAGCGCAGAAAACTCATTGCGCACAAAACCGCGCGCACCTTCACCCAGCGCAGTGAATGCCACAACCGATCCCACCGCCAGCGTCATGGCCAGCAACATCATGCCGGTGCGAAACCGGTAACGACGCAACACCTGCAACGCAAAAAAAACGCTGTCGCGCCAATGCATGCTGCTGCTCTGCCCACGCATGACGTTGCTCTGCTCACGCATAATGCTGCTCAACCATGCACACGCTCATCGCGCACCACGCGGCCGTCACCAAACACCACTTGCCGACGTGCACGCGCACCGAGAACGGTATCGTGAGTGACCATCAGCAAAGTAATACCCGACGCATTGAGCTCTTCCAGCAGTTCCATCACTTCACGCCCGGAGCGACTGTCGAGATTACCAGTGGGTTCATCGGCCAGAATCAGCGATGGCTTCATCACCAGTGCACGGCCGATGGCCACACGCTGGCGCTGGCCACCGGACAACTGGTTCGGCAAATGGCCTGCACGCTCCCACAGATTCAGACGCTTGAGCATGGCATCGCAATGCAGCCGGCGCTCGGCAGGGGCCATGCCGGCGAGCACCATCGGCAATTCGATATTTTCTCGCGCGCTCAAGCGTGGAATCAGGTGATACGACTGGAAAACAAAACCGATTTTTTCACGACGCAATTTGCCGCGCGCCTCTTCGTCAAGCACCGTGGTTTCAATGCCGTCGAGCTGGTACGTACCAGCATCCGGAGTGTCGAGCAAGCCGATCATGTTGAGCAGCGTCGATTTGCCCGAGCCGGACGGCCCCATCACCGACACGTACTCACCTTCGCGCACATCGAGATCGACCCCATCCAGTGCTGCAACAATTTCATCACCCAGCGCAAAGCGCTTGCGTATACCGCGCAGCGTGATCACGGCGTTTTGCCGTCCGTTGCAGCCGGATTTTCTTCCACCGCCTTGGCACCGTCCTTGATGCCTGTGCGATCCGGACTCATCACGATGCGCTCACCGGCTTGCAGGCCCTTGGACACTTCCGTGTGCGTCCAGTTGGCGATGCCCGGCGTGAACTCGCGCTTGCGCAACACACCGCCATCATCCAGCACATAGACAAAACGCTTGTCGATAATGGCCTCCGTCGGCACGCGCAACACATTCTCGCGCTGGTCGAGAATGATCTCGATGTCTGCGCTGTAACCTACCAGAAGCGACACCTCTTTCGGCAAGCTATCGAAGCGCACATCCACATCGACGGTACGCGCCTGCTTTTCCACTTCCACGACATACGGTGCAATGCGTGTGATGTGGCCATCGAAACTCCTGCCGCGAAACGCATCCAGCGTGATGCGCACCGGCTGGCCGACACGCACCGGCATGGCATCCACCTCATCAATGGGCGCTGTCACATACAGACAGGAATCGTCGAGAATCTCGATCGCCGGCGGTGTCAATACTCCCGACGGCGACGGCGTGACATATTCACCCAGTTCGCTGTTCACCTCGGCGATCACACCGGCATAGGGTGCCCGCAAGTAGCTGAGATCGAGACGAGCCCGCGCCAGATCGACGTTGGCGCGCGCCATACGCACCTGATCGTCCGCCGCCTCGCAACTCTGGCGACTGGTCGTGGCCAGGGTGCGTGCCGCTTCAGCCTGGGTTTGCGAAATCAGTTGTTTTTCCAGAACGGAGCGCGCGCGCTGGTTTTCGCGCTCGTTCTGGTCGGCGCTGAGGCAAGCCCGCTTCTGCTCATGCTCAGCCGCAGAGAGACTGGCTTCGGCCTGCGCCAGATTGGCCTTGTGATCGGCGTTCCACAGTTCGATCAGCACATCGCCAGCATTGACGCGGTCGCCTTCCTTCACATGCAAGGTCTGCACACGTCCACCCAGTGACATGGACAGACGCGAGCGCTGGCAGGCCTTGACCGTGCCCGCCCGGGTATTGGAAACCGTGGCTTCCACAGTGCCGGTAGCCACTGCTGCCAACGGCACACTCAGCGTCGCCTGCTGCCGTTTGTTGATAGCTACAACGGCAAGCAGTGCAAGCACCGCAACTGCCAGCGCCCATTTAGCATGTCTTTTCATGTTGTTGTTCTGCCCCGTAGCTGCAAGTCGGCAAGCTTATCATGCAGCCAAAACCGGGAAAGCTGCGGAAACACACCGGGCGACTTTCTCTAAACGGAATAGCCTGCTAGATTGCGGCTTTCGATGACAGGTTTTAACCGATGTTTGACGTGGGTGTGATACCGGCGGCGGGCGCAGGGCTCAGGCTCTACCCCTACACACAACATACGCCGAAGACCCTGATGGAAGTGGGCGGCAAATCGATCCTGATGCGCAACATCGAGATCATGCGCGACCAGCTGGGCGTAAAAAAAATCATTGTCATTGTCGGTCATCACGGCGAACTGATCCGCGCAGCAATGGATCAGCTTGAGTCACCGGGCGTCGAAATTGAATTTCTTGAATGCAAGGATGTGTCCGCCGGACTGGCGCGCGGCCTGTTGCTGGCTCGCGGGCATGTCAGCGGCAATTTTCCCGTGATTCTCGGCGATGAAGTTTATCTGGGTTCCAACCATCAGCAGCTGTTGCGCTACGCCGACCAGAAAATCGACGCCGTATGCGGCATCAAGATTACTGGCGACACCACACTGATCCGCAAGAACTACTCCGTCACCGTGGACGGCGAACGCATCACCTCGCTCACGGAAAAACCCGAGCACGTTGCCACCCACTTCCTCGGCTGCGGCACCTATGTGTTTTCGCCCGCCATTTTTGACAGCATCGAACAAACGCCCCCCTCTGCCCGCAGCGGCCGTGTAGAGCTGACCGATGTCATCGACCGGCTGGCACGTGCAGGCGGCAACGTGCGCTCCGCCCTGCTCAAGGGCGGTTACCGCAACATCAACTACGCAGAAGACTACAACAGCGCCATGCATCTTTACCGCAAGATGCACTTTGACGAGTACAAGATCAGCCTGGTGATTCCCGCCTACAACGAAGCTGCCGCCATTGGCCATGTGATCGAAGATTTTGCACCGTATGTCGACGAGATCGTCATCGCGGAAAACAATTCACCGGATGGCACCGGCGACATTGCCCGCGAAAAAGGTGCGCGGGTGATTTCCGACAATTATGCAGGCTATGGCGAAGCGCTGCGCCGCGCACTGGATGCAGCCACCGGCGACATTCTGGTATTGATGGAAGCCGATGCCTCCTTTACTGCCGACGACATGCCAAAGATTCTCGCCTACATGCGTGACGCCGACATGGTTATCGGCACCCGCACCACACGGCAGATGATCGAACAGGGCGCTAACATGGACGACTTCCTCCGGCTCGGCAACGTCCTTGCCGCCAAGGTGCTGCAGTGTCTGTGGTTCCGCCAGGGACCGCGCTTCACGGACCTCGGCTGCACCTACCGCGCCATCTGGCGCGACACCTACAACATTATCCGCCCCAACCTCACCGGCAAGGGGCCTGAGTTTTCACCCGAAATGATGGTGGAGATGCTGCGCGCCGAAAGAAAAATCATAGAAATTCCCGTTACCTATCGCCCGCGCATCGGTGATGTCTCCAAACACTCCGCCACCAAACTCGCCGTACTGAAAACAGGCACCAAGATGTTGACGCTGATTTTCAAGCGGCGATTTGGGCTGCGGTAGCCCCCCCCTCATCCGCCTCTTTGGGGCACCTTCTCCCCCAAGGGGAGAAGGGAAACCACAAGACACAGCGCTAACAACGATTTTTCTTTCTCCCTTTGGGGGAGAAGGGAAACCACAGGACACAACGCTCGCACCGGTTTTTCCCTCTCCCATTTGGGGAGAGGGTGGCGCGCAAGCGCCGGGTGAGGGCAGACCTTACCCCGGCGTCACAACGAATTCGGTTTGCGCCGCAGCGGCGCAGAACCATCGCGCACCGCTTGCTGGGCACCTGTTTTTTCACCGGCAGGCTTCGACGGTTTTTTATGTTGTGCCGCCTTCTTTTCTGCACTGGCTTTTTTGCCGGCAGGTTTTTTCGCCGCTTCTTTTTTATCGAGCTTTTTCTTCTTGCTGCCCGCCGCCTTGCCGGAGGCTTTCAGTTTTTTCGGGCCGTTGTAGCTGCCTTTCAATTCCTTGATGAAACGCTTTTCAAAATTCTGCTTGAGATAACGCTCGATGCTCGACATCAAATTCCATTCGTGCGGACCGATCAGTGACACCGCCAGACCTTCATTGCCGGCGCGACCGGTACGACCAATGCGATGCACATAATCATCGCCTTTGCGCGGCATGTCGAAATTGACAACCAGATCCATGCCCTCGATATCAAGACCGCGCGCCGCGACATCGGTGGCGATCAACACATCAATGTGCCCTTGATTCAAACGCGAAATCGCCTGCTTGCGATCCTTCTGGTCTTTTTCGCCGTGCAGCACATAAACCTTGGCCTTGCTGTTACCCGCCTTGTGCGCCGCCATCAGTACACCGCCAAGACGGTCCGCCTGATCGCGCGTATTGGTAAATACCATTGCCTTGCTGTAGGTTTCATTCGCGAGCAGCCACAGCAGGATTTTCTCCTTGTGGCCGACATCGTCGGCGGTGATGATCTGCTGTCGCGTACCGAGATTGAGTTCACTCACAGCATTGAGTCGCAGCACCTGCGGTTCACGCATGATGGCAGCCGCCAGCTCAAACAGTGCACCACCGGACGTCGCTGAAAACAGCAAGGTCTGGCGATCCTTGTTGCAGCTGTCTATCAATGCCGTGACTTCTTCACTGAAACCCATATCCAGCATGCGATCAGCTTCATCAAGGATCAGGATTTCCAGATCACTGAAATCGAGATGATTGGCGCGCTGATGCTCTAACAGACGGCCCGGCGTGCCGACCAGGATATCCGGATTCTTGCGCATGGCTGCCGCCTGCTGCTTGAAATCTTCACCACCGGTAATCAGCGCCGCCTTGATAAACGTGAATTGCGCGAGCAACTCGATCTGCTTGAGAGTTTGCTGTGCCAACTCTCGCGTAGGCAACAAGATAAGCACACGCGTCGCGGTGCGCGGCTTGGGATCTTGCAGGAGTGTATGCAACATGGGCAGCACGAATGCTGCAGTTTTGCCACTGCCGGTCTGTGCGATGACGCGAAGATCCTTGCCCGCCATTGCCAACGGAATGGCAGCCGCCTGAACCGGCGTCGGCTCAGTAAACCCCAGTGCGGTAACAGCCTTAAGCAAGCGTTCGTGCAGATTCAATGGTGTAAACACAGTATTTTTTCCAAAAGCAGTGGGTTTCAGGTTGCGGTGCAGTTTAGCGTGTCAGTACCGACAATTGCTCACGCAGCGCGAGAATTTGCTCGCCCCAGTAACGCTCGGTATTGAACCAGGGAAAATGCAGCGGAAATGCCGGATCATCCCAGCGCCGCGCCAGCCAGGCGCTGTAGTGCAACATACGCAGCGTGCGCAAGACTTCGATCCAGTGCCGTTCACGCAGATCAAAATCATTGAACTCGTTGTAGCCTTCCAGCACCTCTTCCAATTGCGCCTTCTGCTCAAGATGATCGCCGGACAACAACATCCAGATATCCTGCACGGCAGGTGCCATGCGCGCATCGTCAAAATCGACGAAATTTGGCAGATCGTCTCGCCACAGCACATTGCCGGCATGGCAATCGCAATGGGTGCGTATATAGCGAATATCAGCAAAACCTCTCTGTTTTTCGACAATTGCTGCCAGCACATCACGACATAAACTTTCGTAAGCCGTTTTTAGCGATGACGGAATGAAATACTCACTGACAAACGCCACACTCTCCGTGCCATAGGACTGCAGATCCAGACGCGGACGCTCGACAAAATCGCGCGCCGCGCCCACGGCGTGCAGCTTGCCCAGCCAGCGCCCCATGGTGAACAGGTGCTCGGGGTTGTCGAACTCCGGCGCCCGCCCGCCCTTGCGTGGAAACAACGCAAAACGGAAACCACTGTCTTCGAACAGGCTCTGTCCTGCCTGCATTATCGGCGTCACAACAGGAATCTCGTGCTCAGCCAGTTCAAAACAGAACGCATGCTCTTCAAGAATCTGCGCAGTGCTCCAGCGTTCCGGGCGATAGAACTTGGCAATCAACGGCTGTTCGCCTTCCACACCTATCTGGTAGACGCGATTTTCGTAACTGTTGAGCGCAAGGATGCGTCCGTCACAGCGCTGATCCTGTGCGACCAGATGGCGATCAATCACATCAAGAATGAAATCAGGCAGCAATCGTTCAAACGGATGCGGGTTAACCGCTGTATCAGACATGAGTCAGGATTTCCCGGCGCGACAGGATCAGCATCGCGCGCAATTGTGATCGACCAAAGCGGGCAATGCGCGCGAAATCATCCTTGCGCATCGGTACATAAGCATTGTTGGCAGCCGTTTCATGATTGTCGGCATCCACTTCCGGATCGTGAAAATAAATAAAATCCTCGTCGAATCCGGTGAGAATCACCCAATGCGGTGCTTTCATGCGTGTGAGATGAAACGAACTGATCAGCACCACCGGGATACGCCCTTCGCGCAAGGCAGCCACCAGCTCATCCACATTTGGCGGACGTGAATCCAACACCACATCCGTCTGCTGCAACTGCTCGGTAAAATCCTCTTCCACACGCTGGATGATGGCTTTTTTTTCGGCTGCGCGTACACCGTCTACAAACAGTGGCTTGTCCTGATTCACATACATCTCGACATGAAAACCGCGCCGGTGCGCCGCCAGCGCCAATCCGTGTGGGCCGCAACCGCCGTGACCCGCCGTCATGAAAATCGTGGTCGCTTCGCGCCAGAGCTGCAATTCCAGACGCTGCGTGAGTGGAATATTGTCATCCAAGGCATGCAAAGCCATCAACAAGCACGCTGGCCCGCAGGTAAAACCAGTGGTTTGCGCATAATGGGGCACCGGCAAACGCACCGCCTCTTCGCCATGCGACAATACTTTTTCCAGACACAGGGCATCGCTGCTGTCGTCGTAGTACTGGTGCTTGAGACCGAAGTGGTAATAACCCAGTTTGTGATAGAGCGCGATCGCTGGCACATTGTCAGGCCGCACTTCCAGACGCATGTAAATGCAATCGCGCTCACGCGCTTCATGTTCAGCGCGCTGCATGAGTTCGCGCGCAATGCCCCGTCCCTGGCATTCAGGCAAAACCGCAAGCGAATACAAGCGCGCCAGCGACGTCGCGCGTTTGTACAACACCAACACATAAGCCAGAAGCTGACCATTTTCTTCTGCCACCAAAATATGGGCATTGCCCTTGGTGAGCATCCAGGTGAAGTTGCGCTGACTCAATGCATCGTAGTTGAAACAGGCGCGCTCAAGCTCTGCCAGCGCAACGGCATCGCTGCGTTCGGCATTGCGATAATGCAGTGAAGATGACAAGGCGCAGCAACTCCGGTGAACAAACGAATACCTTAACGGATTCTAGGGCAAACAGACCTACTCTGCCGCAAAACTCTCAGGTTTCACATTAGCTGCCACTTTGGGATGCGCTTCCAGCGGCCCCGGATTGCGGAGGATCAAGGCCAGCGGCACGATGATCAGCGTCATCCACATGATCAGATGGAAATCCTGCAGATAGGCCATCTGCGCCGCCTGTTTCAATACCGTGCCATCCAGCGCCGCCAGACCCAGTGTAGTGTGCGTGTTCCAGATTTGCGGCAACACCCCCCAATCCAGCAGGTGATTGAACGGCGTGATGTTTTCGGTGAGCACTGCGTGATTGCGCTGCACATTGTCGGCAAGTTGCGTCACCACCACGGAAATGCCGATGCCACTGCCGATGTTGCGCACCAGGCTGTAGATGGACGAACCTTCAGTTCGCAAAGAGGGGTCCAGCGTCAGGAAGGCAATGGTCGACAATGGCACAAAGATGTAACCGAGTCCCATGCCCTGCAAAAAGCCTGTCCAGGTGATCGTTGCTTGGCTGACATCCACCGTGAAGTACGTCATCAACCACAGCGATGCGCTGGTACACACACCGCCGAGCACAATAATGGCGCGCGCATCCACGCGCCCCATCAATCTTGTCGCGACAATCATACCGAGCATCGTACCGGCGCCGCGCGGCGCGAGTATCAATCCTGCATCAAACACCGAGTAGCCCATCAGGTTTTGCAGGAAAGGCGGCAACAGTGCCAGCGTGGCCAGCAATATCACACCGACGAAAAAAATCAGTACCAGTCCGACACAGAAATTCCTGTCTTCAAACAGACCCGGCTCGATAAACGGGCGTTTGTGCGTGAACATGTGCACGACAAACATATAGAAGAACACCGCGGAAATAACTGCTTCGGCAATGATTTCCTTCGAGTCAAACCAGTACAGGGATTTGCCACGGTCCAGCAGCAACTGCAGGGCGCCAATGCTGATGCCGAGCAGTAAAAAACCGAAAAGGTCGAACTGGCGCTCGCGATCCAGCGGCGATTCCTCCACTAAGGCCAGCACACCGAGCAACGACAAAATACCGAAAGGCAGGTTGATGTAGAACACCCAGCGCCAGTTGTAGAACTCGGTGAGCCAACCACCAATGGTCGGCCCCAGAATCGGCGCCACCATGACGCCGATTCCCCACAGCGCCATCGCCTTTCCGTGTTTTTCACGCGGAAACGTATCCAGCAATACCGATTGCGAAATCGGCACCAGACAGGCGCCGAACACGCCCTGCAGCATGCGCGCCAGCACCGCTTCTTCCAGCGTCTGCGCCATGCCGCACAAGCCGGATGCCACGGTAAAACCGGCCACCGACCACACCAGCATACGCTTGCGACCGAAGCGACCGGCGATGAAGCCGGTCAGCGGCGTCATGATCGCTGCCATGATGATGTACGAGGTCAGCACCCAGGAAATCTGGTCCTGCGTCGCCGACAGCGTACCCTGCATGTGCGGCAACGCCACGTTGGCGATGGTGGTATCGAGAATCTGGATGATGGCGGCCAGCATCACTGCAGCTGCGAGCAAGCTCTGCCGCATCTCCGGTGAAAGGCGCTGGATAAACCCGTGTTGCCCCATAACAGCGGTCTGCCCGCTCAATGCCACAAACGCTGCAGGCGATTGCTGCCGGTATCAATTTCCACGCGCACACTCATACCTGCACGCAACACCATGCCGCTGTCCAGCCCTGCATCCTCAAGCTCGATGCGCACCGGGATACGCTGCACCACTTTTACCCAGTTGCCCGATGCATTTTGTGGCGGCAGGATGGAAAATTCCGCACCGCTGGCCGCACTGATACTCGCCACACGCGCTTTCCAGTGCTTGTCCGGGTACATGTCGATACGCACGCTGGCCTGCTGGCCGGGCAACACATGCGTCAGGTCGATTTCATTGAAGTTGGCTTCTATCCACAAGTTGCGGTTGGCCAGCAAGGCCAGCGCCGGGCTGCCGGCATTGAGATGCTGGCCGGGCTTGGGCAAGTTGCTGACCACGCCATCAAACGGCGCCTGCACAGCCGTGCGGCCGACATTGATGTTCGCTTGCGTAATGTCGGCCGCAGCCTCCTGATAAGCCGGGTACTGCTCGATGGCGCCTTCCGGCTGGCCATTCAGACTGGCAGCAATACGGCTGATATCATGCTCCAGCACCAGCACCTGTTGGCGCGCGGTATCCATGGCATGACGGCGATCATCCAGCGTGACCTGCGAGGCAAATTTCTCCTTGGCGAGATCTGTCTGGCGCCGGTATTCATGCTCGGCAAAAGCGGCGTTGTTGCGCGCCAGCACCAGCTCTGCCTGCCGGGCGCGATAACCGGCCTGCAGGGCTTGCAAGTCGGTGCGCACTTTTTCCAGATGCGCCTGCGCGCGGTAGAGCGCAGCGTCGAAAGGAGCACTGTCCAGCCGGAACAACAGCTGCCCTTTGCTCACCACCTCGTTTTCATGCACCAGCACATCGGTCACCGCCGCCGAAATTTCCGGCGCCAGCATCAGCTTGTCGGCCTTCAGATAGGCATTGTCGGTTTCCACCAGACGCTCGCCGCTCAGGTAGAAATACAGGGAGATGGCGGCAACTACAACAGGACCTGTGACCAGCAATACACGACGGATATTCATACAGCATCTTCCAAAGGTTCAGGATCTTCCGCAGGCGAAGACGTTGCGGAGGCGTGAGACTCGGCCGTGAGCAGGTTGTCCTTCAGGGTTTGCAAGGTGGCAAAAAAACGGGTCAGCGCCGCATCGGACATGCCGTTGATGGCCTCGGCGCGCGTCTCGGCCGCCAGCGCCCAGATTTTTTCCAGCAACGGCCGCGCGCTGTCGCGCAGGTACAGACAGAAGGCACGGCGATCCGCAGGATCGCGGCGACGCTCGATCAGACTGGCAGCTTCGAGTTTGTCGAGCAGGCGCGCCAGCGTAATGGGCTGTACTTCCAGAATTTCGGCAAGGGCAACCTGCTGGATACCTTCATTGCGCGACAGATGCAGGATGACCCGGCATTGCGCCTGGGTCAGACCCAGCGCCTGCACCCGGCGATTGAAATTGCGGCGCAGCAGGCGGGCAACATCGTGCAGCAGAAAGCCGAAGGTACCTTCCGGCTCTGCACTGGCAGTAGAAATGGGCGCTGCAGACATGACAATCCAGCAAAATAGTAAGCAGTGCTTATTATCTGTATGGCTTGCTATATGTCTGTGCGTAATTTCCGCGGGGCGGCCTGTCGATTAACCACTCCGGCATCTTGGTGTATCATGTCGCGCCACGCCGGGGCATCCCGGTTTTTTTGTGTCCGGCACTGCCGGGGACGCCCTGGGTTTCTACGATTATTAGCAAAGATCGCACGAGTCTGACATGAGCATCGCTGATCGCTGGTTACTGCCGGATGGCATCGAAGAGCTGCTGCCTGCACAGGCGGGCCGCGCCGAAGCCCTGCGCCGCCAATTGCTCGATCTCTACGCCAGCTGGGGCTACGACCTGGTGATGCCACCGCTGGTGGAGTTCACAGAGTCGCTGCTGGTCAGCGGCAACCACGACCTCGATCTGCAGACCTGCAAGCTGACCGACCAGCTCTCCGGCCGCCTGATGGGCGTGCGCGCCGACATCACGCCACAAACCGCGCGTATCGACGCCCACGGCCTGATCCGCGATGGCGCCACCCGCCTCTGTTATGCCGGCAGTACCTTGCACGCCAAACCGAAAACGGCGCTGGCCTCGCGCTCGCCAATCCAGATCGGCTGTGAGCTTTATGGTGTCGTCGGCGTCGACGCCGATTGCGAAGTGATTGCCCTGATGCTGGAAACTGCACGCGTCGCCGGCGTTGAAAACGTGACGCTGGATCTCGGCCACGTTGGCATCTTTCGCAGTCTGGCCGCACACGCCGGTCTCGATGATGAACAGGAACAAATCCTGTTCGATATTTTGCAACGCAAGGCCACCAGCGAATTGCACGATTTTGTGCGCACCAGCATTGCCGATGCAGCAGCCGCTTCCCTGCTGCTGACGCTGACCGATTGCAAAGGTGATCGCAGCGTACTCACACGCGCGGCAGGTGTGCTGGCATCCGCACCGCAGGCCGTGCGCGACGCCGTACAGCAATTGCAGGCGATTGCCGAGTGCATCGCGAACCGTGCGCCACAGGTCAATCTCTATTTCGATCTCGCCGAACTGCGCGGCTACCACTACCACACCGGCGTGGTATTCGCGCTGTACGTAGCTGGCGTGGGCGAAGCCATAGTCAACGGCGGCCGTTACGATAATTTCGGCGCTGCCTTTGGTCGTGCACGTCCTGCAAGCGGATTCAGCGCCGATCTGAAACACCTGCTCGATCTCGGCAACAGCAACGCACAAAGTCCTGCCGCTATCTGGGCAACACTGGATGGTTCCGCTGCACAATGGCAAGCCATCGCCGCGCTGCGCGCACAAGGTGAGCGCGTGATTGCCGGCGGCAGCGGAGAAATCCGCGACAGCAGCTGCACACGCGAACTGCTGCGCGACGGCGAACAGTTCATCATCAAATCCTTTTAATTTTTTCGTTTGAAGCAAGCGGAGTTTTACCGTGTCTGACACCAATGCAATTAACCAGAACACCGTTGGCAAGAATGTTGTGGTGCTGGGTACCCAGTGGGGTGATGAAGGCAAAGGCAAGATTGTCGATCTGCTCACCGACCAGGCCGAACTGGTGGTGCGTTTTCAGGGCGGTCACAACGCCGGCCACACCCTGGTTATCGACGGCAAGAAAACCGTATTGCACCTGATTCCCTCCGGCGTGTTGCGCGATGGCGTGCTGTGCCTGATCGGCAACGGCGTGGTGCTGGCACCGGATGCGCTGATCAAGGAAATCAAAGGCCTCGAAGCCAGCGGCATTCCCGTGCGCGAGCGCCTGCGTTTGTCGCCGGCCTGCCCGTTGATCCTGCCGCATCACGTAGCACTGGATCAGGCGCGTGAACTGGCCAAGGGCAGCGCGAAAATCGGCACCACCGGTCGCGGCATCGGCCCCGCCTACGAAGACAAGGTCGCGCGTCGCGGCTTGCGCCTCGGCGATTTGCGCAATGAAAAAGGCTTCGCGGAAAAACTGCGCGAAGTGATGGAATACCACAACTTTGTGCTGACGAATTATTTCAAAGTTACCGCAGTCGATTTCCAGCAGACGCTGGACACCGTGCTCGCGCAAGGCCGCGATATCCTGCCGATGATGGCGGATGTCACCGGCATCCTGCACGAAGCGCGCGCACGCGGCGCCAATATTTTGTTTGAAGGCGCACAAGGTTCACTGCTCGACATCGATCACGGCACCTATCCGTTTGTCACGTCATCCAACACCACCGCCGGCGGTACCGCTACCGGCTCCGGTTTCGGCCCGCTGTATCTGGATTATGTGCTGGGCATCACCAAGGCCTACACCACGCGTGTCGGCTCCGGCCCCTTCCCGACCGAGCTGCCGTATGATGCCGCCAGCGACACGGGTGACGCCATCGGCAAACATCTGGGCACCGTCGGCCACGAATTTGGCGCCACCACCGGCCGCCAGCGCCGCTGCGGTTGGTTCGATGCGGTGGCCGTGCGCAAAGCGATCCAGATCAACAGCGTCTCCGGTTTATGTCTGACCAAACTCGATGTGCTCGATGGTTTGCAAACCGTAAAAATCTGCACCGCTTATCACGATGCCAAGGGCAACAAACTGTCACCGCAACACAGCGATGACTACGCCGATCTCGTGCCCACCTACGAAGAAATGCCTGGCTGGAGCGAATCCACCATCGGTGCGAAATCATTGGCGGAATTGCCGCAAGCGGCACGCAACTACATCCGCCGCCTGGAAGAATTGACCGGAGCGCCCATCGACATCATTTCCACCGGCCCGGATCGCGTGGAAACCATCGTGCTGCGTCACGCCTTTGCGTGACGCAATACACCCGCACTAAGGCAGAATGCGATCCGCCACCTGTCGCATGAAATAACGACTTCCCGCCGGCGACAGGTGGTGGCGATCGCTGTACATCAGCTCGTTATCGATCATTGCCCGACATAATTCTTCATCACAAAAATATCGGTCCGCATAAATAAAAATCACTGAAGGAAATTTCACCTGCGCATCAGCAACCATGCGCAGGTAATCCGCCGACCACGCCTCATGCTTTGCACGCGCCACAGCGCACGGCGAACGCAACGTATGCCCGGGCAGCGTAACCGGACGCAGCGACACACATTCACGCGGCTCAAAATCCAGCTCCGGATTATCAACAACGAATACAATTCGCTTGCCGGATTGCTCCATTTGTTCCAATGTAAACTGCAAAGCCCGAGCAAAAGCCTGCACATTCACAGCATTGGCCTGCGCGGCCACATCATTGCTCAGCTCTCGCAGGTTGGGATTTCCCGGCATCCCTTCCGGGTATTTGTGAATAAACAAGTTTGCGTAACCACTCAGGATGATGGTCTTGATCGACGCTGATTGCAGCGCCTCATGCAATCGCTTTGCGTTACACCCCAACACATCAGCATGACGCTCAGCGAGTGCTTCCGGCGCCAACAGAGGCAGACACATCGGACTCTGCCAGATGGCAACATTTTCACCGCGCGCTGACACAATATCCGCAAGCCCGGGAGCAAGATGGCCGGCGTGACTATCGCCAATAACAGCGATATCAGCAGGCCGTTTTACATCCAGCATGCGGCAATCGCGCGTACCATGACATTTTTGCCAGCCCTCCCAGCCAATATCTTCCGGCAGCACTTGCTGTACTGCGTTGTCGTCCATAACACGCTGCGAACGCCATACCAGCCCATAACCCGACAACGCAACAAACGCCATGGCCGCACAAAGACAGCAAATCAGCATGCGATTGCGCGGCGCGGCCTGCACCGGCTGCTCGACAAAACGCCACGTCAACCAAGCGAACAACATACTGAGCAGCAACGCTGTTATACGAATACCAACGGACGGCGTGGCCTCTTCCAAAATTCTGGCAAACGAAAGCAATGGCCAGTGCCAAAGGTAAAGCGGATAACTGATCAATCCGACCGCCACCACATAGCGATGACTTAATAATTTCGCATTTAGCCAGGCCTTCGGGCCGGCTGCGATGAGCAAAACCGTTCCCACCACTGGCAATAACGCCCACCACCCCGGGAAATATTTTTCCTTGTCTATCAGCAACAATGCAGCAAGCAACAACAGCGCCCCTGCTACAGAAACTCCGTTGCCGACCATCCGCATCCGACCCGGCAGCGAAACAGACGCCAGCAATCCTCCAGCAGCCAACTCCCAGCAACGCGCCAGCGGTGAATAAAATGCAGCCAAGCCGTCGCCATAAACGGAATACACATTGAACAGAAAAGATGACAAGACCAGGAATAGCAGAAGCCATGGCCATCTTGCCCAGCGAACCCCCAAGGCGAGTAAGAGCGGCCACGCAACATAGAACTGCTCCTCAATACTAAGCGACCACAAATGCATCAAGGGCAACGTATCAATACCAGGCGCAAAGTAACCGAACGCATCCCAGAGCATGACATTCGACATAAAAATAACACCGGCGACGATTTGCCAGCCCAAAGACATCTGCTCCGCTGGCAACAACACCCAGAACCCCACACCCGCACAAGCCAGCAAGACCACGATCAATGCCGGGAAAATCCTGCGTATCCGGCGCGCATAAAAACCGGCAAAACTGAAAAAATTACCAGACAAGTTTTCAGATACGATGCTGCTGATCAGATAACCCGAAATAACAAAAAAAACATCAACACCAACAAAACCAGCACTCACCACTTGCGGAAACGCATGAAAAGCCAGAACCAAACCAACAGCAATGGCGCGCAAACCATCTATGTCAGGCCTGTAGGTATGTCTCTGCACGAAAGACCCTTATCCAAGCAATAATGGCTGTAAAAATCTTCCAGTGTGTGAATGCGGTTCACTCGCCACATCTTCCGGCGTGCCCACCGCAATAATCCGCCCGCCGCCCGAACCACCTTCCGGCCCGAGATCGACAATCCAGTCGGCCGTTTTTATCACATCGAGATTGTGCTCGATCACCACCACCGTGTTGCCCTGATCGCGCAAACGCATCAACACTTTCAGCAGCTGTGCGATATCGTGGAAATGCAAACCGGTGGTCGGTTCATCGAGAATATAGATGGTCTGTCCTGTGCTGCGCTTCGACAATTCTTTCGCCAGCTTCACGCGCTGTGCTTCGCCACCGGACAAGGTGGTGGCGTTCTGGCCGAGGCGGATATAGCTGAGGCCGACATCGAGCAAGGTTTCCAGCTTGTTGGCAATCGCCGGCACCGGCTTGAAAAAATCGAACGCTTCTTCAACCGTCATATCCAGCACATCGCAGATATTCTTGCCCTTGTACAACACCTCCAGCGTTTCACGGTTATAGCGTTTGCCGTGACAGACGTCGCAAGGCACATACACATCCGGCAAAAAATGCATTTCGACTTTCGTGACACCGTCACCTTCGCAGGCTTCGCAGCGCCCGCCTTTGACGTTGAAGCTGAAACGACCAGGCTGATAACCGCGTGAACGTGCTTCCTGCGTACCCGCAAACAGATCGCGAATAGCAGTGAACATACCGGTGTAAGTAGCTGGATTCGAGCGCGGCGTGCGGCCGATCGGGCTCTGGTCAATATCGATGCATTTATCGATGTGTTCGAGACCGTTTATCGCCTCAAAGGCTTCCGGCTTCAACGTGCTCGCACCGTTCAACTGTTCGGCAAGTATCGGATACAGGGTATGGTTGATCAGCGTCGACTTGCCGGAACCGGATACACCGGTGATACAGGTGAACAGGCCGAGAGGAATTTCCAGTGTCACTTGCTGCAGGTTGTTGCCACTCGCCCCTTCCAGCACCAGTACTTTTTCCGGATTGAACAACAAGCGCTTTTTCGGCACGGCGATGCCTTTTTTGCCAGACAGATAATCACCCGTCAGCGAATTTTTATTGCCGAGGATATCCTGCAACACGCCGCTGGCGACGATCTCGCCACCGTGCACACCAGCGCCGGGGCCGATATCGACAATGAAATCCGCCGCCTTGATCGCATCTTCATCATGTTCGACCACAATCACGGTATTGCCGAGATCGCGCAGGCGAATCAAGGTCGACAGCAGACGCTCATTGTCGCGCTGATGCAATCCGATCGACGGCTCATCGAGGATGTACATGACACCCACCAGACCGGCACCGATTTGTGATGCCAGACGAATACGCTGCGCTTCACCGCCCGACAGCGTTTCCGCACTGCGATTCAGCGTCAGGTAATTCAAGCCCACATCCACCAGAAAGCGCAGGCGCTCCTGGATTTCCTTGAGAATTTTTTCCGCAATCTGCCCTTGCCTTCCCGGCAGCTTAAGCTGCGAGAAATACTCGAAGCCTGTACCCACCGGCAATTCCGTGAGTTCCGCCAATGTACGATTATCGATAAATACATGCCGTGATTCGCGTTTCAGACGCGTGCCACCGCAATCCGGACACGGTTGGTTGCTGATGTATTTTGACAATTCTTCGCGCACGCTGGCAGATTCGGTTTCGCGGTAGCGGCGCTCGAAATTGTTGATGATGCCTTCAAACGGGTGCTGGCGCTGATAGACATCACCGCGATCATTGGCATACGTGAATAGAATGTCTTCGTCATCAGAACCGTACAGCAACACATCGCGATACGCTTTTTTCAACTTCTGCCACGGCGTGTCGACATCAAAACCGTAGTGCTCGGCCAGCGAGGTCAGCATCTGGTAGTAGTAGAAATTGCGGCGATCCCAGCCGCGTATCGCACCTTCGCTGATTGACGACTCCGGAAACTGCACAATGCGCGCCGGATCAAAATACTGCTTCACACCCAGACCGTCACACCCCGGACAGGCACCCGCAGGATTGTTGAACGAGAACATGCGTGGCTCCAGCTCATTGATGCTGTAGTCGCACACCGGGCAGGCAAACTTGGCTGAGAACAACTGCTCCCCTTCCGTATTTTTTGCTCCCTTGCCTTTCGTCGTTTTGGTTTTCTCGTCACTTTCCATCGGCGCGATCATCGCGATGCCTTCGGAAAGTTTCAGCGCCGTCTCGAACGATTCCGCCAGACGCAACTGGATGTCGGGCCGCACACTGAAGCGATCGACCACCACTTCTATCGTGTGTTTGATGTTCTTGGCCAGCTTCGGCGCATCATCGAGATCACACACCAGACCGTCGATGCGCGCACGCACGAAGCCCTGGCTTTTCAGTTTGTCGAGTACATGTGCATGTTCACCCTTGCGCTCGCGCACCACCGGCGCCAGCAGCATCAGCTTGGTGTTTTCCGGCATCGCCAGCACGGTATCCACCATCTGGCTGACGGTTTGCGCGGCCAGGGGCTTGTCGTGATCCGGGCAGCGCGGCTCGCCGGCGCGCGCAAACAGCAAACGCAGGTAATCGTAAATTTCGGTGATTGTGCCGACGGTGGAACGCGGATTGTGCGAGGTGGATTTCTGCTCGATGGAAATGGCCGGCGACAAACCCTCGATGTGATCGACATCCGGTTTTTCCATCATCGACAGGAACTGGCGCGCGTAGGTGGACAGCGATTCCACATAGCGACGCTGACCCTCGGCGTACAGCGTGTCAAAGGCCAGCGATGATTTGCCGGAGCCGGACAAGCCGGTGAACACCACCAGTTTGTCGCGCGGAATGTCGAGATTGATGTTCTTCAGGTTGTGGGTGCGGGCGCCACGGATCTGGATGCTTTTCATGTAAGACTGCTGCTCTGCTTCGGCTGCCCACGCGGGGCGATCGGCCATTATACTGCTCACCCGCGCAAGGCGCCGACTTTTACATAACCCCGGAACATCCATGCCAGCCAATTCACCGTCTCCGAGCCACCTGCCCGCCGCTTCGCTCTGGCGCCGACTCGCCGCGTTGTTCTATGACAGTTTTCTGCTGTTCGGCCTGTTGGTCGCACCACTGTTTTTATTGCAGGCTTTGCTGCATTGGAGTGAAGCCAGCTATGGTACCCAAGGCGTAGCACACGAACTGCCCAAGCTGGCCCCGGCATGGCTGCTGCAGGTGTACGCCCTGCTGGTGATTGCCGGCTTTTATTGCACCTTCTGGCTGCGCAATCGCCAGACGCTGGGCATGCAGGCCTGGCGCCTGCGACTCGAAACAACCGACGGCTCCGCACTCACACTCAGGCACTGCATACTGCGCTGGCTGGCTGGCATACTGTCACTGGCTTGCGCCGGATTAGGTTTTTTGTGGTGTCTGCTGCCGGCGCACTGTACCTGGCACGATTGGCTATCCGGCACGCGCGTGGTTGTGCACGAAAAACGCGGCTAGTTTTCTCACAACGAATCCACAGACATGTCTCGTTGGCGCGAAACCTGGATTGCCGACAGGAAGCTTGCGGCAAGGATGCCCAGCGCTGCCGCACAGCGCCCCCAAGGCGTCGACACCATCATCCAGGAAAAATGCTCCGCCAACCAGCGAAACAGGAAAGGCACCGTTTCCTGAGGGAATTGATCCACGTGTTGCTGAGCAGTATCCAGCAAGGCAAAGAACCAAAGGGCAACCGTGACCGACCCCATAAATCGCCGCAACCATTTCACTTCGCCTTGCGGCGTACGATAACAATACGTCAACACCAGCAACATCGGAACCAGCAGATGCACCTGATAATTGGTCCAAGCGTTCTGCATGAATGTCAGCATGAACGCGATCATACCCCCATACAGCAAAGCCAGCGTGCGTGAAAGCGACGCACCCGAGCGCACAGCAGAACATCTGATACGTTCAATGCACAACAGCATGAACAGCAGCAGCACTCCGGCAAACGCTTTGACTGTTGCACACACAGCATTGATAACGAGGTTGATGGCGTCTGCATCAAGCTCACCCGATGCCAGCTTTGCAACCAACACCTGTTCATCAAATGTTCCGGCGAGATGCACAAGATATATCGTCACCAGTACGAGACTGAACAATGCCGGAAATGCCACATTGTATGCAGCGCCAGGGGCCGGCAACTCACGCAACAAAATGGGCAGGACATGCTCCAGAAACCACCGCACCTCCTCCAGACTCAAGCTCCAGATGCAATACAGCACTGTCAGCAGTGCACCGACCAGAAAACCGGCAACAGCAGTGAAACGGCGCGCAATCAGAAAAAACGGCAGGATAACCAGCGGATAGATTTTCAACATCACAGCCAGTGACAACACCACACCAGCCCAGAAAAACCATCGCAGAAAAAACAGGCAATAAACCATTACCAACAGAAAAAAAACATAAACATCCAGCTGCAAACACAGAATATTCACGTCCAGCAAGGGGAAAAAAAGCAGTCCGACGGAAAAGCAGATGACAAATACCTGCCGGTGTCTGACGGTCTCATGCAGCTGCAATGACAACAACAGCACCCCTGTAAAATACAGCGCGACATGCAAGACATAGGCGAGTACAAACAAATCATCATTGGCAAGCCCCATACGCATGGCTTCTACCAGCAAAGCGGCAAACAACGGAGGAAACTTGTAAACATTCAGACCCGGGCCATAGTTGCTTTCCCGTTCATACAGAGTGCCTACATCCAGAAAATGTCTGGCCGCATCCAGAAAAATACTGAAGTCAAAAATGCCTTTGCAGAAATAGGCTGCCCACGCAAAGTAAGTGAAAAAAAACAGGGCAAACAACAACAGAACGCTACTGGCAATGCCGGACACAGAACAGCGGCGACTGAACCTTGCTGTCATTTCAACACCTGGCCAACATGACCGGCCTGCAACAACAGACCAAGCCCCGCAACACCCGATACCGTCAGGATCAGTGGACGCACCAGGCGATCCGGCAACCAGCGTTTGAACCAGCCTGACACCATCACCCCCAGCAACATGCCCGGCAGGCAAAACAGCGCCAGTTGCATGTCACGCATTGTCAGGCGCTGTGCGAAAAACAGTGCAAGCAGGCTGGCGATGCCTGCAATCAGGAACACTGCCGCCAGGTTGCCGCGTATCTGTGCCGGCGGCAGCGACTGGTACAGCAATCCCATCGGCGGGCCGCCTACCGAGGTGCAGGTGCCCATGAAACCCGATGCAAAGCCTGCCGCAGTACCGGCAGCGGCATTGAGTGGCAACTGGTAACCGAAAACACTGATCGCTACCGCCAGCAAAATCAGTATCCCGAACGCCAACTGAAACTGCGCTGCGCTGATCTGCGCAATCACGATACCAGCCAGCGCCGCCCCCAGCAGATTGCCGAGTGCAGCCCAGCGCACCAGATGCCATTGGCAGGCGGCACGCTCGCGCAACAGGATGATGACATTGAGGAACAGTGCATCAATCAATAATGCCGTGGGCACATAAACGGGATTGATCAGGAACAGCACCGGCGCGGAAAACAGTGTCAGGCCGTAACCGATGACGCCTTGCAGGCAGGCGCCTGTCATCAGCACCAAATTGGCAACCACCAGATCGACGACCTGCAGATCAACGATCGACCAGTCGTGCATCACCGCGTGCGTACCAGCAGCAACAAGCCCAACAACCAGCAGAGGGCGATGGGTGCAGCAACAGCGGCGATTGGCGAAAAGCCGTAAACCAGGCTGGTCGGCCCGAGCAGATCCTGACTGAAGCGGAAAATGATGCCGACCATGACGCCGGTGAACAGCCGGTAACCCATGGTGGATTCACGCAGCGGCCCGAAAATAAAGGAAATGGCCACCAGCACCAGACCGATCATGGCCAGTGGCTGCATCAATTTCTGCCAGAACACCAGCGAGAATTGCCTGCTGTCCTGCGCGTGTTCGCGCAGATAGCCAATATAGCGATACAACTCGCGCAGGCTCATGCTGCCGGGCTCCGATACCACGGCATTCAGCAATTCCGCCGGCAACTCGGATTGCCAGATTGCTTCCGAATCCTCGGCAACAACACTGACGCGGTCACTGCCAAAGCGCGTCACACGCGGTCGTTCCAGTTGCCAGCCACCCGCCGTATGCTGCGCACGCGGCGCATACTGCGCATATTGCAACTCGCCACTGGCATCAAACGACAGACGTGAAAAACCGTAGATGGTGCCATCGGCCAGCACATGGCTGAAATGCAGGAAGTCATTGTTGTGGCGCAACCACAAACCATGGCGACTATCGAGCTCGCTGCCGGATTGCTGCTGCACCGCTTCGGTTCGCAGACGCGCGGCGTAGCTGTCTATAGCGGGCACGGCATACTCCCCGGCCAGCGACACCAGCAGCATCAACAGCAACATGGGGCGCAACACCATCCACACGATACGCAGGATGGAGACACCGCTAGCGCGCATCACCGTCAGCTCGCTCTGCCCTGCCAGCACGCCCAGACCCATCAGGCAGCCAATCAACATGGCAAATCCCGTGTTGCTGACGGCAAGCCCCGGCAAACGCAATGCAACATACTGCACGATCTGCTGCAAGCCATATTGCCCAGAGCGCTCCTTGACCTCATCAGCAAACATCGACACCGCGAACAGACCCAGTAATACAGCCAATACCATCAACACCGCGCTGAGCACATGGTTGGCAATATGACGTTTCAGATGCTGCATAGCACTCACCACCAGCGCCGCAGCAGAGAAATGCGTTCGCTGTAAAGAAACAGCATACCGATGGCAAACAGCACAACGTGCGCGACCAGCAAACCGGGAATGGCAGGCCAGTCACCATCGCCGATGCGACCCCGCAGGACATCAAGCACCGCCATGTAGATGAAATACAGCAACATCGCCGGCAACAATTTCACATAACGTCCGCGACGCGGCGAAGTGCGACTCAGGGCCACGGCCAGCATCGAGATGATGGGCACCAACAGGATCAGCGACAAGCGCCATTGCAATGTCGCCTGATATTCAGGTTTTTCACGGTCGGCCAGCAGCTGCAACAACGACAAGGTGTCTTCCTGGAAACGGCGAGGATCGTAATCCTCAAACGGTTTCATGCGCTGTTGCAGACTGGAAAAATGCATGCGTTCCGATTGCGCCCGCCCTGGCTGCAAGCTGTAGCGCACGCCATTTTCCAGCGTCATGAAACGCTCGCCTTGCGCTTCGTCATAACGCTGGAACCCGCGCTCGGCGCGCGCCACCACCCAGTCACCGCCGGAGCCCTGGCTGGCGATGAACACATCGCGCATGGTGCGACGGCCTTCACCGATTTCCCCGGTGTAGACAACGCCCTGGCCATTGCGCAACTGCAGGAATTTTCCCGCTTCGATCAGATCGAGCTCGCTGCGTTTTTTCTCGTCATTGAGCATCTGTTCGGAGCGCAACAGGGCTGCAGGGCTGACATACAAGGTCAGCGCACCTACCAACATCGCCACCGGCACTATGGCCAGCGCACTGGCCCGCAGCAAACGCGGCAAACTGATGCCGGCGGCGTGCAGCGCACTGACCTCGTTCTCGACATAAAGACGACCAAACACGAGCAGGATGCCAAGAAACAATGACAATGGCAGAATGCGCTCCAGCATATTCGGCGCGCGAAACAACAGCAGACGGAGAATAATGTCGGCAGAAATATTGCCAGTGGCGGCATCGACCAGGAATCGCGCAAAGCGCCCCGAGAGGAAAATCAGCAACAGCACCAACGTCACCGCTGCGGTGGTTTGCAGAATATCGCGTGCCAGATAACGGGACAGGATCACAGGAAGGGCTTACCGAGGACTTGGAGCTGGTAAACTATACCAGCCTTTGCCGGCGGGCTGAATGCTTGCCACCGGCGACAACCCTCACACTGGAGACATTATGCTGAACATCAGCAGCAAAGCCGTTGCGCCCGCCTCAGTCAAAACCGCTTGTCTGGTGTTGCCTGTCTTCGCTGGCAAGAGCCGCCGCTCTACGCACGCCAGTGGCGACATGGGCAAATTGATCGCCACCCTGCAAAAGCGCGGCGACATCGAAGGCAAGGCCGGCGAGAGCCTGCTGTTGCCGCACGCCGCCGGCATCGCCGCCGAGCGCCTGCTACTGGTAGGCGCTGGCGACGGCAAGGCACTAACGCGCGCACAATTCCTGACCCTGCTGAACACCATTGCCGACCAGCTGCACAAATGCCGTTGCGCTGATGCAACACTGCTGCTGGACGAGATCAGCGTGCAGGGCCGCGATAGCGATTGGTGTGCCGAGATTGCCGCACGCCAGCTGAGCAACAGCAGTTACCACTTCGATACACTCAAGAAAGACAAAAAGCCGCTGCGACTGAAACAGCTGGTCTGGCATTGCGGCGATCGCAAGCAACAGAAAGCCATTGCCCGTGCGCTGGCAACTGGCGCTGCAGTCGCCCACGGCATGGCATTGGCCCGCGAACTCGGCAACCTGCCCGGCAATGTGTGCACGCCGAGCTACCTCGCAGCACAGGCGCAACAGCTGGCACGCGGCAAACGCGCACTCAGCGTCAAAGTGCTGGAAGAAAAACAGATGCGCGCGCTGAAAATGGGTTCGCTACTTTCCGTATCCGCCGGCAGTGATGAACCGGCGAAACTGGTAATCCTCGATTACAAGGGCGGCGCCAGAAATGCGAAGCCAGTGGTGCTGGTTGGCAAGGGCATCACCTTTGACACGGGCGGCATCAGCCTGAAACCGGGTGCCGGCATGGAAGAAATGAAATTCGATATGTGCGGTGCCGCCAGCGTGCTCGGCGTCATGAAAACCATCACTGAACTGCAACTGCCACTCAATGTGATTGGCTTGCTCGCCTGCGCCGAAAACATGCCCAGCGGACGCGCCACCAAACCCGGCGACATCGTCACCAGCATGAGCGGCAAAACTATCGAAGTGATCAACACCGACGCCGAAGGCCGTCTGGTACTGTGCGATGCACTGACCTATGCCGAACGCTTTGAGCCGGCGGCGGTGATCGACATCGCCACACTCACCGGCGCCTGTGTCATCGCACTCGGCAATCACGCCAGCGGCCTTTACAGCAACCGCGACGAACTCGGCGAACAATTGTACGAAGCAGGACAACAAGCCGAAGACAAAGCCTGGCGCATGCCGCTGTGGGAAGAGTATCAACAGCAACTGAAAAGTCCGTATGCCGATATCGCCAACGTCGGCGGCCGCAATGCCGGCTCCGTCACCGCTGCCTGCTTCCTCGCACGCTTTACCGAGAAATATGCCTGGGCGCATCTGGATATCGCCGGCACCGCCTGGAACAGCGGCGGCCACAAAGGCGCTACCGGCAGGCCCGTGCCGCTGCTGGTGAATTTTCTGCGCCAGTATGCGCACAGTTGAGTGGATATGACGCGCGTCGATTTCTACATCCTGCCGCAAACAGACGAGGAAGCGCGCTTGCTGTTTGCCTGCCGCCTCGCCGACAAGGCCTGGCAGCTCGGCAAGCGCTTGCTATTGCACACCGCATCAGCAGAGGTTGCGCGACAACTCGATGAACGCCTGTGGGCATTTCGCGCCGACAGTTTTGTACCGCACGATGTACTGCCCGCCAGCCAGCTGTCACCGGTGCATATCGGCCATAGCGACGACAGCGGCAAGCATCACGACTTGCTCATCAATCTCGGCCATGAGATTCCGGCGTTTTTCAGTCGCTTTGAACGTGTTGCCGAAATTGTGACGCAACAACCACAACAACTAGCACAAAGCCGCGAGCGCTTCCGTTTCTATCGCGAACGCGGTTATGCTCTCGAAACCCACGATCTCGGCAAACGCGCATGAGCAACAGCGTCAACACCCATAACGGCAGCAGCAAGCAGAGACGCGATGCTTTGCTGGATGAACTGGAATCGATTCGCGAACTGTTGCAGGACGATGACACCGCACTCAGCGAGGAAGAGCTGGCACTGCTGGGCGACGATGCCAGCATTCCCATGTTGCTGCCGGATGCCGATGATCCGCTCAACGATGATCCGCTCAACGATGATCCGCTCAACGATGATCCTCTCGACGATAATATTCCGACACTGGCAAACGATGACGACATTCCGCTGCTGACGCCGGACATTCCCGTACTGACAAACGACAGTGCAAACATACCGACCTTGACCACCGGCGACGACAGCGGGCAAATTCCCTTGCTCGCCGACACCATCCCTCAAGCGCCGGTTCGCGCACCCGATGCCCTGGACGCCATTCGCGCCGCAGCGGCCAAGGTGGCCGCCAACGCCACGCGCAACCGCCCGGCTGCCGCACCAGAACCCGCTACACCACCCACCCTGCCCGCGCGCCCTGCCGGTACGCAGAATCCGTTTCTGCCCGAACATTTGCGCAACCGCCTGCGCGGGGCTGAACCTGCGGACTTGCAGCAAACAAGACCGGCAACACCATCCTCTGCCGTAGCCGCTGAAACAAACCAGGCAGCGGAACAAGAACAGATCACGGAAAAAAGTCTGGAAGCGGAACTGGAAGCAGCGATACTGCCAGCTGCCATCGAACCCGAAACCGGCGCAGCAGCCACGGCTGCAGCGTCGGCAGACTCTTTACAGATGCTGGTAGACAAAACCGTGCAGGCGCTGCTGCCCGCACTGGAGCAGCAGATTCGCCAGGTACTCACCGACATACTGTCGGAACAAGGCAAGCATCTGCTGAAATAGGTTTTCAGGCGCGCTTGAAGAGCTGGTCCGGCGCAATGCGCACAGCCGCACCTGTCGGACAGGAACGCACACAGGCCGGGCCGCCTTTCAGCTCCTTGCACAAGTCACATTTCACCGCTTTTTTCACTGCATCCGGGTTGTAGGCCACTTCGCGCTGACCCGGCGCATCGCCAACACCGAAAAACAGCCACGACAACAATCCGCCATGTTTTTCCGGTTTTTCCGGCGCCATCTGGATCACGCCGTATGGACAGTTGCGTTCACAGTTGCCGCAACCAATGCAGGCATTGCTGATAAACACTTCACCATCTTCCGAACGCGAAATCGCATTGGGCGGACAGTCTTTCATGCAGTGCGGATGTTCGCAGTGGCGACAAGCCACCGGCAAGTGAATATTGTTGAACGTCGGCCCCTGCTCACGCTTCAGGCGCGCGGTGCCGCCGTGGGTATCGGCACAGGCGGTTTCGCAATTGTTGCACTGGATGCACAGATTCTCGTCGATCAACAGCACATCCGACGCTTCACCCACACCTTCCGCCAGCAGGAATTTCATCAAGCCGCTTTCACGCCCGTCCGTTTGTTCGAGCATGACGTTGCGTTTGGCAATGCGCGCCATCTGTTCTTCTATCGCCGCGCGCAGCTGGGGGTTCTTGTCGAGCTGCTGCTTGAAACTTTCTGCTTTCAGCACCAGTACTTCCGTGAAAACCGTGGCGCTCACTGTCGCACCACGCGGCGCATCATTCACCAGCGCCACTTCGCCGACATAATTACCGGCGGCGATATAGGAGAGGATTTTTTCCTGCCCGCCATCCGCTTCGTCGCGGCGGGACACCGTCACCGAACCGCGACGAATCAGGTAGAGGCCATCAGCTTCATCGCCTTCGCGAAACAACACCTGGCGCGCGTTGTACTGACGCATTTCCACGCCGCCGGCGATCAGTTCATTGATCGCTTCCTGCGTCATCATCGCGCCGATATAACTCTTGATGGCGTTGCGCACAAACGCGAGATCAATCTGGCGCCGCACATCGTCCACAGCCGACATCAGTTTCAACACTGTGCGCCGCGGCGTTTCCATTACCACGCAATCACGGCCTGCACGCACCGTCGCCGTGCGGCGGCGACCGGAAATCAGACCCATCTCGCCGAAGAAATTGCCGTGGCCAATACTGATATGGCGCACTTCGCCGTCATCGGCAGCAATTTCAATTTCCACACTGCCGGCAAGAATGCTGTAGAACGAATTGGTGTAATCGTTTTTCTCGAACAACACCTCGCCAGCAGCAGGGCTGTGAATTGCGGATTCCAGCACCACTTCGCGCAGGTTCAGACGCGGCACAGCCGCAAACAACGGCATCGCGGCAGTCAGCGCATCGAGCGCAACATTGACGGCTGCCTGCGGTTGCCAGACACGGAATTTCTCGGCGAGCAGCGGCGTATCCACCGGCTCCACCGGCAAACCGAGAATAGCATCGACGACTTCGTTGCCCTGGTTCATCGCCTGCTTGATCAGCGGGTAACCACCCAGCGCACCGACGATAAACAAGCCCGGCACATTCGATTCGTAACACTCGGACAACACCGGCACCGCCGATGGATTGTCGTTGGGAAACTGCACGCCGAAGGCTTCAATCAGTGCGCGCGGCGGTGTGGCGCCCAGACGCGCAATCACGCGATGGCAGTGAATTTCCGCTTCGCCATCCTTGCCGTTGTAAACAAAGTTCAGCGGCACATCGTCTGTTTTTTCTTCAACACGCAAAGGACGTGCGCTGTAACAGATTTCGATCTTGCCACTTTTTTCAGCGGCGAGCAGTTGATCGCGGTTGCCGTCCTTGCACTTGGCAAATTCGTCGGAGCGGTTAATCAGATAGACACGGTTGTGGTTGGCCAGCGCCAGCGCGTTTTCAATCGCAGCGTCACCCGCGCCGACAACAACGATGGTTTCGTTGCGGAATTCATCGGGATCCGCCAGCGTGTACTGCACGGCGTGCAGGTTTTCACCGGGCACGCCGAGCTTGCGGATATTGCCCTGCAAACCGATGGCCAGCACCACCGTGCGCGTCACGTATTGCGTGCCGTCCTGGGCTTGCAGCGTCAACGCGCCGTTATCCGCACGCGTGATGGTAGTCACGCGCTGGTTGTAGCAAATGTTCACACCCTGCGCGGAGAGATCTTCATTCCATTGACCGAGAATCTGCTCACGTTTGCCGGGACCAAAACGCATGCCGCTGCGCAGTGGCAGAAAGCCCGGCTCCGCCATTACATGCTTGCCTTTCTGGTATTTATAAATGGTGTCGGATGCATGATCTTCCGCTTCGAGCAACACGTGTCGCAAACCGTGATGACGCGCGCGCGAAGCGGCCGACAAACCGGCGGGGCCGGAACCGACAATGACGATGTCGTAATCGGCCTGGATATGGGCGTAGAGAGGTGTTGTGCTCATGCGGTGGCTTCCGGTCTACGGCTGGCGCAGCGCTGCCAATGAGCTGGCAAACGCTTGCGGCGAATAATGGTTTTCATCAGCGAGCTGCGCACGCAGCGCTGCCAGTGCACGCGCGCGCGCGGCGCTGTGCCGGCCCTGCTGCTGTTGCCAGTCGATCACACTGGCGATGGCCATGTAGGCCTGCTCGGCATCGCCGTAATCGCTGTACGGCGCCTCCGGCGCACACAGCAGCTGCAACAGCGTGTCAGCCGCAGCGGCATCGACCACTACTGCTGCCAGTGCGCTGTTCAGGGTGTCCAGTTGCGCAGCCAGCGCGTCGGCACTCGCCGCAAGCTGCGCACGCGATTGCCGGCTGGCGGCGAGCCAGGCGTGATAGCTGTCTGCCAGCGCAGGGTACTGCGCAGGCGCGAGGCTGCGCGCGGCGACCAGCGCCATGCGCAGATGGCTGTCATTCAGGCGCAGGCGACCACTGTTTTGCGGGCCTTGCTGCGGCATAGCCGCGCGGTGGCAGGCATGGCAGTCATACGCCGACAGTTCAGGAAACAGACCTTGCTGAGATGCAGGATCAGCCAGACGCAGCAGCATTTGTCGCGCCGCTTCAATCTGGCCGAGCGCCCAGCGCTGCAGCGGTTGGTAGCTGCCCTTGCGCGCCTGCCAGTCGGCGTCGAACTGCTGGTGATAGCTGCGCAAGGCGGTGAACGTGGCGAGATCAAACGCCAGTCGCGGGTGGCCGGCCGCCATCAACGCGTGATCGGCATCGTGACTGTTGTCGCCGACATGGCAGGACACGCAGAGCCGCGCTTCGGCAGCAGCTTGATCGGTGGGGTACATGCCGCGCGTCAGGCTGTTGGCATGGCTGGCGCCCGTTGCCGCGTGAGTGTCCAGCCACTGGCCTGCCGGGCCGTGACAGGACTCGCAACCCACACCCTCACCAGCTTTGAAACTCGCCGCGCGCATTTCATCTGGCGGACTGGAGCTGTGACAGGCGAGGCACTGCGCCGTCTCACTGGCCGCCTGCGGCAACGCGAGTTTTTGTGCCATGCGCCGCGCTGCCGGCGACTCCAGCGCTGCATACGCCTGGGCATGCGGATCCTGCTGCTGCCATGTAGCGAACTCGTTGTGCAGGATATCGGCACGCGTCGAAGGCGTAACCGCACCATGGCAAGTGCTGCTGGCACAACTGCCGCTGCCCACGAACACACTTTGCGTGGCAGCCGGCAACGGCGCCTCGCCAGCCAGCAGCGCAGCTGAAAACAGCAGTGCGACAGCGGCGATCAGGGCTTGCACGCGGGCTCTCCTGCCGGGCACAGCGCAGGTGCGAGCGATGACTGCAATTTTTGCTGCAGCGATGCGCGCATATCGGTGTGGAAGTCATGGCAGAGGCCGCAATCCGATGGCACCTTGCCGACCGGTGCTTGACTGCCGGCGTGGCAACTGCGACAGGTGTCAATCGTCGGGATCAGCACGTCGCTGGCCTGTTTTGACTGTGCGGCAGCATGACAGCCAGTGCAGTCCATGCTCTTGTGAGCGCTGTGATCAAAGCGCGCGGCAGGCAGCCAGGCATGCGGCGCGGCGGGCGGTTCAATTTTCCACTGCGGCAGTTCGCGGCCCGGCGTGGCATGCGGGCCGGGGCCCGCCACCGAGGTCACCGTGTGGCAGACCACACAGCTTGTCTCTTCGAACAGGCGCGTAGCCGCAGCAGCGGCCTGGGCTTTGGCGTCCTGCGTGGCAGGAGGGGTTGCGGCCTGTGGCTGCGCTTGTGTTTTGCCGGGGCGGAAACGGTTGGCTGCGCTATCCACCTCAACAGCAGATGGCGCCTGCTGGCTTTTAAAGCTGTAGAACTCCATCAGCGTCGACAATACGGCATCGACATCGCCGTGCGGCACTTGCCGATCCGGCAATGCCGGATCGAAATTCAATGCATGGCAACTCTGGCACTGACCGGCCATGGTGATGGCTTCGAAGTGGCGGCCATCCGCCGTCGGTCGGTGACAATCGCTGCACTGCATCTCCACCGTACCCTGCGGCGCCTTGATACCGCCGACGGCCAGGTGCGCAGCATGCGAGAACTTCATCGGCGTCGGCTCGGACATGGTCGCCCCCGGCTGCTGCTGCCGCAGTTGCAGACCGTCTGCAGTCGCAATCTGCACACGAAAATCAGGGTGCGCATCCGCAAAATTGCTGGCGTTGCCGAGTGCTGTTTCCGGCGCCTTCGCCTTCAGATCCGCATGACAGCTACTGCACTGGCTGCCGACAAAGTGGCGGCTCTGTTCCAGCAAACCGAATTCGCCCTGGTGCTCGCGGTGGCAGCTGGCACAGCGCAAATCAGCAATACCAGACTGCTTACCATGTGCCTCACTGTTGGCCACGTGCTGGCGAGTATCGGCATGGCAGCTCTGGCAGTCCTTGTCCTGCACGCGCGCAAACGGCTGGCTATGGCAAACCGTACAGTTTTCGGCCCAGCGGTGGTGGGAGGCGGAAACCGGCCCCGGATTCCACCAGTTGTCCATGCCGGCAGCCGCGGGTTTTGGCTGTCCTGCCGCCGTGGCGGCGGGCTTCTGCATCAGCGAGGACACGGCTGGTATCAGCAGGGCAATGCTTAACAGTGCAACAAACAGCAGCCAGGACCAGCGACGACGGCCCGCGAGTGGTTTTTTCAGCGCATCAACCTGTGCGGATACGCGATCTTGTGGCGAGGGAGCAGTCATGGCTTACCAGTAAAAGAAAACGGAAATGACATGGGCGATCAGCGCGGCGAGCAGGGCAAAAGCCAACGGCACATGCGCGATCAACCAGATATCGGTCCACGCCTTGTGGCGCAGGTACTGGCGCAGACGATTCAGTTGCTGCAGACGGCGAAATTGCAGCGTGGAGAGCTCGCGTAACGTTTTGCCGTCACTGTGTTGCAACTTCTCAAATGCATCAACCGCCGCCTGTGTGGCGCAGCCGGAATGATGACCCGCCATGCGCTGACGCCAGCTGGCGAACAACTGGCCCTGCGCCGATGCCGCCACCAGCGCCTGCGCTTCACCGCCCAGTTTCGCTGCAAGTTTCGCGCTTTGTTCGTCGATATCGCGCAAGGCGTCTGTCATCTGCTGCAGGGTTCGCCCGTTGAGCGCCTCGTTCATCAGGGCCGGCTGCCGCAGGTACAGCACCACCCCCCAGATGCCGCTGCCCACCACCAGCAAGGTGAGCAGGTAGGCCAGCGTGTGGATGTTCATGCCCAGTTGCATGCCGCTGTGCAGGGTGACCACCAATACCAGCGCGATACCCAGATAAACATGTGCCGACAACCAGCCACGCACGGTGCCGAGATTTGAACGGTAGCTGCGCTTGCGGATGCCGTACACCATCAGCCAGACAATCAGCAGCGCCCCCAGCGTGCCCAGAGCGTAGCCCAGCCAACTGTTGCCGACAGCGCCACTGGCCGGCGCGAAAAGCGCGAACGCCAGTACACACAGCACGGCGAGCACTGACGCCACCTTGAAGTAGCGGAAGGAGTGAAGTGTCAGGATGCTTTCTTGGGCCATGGAGATACCTGTGGTTGCCGGTGCGCCGGATCAGGGTCGCGTAGGGATGGCGCGGCGCAGCTGCTGCAAGGCGCTGCGGAATGCGTCCGGACGATACTGTTCTGCTGTCGCGGCCTCGCGGTAAAGCCGGTCAAGCACGGCTTGCATGGCCTTGTGCGTTGCGGCGTCCAGGCTACCATCGTCAAGCGCTGCGAGCAGGCTGCTTGCCGCCAATGTGATCTGCTCTGCTGCCACATAATCCAGCGCCGGCTGTTCGCTCAGCGCGCGCAGCAGTGCGATGTTCTCGACCTTGCGGAAATCATGTTGCCGCAGACGCGTGGTCAGCTGCCCCACCGTGCGCCGCAACGCGGCGGCGGCCTGCGAGGTCTGTGTCGCGCCTTGCAGGCTGGCGGCGTACAGAGCCTGACGCTGCTGCGACAAGCTTGCAGCAAGATCGGGAGCGATGCGCGCAGCGAGCACTTGCAGCATCAGCAGACTCGCATCATTGAGGCGCGGCACACCGGTGCGCATGTCGAGTTCCGGGCGCGGCGTCCAGCGCGGCGCCGACATCGCATGGTGGCAGCTGTTGCAATCAAAAAATGCCAGCTCCGGTTGAATACCTGCGGTAAAACGCACCGGATCGGCGATGCCGTCCAGCCACAATGAGGCCGCGACCGCCTGCCCCACCGCCCAGGTTTGCGCGTGATCGGGACGACCCTTGCGTTTCAGGTATTCGTCACTGACGCGATAGTGATTGGCGCCGGCAGCCGTGTAGGTGTCGAGCTCAAAATTGAGACGCGGATGACCGCTGGCGTACAAGCTGTGATCGACATGCTTGCTGGCAGTACCGACATGACAGCTCGTGCAAACCTGCGCGCGCACCTGCGGGTCTTCCAGCGCCACCATGCCGGCAGCGACATTCTCGGCGTGACCCGCCTTGCCCGAGACGTGCACACCCAGCCAGCGGTCGGCACCGCCGTGACAGCTTTCACAACCGACCCCATCAGCAAGACTGAAATGCGGCCCGCGCTGTGCTGCCGGCACGTTGTCGGCGTGACAATCGAGACACTGCCCTGCCTTTTGCACATCGGCAATACCAAGATGCTCGCCGATGCGTTTTGCCAGCGGGCCGCGCAACACCGCGTAGGCCTTTGCATGCGGATCATGTGCTTTCCACTGCGTGTATTCGTTCTGCGTCACTGCCGACACTTTCCACGGCTGCGTGGCCTCATGGCAGGAGCTGTTGCCGCAGGTGGCATTGCCGAGATGACGATCCTCGCCCGCCTGCACCGCAGAAAAAAACGCCAGACACAGCAAGCCGATGCTTGCGACACGACAACGAAATATTTGAGGCATGCGCATCATCACAACACCTCAGAACTTGCGCCGCAATTCAACGCGGGCACCAAGCAGGTTGTTGTCATTTTCGCGTTCGGCAGCAATGGCGTCGGCACGAAAAATCCAGGCCTTGTCCAGCGGTTTCTGGTAGCGCGCCGACAGCGCGTATTGATCGCCGGCGAGCTTTTTGTTGTCGGTCGTCGGCTGCACGGTCGCCACTTCCACCACCACTTGCCGATTGAGGCTGAACAGGTATTCCACACCGACAGCAGCACCCCAGCTGTCTTCACCGGTATCGGCCAGTTTGGGAAAACCGGTGAGGCCATCCGTTTCAAACGACAGGCCGGTATTCTTCAGTACACCGCCAGCACCGGCATCGCGCGCCAGCGATTGCGGACGATCCTGGCCGTAAAAAAAGTTGGCGTAGGGAATCAACGTGGATGGCAGCGAAGTAATCCAGGAATTTTCCAGCAACAGTAAATAACCATCCGCTGTTTGCTGCGCATTGTCACCCGGCTCCTGCCCGGCATTGACGATAATGCGCGCGCTGTTGGACAACTTGCCGAAGTAACGTTTGGTAAAAGCGGCAGTGACGTTGTGATAACTGAAATCATGGCCGTTGCGGTTCACCGTGTCTTCGGTGTAACCGTAACCGGCCTCCACATATGCTTCACGCATCTCGATGTGCGTGGTGACACCCGCAACATTGGCGCCGGCATCCTTGACGCCGTAAGCCGCCTGAATCGCCTTTGATGACACTTTGCCGCTGCCGGCAAATACCGCGACATCCATGTTGGTGATATCGAGCCGTGCACTGTTGCGCGAATTGAGTACGGTGGCTGCAGCGCCGTAGAAGGCATCGTCCAGCCACACGCCGTTCTGGTACACCAGCGGCATCAAGCCGAAAGCAAACGGCAAATCCCATCTCACGTATTCGTCTTTCACGCCTGCAGTGATGGCACCGAGATCACCTTCAAAGAAAAAGGTGTCCGCGTTCATGTCGAACGTCGTTTCAAATTCATTGCGCCCATCACCGGCGCCGGAAAACTGATAGCGCGTGATGTTGCCATTGCGCTCGAACGGGCGGAACAAGGCGTGTACGCGCTCGGTGGCCGTGAGCTTGAGGTCGGCATCAAGATTGAGACGGGTAGCCGCCAGACCGACGCTGCCCTTGCCGTTGTCATTGATGGCTGCGGTGTTACGCCAGTCGCCGTAAACATAGAACTGCGGCGACACCAGATTTTTGGCACCGACGATATTGTGGGCAGTGTTGAGCGGGCCTTCGCTGTACAGCGGCTGGCCGAGCTCCAGCAGCGGACGAACCTTGTCGACCACTTTCTTGCCGCCGTAAATCTCGTGCTGTGCCTTGGGATCATAGGCCTCGGTCTCGTACACCGGATCAGGCCCGAAACCCTGCATGTCCAACGCCGCACGGCGCGCCTCGGCAGACATGCCCGGCTCCACGCGATGTTCTTCCAGCGTGTGAGGGTCCGCCGCTGCCGGCAACGCAGCAGCGGCACTGCCCTGCTGCGGGCGGCGCACCAATTCGGCTTGCGCATCCGTGATCACAGCAACAATCGGTAGCAACAGGACAAACGCGTATCGCATCAGCTTGCCCATCTCAGCGCACCTCGAATTCGGCGGCATACGGATGAATGTCGATCATCCATTCATTGATCGAACGCTCCATGTCTTTGGTCGCACCGACAAACTTCATGAAGTAGATCGGCTCGGCCCGGCTGCGCAGGCGCGCCTGCAATTTATAGGTGCCGGGCTGCTGCATCAGCTCGGCCGGCACGCGGTACTCAGCATCGCGATGGCCGAGCGGCGGAATGCTGCGGCCTTCCATGCGCACAAACGGCGGATGGTTCAGCACCGAGGTCGGCTGGCCGGCCGGGCGCAGCATCGGCAGCTGGTCTGCATCGAAATTCACCGGCAGGTACATTTCGCGATCCGTACCCTTGACGTTGGTGGTGAGGAATTTGGTCTGCAAATTGAACAGCTGCTGGTCGATGCCGATTTTGCCTGCCGCCACATCCAGCGAATGGTTGTCGGCCATGTCGCCATTGCTGTCCAGATAGCCACTCTCCCAGACACGTTTGCCACTCGGGTCGATCAGCGCCACATTGAGCCAGATTTCCGGCTGTGCCCCCAGTGAGCCCGATGGCAGGTTGTGGCCGCGATCGACATTGCTCACCCGGTAGCGGAAAGCCAGTGCTTCGCCGGCCTTGGGTGGGCTATCAAAAAACGGACCATCGAGGCGGCTGCCGTTTTCCATCACCGCCTGCCGCGACTGACGCTTGTCTTCCAGCATTTTCAGGTTCTGGTCCATGATGTAGCGCGCCTGGATGCGATCGGCCGCCTGCTGCCATACCGCCGGGAACACCGGTGCCGGTATCTCGCCACGCCCGATTTTTTCTTCCCACTCCGGCTGTCCCCACGGCGCACGGTAATTGAATTGCAGCCAATCCTGGATACTCCAGCGCAACGCGCGCTGGTTGAAAGGAAAGAGACCGGGATGGGCGATGGGATAACCGGGGCCGTAAAACAGGTGGTTGGAGTGGCGGGCTTTCTCGTTGCCCACTACACGGCCGTTGACGATGGCAATCGGCGCCTCTTCAAAACCCTTGGCCTCACCCGGCACCTTGCCCATGTGGCAATCCTGACAGGTGGTGCCTTCCGCTGCAGCGGGCGAGGCGCGGTACTGATCCCATACCACTTCCAGTTTGATACCCAGATTCACCTGTACCTGATGACAGGAAACACAGAATTCCGACTGTCCGATCTGGTCGAATTTGATGGAAGCGACGTGAATGGGCGTGCCAGCCTCCCCCGGCGTGCGCGCCACATGGAAATTTTCGGCATCGCGAATCACATCGCCAATCGCCGTGGCGCGACCGCTGTTGTACACCGCTTCATTGATGCCGGCCGGCTGGATATGGCGTTCGCCATTTACTTTGCCAAACTGCTGGTTCACACGATGGCAGGTGATGCAGGTGATGCCTTCGCGGGCAATGGCACTGCGTTCCCACAGCGGATCGGCGCGACCTTCACCACGCTGGGTTCCCACCTGCTGGTGGCAGCGCACGCAGAAACTGCCCATGGTGCCGGAGGTGAGATCATTCACCGCCTGCTCGAACTTGTGAAACATCGGCGAGATGGAAGCGTAGGCGTGGTTGGATGCCGCCCACTCTGCAAAGACTTTCGGGTGACAGGAAGCGCAAACCGTAGCTGAAGGGTAATTGTTTTCGGCAAAAACAGCAGCGTGAGGATCAATGCCTGCAGATTCGGCAGCAATGCCTGACAATGCACAGCAACACAGCGACAACAGCAAAAGTTTGCGGAACGCGGCAGACAACAGCTTCATCAACGAGGCGCCAGTCGACATGGTAGCCCGCTTCCCTAATACACAATGCGAAGCGGGCTATTAAAACAGAATACCCCAGCAAAAATAAGTTTTAAAAGCGCCCGGCTAATGCAGTAATACCGGCGCCAGTTCCTGCATGACCCGGGTACTGACCAGCGCATTGCCCTGCGCCGTGGCATGGCCATCACCAAACAACAGACCGGGACAGGATGGCGGCCCTTCGCTGCACTGCGCAACAAACAATGGCGTGATGTCGATCAGCGGCGTGCCGGTTTGCCCTGAACTCTTTTTCAACCACTGATTGGCACCGGGGTAAAACCCCCAGTTGGAGGGATAGGTCAGCAGGTAAACCTGCGCACCGCGTGCGCGCACCATGCTGATCATCGCCGCCAGATTGTCAGCGAGCGCATGGCGATTGCGCGCCGGCTCACCCTGACGGGTACCCATGTAGAGTTCCTGTCCATCCATGTGCACCAGATGCTGCTCGCGATTGGATGGATCAAACACCTGCATTTCCACGCGACGAGGCGAACCAAAAGCCAGGTCTTCCTGTTTAATGCGGCTGCGCTGCCACATCACATACAGGTGATAGAGTCGACTGTGCTGTTTGAGTGTGTCCAGTGCATTGCTGGCAGCCCCCGTGTTGATATCCTCCACCGGCGTCCAGAAATCGTTGAAACCGACCATAACCAACACTACATCCGGCGCCAGTTTGTCGAGCAGGGTCGGCAGGTTGTCGCGCACGCGAAAGGAATTGGTGCCGGGATAACCGAGATTCAGCACTTCAATCAGATGATCAGGGTGCGCACTATTCCATTGTTGCTCGAGCTGCGCCGGCCAGGCCTCGTGTGCCTCCAGATAGAACCCGTAGGTATTGGAGTCTCCCAGGGCCAGAATACGCGTGTGGCCGGTCAGCCAGCGCGCCTCTACCTGCCGTGCCTGATCCTTCACCACCAGCGCCCCCAGCTGCAGCAGCAATTCCAGCAGCAAGACCATGCCGAGAAGACCTGCAGGCAGCAGCAACAAAACTCGTAACCAACGTGTCATGCCAGTTCATCTACAATCGTGTGCAGCGATTGTACGCGGGCATGCGGCTGTGAGGCATGCCTCGCAAGTTAGTCTGTAAATTCGGCTAGCCAACCTACGACATTTATCTGATAATGGCGCCTTTGGCGTCACGGACAGAAGAGAACAAATCATGAAACAGCTGGGCATACTCGATTCCGCCTTCATCAACCTCGAGCATCCGAACACACCGCAACATATCGGCGGCCTCGGCATCTACGACCAGTCCACCGCCCCCGGCGGCACCGTGCGCTTCAAGGAAGTTATTGCGAGTTTTGAACGCAAACTGAAAAAACTGCCGCTGTTTCGTACACGTCTGGTACAAGTGCCCGGCGGTTATGACCGCCCGTACTGGATCAAGGACGACAATTTCGACATGGAATTCCACCTGCGCCACATCGCACTGCCCAAGCCTGGCGACTGGCGTCAACTGTGCATCCTGATTGCGCGCATTCACGCGCGCCCGCTCGACATGTCGCGCCCGCTGTGGGAGGCCTACATCATTGAAGGTCTCGACAATATTCCGCACCTGCCGAAAGACTGCTTTGCCGTCTACACCAAGATGCACCACTCGCTGGTGGATGGCGCCGGCGGCTCATCGTTCATGGCCGCACTGCACGATCTGGAACCGATTCCCGGCTCACTGGATGAAGAAGAACCCACCTATCTCGGCGAGCATCAACCCAGCGCCTTCAACATGCTGACACGCGGCACCGTCAACACCGCACGCAACAGCATCGATCTGGTGAAAGGCCTCTACAAAACCGGTTTTGAAATTGGCAAGAACGTGGTGGATGTCGCACGCGGCCGCGTGCCCATGCCCGACATCCGCGCACCGAAAACTCGCTTCAACAACCCGGTCGGCCCGTATCGCGTGTTTGAAGCCGCTTTGTTCGAACTGGAAGATTTCAAGGCGATCAAGAACGCCACCGACTCCAAGGTGAACGATGTCGCGATGGCTGTCATCGCTGGCGGCATTCGCCACTACCTGCAGCATCACAACGAACTGCCGCTGGATTCGCTGTCAGCCATCATGCCGATGAACATGCGCACACGCCGCGGCGACAACGAGGAAAACAATCAGGTCGGTTCCATTTTTTCCAATATCCACACCAACATAGAAGATCCGATTGAACGTCTGCACGCGATTCACAAAAGCACCGACGAAGCCAAGGAGTTTGGCGAACAGACGCCGCTGGTTGACGCTCTCAAACTCGCCGGTGTTTTTTCACCGCGCCTTACCAAGGGCCTGATCAATTTCTACATCGACAACAAGCTGACCGAACATCTGCCGGTGAATATCAGCTCCGTGATTTCCAATGTGCCGGGACCTCCGTTCCCGCTGTACTGCTCCGGCGCAAAACTGGTGCAATACCACGGCGTGGGTCTGCTGACACCCGGTGTCGGTTTGTTCCATCTGGTGATGAGCTACTGCGGTACGGTGACGATCACCATCGTCGGCGATCGCGACATCATGCCGGATCCGGGTTTCTATCGCGAATGTCTGGAAAAATCTTTCGAGGAACTGAAAGCTGCCGCACTCAAAAAAGGCAAAGTGGTCAAACACAAGACCAAAGCCGAAGTGGCCGCACTCAAGAAAGAGATTGCCGAAGTAAAAGAGGAAATCAACAAACTGGAAGAAGGACAGGCATCAGCCTGAATTGCTTTCACCACTCACAAAAAAGCCGCGAATGATCGCGGCTTTTTTGTATCTACAGCAAGTATCAACGATTGAAGTTCGAGCGTGTATTACCGCCATCACGGCGATTGTTTCCGCCATTGCCGCCTGCAGTTCTCGGCTTCTGCCCTGCAGATCGCGACTGCCCCTGTCCTGCACGTTGGCCTGTCGCGGCTTGACGTTGTGGTGCACCCTGACGTTGTGAAGCAGTCTGGTGCTGTGGCGCGCGTTGGCCGTGCGGACTGCGCTGTCCACCCGACCGACCGTTGGGAATCGGCTCGGCCTTGATGCGCGGGTCCGGTTCGAAACCCGCCAAGACCTGCCGCTCCAGTTTGCGTTTGATGAGACGTTCGATGTCGGCCAGCAATTTGAATTCATCAATACACACCAGTGACACCGCTTCACCTTCGGAACCGGCGCGGCCAGTGCGGCCGATGCGATGCACATAATCTTCCGCCACATTAGGCAATTCAAAATTGACCACATGCGGCAGCTCACTGATGTCGATACCGCGTGCAGCAATATCCGTCGCCACCAATGCCTGCAACTTGCCGGATTTGAATTCCGCCAACGCCTTGGTGCGCGCGCCCTGACTCTTGTTGCCGTGTATCGCCATCGCCGAAATGCCGCTTTTTTCAAACTGCTCGGCGAGGCGATTGGCGCCATGTTTGGTGCGCGTGAACACCAGTACCTGATGCCAGTTGTTATCCTGGATCAGCTTTGTCAGCAATTCGCGTTTGCGCTCGCGATCCACCAGATACACGCTCTGCGCAATGGTCTCCGCCGCTGCATTGCGTCGCGCCACTTCGATCAAGGCCGGGTTGTTGAGCAAACGATCTGCCAACGCCTTGATCTCATCGGCGAAGGTTGCGGAAAACAGCAAGTTCTGGCGTTGCTTCGGCAACAGATTGAGGATGCGACGGATATCGTGAATGAAGCCCATATCCAGCATGCGATCCGCTTCGTCCAGCACCAGGATTTCCACGCCGGATAAATCCAGCGTGCGCTGTTGCACGTGATCCAGCAAACGGCCGGGGGTAGCGACCAGAATATCCACCGGCTTTTTGAGTTGGGCAATCTGCGGGTTGATGCTGACCCCGCCGAACATCACCATGGATTTCAGTGGCAGATGCGCGCCGTACTCACTGACACTTTCCTGCACCTGCGCTGCCAGTTCGCGGGTGGGGGTAAGAATCAGCACGCGAATCTTGCGCGCCGCTGCCACAGGTTTTTCACTGAGCAACTGCAGGATAGGCAAGGTAAAGGCAGCCGTTTTGCCGGTACCGGTCTGGGCACCAGCCAGCAGGTCACCGCCGGAGAGAATGGCCGGAATGGCCTGTTGTTGAATGGGGGTAGGTTGGTCATAGCCACGTGCGGCAACCGCGCGCACGATGGCATCGGCGAGGCCGAGGGATGCAAAAGACATAAAACTCCGAAAAGCTGAAAAGGCTGTGCGCCAGAAAAAGAATGCCGCCGGACGGGCGCATGTGCGCGGGGGCATCAAGGAGAAAGACGGACAAGGTCAATGAACCAAGGCAGCCATTATAGACCGGAAGCGCTGCCAGCCGGGCTTGTGCCCGGCTTTTATTTTATTTGCGGATCTGCGCTCAGGCGCTGGCCACCGGCAGCATGCTGTTTTTATCCCAGAAAGCACGCAGGCGCACAACCTTGCCAGCTTCATCAAACTCGAAGTTGTCCACCACTTTCAGGTCGAAGCCGCCGCCGTTGGCATCACGCACCTGCATGATGAATTGCAGGATGGCTTCAGTACCACAGACCACGATGCGCTCCAGCTCCGGCATCAAGGTCATGCCTGAATTGTGTGCCTGCTCCCAGAAAGCCGACATCGCGTCTTTGCCGATCATCGGCGGCTTGCCGACCGGATCGGCAAAATAGATATTGTCCGCAAACAGCTCAAGCCAGGCAGCTTTGTCCTTGGCGCGGTAAGTCTCGATATAGGTAGTGAGGGCAGCGGTGATGTGATCGCGGGTGACGGCCATGGTGTTCTCCGGCAAACAGTAGTAAACGTGCAGCGCACTATCCCGTATTCACCCCGATGTTGTCACGCCTGCGCGCGAATGCCGCCATAGGTAATTGCCACTTCGCCAACAGGCAGCTGCGCCGTTAAAATCCACGCGCTTCCAGTGAACACCCGTGAAGTAGGTAGGGTTTTCTAAACTTTTGCGGCATACATGCCAGCAACATAAGAATTCTGCTTCAGCATTTTTTTATCCAGGAGCCCATTCGTGGACTACAAAGCCTTTCGTCAGGATATTCGCGCGTGGCTGGATGCCAACTGCCCGGCATCGCTGCGCACACCGGCCAAACAGGAAGAGCAGGTGTGGGGCGGACGCCATATCAAGTTCCCTAGTGCCGACGCCAAACTGTGGTTCGAGCGTTGCGTCGAGAAAGGCTATTGCGTACCCGACTGGCCGGTAGAGTACGGCGGTGCCGGTTTTGATGCGGAACAGACACGCATCTTCAAATCCGAAATGCGCAAGCTCGGCTGCCGCGCACCGCAAGTGAACCTGGGCATCTGGATGGCCGGCCCGGCGATTCTGGAATTCGGCACTGAAGAACAGAAACGCGAGCACCTGCCGAAGATTGCCCGCGGCGAAATCCGCTGGTGCCAGGGTTACTCCGAACCCGGCGCCGGTTCCGACCTCGCCGGTCTGCAAACCCGCGCTGTGGAAGACGGCGATGATTTCATCATCAACGGCTCCAAAATCTGGACGTCGTACGCCGACGAATCCGACTGGATTTACTGTCTGGTGCGCACCGATGCCGATGCCCCCAAACGCGACGGCATTACCTTCCTGCTGTTCGACATGGCATCTGCCGGTGTCGAAGCCAAACCGATTGAATTGATCACTGGCGAGCGCCACTTCTGCCAGACCTTCTTCGACAACGTGCGCGTGCCAAAGAAAAATGCGCTGGGAAAAATCAACGCCGGCTGGACGGTTGCCAAACGCGTACTCGAATTCGAACGCAACATGATGTCCGATCTCGGCGGCGAGACCGGCAGCAATGTCGAGCCGCGCGAGATGGCGCTGCACTACATAGGCACGAACAGCGAAGGCAAAGTGGATGATGCCATTCTGCGCGATGCGATCGCCCGCCATGAAGTACAGAAGCGCGCGTTTGATGTCACCCAACAGCGCATGATCGACGAATTCACCAACGGCGCCGGCAACATGAACACCGCGCTGATTTTCAAATACTGCGGCACCGAAGAAGAAAAACGCAAATTCGAACTGTTGCTGAAAATCATGGGCGAGCAAGGCCTGGGCTGGCGCGATCACCAGCATTTCAGCGAAGCCGAGCTGAACACCACGCTGGAGTGGATGGGAGCCAAGACCCACACCATCGCCGGCGGCACCTCGGAAATCCAGTTAAACATCATCGCCAAACGTGCGCTGGGCATGCCCGGCGTGCTGAGCTGAGGAATCATTACGCATGGCTCTCGCATTCAACGAAGAACAGCGCTCATTGAAAGATACCGCGCGCGACTTTGCCAAAAACCAGTCACCGATCGAAGCATTTCGCGAGCTGCGCGGCAGCGACAACGCAGTCCGCTTTTCCAGCGATGTCTGGAACAGCATGGTAGAACTCGGTTGGAGCGGCATGATTTTCCCGGAAGCCTACGGCGGTTTTGATTTCGGCTGTATGGGCCTCGCCGGCTGTTTTGAAGAATTCGGCCGCACACTGGTGGCATCACCGCTGCTGTCTTCTGTGGTGCTGGCGGGTTCCACCATTCTTTATGCCGGTAGCGAAGAACAGAAAAGCACTCTGTTGCCACAAATTGTTGCTGCAGAGAAGCGTCTCGCGCTGGCCGTAGACGAGGGGCATCATCACCAGCCCGCACGCATTGCCTGCACTGCGATGCATGAAGGCAACACATTTATCCTGAACGGTAGCAAATCGCGCGTGATTGATGGCTGCGGCGCCGACTTGTTTGTCGTGGCTGCACGCACGGCGGGCAACCCGGGCGACACCCACGGCATCAGCTTGTTCCTGCTGGATGCCAATGCGGTTGGCGTCAGCACTGAAAGTGCTTCCCTGGTGGACTCACGCAACTACGCGCGCCTGTCGTTGAACAATGTGGTTATCCCAGACTCGCATTTGCTTGGCGAATTGCACCACGGCTTTGCTGCGCTGGACAAGGCACTGGATCGCGGCCGCGCCTGCCTCGCCGCAGAAATGTTCGGCGGTATGCAGGAAATTTTCGAACGCACTGCCCAGTACCTTAAAGAACGCAAGCAGTTCGGCGTATTGATCGGCACCTTTCAGGCACTGCAACACCGCGCCGCGCACATGTATACGGAAATCGAGATGTGCAAATCCATTCTGATGCTGGCGCTGGATGCACTGGAAAAAGATGCTGACAACGCCCCGCAACTGATCAGTGCCGCCAAGGCCAAGATCAGCGACACCTACGAGCTGGTCAGCAATGAAGCCACTCAAATGCACGGCGGCATCGGTGTTACCGATGAACTGGACATCGGCCTGTTCCTCAAACGCGCTCGCGTATCAGCCGAACTGCTGGGCAGCGCGCGTTTCCATTACGATCGCTACGCCACACGCGAAGGCTTCTGAAAGCTACCTGCACGGCATCCACCATTTCCCCGGTGGGTGCCATGCATTTCCTTGCGCACAAGCCCCTGTTAAAGTCCGCGCATGACGGATCTTCTCTACAAACCACCAACACAACCACGGGTAGGCAAGCTGCTGCTGGGATTACTATCCGGTACCCTGGTTTGTTTGCTCATCGCCTACGCCATCTTGATGGCACAATGGCCGATGATGCGGGAAGCGCATTACCTCCACTACATCGCTTATCTGTGCGATGTGCAGGGTTTTGCTCCGTATCGTGATGTTTTCGAAACCAGCTGGCCGGGCACCTTTCTCTTTCACATCGGACTGGGAAAAGTTTTCGGCTACTCCGCCCTCGGCTTTCGAATTGCTGATTTCATTTTCCTTGGATTGTTGATGGGCGTGAGCTGGCGGGTGCTGTCGCTGCTGGACCCCTGGATGGCCACTGTTGCCGTGCTCAGTTTTGCACTCGCCTATTTGCACTTTGGTCCGGCCAACACCTTGCAGCGCGACTACATCCTGCTGTTACCTGTCATGCTCGCCGTATGGCTGGCGTTACAACAACAGTGGAGCCTTGCTACGCGCGCCATCGGCACGGGCGCAGCGTTCGCAATTGCCGCCAGCATCAAACCCCATGCCGTTATCGGTCTGCTGCCGATGTTTCTATTGTTGAGAACCCATACGACACGCACATCACCATCACATCTGCTCACACTGTCTCTGGTTGCGGCTGGTGCAGCGTGTGTGTTTGCCGCAGTACTCTCGTGGCTATGGTATCGCGGTGGCTTGGCTGCATTTGTTGAAATGAACCGCCATGACCTGCCACTCTATCAGGATCTCAATGGTGCGCATGAAATGAAACAACCTGCGCAACATCTGCGTGACACTCTGAAATGGTGGAAAAATTTCACCTGGACCTGGCCCTATCCCGCAGGAATTGCCGTTATCCGCGCATGGTTTATTTACCCGGCTGGTTCCCTGCAGCGCCAGCTGGTGCTGACATTTGCCGGACTGATGCTGTGCTACAACCTGTACCCGCTGCCTGCAGGGAAGTTCTGGGATTACCACTGGATTCCCTACACGTTTTTTTCCATCCTGACGATCTCGTTACTGCTGATTCCCGCAGCAGGGAAACAGTGGTGGCAACAGTCATTTTCACTCGTGCTGCTTCTGTATTTTCTGCAGTCCATCAACAGCCAATACTGGCCCTGGTTTCGCCTGCAGGAGCAAATCAAAAACTACCCGGACATCACAATCCGCACACAGTCATCCGACGAAATAACCGATTTTCTGCGACAACATCTGGCGCCAGGTGATACCGTGCAGACCATAGACCAAGGCGGCCCCAGCACCGAGTGGTTACTGCGCGCCAATGCCGTGCTGGCAACACCCTACGTCGGCAGTTTTGTTTTTCTGCACCACATCAGCAATCCACATGTGCAAGCACGGCAACAGCAGTTCATCGATCAACTGCGCGCTCATCCACCAAAACTCATGATCGTCATGAGTGATTTCACCAAACCATCCGGCGCAGACACTCGAAGCGATGTACCAGGACTCAAGGCAATACTGGATGAGGCCTACTCGCCAATCCGGGAAACACCGTCTTATGCCATATGGCAACGCAAGCCAGACATTACGGCTTTGCCAGAATATCGCCTAGCGCCTGTACAAGTGCATCATTCTGCTGAGGGGAGCCCACAGTAATCCGCAAATACTGATCAATGCGTGGCGCCTTGAAGTGCCGCACGATCACAGAGCGCTCGCGCAGCGCTTTCGTCAGCACTGCGCCATCACGTTGCGGATGACGTGCAAACACGAAATTCGCTGCCGAAGGCAACACCTCGAAACCCATTGCTGCCAGTTGCGCACAAAGTGTGGTGCGACTGTCGATCACTGCCTGCGTGGTTTGCCGGAAATAGGCGACATCATCAAACGCTGCGGCTGCGCCAGCAATGGCCATGCGCCCCAGTGGGTAGGAGTTGAAACTGTTTTTGATACGCTCCAGCGCTTCGATCAGATCCGGGTGGCCGATGGCAATACCGACGCGCAAACCTGCCAGTGAACGCGATTTCGACAGGGTCTGCACCACCAGTACGTTCGGGTAGGTTTTTGTCAGTGCCACCGCACTGTCGCCACCAAAATCAATATACGCCTCATCAACCACTACCACCGACTCGGTATTGCGTTGCAGCAGCTTTTCAATGGCAGACAACGGCGTCAGCACACCCGTCGGCGCATTGGGATTGGGAAAGATGATGCCGCCATTAGGCTGTGCGTATTCTTCCAGATTGATGTCAAACGACTCCGTCAGTGGCACTTGCTGAAACGGCACTTCATACAAGCCGCAATACACCGGGTAAAAACTGTAGGTGATGTCGGGAAACAGGATCGGCAACGACTGCTTCAGCAAACCGTGAAAGACATGTGCCAGTACTTCGTCGGAGCCATTCCCGACAAACACGGTGTTTTTTTCCACTGCGTAATAACGCGCGACAGCCTCTTTCAGCAGATCACTGTTTGGATCCGGGTACAGACGCAGCTCATCATTGAGGGCCGCCTGCATCGCAGCCAGCGCTTTCGGTGACGGCCCGTAAGGATTCTCGTTGGTATTCAGCTTGACCAGGTTTGCCAGCTTCGGCTGTTCGCCCGGCACATAGGGCACCAGCTTGTGTACACCTGCACTCCAGAATTTACTCATGGCTTTGCCTGTAGTTATTGATCGGCAGTGATTGATCGACAGTTATTTATCGGCCTGCACGCGATATTCCGCCGAACGCGCATGCGCCGTCAGCGATTCACCGCGCGCCAATACGCTCGCCACACGACCCAATGTACTGGCGCCTTGCGGCGAGCAGTTGATGATGGAAGTGCGCTTCTGGAAGTCGTAAACACCCAGCGGTGAAGAAAAGCGCGCAGTACCCGAAGTAGGCAACACGTGATTCGGGCCGGCGCAGTAATCACCCAGCGCTTCGGCCGTGTAACGGCCCATGAAAATAGCACCCGCGTGGCGAATTTTTTCGGCGAGTTTTTCCGGCTCTGCGACAGAGAGCTCAAGGTGTTCTGGCGCAATCAAGTTACAAACTTCTGCCGCCTGATCAAGATCCTTCACATGTAAGAAGAAACTACGCTTTTCCATCGAAGCGCGAATAATATCCTGACGCTCCAGCGTCGGCAGCAAACGCATGCAGCTCTCCTTGACTGCTTCCAAGAAATCTTTATCCGGCGAAATCAGGATCGCCTGCGCGTCTTCATCGTGTTCAGCCTGTGAAAACAAATCCAAGGCAATCCAGTCCGGATTGGTCTTACCATCACAAATGACGAGGATTTCCGATGGCCCTGCAATCATGTCGATGCCGACTTGACCAAACACCTCGCGCTTGGCGGTAGCGACATAGATATTGCCGGGGCCGACAATCTTGTCAACTTGCGGCACAGATTGTGTGCCATACGCCAATGCTGCTATTGCCTGGGCACCACCGATAGTGAACACACGATCCACACCAGCAATGGCAGCGGCAGCGAGAACCATCTCATTCAATTCACCTTCCGGTGCCGGTACCACCATAACAACTTCGGTAACGCCAGCCACTTTTGCCGGAATCGCATTCATCAACACCGAAGACGGATAAGATGCCTTGCCGCCAGGTACGTAAATACCAACACGATCCAGCGGTGTGACACGCTGCCCCAGCACCGTGCCATCCGCTTCCGTGTATTGCCATGATTCTGCACGCTGACGATCGTGAAAAGTACGAATGCGCGCAGCAGCAGCTTCCAACGCAGCGCGTTGTTCATCTGTAACACTATCAAGCGCTTGCTGCAGGCGTTTACCGCCAACCTGCAACTCTGTCATGTCAGAGACGTTACGCCGATCAAAGCGATTGGTGTAGTCCATCAACGCCATGTCCTGATCACGCACAATGGCTGCAATAATATCCAGAACAGTGTTGCGAACACTCTTGTCGAATTCCAGTTGCGCACCGGAGTGTTGTTGCCACAACAACTCGAATGGCAGGGAACCGTAAGTGTGAATCTCGATCTTCATGCGGCGCCTCGCGCAGCAACCGCCGCCGCCAGCGCATCCACAATCGGCTGTAAAATCGCGTGCCGCGTTTTCATGGCCGCCTTGTTCACAATCAGCCGCGAGGTGATCGGCGCAATGACATCACGCGCTTCAAGACCATTGGCACGCAATGTGTTACCGGTATCGACGATATCGACAATCTCGTCAGCCAGACCCATGATCGGCGCCAGTTCCATCGCGCCGTAGAGTTTTACCACATCGACTTGCCGACCCTGCTCCGCGTAGTAACGGCGGGCAATGTTGACAAATTTGGTGGCAACGCGAATGCGACCGGGCTTGAGCGGCACCGCTTTCATGCCTGCCGTCATCAAACGGCAGCTAGCAATCTGTAAATCCAGCGGCTCGTAAAAACCTTCACCGCCGTGTTCGAGAATCACATCCTTGCCAGACACACCGATATCCGCAGTGCCGAACTGCACATAGGTAGGCACGTCCGATCCGCGCAGGATCACTAGCTGTACCTGCGCATGCGTGGTGGCAAACACCAGTTTGCGACTGCTTTCCAGATCCTCGAGCGGCGCAATGCCGACTTCGGCCAGCAGCGGCAGCGTTTCTTTCAGCACGCGTCCTTTGGTCAGCGCAAAGGTAATCATGTTACTCATGGCAATCCCGTGGCGATCATTCCGGCACGCGACGAATATCGGCGCCGAGTTGCATCAACTTCTCTTCAATACATTCGTAACCGCGATCAATGTGATAGATGCGATCGATCACCGTCTGACCCTCGGCAACCAGCGCCGCAATCACCAGACTGGCCGAAGCACGCAAGTCAGTCGCCATCACCGGCGCACCTTTCAACTGTTCGACTCCGGTCACAACTGCATGGTTGCCGTCGACAACAATTTTCGCGCCCATGCGATTCATTTCGTGTGCCTGAATCAGGCGATTTTCGAAAATAGTCTCGGTAATGGTGCCCACACCTTCTGCCACCGCATTCATCGCCGTGATCTGCGCCTGCATGTCGGTCGGAAATGCCGGATACGGCGCGGTTTTCACGCTGATCGCTTTCGGACGCTTACCGTGCATGTCGAGCTCGATAAAGTTATCACCCACCGTAATATCAGCACCCGCCTCACGCAGTTTCACAATCACGGAGTCCAGCGAATCAGCCTGCGTGTTTTTCAATTTGACATGGCCGCGCGTAGCAGCTGCGGCCGCAAGATAGGTGCCTGTTTCGATGCGATCCGCCATCACGTCATAGGCGCAGCCGTGCAATTTTTCCACGCCGTCAATGACGATCATGTCTGTGCCATGACCACTGACGCGTGCACCCATGGCATTCAAACAATTGGCGAGGTCGACGATTTCCGGTTCACGCGCAGCGTTTTCGATAATAGTCTGGCCTTCGGCCAGCACGGCCGCCATCATGATGTTTTCCGTGCCACCCACGGTGACGGTTTCCAGAAAAATTTTCGCGCCTTTCAAACGGCCATTGCTGGTGGCGTTGATGTAACCGCCTTCCACTTCAATGTGCGCACCCAGTGCCTCCATACCGCGCAAATGCAGATCCACTGGCCGCGAACCAATGGCGCAACCACCGGGAAACGAAACCTGCGCACGACCGAAACGGCCGAGCATGGGGCCGAGCACCAGAATCGAGGCACGCATGGTTTTCACCAGTTCATACGGCGCCGTGAAATTCTCGATTGCACCTGCGTCTACCTCAACACGCATTTTTTCATCCACCACCACGCGCACCCCCATGCAACCGAGCAACTCGATCATGGTGGTAATGTCGTGCAGGTGCGGCAGGTTGCCGAGCACCACAGGTTCGGCACAAAGCAGCGTGGCAGCCAGAATCGGCAACGCTGAATTCTTGGAACCGGAAATGTAAATCTCGCCTGACAGCGCTTTGCCGCCAGTGATGATCAGTTTGTCCATCGAGTTGAAACCTGCAACGTAAGTGTCGTCATGGCGCCTGCAGCTGTCGTGCAGAAAATCACGGCGCGGAAAATTATTGCTGCGCCTGCCATTCGGCGGGCGTCAGGGTTTGCATCATCACCGCATGAATCGAGCCGTCGGCAATTTTTTCATTCAGCACGGCATAAACCAATTGCTGCTTCTTCACGGGACGCTGACCTTCAAAGTGCGCACTGACGACGGTGATTTCAAAATGGCGACCATCGCCACCCACACCCACATGCTCGGCATTCAAGCTGTCGGTCAGCACCTGTTGTATCCAGCTGTTGATATCGCTCATGGCCTTTACCTCGTACGCAAGGGACTGCGCTATTTTCAGGGTCGGCACTATACCATTTGACAGGGCGAGACGCCCGAAAAAAGCCGATGTCAGGCCGGCACGTCCAGCAGGAAGGCCATCAGCGCCTTCTGTACATGCAGCCTGTTTTCGGCCTCATCCCACACCACGGAACGCGGGTCATCCAGCATGTCTTCACTGACTTCTTCACCGCGATGTGCGGGCAGGCAGTGCATGAACAGCACCTGCGGACTGGCCAGATCCATCAACTCCGGATTGACCTGATATCCCCTGAAGCGCTCCAGACGCTCGTGCTGTTCGTGCTCCTGGCCCATGGAGGCCCACACATCCGTCGTCACCAGATCGACACCGGCAACAGCCGCGCGGATGTCGTGTCCCAATTCCACATGCGCCGCATAGGTCTTCAACAATCCGGCATCCGGTTCAAAGCCTTGCGGACAGGCAATGCGCAGGCGAAACCCCAGCAGTGCCGCTGCGTGCATCCAGGTCTGGCACATGTTGTTGCCATCGCCGATCCACGCCACGGTCTTGCCGCTGATGTCTCCACGCTGCTCCACAAAGGTCTGGATATCGGCCAGCACCTGGCAGGGATGAAAATCATCGGTCAAGGCGTTGATCACCGGCACGCGCGAAAACTGCGCGAAACGCTCCACCACGTCATGCGCGAAGGTACGGATCATGATGATATCGACCATGCGCGACAGCACACGCGCCGAATCCTCGACCGGCTCGCCGCGGCCAAGCTGCGTGTCGCGCGGCGACAAAAACATCGCGTGGCCACCCAGTTGAGCCATGCCGGCTTCGAAGGAAACGCGCGTGCGCGTGGACGATTTCTCGAAAATCATCCCCAGCACCTTGTTGCGGAAAATTTCGCGATCGCGGCCGGCGTAGTGATCCGCTTTCATGGCGATGGAGCGCGCAATCACGGCGCGCAGTTCATCGGGCGTGAAATCCAGCAGAGTAAGAAAATGACGGACAGTCATGGCGCAATACTCAGGCTTGCTGACGAATCAGATCGCACAGCGTATTGACCAGAAAATCGGCATCCTGATCACTCAACACCAGCGTTGGCAACAAGCGGATTACCTTGCCGGCCGTGACATTGACCAGCAGGCCTTTGGCCGCCGCCTGTGCCACCAGATCAGGGCAATCCTTTTTCAGTTCGATGCCCAGCATCATGCCCTTGCCGCGCACCGCAGAAACCTGCTCGCAACCTTCCAGCGCCTGCGTAAAGCGCTTGAGCAAGGACGCACCAACCGCTGCTGCACGTTCAATCAGTTTTTCCTGCACCAGCGTATCCACCACTGCCTGCGCAGTGGCGCAAGCCAGTGCGCTGCCGCCGTAGGTAGAGCCGTGATTGCCGGGCTGGAACAACTCGGCAGCCTCGCCCTTGGCCAGACAGGCGCCAATGGGAAAACCATTGCCCAGGCCTTTGGCTGTGCTCACCACATCGGGCAGGATGCCATTGTGCTGGTACGCAAAATATTTTCCGGTCCGCCCGTTACCGGTTTGCACTTCATCAAGCATCAGCAACCAGTGATGCTTGTTGCAGATTTCGCGCAGCAAGTTCAGGTATTCCGGTGCCGGAATGTTCACGCCACCTTCACCCTGTACCGGCTCGACCAGAATTGCCACCACATTCGGGTTGTTGTCGGCGATGGTTTTCACCGTATCCACGTCGCCGTAGGGCGCGCGCACAAAGCCCTGCACCAGCGGCTCGAACCCGGCCTGCACCTTGCGATTGCCGGTAGCAGTCAATGTCGCCAGTGTGCGGCCGTGAAAGGCGTTTTCCATGACAATGATGACGGGATTTTCAATGCCCTTCTTGTGGCCGTAAAAACGTGCCAGCTTGATCGCGCACTCATTGGCTTCGGCACCGGAATTACCGAAAAACGCACGATCCATACCCGACAGACTGCAGAGCGTATCCGCCAGCTTTTGCTGCTGTGGAATGTTGTACAGGTTGGAGGTGTGAACCAGTGTCGCAGCCTGTTGGGCAATGGCCGCAGCCACAGCAGGGTGCGCATGACCGAGCCCGCAGACGGCGATGCCACTGATGGCATCCAGATAGCGTTTTCCCTGTTCATCAATCAGCCACGAACCTTCGCCGCGCACAAACGTCAGCGCGCGCGCGCCATAGGTATTCATGAGGTGATTGCTCATCTGTGCGTTTGACATAAAAGCCGTATCCGGACACCGATCAAAAAGCCCATCTCGGGCCAAAATAAAAACAGGCAGCTTGCGCTGCCTGTCGGTTTATCTGAGACAAGGGCAAATGCTAGCGGGAACTGCCGGCCGAATCAACCATCCAAGTTTTTTGCAAGACCCCTGTGGACATTGCCGACGTCCCTGCCATAACGTAAAGGCAAACCCTGCATCTGAAGTCTCAAGGAGAGATTCCACCATGCGCCAACTGCTTGCCCTGCCTGTTTCCCTGTCACTGCTGCTGCTCACGGGCTGCGCCATTGAAGACCAGCGCCCCGCCAGCCACGAGCGCTGGTACCAGATCGACGACAGCCACCGCTGCCCGCCGGGACACTCCCGCAATGGCTATTGCTACCCTGATCGTGATTTTCGCCGCGATGATTATCGCGGCAATGGCTATTACGATAACCGCGATCATGACAATCGCTACCGCAATGACGACAACCGCCACGATGACAATGAGTGGCGCGATCGGGATCGGGACGACTACTGCCGCTACCACGATTGCCGCAAGGACCGGGACGATTACTGCCGCCACCACGACTGTCGCCATGATTCACGCGACAACGACCGCAAGCACGAGCAACAAGACGTGATGGACAGCAGCCTGCATGGCGGCTACAAGCGCGACATGGAGCGCATGCAGAACAACTCCGTTGTGCAACAACAATTGCAGGAACGGCAACAACTGCAGGAGCAACAGCAGGAAATGCAGCGTAGAAGGGAGAGAGAGGAGCAGGCAAGACGAATGCACGAGGAGCGTGCACAAAGGCATGAAAATCGTGACGGCGATACTCGCTGGCACCATGATGATGATCGAAATCAAGCGCGCGAACGGCCGCGCGGGATCCGTACCGTCCCCAAGGATTCATCGCCCCCCAATACACCTGCTCCCGAGGACAAGACCAACGCTTCCAGTGAACAAAACACGGACAATCATGATGGCAGGCGCACCAGACGCAAGATGAGGCGCGAAGAGGCTGGCAGCCTGCAATCCTCGCCATAGGCGCTGGCCCTGCACGCAAAACGCCGTAGAATACCCGCCGCCTTCAGACAGCCGGTATTCGCATGAACACTCCTGCAGCCAACCAGTACACCGCCGAATCGATTGAAGTGCTCACCGGGCTGGACCCGGTGCGCAAGCGCCCGGGCATGTACACGGACACCACACGCCCGAATCACCTGGCGCAGGAAATCATCGACAACTCGGTGGATGAGGCGCTGGCCGGTCACGCCAAGCAGATCGACGTCATCCTCCACAAAGACGGTTCGCTGTCCTGCGCCGACGACGGCCGCGGCATGCCGGTGGACATGCATCCGGAGCAGAAAAAGCCCGGCGTGGAAGTCATCCTCACCACCCTGCATGCCGGCGGTAAATTCTCCAACAAGAACTACCAGTTCTCCGGCGGTCTGCACGGCGTTGGCGTATCCGTCGTCAATGCACTCTCGACCAACCTGGAAGTCATCATCAAGCGCGACGGCCAGAAATACCGCATGACCTTCAAGGATGGCAACCGCGCCAGCGATCTCGAAATCCTCGACACCGTACCCAAGAAACACACTGGCACCACGGTGCGTTTTTATCCGGATGCGCAGTATTTCGATTCGGTGAATTTCTCTGTGCCGCGCCTGCGCCATGTGTTGCGTGCCAAGGCGGTGCTATGTCCGGGCCTGCGCGTGACATTTCTGGACGAAAAATCCGGCGAGCGCGACGAATGGTTTTATGAAGACGGCCTGAAGGATTATCTCGCCTCGGCCTGCACCGGTTGGGAGCTGCTACCGGCCGAACCGTTTGTCGGCAGTTTTACCGGCACCACGGAAGCGGTGGACTGGGCGGTATTGTGGCTGCCGGAAGGCGGCGAACTGCTCGCCGAATCCTACGTCAATCTCATCCCCACTCCGCAAGGCGGCACACACGTCAACGGTTTGCGCACCGGTCTGCTGGAAGCATTACGTGAGTTTTGTGAATTCAGGAATTTGCTGCCACGAGGTATCAAACTGGCACCTGAAGATCTGTGGGATCGCTGCGCCTATGTGTTGTCGTCCAAACTCGCCGACCCGCAGTTTTCCGGCCAGACCAAAGAGCGTTTGTCATCGCGCGAAGCGGCGGCGTTTGTTTCCGGTGTCGCTAAAGATTCATTCAGCCTGTGGTTGAACCAGCATATCGAAGATGCCGAAAAGCTCGCGCAGTTCTGCATCAGCAATGCCGGCAAACGCCTGCGTGCCGGCAAGAAAATCGAACGCAAGAAAATCACGCAAGGACCGGCACTGCCCGGCAAACTCGCCGACTGTTCCGGCAGCGATGTCACGCGCGGCGAGCTGTTTCTGGTGGAAGGTGATTCCGCCGGCGGATCCGCCAAACAGGCGCGCGACCGCGAATTCCAGGCCATCATGCCGCTGCGCGGCAAGATCCTGAATTCCTGGGAAGTGGATGTGAATGAAGTACTGGGCAGCGCGGAAATTCACGACATTTCTGTCGCTGTCGGTGTCGATCCCGGTTCCGACGACATCAGCGGCCTGCGCTATCACAAGATCTGCATTCTGGCCGACGCCGACTCCGACGGCGCACACATCGCCACCTTGTTGTGTGCGTTGTTCCTGCGGCACTTCCGCCCCTTGGTCAGCGCCGGCCACGTCTATGTCGCTATGCCACCGCTGTACCGCATCGACATCGGCAAGGATGTTTACTACGCGCTGGATGAAAGCGAGAAGCAGGGCATACTCGATCGCATCGCCGCCGAAAACAAACGCGGCAAACCCAATGTACAGCGCTTCAAAGGTCTGGGCGAAATGAACCCGATGCAGTTGCGCGAAACCGTCATGAATCCGGACACCCGCCGTCTGGTACAACTCTCCATTGAAGCTGCCGACAACACTGACGAGATGATGGACATGCTGCTGGCCAAGAAACGCGCCAGTGACAGGAAAGACTGGCTGGAAACCAAGGGCAATCTCGCCGAGGTTGTCTGAACCAACGACGCTAGCCCTGCTTCGCCAGACGCTGGTCGCGCACAGCCAGCAGGGCTGCACTCATCGCGCGCGCCAGTTCCTGTTCGCCATAGAACACGCCGTCCAGCCGTTCGCGCTTCAACAAATCCGCCTCTTCATCACTGTGCACGCGAGCAATCGAACCGATGTCCGGATTGAGCATGCGTGCGATTTCCAGCATGCGACAGGTGCGTACCGCATCCGTCATCGCCACCACCAGCATGGATGCGCGCGCGATATGCGCCTGTATCAACACTTCCGGCTCAACGGCATCGCCAAACACGGCCGGCATGCCACGCGCGCGCAGCGCTTCGACAATCTCGCGATTTTCCTCCACTACCACATAGCGAATACCGCTTTCGCGCAACACTTTACCAATGCGCCTGCCCACACGACCGTAACCCGCCAACACCACATGCCCCGTGAGCATTTCCGAGGTGAACGTCATCGGCAACATTGCGAGCGGATCATCCGGCCGCTCCAGAAAACGCGACAGGCTCGAGCGTGAACGCAACCAGTTCTGCAGCGGCTCAATGACGCGGAACACCAGCGGGTTCAGCGCCATCGACAACAGCGAACCGGCAAGAATCAACTGCTGTCCTTCGCGTTCCAGCAAACCCAGCGTCACACCGAGGCCGGCAAGAATGAACGAGAACTCGCCGATTTGCGCCAGGCCCACCGCAACTGTCATCGCCGTGTTCAATGGATAACGGAACACTTTGATCAAGGTGAACGCCGTCATCGACTTGGCGAACATGATGATACCCAGCACAGCCAGCACACCGACTGGGTGCTGCACCACGATGCGCGGATCAAACAGCATTCCTACCGAAACAAAAAACAGCACAGCAAAGGCATCACGCAATGGCAGCGACTCCTGCGCCGCGCGATAACTGAGGCTGGATTCGCGCATCACGATGCCGGCAAAAAACGCTCCCAGCGCCAGCGATACACCAAACAATTCGGAAGCGCCGTAGGCAATACCGATAGCTGCCGCCACCACACACAACGTGAACAACTCGCGCGAACCTGTGTGCGCCACCTGCCACAACAACCACGGAAACACGCGCTTGCCAACCACCAACATCAAACCGATAAAACCGGCCACTTTCAGCAGGGTGATCAGCAGCGTCACTGGCAGCGAGTGTGTGCCGACCTGCGCGACACCGCCCAACGTGCCCGCCAATGGCGGCAGCAATACCAGCACCAGCACCATGACCAGATCTTCCACCACCAGCCAGCCGACCGCGATGTGCCCAGTCATGGACTCCAGCACGCCGGCACGCTCCAGTGCGCGGATCAACACTACCGTGCTCGCCACCGACAGGCACAGCCCGAATACCAGGCAGCCGCCCAGACTCCAGCCCCACAGTGATGCAACACCGGCTCCCACCAGCGTGACCAGCGGAATTTCAATCAAGGCGCCCGGCAGTGCAATGCGGCGCACCGCGGCCAGATCATCCAGCGAAAAATGCAGGCCGACACCGAACATCAGCAGGATGACGCCGATCTCCGCCAACTGTTGTGTCAGTGCCGGGTCAGCCACAAAACCCGGGGTCAACGGCCCCAACACAATCCCCGCCACGATATAACCCACCAGCTCCGGCAACTTCAGGCGCGCGGCGACAAAGCCCAGCACAAGCGCAAGGCCGAAACTGGCGGCAATGGTGACAATGAGGGTGGATTCGTGCGGCACGCGGGACAACTCGACAACGCTGTACTGTCATTGTGGCCAAAGGCTCGAGCAATAACCAGCAAAGCACCGAATGTGGCCAAACACAGTGGCACAAAAGCCCCCCGGTCATTACCATAGCCGCCTCGATTTTGGCGACTTTTTGACCAGCCGTGACACACGCCCCGCTATCCCTCAAGACCAGGCGCCCGCTGCGCATTGCCCTGCTCGGCTACCGCAGCCACCCCTATGGCGGTGGCCAGGGTATCTACATCAAATACCTCAGCAAGGCGCTGGTGAATGCCGGACATCAGGTAGATGTCATCTCCGGCCCTCCCTATCCGCATCTGGATCCGCGCGTGCGCCTGATCAAGGTACCCAGCCTCAACCTGTTCGAGAGCCCTGTGCATCACGCTGTTGCGCTGCGCCCCAGACACTTGCGCTCCTGGGCCGATTTCTTTGAATGGTGGAGCATGCTGACCGGCGGTTTCGCCGAGGCCTACAGCTTTGGCCGCCGCGTCTCGAAACTGCTGAAAAATCGCCGCGATCACTACGACATCATCCACGACAACCAGAGCTTGTGTTACGGCCTGCTCGATCTGCAGAAAAAAGGCTTTCCGGTGGTGGCGACCTTTCACCACCCGATCACGCATGACCTGCGCATCGCACTCAATGCCGAGCCGCGCTGGTACATGCGCCTGTTGATTCTGCGCTGGCATTCCTTCCTGCGCATGCAGAAAAAAGTGGTGCAGAAACTCGATCACATCGTCACGGTTTCGGAGCGTTCGCAAATCGATATCGCACGCGACTTCAAGGTATCGCAGCAGGATATCGACCTGATCTATAACGGCATCGACACCGATGAATTCCGGCCGCTACCCGATGTGCAGAAAATTCCGTACCGCATCATGTGCACTGCTTCGGCAGATCAACCGCTGAAAGGCCTGAAATATTTACTGAAAGCGGTTGCCGCACTGCGCGAGCCTTATCCGCAACTGACACTGCTGGTCGTCGGCAAACCCAAACCCGGCGGTTACACCGAAGGCTTGATCCAGCGCCTCGGCATTGGCGACATCGTGCAATTCGTGTCCGGCATTTCCACCGAGCAACTGGTGCGCCATTACAACGAAGCAGAGATTGTGGTGTGCCCCTCACTCTACGAAGGCTTCGGCCTGCCAGCCGGCGAAGCCATGTCCTGCGGCACGGCCGTGATCTCTTCCAGCGGCGGCGCATTGCCGGAAGTGGTAGGCGATGCCGGCGTGGTAGTGAAAGCCGGCAGCGAAGAAGCTTTACGCGCCGCCATTGCCAAGTTGTTCGAAAATCCGCAACAACGCGAGCAACTCGCAGCAGCCGGACGCCAGCGTATTGTCGACACGTTCTGCTGGAATCTCGCCGCGCAGCAATTCACACATTATTACTATCGTATGCTGGACAAACACAATCCCATGCCGGAAAAAGATGCTGCCGCATGAAAACTGTTGATTTTGATACGCTGGGCTTTCGCGCAGGCGACAAGGTACTCGATCTCGGCTGCGGCGAAGGCCGCCACGTAATCGCGTTTTATGTGGAAGCCGATGTGCATGCCATCGGTGTCGATCTGGGTTTCCAGGATCTGCAAAAAGCTGCCGAAAAATTCGAGCCGTTTCGCGAAGCGGAAAATCCGCGCAAACAATTGCATCTGGCCTGCAGCAACGCGCTGCAGCTGCCGTTTGCCGATGCCAGTTTCGACAAGGTGATCTGCTCGGAAGTACTGGAACACATTCCCGACTACCAGGGTGCGCTGCGCGAGATTGAACGCATCCTGAAACCAGGTGGCGTCGCGGCCATCAGCGTGCCACGCTACACACCGGAGTGGATCTGCTGGGCCTTGTCTGACGATTATCACAGCAATGAAGGCGGCCACCTGCGCATCTTCAAGGATTACCAGCTGCAACGCGAGATCGAACACACCGGGCTGCGTTTCATTCGCAAGCATTGGGCACATGCGCTGCACAGTGTGTACTGGTGGCTGCAATGCGCCTTCTGGAAAACGAAAGAGCAGAACTGGCTGGTACAACAGTGGCACAGGCTGCTGGTGTGGGACATGATGGAGCAACCCGCCCTGACGAGCACACTGGAAAAAATCCTCAACCCGCTGATCGGCAAAAGCGTGGTGATGTACTTTTATAAACCCAGTTCGTACAAACCGAGAGCCAGCCATCATGAAAACACGCGAGGCAATGCAGCATGAGCGGCCCGTTTTTCAGCAAAGGTTTTTTTCCGCACGAACTGTTGCGCCCGGCTGTCGAGTACATCAAGAAAACGCAATTGGATGACGGCTGTATTCCGTGGTTTCCCGGCAGTTATGCCGATCCATGGGATCACACTGAAGCCGCGATGGGGCTTTCCATTGCCGGCGAATACGCCGCCGCAGAAAAAGCCTATCAATGGCTGAAAAGCGAACAGCTGAAAGACGGCAGCTGGTGGATTCACTATCAGGATCGCGCCGTCAAGAATGACGAGCGCCGCGAAACCAATTTCGTCGCCTACGTCGCCACCGGCGTCTGGCACCACTACCTGATCACCGGCAATTATTCCTTCCTTTGCGAAATGGCCGACATGGTCGAACACGCCATGCGTTTTGTGCTCGGTCTGCAAACGGAACACGGCGATATCCACTGGGCGGTGGACAAGCAAGGCAAACCCATGCGCGATGCGCTGGTCACCGGCAACGCCTCCATCTACAAAAGCCTGGAATGCGCCATCAACATCTTCACCGTGCTTGGCGAACCGAAACCACACTGGCGCACGGCGCGCGAAAAACTCGGCCACGCACTGCGCCACAAACCGGAGCGCTTTGATCGCACCTGGGAATCGAAAAAACGCTACTCGATGGACTGGTTCTACCCCATTCTCACCGGCGCCATCGACAGCAAGAAAAATGCACTGGCGCGCCTCAATGCGCGCTGGGATGAATTCGTGGTCACCGGCATGGGTTGCCGCTGTGTGTCGGATCAACCGTGGGTCACGGTGGCGGAATCCTGCGAATTGACCATGGCCTTGCTCGCCGCCGGCGACCACGCGCGCGCCGTGGAACTCTACAGCTGGCTGCACCAGTGGCGCGACGACGAAGGCGTGTACTGGACCGGCTACCAGTTTGCCGAAGACCTGTTGTGGCCCGATGAAAAACCCACCTGGACCTCCGGTGCCATCCTGCTCGCCGCCGATGCCCTCACCAATCACACCGCCGCCAGCAAATTGTTCGTGGAAATAAACCTGCTGGACAGCACAGAGCAACTGGAACAGCAATTGGCTGCGCGCAAACGCAAGGATTGAGACCAAGCCTGCCGAGCGTCTGCACACACGAACGCTCGCAGACAGTTCGATCAACGCCTGCGCGGCTTGCCGCCCTTGCCTCCGCGACGTGGCGCTGGATTGTTTGCTGATTTGCTGCCCAGAAAAAACTCCCGCAGCCCGAACACACTTTGCGGAATCAACTCCTGCAACAACTCCACCTCATCCTCCGGCGTGGCTGCACGCATCTGCTCATGTCCGTCGGGGTCATCGAGATCGACGGCAAAAAACGCAATCGGCTCCAGCAACTCATCAGGTGCCTTTTTTTCCGCCTCCTCCCACAACTGAAGGCCCAGCAGGAACCCCTCACACCAGGCATCGGGAATAACCAGTGTCTTGCCTGCCTCTTCAGTTTCCAGGAACAGCGGCGCGCACTCACCGTGCGCCAGTTGTTTCTGCACACTGGCGTGATGCGCCTTTACATCAGCGAGAAACGTGTTGCGCTCCTGCTCACTGCGCCACTGCGGACTGTATTCTTCCCCACCCCAAATCGCAGCCATCCATACATCGGCCGGCATCACTTTCGGCGCACAGGCCAGCGCATGAAAGAAGCCATCGAGCTCGCTTACACCGAGTATGCAGGCAGCTTCGTCATCGGCATATTCCTGCAGCCGGTTGTCCAGCCTCTCGTAGATATCTTCCACGCTATTTCTCCTGTCGGGCGAATGATGTAGCAATGCCATGGGCACGATGTGGCGGCATCATAACGGTATTTGTATTGGCCGGGCGCAGCCTTGCCTCTCCCGCTTTGCGCGCCAGATCGTTATCATGCCTACCTTGCTGACTCCAGGATCCTGCTCATGGCCAAAAAGAATGCTTTCTACGCACAATCCGGTGGCGTGACTGCCGTTATCAACGCCTCTGCTGCCGGCGTGATTGAAACCTGCCGCGCGCACAGCGACAAGATCGGCAAGGTTTATGCGGGCGCAAACGGCATTATCGGCGCATTGCGTGAAGAGCTGATCGATACCAGCAAGGAAAGTGCGGCGAGCATCCATGCACTGAAACACACGCCCTCCGGCGCTTTCGGCTCCTGCCGTTACAAACTGAAAAGCATCGAGCAGCACCGCGCCGAATACGAACGCCTGATTGAGGTATTCAAGGCACACAACATCGGTTACTTCTTCTACAACGGCGGCGGCGATTCCGCCGATACCTGCCTGAAAATTTCGCAGCTGTCCGAAACCATGGGCTACCCGATCCAGGCGATCCATGTGCCCAAAACCGTCGACAATGACTTGCCGATTACCGACAACTGCCCCGGCTTCGGTTCGGTAGCCAAATACGTTGCGGTATCCACAAAAGAAGCGGCGCTGGATGTCGCTTCAATGTGTGAAACTTCCACCAAGGTTTTCATACTCGAAGTGATGGGCCGTCACGCTGGCTGGATTGCTGCAGCCGGCGGTCTGGCTGCCGAACAGGAAGGCGATGCACCGCATATCATCCTGTTCCCGGAAATCGCTTTCGACAAGGCAAAATTTCTCAAGCGTGTGAAAGACACGGTAACGAAAAACGGTTACTGCGTGGTGGTTGCCAGCGAAGGCGCACAGTACAAGGACGGCACTTTCCTCGCCGATGCCGGCACCGTGGATGCTTTCGGTCACAAGCAACTCGGCGGCGTGGCACCGACACTCGCGCAACTGGTGAAAGACGAACTCGGTTACAAATACCACTGGGCACTGGCCGATTATCTGCAACGCGCCGCACGCCATATCGCATCCAAAACCGATGTCGATCAGGCCTACGCCGTCGGCAAAGCGGCCGTGGAAATGGCGCTGGCCGGCAAGAACGCAGTGATGCCCGCCATTACACGCGGCAAGGGCAAGAAATATTCGTGGACGATTACCGAAGCGCCGCTGGCGAAAGTCGCCAACGTTGAAAAGAAAATGCCGCGCGATTTCATTACAAAAGACGGCTTCGGCATTACCCAGGTTTGCCGCGATTATCTGACGCCGCTGATACAGGGCGAAGATTATCCGCCATACAAGAATGGTATCCCGCAGTATGCGCGACTGAAAAAAGTGATGGTGGCGAAAAAACTGAAAACCGCGTTCAAGGTCGGCAAATAAAACCCGAACCCTCACCCGCCCCTTGCGGGGCACCCTCTCCCTTTTCAGGGAGAGGGAAGCGTCAAAGCGCAACCTCATCCGCCTCTCCATGCAAAAGCAAAGAAAATGCAGACGTCTCGCGCACCTTGACAACCCCTCTCCCTGAAAAGGGAGAGGGTGGCGCGTAGCGCCGGGTGAGGGTTCCGAGTAGACAACGGTTCAGAGCAACGAGATTACAATGGCCAAAATCACTATCCAGCACAAACACAGCCAGCCCGAACACACTGTACGCGAAGCACTCACGCAGCTGATGACCGAGCTCAAACGCGAGTACGACATTACCAGCACCTGGCATGGCCATACCGTCGAGTTCCATCGCTCAGGCGCCAGCGGCAAGCTGGTGATGCATCCGCATCAGGTCGACATCGAGATCAAGCTGAGCATGATGCTTTCGATGTTCGAGGGCCGTATCCGCAGCGCCATCACCGATTTCTGCAAACAACATCTCCACTAACGCTTTCTGTACAACAACCGCCCCAATCACCTCGTTTCGACGTCTGTCCAGAGGCTGAGAACGGGCTTTGCCGCGCCCGGCAAACTCGGGATCAGCTCCTATACTCAAGGGGAATTCCCTAGCCCCAGTAGCCGCGATGCCCGGAGCGACATCCCACCTTGACGGCATGACCCAGCGCCTGCGCACCTTGCTGCGGGCCAGTCTACTGCTGCTGCTACTAGGCACATTACCTGCCAACAGCCAGACCAGTGGCGGCATACACGTTATCGCCAACAAACAGCTCAATCTCACATCCCTGTCGATCAAGGAGCTGCGGGCCATGTTCACCATGCGCCTGCGTGAATGGCCCGGGCAACAGCCCGTGCGCGTCTTTGTCCTGAAACAGGACAACGCCACCCACATCACATTCTGCAAAGACATCCTTAACGTTTATCCCCACCAACTGCAGGCCGGCTGGGATCGGCTGGTGTACTCCGGCACGGGAACAGCCCCGGAGACCCTGCAAAACGAGCAGGAAATGCTTGAAGCCGTTGCCCGCACACCGGGCGCCATTGGATATATCAAAGAGGGCACGCCCCATGAAAACGTCAGCATTGTCACCGTACAACCCTAGCGCCAGCACAGGCACTGCACGGGCAGCACTGCTGCTGGCGGCTTTGACCTGTTCATGGCTGACGGATGCCGATGTGCGACATCCGCTTGGCGACAAAGTGGACATGCATGCTTTTGCAAGTCAAACGGCGCTGTACAGCACAGAGAACAACCTGTTCGGTGACAGTGATGACGACGTGACACTGGATGCCAATGAAGTCGGCGTAGTGCTATCCAGCCGATTGACGGACAAGCTGTCCGCATCTGCACAGGTACTCTCGCGCAATGCTGGCAAAAGCGACACTGGCGACCCGCGCATTGACTATGCCTTTCTCAACTACCATATCCATAACACAGTGGATGCAGACTACTCCGTGCGCGCCGGCAAGCTGCGTCTGCCCTACGGCCTGTACAACGACACCCGCGACGTAGCCTCTACCAACCCAAGCATTTTGCTGCCGCAATCCATTTACATAGACGCCGGACGCAACACATTTTTTGCCGCCAATGGCGTCATCGTGCAGGGAGAGCTTCTGGGCGATGCCCATTCCCTGCGCTGGGAAGCTGGCGCCGTGCAGAATGACACGAACAATGACGAGATCAGCGATCTGTCTGGCCTGCGGGCTCGCAAGGAAGGCGGTGGCGGTAACAACCTAATCGGCCGCATCATGTACAGCGGCGGGCTGGACAAATACCGGCTGGGTCTCAGCTACCGCGAACACACGTTACTATTTACTCCGTCATTTGATGCGTACCCACTGGCCTTGCCCGGCACCACCATCACGGTCAGCGGCACGGAAAGCAGCGTAAAAACCACAGGCTGGCTGGCATCGGCACAGGCAAACTTCGACCGGTTTTCATTGAGCGGCGAATACGGTTTCGGCGACATATCACTGGATGCCATTGGCATCAGCAAACACTTCATATCGGAAGCCTATTACCTACAGGGACAATACTTCCTGAACCCGAGTGTCACCTTGCTCGCGCGTGCGGATTTTTTCTACAAGGATCGCAATGACCGCGACGGCGACACATTCGTGGAAGGATTAAACACTCCAATCACACTGCCGTTCCTTGGGCCGGCAACCACGTCGCTCCAGCGCAACGGACACAGCCAGTACGCCGAGGATTTCACACTCGGCGCCACATGGTCGCCAATCAAGAACCTGCAACTGCGGGCGGAATGGCACAACATCGAAGGCAGCGGATGGCTGTCCGCAGCCGACAATCCCGACGCCCTCGACACCAGCAAGCACTGGGATCTATTGATGGTACAGGCTGCTTACCGATTCTGAGCGCAACACATGATGTATGTCAGCCTCAAATGGAAAATCATGCTGATTTCCAGCTGCCTGCTCGCAGCGCTGTTCATCGTGCGCCTCACTATTTCACTGCAATATCTTGAAAAATCCTTCAACGAGCAACGCACGGAAACCTTTGCCCAGAATTACCGCATTGCCAACAACATCATCAATCAGCTTTATACCGACCTGCAGCGTCTCGCCACAACTACGACCACCATGGAAGGCATGGCGCAGGCACTGCATACACAAGACACTTCAGCCATTGAAAAAACCTTTGATGAATACTGGTTCCAACTGCAACTGGAAAACGACATCTCCACCGTCGCCATATTTTCCGCACAGGGCAAACGCCTGGCCATCTGGGGGGAAGAGACCTATCCCAGCGACATAGTGGACAACGTCATTTCCACATCCAAACCAAGCTGGTCAATATTGTGCACAAGCAATTGCTACATCTATGCCGCCATCGCCGTATTGGTAGAAGGCATTGATGCCGGCGTGGTTCTCTATGGCATGCCCCTCTCTGCTTTCGTCATCAGCTACGCAGAACTCACATCCAGCCAGGCGGGTTTGGCACTGGAAAAACCGGGAAAGCTAACGGGCGCTGACAGCATGGAATTACTGGCGCTCAATGAACGCGACAAGAACCTTCCCGTCATTCGACAGGTCATGAGCCAGACAGGCATTTCGCAATTAATGAATTCGCCACAACGTGTCGACACTGAAAACGCACATTACGATGTCGCCGCCATGGACATTCCGGATCAACTCGGCGAGCAGCGGGGTTACCTGCTGTTCATCAATGACATTACCGACAAAGTCAGCGCAAACAACAAGATCATCCGCGACAGTTACCGATTTGAAATTCTCGCTTTCGCACTGGTTGAGAGCAGCCTGTTTCTGCTGCTGATCGGGCCACTAAACCGCATACGCAACGCCACGTCCTACATGCCGCTGCTCGCGCAAAATGCGTTTGTTCATGTGCGCGAAACACTGGCCAAGACAACCCGGAATCTCGGCATCATGGATGAGGCCGACACACTCAACCATGTTGCAATCGAGCTATCACAGAAACTGGAAACACTGCAAAACGAACTCGAAGATCGCGCGGAGGCACTGGAGCACAACGCCATAGACCTGCGCAAAGAACGGGATTTTGTCACCGGCCTGCTCGACACCGCACACGCCCTGATCATCACACACGACGCTGACGGCAGGATAAAGCTTGTCAATCACTACGCCTGCTGGATCAGTGGCTTTGAGGAAAACGAGCTACTCAGCAAGTCGTTCGAAAGCCTGTTTCCGTTTGATCAATATTCCAATGAAATTGCGCAGAATCTGCATGCATTGAGTACAGGTGAACGCAACTCGTACCAACATGAAACACCGCTGCAATGCCTAGGTGGCGAGTTGCTGTATATGGCCTGGTATCACAGCAGCCTGAAAGTAGCCGACAGCCTGCGCTACGATATCCTGACCGTAGGCCTCGACATCAGCGAGCGCAAGAAAGCCGAAGACCATCTGGGCTGGCTCGCCTCACACGACCCTCTGACATCACTATTCAATCGCCGGCGCTTCACGGAAGAGCTGGAACGCGCACTGTCGATGAGCATACGCCACAAGCGCTCGGGCGCACTGGTATATTTTGACATCGACCATTTCAAGGAAGTGAATGACACCTGCGGCCACCATATCGGTGACATCCTGCTAAAACGCATCGCCGACACGGTTCGCCAGATCACACGCGAAACCGATGTGCTCGCACGCTTTGGTGGTGATGAATTCGCCCTGCTCATGGCGGAAACTTCGATCAATGAAGCAACAACCGTAGTTGAACGCATCTGCGAATCCATTGCCAACCTGCAAATATCCCACCAGGGAAAACAACTCCACGTTTCATCCAGCATCGGCGTGACCATATTTCCGGAACAGGGTGACAATATTGCAGAACTGATGAGCAATGCAGACATGGCGATGTACTGTATCAAGAAAAGCGGGCGCAATGGCTGGTGCCTGTTCGACGAGAACATCGCCGTCAAACACGATTCACAGGAGCGCATCTACTGGAGTCAAATGGTCAAGCAATCGATGCACGAAGACATCATCGACTTGTTCTTTCAGCCCATTTGCCACATAGGCTCGAGACAGATATCCCACTATGAAACCCTGCTGCGCATTCGCCAGGACGAATCATTTCTTCCCCCTACCGATTTCATTCGCGCCGCAGAAGAGAGCGGCCTTATCAAAAAAGTCGATGAAACCGTCATACAAAAAGCGTTTGCCTACCAACACAGATTGCAACGCAACAACAGGATCGTCTCGCTAGCCATCAACCTGTCCGGCCAATCATTTCAGAACCCACAACTATTTGAACACATTCGGCTTTACGCGCAGGCCTATAGCATCCAGCCAGACAGAATCATCTTTGAGATTACCGAAACCTCTGCCGTTTCCGACATTGATCTGACCTGCAAAAACATGCTCACACTGAAACAGGATGGCTTCAAATTTGCACTGGATGACTTCGGCTCCGGCTTTTCATCTCTCTATTACCTGAAACAGTTTCCCATTGATTTCATCAAGATCGATGGCGCCTTCATCAAGAATATCGCACGCGACATGGAGGATCGCGTACTGGTCAAGACTATTGTTGAAGCCGCACGGGCTTTCAATCTGAAGACCATTGCCGAGTTTGTTGAAAATCAGGAAATCATCGATCTGCTCGCAGAAATTGGTGTTGACTACGCACAGGGCTACTACATCAACAAACCCGCATCATTTGACGAGACCTGGCCTGCCTTGCCACAAGACATCCGCGCAGCAACCAATTGATCGCCATAACGCCACAGGCGATTACTCGCCGTAATCACGCCTGTACTGCGCACGCGCGGAGTCAAACGCCAACTGCAAGCGAAGAGCGTCGAATGGCGGGCGAAAAAAACCGTGATAGTCTCCTCTCGGATTGATCAGGGCGATATTAGCGCTGTGCTCCATCAAGTATCCGCCCTCTGCCAATGGCACACGGGTAAAGGCAGCGTTCAAATCGCCACTGAGCTTCACTAACTCCATATAATCGCCAGTTACACCGAAAAACAGCGGATTGAAATAGGCCACGTAGTCACGCATTTTTTCCGGCGTGTCGCGCTCAGGATCTACCGACACCAGCACCACCTGAACATCGTCAGCTGCGCCTTCTTTCTTCAATTCCTCATAAAACTTGTTGAGCACACCCATGGTGGTGGGACATATATCCGGACAGTAGGTGAATCCGAAAAACACCAATGTCCATTTGCCTGAGAAAAACTGGCGATTCAATGCGCGCCCGTTCTGATCGACCAATGTCACTTCACGAAAGATACGCGGCTTTTCAAACAGAAAGGCGCCATAATTTTCCATCTGCTGCTTGCTGAAAATAACCGGCTGCAGCATGCGATGCACAAATCCACCCACCAGCACCGCAATCACCACCGCCAGCACTGTGAGTGTGACCTTCACACCGGATAACCGTCTCATGGTGCAGGCACCAGTGGCACTGCAACCGGCAATGGCAGCAGGTAATGATCCGCCAGCATGATGACGAACAGCACCATCAGGTAGATTATTGAATACTTGAATGTCTCCATCCCTGCGCCCGGTTTCTCACGGTACAGCTGCACAGACCAGTACAGAAAACCCGCACCCAAGAGCAATGACCCTGCCAGATACAACCAGCTGAACATGTGCGTGGCAAATGGCAGCAAAGTAATGGCTATCAGGATCAACGTGTACAACACGACGTGCAGTGCGGTGAGTTTGATGCCGTGCGTTACCGGCATCATCGGAATTTCAGCCTTGGCATAATCATCGCGGCGATGAATGGCCAGTGCCCAGAAATGCGGTGGCGTCCACGCAAAAATCACCAGCACCAGCAACAGCGCATGGTGATGCACTTCGTTCGTAACAGCCGTCCAGCCCAACAACGGAGGAACCGCACCGGCAAGCCCGCCAATGACAATATTCTGCGGCGTAGCACGCTTGAGAAAGCTGGTGTAAATAAACGCGTAGCCAATCAGTGCCGCAAACGTGAGCCACATGGTCAAATCATTGGTAAATATTTTCAGCACCAACATGCCGCCGGCTCCCAGAGCGCAAGCAAAGATCAGTGCCTGTATATTACCGATGCGGCCCTGCGCCACCGGGCGATTGATCGTGCGCAGCATTTTCAGATCGATATGCCTGTCAACAATATGGTTGACGGTTGCCGCAGATCCCGCACAAAGCGCTATTCCCAGATTACCGAAAATCAACACCTGCCACGGCACCATACCCGGCACCGCCAACAACATCCCGATGACGGATGTCAGTATCATCAAAGCCACAACGTTCGGCTTGCACAACTCCATGTAGTCACGAAAAAGCGACTGTCCATGAACTGAAATATCGTCACTGGCATTCATTGATGCGCCCCACACCCAGGCTATTGAACCGTGTCACATTCTGTTGCATGAAGAACCCCAACACAACAAAAAGCCCTGCCGGTTTCCCGCCAGGGCTTTCACGTTCGAGCAAAAACAAGAATTACTCGAGGATTTTCGCTACCACACCGGCGCCGACAGTACGGCCACCTTCACGGATGGCGAAGCGCAGGCCTTCTTCCATCGCAATCGGGTGAATCAGTGTCACCGTCATCGAAATGTTGTCGCCAGGCATAACCATCTCCACACCTTCCGCCAACTGGATTTCACCAGTCACGTCAGTGGTACGGAAATAGAACTGTGGACGATAGCCTTTGAAGAAAGGCGTGTGACGACCACCTTCTTCCTTGGACAGAACGTAAATTTCTGATTCAAACTTGGTGTGCGGCTTGATAGTGCCCGGCTTCGCCAGTACCTGACCACGCTCCACGTCTTCACGCTTGGTGCCGCGCAGCAGCGCGCCGATGTTCTCACCCGCGCGACCTTCGTCGAGCAGTTTGCGGAACATCTCAACACCGGTAACAGTGGTTTTGGTAGTGGCGCGCAAACCGACGATCTCAACTTCATCGCTGGTTTTGACAATGCCACGCTCTACACGGCCGGTCACAACCGTACCGCGACCTGCGATGGAGAATACGTCTTCGATCGGCATCAGGAACGGCTTGTCGATAGCACGCTCTGGCATCGGGATGTAGGTATCCAGCGTCTCTACCAGTTTTTTCACTGCAGAGGTGCCGTAACCGTTGTCATCCTTGCCTTCTACCGCCATCAGCGCAGAGCCGATGATGATCGGGGTGTCGTCGCCCGGGAAGTTGTACTGGCTCAGCAGTTCACGCACTTCCATCTCTACCAGTTCCAGCAGCTCGGCGTCGTCCACCATGTCGGCCTTGTTCAGGAACACAACGATGTAAGGTACGCCTACCTGACGAGACAGCAGGATGTGTTCACGAGTCTGCGGCATCGGGCCGTCAGCAGCTGAACACACCAGGATCGCGCCGTCCATCTGCGCAGCACCCGTGATCATGTTTTTTACATAGTCAGCGTGGCCAGGGCAGTCAACGTGCGCGTAGTGGCGCTCGGCTGATTCGTATTCCACGTGCGCGGTGTTGATGGTGATACCACGCGCTTTCTCTTCCGGCGCCGCGTCGATCTGGTCGTACGCTTTTCTCTCGCCGCCCCATACTTCCGCGCAAACGATGGTCAGCGCTGCCGTCAGGGTGGTTTTGCCGTGGTCAACGTGGCCAATCGTGCCTACGTTAACGTGTGGTTTCTTACGCTCAAATGCTGCCTTTGCCACGATGAATTACCTCTTTGATTCCAGTGATCAGATTAACGTTTGTTCTTCTCGATAATATCCTGCGCAACGTTGTTCGGCGCTTCAGAATATTTCGCGAATTCCATGGTGTAGGTTGCGCGACCCTGCGTTGCTGAACGCAGCGCAGTTGCATAACCAAACATTTCAGCCAACGGCACTTCGGCGTTGATGACTTTACCCATCGGGCTTTCATCCATACCGAGAATCAGGCCGCGACGACGGTTCAGGTCACCTACCACGTCACCCATGTTGGCTTCCGGTGTCACCACCTCAACCTTCATGATCGGCTCGAGCAGTACCGCACCACCTTTGAAAGACAATTCTTTCGTAGCCATGCTGGCAGCAACCTTGAACGCCATTTCGTTGGAGTCAACGTCGTGGTAGGAGCCATCAAACACGGTGGCTTTCAAACCCAACAGCGGATAACCGGCAACAACACCGTTTTTCATCTGTTCGGCGATGCCTTTCTGGATGGCCGGGATATATTCTTTCGGCACCACACCGCCAACAACTTCGTTGACGAATACCAGTTCCGCAGAATCCTGATCTTCCAGATTTGGCTCGAAACGTATCCAGCAGTGGCCGTACTGACCGCGACCACCAGACTGGCGTACAAACTTGCCTTCGATTTCACATTTGTTGCGAATGCGCTCGCGGTAAGCCACCTGCGGCTTGCCGATGTTCGCTTCCACGCCGAATTCGCGCTTCATGCGGTCGACGATGATGTCGAGGTGCAATTCACCCATGCCCGAAATAATGGTCTGGCCGGTTTCTTCATCGGTGCGCACACGGAAAGAGGGATCTTCCTGCGCCAGCTTGCCAAGCGCGATGCCCATTTTTTCCTGGTCAGGTTTGGACTTCGGCTCTACCGCAACAGAAATTACCGGCTCAGGGAATTCCATGCGCTCCAGTACGATGATGCTGTCCAGTGCACACAAGGTTTCACCGGTTGTGACATCTTTCAAACCGATAGCAGCAGCGATATCACCAGCAAGAATTTCGGTGATTTCCTTTCTGCTGTTGGCGTGCATCTGCACGATACGACCGATACGCTCCTTGCGTTCTTTCACCGAGTTGTAAACGCTGTCACCACTGTTCAACGTTCCCGAGTAAACACGCATGAACGTCAAAGTACCCACGAACGGATCGGTAGCGATTTTGAATGCCAATGCAGCGAACGGTGCCTTGTCATCTGCTGGACGGCTTTCGATGGTTTCACCATCTTCCAGCGTGCCCTGAATAGGACGAACCTCCGTTGGCGCAGGCAGATATTCCACCACCGCATCCAGCATGGCCTGCACGCCCTTGTTCTTGAACGCCGAGCCACCCAGCACCGGAATGATTTCGCCCGCGATGGTGCGCGCACGAATACCGGCCTTGATTTCTTCTTCGCTCAGCTCGCCGCCATCCAGATACTTGTTCATCAGTTCTTCTGAGGCTTCAGCTGCTGCTTCAACCATGAACTCGCGCATTTTCTTGCACTGATCCAGCAGGTCTGCAGGAATTTCTTCGTAGTCAAACGTCATGCCCTGATCGGCCTCATTCCAGCGAATCGCTTTCATTTTGACCAGGTCGACCACGCCTTTGAATTCTTCTTCGGCGCCAATGGTCATTTGCAAAGGCACAGCGTTGGCACCCAGACGATCTTTCAGCTGACCAACCACTTTCATGAAGTCGGCGCCGGAGCGGTCCATCTTGTTCACGAACACCATGCGCGGCACACCGTATTTGTTGGCCTGACGCCATACGGTTTCCGTTTGCGGCTGCACACCGGAAGTGCCACACAGCACAACCACAGCACCGTCAAGTACGCGCAGTGAACGCTCTACTTCGATAGTGAAGTCTACGTGACCCGGAGTATCGATGATGTTGATGTGGTGTTCAGGAAACTGGGCCTGCATACCGCGCCAATGCGTGGTGATTGCAGCGGACGTGATCGTGATACCGCGCTCCTGCTCCTGCACCATCCAGTCAGTGGTAGCAGCACCATCATGCACTTCACCGATCTTGTGTGACAAGCCGGTGTAGAACAGAACACGTTCAGTGGTGGTGGTCTTGCCGGCATCTACGTGTGCGCAGATACCGATGTTGCGATAGCGCGCGATAGGGGTTTTACGTGCCACGGAGTTTCTCCAGAAATTCAGTCTTGTCGAGGACCAGTTAAATTCATTTTGATTACAGGCTTATAAAAAACCCGAAATACCAAACCTTAAAAACGTAAAGGCGACTAATGGTTGATTAGCCGCCTCTCGCCAGCGAGTTTGCACCCGCCATACAAAAACCGCAGGAACTTTAGAAGCGGTAGTGCGAGAACGCCTTGTTGGCTTCAGCCATACGGTGCACGTCTTCACGCTTCTTCACCGCTGCGCCTTTGCCTTGCGAGGCATCCATCATTTCGCCAGCCAGACGCTGACGCATGGACTTTTCACCGCGCTTGCGCGAGTACTCAACGATCCAGCGCATAGCCAGAGCATTGCGGCGAGATGCACGCACTTCTACAGGAACCTGATAAGTCGCACCACCGACACGGCGAGCTTTAACCTCGACCATCGGCGCGATGTTTTCCATCGCCTGCTCGAAAACTTCAAGCGGGTCTTTGTTGAGTTTTTCCTTGACGATATCCAGCGCGCCGTAAACGATACGTTCGGCAACGGATTTCTTGCCGCTTTCCATTACGTGGTTTACGAATTTGGCCAGCAGCGGGCTTCCGAATTTGGGATCTGGCAGCACTTCACGTTTGGCCGCCACTCTTCTTCTTGGCATGACAATACCTCATGTTTCAGGTTGATCCGGGACAAAGAATCTCGCCCGGCCTTACTCTGCCGGCCCGCCGCTTACGCAGCGAGCACACAGCAAAATGTTTGACGATTACTTCGGACGCTTGGCGCCGTACTCTTATTTCGGACGCTTCGCGCCGTACTTGGAACGACGCTGCTTGCGATCTTTCACGCCAGCGGTGTCCAGACTGCCGCGCACGGTGTGGTAACGCACACCCGGCAAGTCTTTTACACGACCGCCGCGGATCAGCACTACACTGTGCTCCTGCAGGTTGTGGCCTTCACCACCGATGTACGAGCTAACCTCGTAACCGTTGGTCAGACGCACACGGCAGACTTTACGCAGAGCCGAGTTCGGCTTCTTTGGCGTAGTGGTGTAAACGCGGGTGCAAACGCCGCGACGCTGCGGACAACCCTGCAGTGCCGGTACGTCACTCTTGGCGGCCTTGCGCTGTCTGGGCTGGCGCACCAACTGGTTGATTGTTGCCATCATTAACTCCGGTATTGCGCCCGGCCGTGCCGGGCAAACACAAACCTGTCCATCACGGTCAGGCACTCACGGCCCCGACCAACGGGACCGAAAAAGAGGCGGCATCATATAGAAGCCCCCTCCATGCGTCAAGGCAGCGCCTCGACAAATCCTCAGCGAAACCGCCCCGGCAACTTGAGGCCGCCACCGAGGCCGCCGGGCATACCGCCGCCCAGACCCGGAGGCATGCCACCAGCCCCTCCCATCTGGCCGGAGAGGCCGCGCATCATGTTGGCCATGCCCTTGCCGCCCTTGAGCTTTTTCATCATCTTGGCCATCTGCTTGTGCTGCTTGAGCAGGCGATTCAGATCCTGCAGGTCGGTTCCCGACCCCATGGTGATGCGGCGCTTGCGCGAGCCATTGAGAATCTCCGGATCACGGCGCTCGGCGGGCGTCATGGAGCCAATGATAGCCTCCATCCGCTTGAACTGCTTGACGGTCTCATCCTGCTGGGCGATCTGCGCCATCTGCCCCATGCCCGGCAATTTGTCGAGCAGGCCAGCCATACCACCCATGTTCTGCATTTGCTGCAACTGATCGCGCAGATCCTCCAGATCAAAGCCTTTGCCCTTGATGACCTTCTGCGCCAGCTTCTCGGCTTTTTTCTGGTCGAAATTCTGCTGCGCCTGTTCGATCAGCGACAGCACATCGCCCATACCGAGAATGCGCGAAGCAATACGATCCGGATGAAACGGCTCCAGCGCATCCGTCTTCTCGCCGACACCGATGAATTTGATCGGCTTGCCCGTGACATGGCGGACAGAGAGAGCCGCACCACCGCGCGCATCACCGTCGATTTTGGTCAGCACCACGCCGGTGAGTGGCAGCGCCTCATTGAAAGCCTTGGCGGTATTGACGGCGTCCTGACCGATCATGGCATCAATGACAAATAATGTTTCCACCGGCTTCAACGCCGCATGCAGCGCCTTGATTTCATCCATCAATGCTTCATCAATATGCAGACGACCTGCGGTATCGATGATCAATACATCAGCCAGCTGACGCTGGGCTGCATCAATGGCTGCAACGGCAATATCCAGCGGCTTCTGGCTGACATCACTGGGAAAGAACTTGGCGCCCACCTCGCCGGCCAGCGTCTCCAACTGTTTGATGGCAGCAGGCCGGTAAACGTCGGCACTGGCCACCATCACGGTTTTCTTCTGACGCTCCTTCAGGTATTTGGCCAGTTTGGCAACACTGGTGGTTTTACCCGCACCCTGCAGACCTGCCATGAGGATGATCGCAGGCGGCTTGACCGCAAGGTTCAAGCCTTCACTGGCTGTACCCATTACCGCAATCAGCTCGTCCTGCACAATCTTCACGAACTGCTGGCCAGGGCTGAGACTGCGGCTCACTTCTTGCCCGATGGCGCGTTTCTTCACCGCCTCGACAAAATCCTTGACCACCGGCAAGGCGACATCGGCCTCCAGCAGCGCCTTTCGCACTTCGCGCAGGGCATCCTGAATATTGTCATCCGATAAACGCGCCTTGCCGGTGATGGAGCGCAAGGTGCCGGACAGGCGATCGGTAAGGTTCTCAAACATGGGGAAATCCGCTCACGGGCAGGCCAGAAAACAGGGGAGGCAGTATAAACAAATCAGGGACGGCAATCTTCCCGCCGACCACTCTAACGACGGTAACGCCAGCGCTGGTGAGACCACATCCACAACGCCGGCTGACGCAGCACCTGAGCTTCGACAGCCTGCATGTAACGATTCGTGATATCACCGTCGCCTGTGTACGGCGGCTCTGCCAGCGGCGAAATCGTGCAGCGATAGCGTCCACGACCCAGTTTCTCCATGGCGACAAACAGCACAGGGTAGCCCGTCAACTTTGCAATGCGTTCCGGCCCGGGAAATGCCGGCGTATCCACGCCAAGAAAATTCACCCAGATCTTGTCATCCTGCCGGCGCGGATTCTGATCTGCAATCATGCCGAAGGCGCGCACTTCCTTACGCAACTTGAGAATAGCGCGTGCAGCGTTATCCGCGGGAATGAGGCTCGCACCAAAACGCTTGCGCACATCGCGAAAAAACACCTCCATGAAATCATCATGCAGCGGCCGGTATAGCGCATCCATCGGGCAAGGGCATACCGCCGACATGGTTGCCACCATCCACTCCCAGTTCGCCTGATGTGCCGACAGCAAAATCATCGACTCACGTTTATCGGCATGTGCATGCAGGTGCTCAGCCCCCACCACCTCAACACATTGCAATAACTCATCCCTGGAATAACGCGCTAACAACAACACTTCCACTACCACATCAGCGAGATGATGATAGAAATCACGCGCCAATACCGAGCGCTCTTGCTCAGACATTTCCGGAAATGCGCGAGCCAGATTCTCGCGCACCGTATGGCGCCGATAGCGAACAACGTGAAACAACAAGAACGACAATACACCAGCCAGGACATACAAAAAACCTGCCGGCAAATGCCGTAACAGCAACAGGCAATGGCGCATGGATTACTTGTCCCGCTTGAACAGATTGCCGATTCCCTTGCCAACCTGCTTGAAACCACTGCCGACTTCCTTGAAAAATTTCTTGCCTTTGCCCTCGGACTGCGGCTGTTCCTGTTGCTGAAAACCCTCGTCATCGGCTGCGCTCCTGCGCACTGTGCGCTGCCGCACTCCACCACGAGTTTCATCCTCAACTTTCGGCGGCTCAACCACGCCCTGCGCCAATGCCTGTACCTGCACACTGTCCATCAATGCACGCGTGGCAACATCGACAATCTCGGCTGGCGTCACTGCACCTGCGCCAGGATTTTCCAAAATAACATCCGGCAACAAAAACTTTTTCTGGCGCTCAGGGCGACTCTCGCCATGCGCATTGACCTGAATACCACTGATGCGCAACTGCTTCACATCCACCAGCTGCGGCATCACTGCATCAACATTGCCACTGGCGTTGAGACGCTGACGCATACCTTCTACTGCCGCGCGATTGATGCGTTCACGCACATTGCGTAAATTGCCGGCTTCCGTGTCCATATCGTAATCCAGCAGCACATCATCGAGCGTCAGACTTTCAATGGGCAACACTGCCGGCAACAAACTGTCACGATGCCAATCAGGCTCGAAATCTGCCGGCAACACAACTGCCAATGTCGCAACACGCGCCAATGGAAAATCCTGTGGGAACACAGTGGGATTATCGATGCGAACGCCACTGTAACTGACTACACGCTGCCGCCAATCCACTGCTGCATGCTCAACACCTGCAGCACTACCCGTCAGCACTGGCGCTTGCAGTGCAACAATATCCTGCAGCCACACTGGCAAGGCACGCTGCACTGCCGCCACCACTCCCCACACCAGCAGAGCCAGCGCCACTATCAATTTGAGAAGATTTTTCATCTCTGCGAAATTTGCCTGTTTTAGCGTTTATACAATGTTGTCATTCGCACAATGAAATGCGCTCAATATGTGTTCACACTGCTTCTACACAAAAAATCTGGTCGTGCTCCACCGCCGTAATCCTGACACGCGTGCCGACTGGCATATCCTGCGCCGCACTGACTTCCCAGAAACTGTCATCTACCCGAATCTTGCCACGCCCGTTTTCAATGGCGTCACTCAAGGTAAATATGCGACCGACATACTGTGCACTGCGCTGATTCAATAGCGGCTCGGGCACTACACGAGGACGGCGCTGCTGGTACTGCCACCAGCCCAAGGCCATGATCACCGCTCCAACCGAGAACACAACCAACTGCATCTGCCACGACAGCCCGGGCACCAGCCACAACAACAGGGCTGTCACACCAGCAGACATACCAGCCCACAACAGGTAACCACCGGCGCCAGCCATTTCCACCATCAATAACAGCAGCGCTAATGCCAGCCAGTGCCAACAGCTCAAGCTTTCAAACAATGCCGCCATTGCCAGCATCTCAACCCGACACCTTGCTGTCGACCTTGCCGGCGTCTGCCGTATTGAGCTGCTTGAACAACTCACCTATGCCGGCGACCGAACCAATCAACTGTGAAGCCTCCAACGGCATCATGATCACCTTGTTGTTATTGGCAGATGCCAGCTTACCCAATGCGTCAATGTATTTTTGCGCGATGAAATAATTCACAGCCTGGATATCACCCTTGGCGATGGCTTGCGACACCATGTGCGTTGCCTTGGCTTCCGCTTCTGCCTCGCGCTCACGCGCCTCTGATTGCAAAAACGCCGAAGCACGCTCGCCTTCGGCCTTGAGAATCTGCGCCTGTTTCAAACCATCGGCTTCAAGGATTTCTGCCTGCTTTTTGCCCTCGGCCTCCAGGATGAGCGCACGCTTTTCACGCTCGGCTTTCATCTGGTTGGCCATGGCATCAATGAGGTCGCGCGGGGGCGTGATGTCCTTGATCTCGATGCGCGTGACCTTGATGCCCCACGGATTGGTGGCCTGATCCACCGTGCGCAGCAGACGTTCGTTGATCTCGTCACGGCGCGACAACATTTCGTCGAGCTCCATCGAACCCAGCACCGTGCGTATATTCGTCATGGTGAGATTGCGCACGGCATGCTCGAGATCCGCCACCTCATAGGAAGCCTTGGCTGCGTTGATCACCTGGTAGAAACACACGGCATCAATCTTCACCATGGCATTGTCGGCGCTGATGACTTCCTGCGGCGGAATATCCAGCACCTGCTCCATCATCACCATTTTCTGGCCGATACGATCCACAAAGGGCACAATAAAATTAAGGCCGGGATCCAGCGTCTGGATATAGCGACCGAAGCGCTCCACCGTCCAGGCATAACCCTGCGGCACAAAACGTATGCCCTGCTTGACCATATACAGCGCAAACGCGCCAAGCAACACCGGAACCAGTTGTGCAACGGACATGAATAACCTCCCCACCTGTCAGGCGGCCAATACTAGCAGTTTTGCCAACGGTTGCGAGGCAGACTACAACGCGCGCGCGCAGAACGGCTGCAGATCGCGGAACAACAATAGTCGATAGGACACATCCTCGCCGAGACCATCACTGCGCACGACTCCGTAGGCGTTATAGCTGTCGTGGCGCACACCGCTGAAACGCGGCAGCCGACTGTGTTGCACGGGCTGCAACAAACCTCGCACCTGTGATTGCTGATCGGTTATCACACCGTAATCCCAGAGCGGCTCGTCCACCTGCAGCTGCCATCGCCATCCGGCCACGGCATGCGTCTGGAGCGATGGCAAGGCGACATACGCGCCAGCCCCGGCGATGGTGCGCACATCCAGCAATTCGCCAGCCCGCACAGCGTTGCGCTGTTGAATCTGCAATGCACAGCGCGGCAACGCCGACGAGTCGGGCAGAACGCGACCAAGCCAATCTGCCTGACCATTGGCAAAAACATTGCGATGCTGAGCGCGCAGCTGCTCCAGCACAGGAAACAGATGCGGCAACTTGTTCTGCCAGTTCCAGTGCAAGGCTTTTTCAGCATCCTCTGCCACCGGCAAATAAACCTGATACGACAACAGTGCATTGTCGACCCGCGTACGGTACTCGGCCAGCCGCGCGCCCCAATCCAACTGAGAGGGCAGTGCCAATATCGGAAACACGAAAAACCACATCGACCACAAGCGCCACGTCATCCCGGCAGCACGACGAAAATACAGCACACCCAGACCGAGCCAGGGCAGTAAGGCCCAGATCTGGAAACGATCCGTCGTCGCATCAAGCACACCGTCCACACGCGCCAACGTCAGCATCAGCGCCGAACCAAAACCAATGCCGATCAACGCGACAGCCAGCGCCTCCAGCACATCTGCAGGCGTGCGCGATTTCAGTAACTCCCATAGTTGCCGCAAGGAGGCCAGCGTAATCAGCGCACCTGCAACACTCATGACCTGCAGCAACAGCGGCTCCGGCAGCACGCGCCAGGCACGCAACAAATGGTAGAAAGGCCCCCCCATGACCTGCACCGGAAAGCGCAGGATATTCCAGCCCGGCCACAGCAGCATCTGCTCTGCTGCATCACCGCCCGGCAACAGGAAATACAACGCAACAAATAGCGCAGCTGCAACACCAAACCAGACATGGAATGCACGAGGAGCTCGCCACAGATACAGCGACAACAAACCCAAAGGCCACACCAGCACACCGTTGCCAAAGCTGAGCGTGCACAAACCACCCAGCAACAACGCCAGGATAAAATTTCGCCCAGCATGCCGTGCAAGATGCACCGCCTTGTACAGGAAAAAAATCGACAACACACAACTGACAACAGAGAGGTAATTGTTGATGCCGTTGAAGCCCCAGCCCAGCAAGGCAATGTTGAGCAGCCAGCACAACAGCACAACAACCCAACCGCACAACAACCAGCGACTGCGCCTGTCAGGCACACAGACAATAATCTGGCTACATAACAGGGCGACCAGTGAAAGATTCAGCAACCAGTCAACCGCAACCAGAAAATGATTGCGGCCCGCAAAAAATTGCAGATCAATTTCATACAACACAAACGCGAGAAGGTGGCGATGACCGGAAACCGTGGAAATCGATGTCTGCCACAAACCCTTTTCAAACAGCGCATGCAACATGTGCCACTGATCGCGTGACATCGGCGAAACATGGTGAAACACGATGTAGTACGCCGTCACAGCAAGGAATACGGCAAGCAGTGCGCACCAGAGCAGGGTTGCGATGCGCAACATCATGAAGCAGCAAACCAGTTAAGCGTCTGGCGCCACCCTTCCAGCAATTTTCCTTCCGGTACCGAAGCCACCGTTTCCTGAAACGCCCGATCAAGATCACCGCCGCTGTAATGCAACAAGCGCTGCGAGTCTGCCGGATCGAAATGAATATCCTGCAACAGCAAATCCGCCATATGCGTGAGATCAATACCCGACTGCAAACCAAACAAGCGACTGAAAAACTTGCCTGTCGCCGTGAGGTCGCGAAAGAAACCTGCCGATACCGGACGCACGGAAGCATCTGCACGGCCAGCAAGCCGGCCAAGACGCTGTATCAATTCTGCGTAGGAGAGGTTTTCATCACCCACCGGCAACACGCTACTGCTTTCCGGATAATGCAGTGCACCACACACGGCCTGCGCCAGCACCTGTACCGACATCATGTTGGCACCGCCCTCAATACACATCAGCGGCACAGCGGCGCGCGCATAATTGATTACGGTCGACCACTGAGTAACGCGATGCGGGCTGCTGCCAAAAATCCATGGCACCAGCAAGGTTGTCAGCACACAAGGGGAATTCTTGACCGCTTCTTGCGCAATGCGATTCTGTTCAAAACGGGAACGTATGTAAGGGTGGTGGCGAGTGAGATCCAGCTGGGGTTGCTGTTCGTTCAACCAGAGAAAGATGGAACTCAGCAACACAGCATGTCGCACCGGCGTCTGCGGCAACGCGGCAAACAACTGCTCGCAGGGCCAGACATTGGCGCGGTAGAAAAAATCATCGACATCTCCCTCAACCTTGCTGCGTTCATCCACTCCTGCAGCAAAAACAACGGCGTCGAACACCCGCAGCAGCTCGATGTAATCAGCCTTCAGCAGAGTACCGATATCGCCGCGCACACCTTGCACGGATGCACCGAAAATTTCATCGACACTCTCGACGTGACGGCAAAGCACACTCACCTGGGCCTGCTGCTGCACCAGAGCGCGCACCACGTGATAGCCGATGAATCCGGTGCCGCCAATGACCAGTACGCGCATGGGTTTTCCTGAAAAATGTAATGGCGGCAGTATAAGCAAATTCGCTTTCAGCTGTTGCGCACATCTTCTATTGCACACGACAGCCGCCACGTGAAGAATGGCACACCCCTCATGGAATGCTGATGTGATATTTCTGATTTACCTTGTGGTCGGCGCTGTCGCCGGCGTGCTGGCCGGCCTGTTCGGCGTCGGTGGCGGCACCATCATCGTGCCGGCACTGGTGCTGTGCTTCAAATGGCAGGGGCTGGGCAGCGATTTGCAGACCCATCTGGCTATCGGCACCTCGCTGGCGACCATTGTCGTCACCTCGATCAGCTCCACCCGCAGCCACCATCAGGCTGGCGCTGTGCGCTGGCCGCTGGTGCGGTGGCTGGTGCCGGGCATTGCCATCGGTGTATGGCTGGGCGCATTTGTCGCAACGCAACTGCACGGTTTGCAATTGCAGCGACTGTTCGGTGTGTTTGCCTGGACGATTGCCGCGCAGATGTGGTTCGGCTGGCAACCGCAAGGACAGCAGGACATTCCCGGCAAGGTCGGGCTTTCCCTGGCCGGGCTGGCCATCGGCGGCGCCTCGGCACTGTTCGGCATCGGCGGCGGCTCGCTGACTGTGCCGTTTCTCAGCTGGTGCCGCGTGCGCATGCAGGAGGCCGTGGCTACCGCTGCCGCCTGTGGCTTCCCGATAGCACTGGTCGGCGCCTTCTCCTACATCTGGCAGGGCTGGGCACATCAGGATTTACCTGCGCACGCACTGGGCTTTGTCTATCTACCGGCACTGTTGGGAATAGGCATCACCAGCCTGCCATGCGCGCGCATCGGTGCACAACTGGCGCACCGCTGGCCTGCGCAAAAACTGAAACGCGTGTTTGCCGGTTTTCTGCTGTTTATTGGCGCAGTGTTGCTGGCGGGCATCCGCTAGTACGCAAACAAAAAAGGCGACCCGAAGGTCGCCTTTTTATCAGGTTCACACAATTACAGATCCATAGCTGCGCGCAGTTTTTTCATCGCATTCTGTTCGAGCTGACGAATGCGCTCGGCAGAAACGTTGTACTCGGCCGCCAGATCATGCAGCGTCGCCTTGTCGTCGTTCAACCAGCGTTTCTGCAGGATATCGCGACTGCGCGCATCAAGAGACGCCATCGCCTCGCCCAGCTGGCGCGTGCTGACATCTTCCCAGTTTTCATTTTCCAGCTGGAATGCGGGGTCACTGCCAGCATCTTCGAGATAGCTGGACGGCACTACAAACGCATGTTCGTCATCATCGTCGGGGCTGGCGTCGAACGAAGCATCGTAGCCCGCCAGACGACCTTCCATCTCGCGCACATCGCTGACAGCAACACCGAGATCTTTCGCCACGGCATGCGCCTCATCGTTTGACAGCCAGGCCAGCGTTTTCTTGGCGCCACGCAGGTTGAAAAACAACTTGCGCTGCGCCTTGGTGGTAGCGATCTTGACGATGCGCCAGTTGCGCAGGATGTACTCGTGAATCTCGGCCTTGATCCAGTGCACGGCAAAGGAAATCAGGCGTACACCTTTCTCGGGGTTGAAACGTTTCACCGCCTTCATCAGGCCGATATTGCCTTCCTGTACGAGGTCGGCTTGCGGCAGGCCGTAGCCGCTGTAGCTGCGGGCGATGTGCATGACAAAACGCAGGTGCGACAGCACCAGCTGACGGGCGGCTTCGAGGTCTTCACGGTAGTAGAGATCCTCGGCGAGCTTGCGCTCCTGTTCTGCCGTCAGGATGGGGATGCTGTTGATCGCCTGCGCGTAGGTGGTCAGGCCCATGTTGGGCGAGAGCACACTGGCTGGGATCAGTTGCTTGTTCATACAGTCTCCTCCGGGGGAGCAAAGTCTATCACTGGCGGATTCGAGGGCGAAACGGGCCAGGAGTTCCGCAATCTGGCAAAAGCCTAAGCGTTCTTAATATAGATCAATCCGGCGTCAGTCGTCCTGCTCGGCAGCCACGGCGGCCTGGTAGCCAGCGGCATCAAGCAGATTTGCCCATTCGGCACCGGCATTGTCGGGTTGCACTTTGAACAGCCAGCCGCGCTCGTAGGGTGAGTCGTTGACGATTTCCGGCGTCTCTTCCAGTGCCGGGTTGATGATCAATACCGTGCCGGACACCGGGGCAAACAAGTCAGACGCCGTCTTGACCGATTCGATGGTGCCCGCCTCGCCGGCCTGGGTCAGTGCGCTGCCGACCGCAGGCAGATCGACAAACACCACATCGCCGAGCTGATCCTGTGCGTAATCGGTAATGCCCACCGTCACTGTACCATCCGCCTCCAGACGGCCCCACTGGTGGCTGGCCAGGTATTTGATGTCATCGGGCGTTTGCATGGATGGCTCCGTAAAGCGGCAAAAACGGGGTTGGCTAGCATAACGAATCGCTCTGCTAGCGCAAGCTGCTGGCACAGCCGCGCGCATGGCAATAGACTCGTGTACTGATCTGCAACATCCGCCCCCCATATGACTTCAAGGCAACGGTATTTTTCCCGACTCACCGCCATCGCGCTGGCCACAGCCTGCATGCAAGCCTGCACCCACCATCCGGCTATCACACCTGCGCCGGCAACACCTGCCACCACAGAGGAACTGCCGCCCGAGCGCCCGCGCATCATCATCGAAAAAGCTCGCCGTGAATTGCTCTACTACGCCAACGGCCAATTGCAGGCGACTTACAAGGTCGCGCTGGGCCAGCAGCCGGTGGGCGCCAAAACCTGCTCCGGCGACAAGCGCACACCCGAAGGCATATATTTTGTGACGGAACATGTGCCTGACTCAGGCTTCTACCGTGCCCTGCGCCTCTCCTACCCCTCGGCCGCAGACTACGCGCGGGCACGCAAACAGGGCTGTGACCCTGGCGGCGGTATCCTGATCCATGGCCTGCAGAACGGCTTTGGCTATGTCGGCCGCCTGCACAGTGATGTGGACTGGACGCGCGGTTGTATCGCCGTCACCAACGAAGAAATGGATCAGCTGTGGAGCCAAGTGGCCAACGGCACGCTGGTGGAAATACGTCCATGAAAAAACATGCTCTGCTGTTGATGGCGCTGTTGCCTGCCGTTGTCTACGCCAATCCTTTTCCGCTGCCCGCCAATGGCGATGCACTGGTCGGTGAAGAACAGATGGTGTTGGCACATGAGGAGGATACGCTGGTGGACATCGCCCGCCGCCACGACCTCGGCTTCGACGACATCGTCAACGCCAACCCGGCTGTCGATACCTGGCTGCCGCGTGAAGGCACGCCCGTGTTGCTACCGCAACGCCACCTGCTGCCAGATGCGCCGCGCGAAGGTATCGTCATCAATGTCGCCGAAAAGCGCATGTACTACTACCCGGACACCTGGCAGCCGCCGAAGAAAATCCGCAAAGGCAAAAAAACTATCACACAGACTGTTGCCTCACTGCCGGCAACGCAGGTGGAGATGCACCCGGTCAGCATCGGCCGACGCGACTGGAATACCCCGCTGGTCACCGCCAGCGTGACCCGGAAAGTCGCCGACCCCACCTGGTACCCGCCGGAAGCCCTGCGCGCCGAGCACGCTGCCGAAGGTGACGTGCTGCCGGAAGTGGTCGGCCCCGGGCCTGACAACCCGCTGGGGCAGTACGCGCTGTATCTGTCCACGCCGTCATACCTGATTCACGGCACCAACAAGGAGTACGGCATTGGCATGCAGGTCACGCATGGCTGTATCCGCATGTACCCCGAAGACATTGCGCACATGTATGAAATGGTGGAAGTGGGCACGCCGGTGCGCATCGTCAACCAGCCGTACAAAGTCGGCTGGTTAGACGGCGTGTTGTACGCCGAAGTGCACCCATGGCTGGAAGGCACGCCCGACAGCGTTGCCAGTGACCGCAGCATACTGCCGGCCATGATTCGCTCAGCCATTGCGCAGTACCCGGACTACCCGGTGGACTGGCACAGGGTAGATGTACTGCAGATCGAAACCACAGGGCAACCGGTTGCGATTGGTCCGCAGCTGACGCCGCTGCAATAAAGCGCAATAGAATAAAATAAAAAGAAAAAAGGGGTCTGACCCAATGGGTCAGACCCCTTTTTCCATACCAAGAAATTCAGCGATTATTTGTACATCGCTTTCTTGAACGAACGGTCGATCTTGGTGTTCGCGTCATTGGCAGACTGCTTGGCTTCTTCCGCCGCTTGCTGCGCAGCCGCTGCTTGTGCTTTGGCTTCATCAGCCGTGCGTTGGGCCTGGGCAGCCTGCTCGCGCACCGCCGCGAGATCGGAGTTGCTGGCACAGCCGGCAACCAGAGCGATGGACGCAACGATCAATGATGCTTTCAACAGATGGGCTTTCATCGGAGTCTCCTTTACAGGTTGAAATCGGATAACGCTCAGGACAGAAAAAATTTTCGCCCTTGAGAACGCCGAGAGGCTAGCATACTGCCAGTGTTTTTGCTTGATGGATCGCAATCAATCGCGCTCCTCCATTTCCGCCGCGAGTTCTGCTGCCGATGCCGCAGCAGGCTGCGGCCACGCGATGCCGGACTGCTGCTGCAAATGTTTCCATACCGCAGCAGCCGCAAAATGGTTGCCTGCTTCGTTCAGGTGAGGATCATCATCAAAGGTACTGGGAAACACCGGTATGTGCTGGAAATCCGGCAGCAGTGAAATAACCGGATAAGGTTTTTTCCCTGCAATTTCATCAAAATAACGAAAGGGCTCCTGCAAATACGGCCCGGATATATCGTACTGGTACTTCTCCCAGTTGGCTGGCGACAGACGCGGGTCGTACTGGAAATAACGCGGCATCACCATCATCACGAACGGCACACCCAGCGTATCGCGGCAGTAGCTGTTGATGGCATCGACATTGCGCATCAGATTGTCAAAAGCCGGACGGGTTTGGGACAACGGCTTGTTGACGATAAAGAAATGTCGCGCCGGCACGCCGAACAAGGTTTGCGACAAAAATTCCGACTGCCAGAAGCGCTGGTTGAGCTGGCTGATCAGCAAGGTGATGGCAGGCACATACTGGCCGACAATAAATCCGTGCCGTTTTTCGACTATGTTTTCGTAGAGCATGTCATCCGCAAAGTCTGTCATGTCCACCATTAACACCACCAGCTTGGGATGGTACTTGGCTCCGATGTCACGCAGCAGGCGATGGGACAGAAATGGCGAGGACGACACCCAGCCAAAGTTGACAGACTGCACACTGCTGTAACCCTGCTGGTGCGCGAGTTTCTCCAGTTGTGCGGGCAAGGTCTTGCCCGCCATCACGCGCCAGCCATAGGTAAACGAATCGCCAAGAAAAATGATATTGAAATCATCCGCACGATAAGCTGACGCCTCTTTCTTGGCGCGGATACCATCGCTGTTGATATTGTTGTGATAGCGCAGCGTCATGCGGTGATCCGGATTGCCGACGATGTTCTGCTCCTGCCACTGCGTGAAGTAAAAGTGACGCAAACCAAATTCCATCACGCCCAGGCAAACAGCTGCCACCAACAGTGCCAGCACAGCAGAAAACAGGGCATTCTTCATGTGGATCACCGCAGCCGGACCGGCGCCGAGCATAGCGCCAAGCCTGGTTGCACGCCATATGCAGACAGGCGGCTGTGCTACACTGCCGCGCTTTGCAACCCACCATTTGCCGTATCACAAGCATGCTCGACTGGATCAAGAAACGCGTCTCCAAGGTTGCCGGCAAGCCCAAAGCCGGCAAGAAAGGTGCAGTGCCGCAAGCCGACATCATCGCGCCAGCACAGCACGGCATTCCTGAACACAAGATCAGCAACAATGCGCTGCGCGTCATCGAGCGCCTGCAGGAAGCAGGCTTTGACGCCCACATCGTCGGCGGCGGCGTGCGCGACCTGCTGCTGGGCCTGCGCCCGAAAGACTTCGATGTCGCCACCAATGCCACCCCGGAACAGGTACGGCAGGTGTTCCGCCACTCGCGTATCATCGGCCGCCGCTTCCGCATCGTGCACGTGATGTTCGGCCGCGACATGATCGAGGTCACCACCTTCCGCGGCCACCATAGCAATGCCGAAGACGATTCCCAGGGCGAAGTGCATGACAGCGGCCTGCTGCTGCGCGACAACGTCTACGGCAGCATCGAAGAAGATGCCATCCGCCGCGATTTCACCGTCAATGCGCTGTACTACGGCGTCGATCGCCAGGTGCGCGACTTCTGCAGCGGCATGCGCGATATCGACAAGCGCCTGATCCATATCATCGGCGACCCGGAAACACGCTACCGCGAAGACCCGGTGCGCATGCTGCGCGCGGTGCGTCTCGCCGCCAAGCTCGATTTCACGCTGGAAAAGAACACCGCCGCGCCCATCGCTCGCCTCGCGCCACTATTGAACGACATTTCCAACGCCCGTCTGTTCGACGAGATGGTGAAGCTGTTCATGGCTGGCAGCGCCGTAAAAACCTTCGAACTGATGGCACAGCACAAGCTGTTCCAGACACTGTTTCCCGGCCCGGCGCGCCTGCTGGAACCCGGCAATTATTCCGACCGCCTGATACGCCAGGCACTGGCCAATACCGACGAGCGCATTCGCAAGGATCTGCGCGTCACGCCAGCCTTCCTCTGCGCCGCCATCCTCTGGCCAGCCCTGCAACAACAGCAGCAACATGTGCAGCATGAAGGCTTGCCTCCGTATCAGGCTCTGCAGAAAGCCGCACAGAAAGTCATCAGCGAACAGATCAAGCGTATCGGCATTCCCAAACGCTTCACGCTGCCGATGCAGGAGATCTGGGAATTGCAGTGGCAACTCAGCCGCCGCAGCGGCGGTCGTGCCGAGCGCCTGCTCGAACACCCGCGCTTCCGTGCCGCGTATGATTTTCTCCTGCTGCGCGAGCAGGCCGGCGAAGAGATGCACGGCCTCGGCCAGTGGTGGACCGACTTCCAGGATGCCGACCCGGAGCAGCGCCTGAACATGCAGAAAGAGGCGAGCAGCCCGCAGGAAGGCGGTGCCGGCAACAAGCGCCGCCGACGCGGCGGCCGTAACCGCCGCAAACCCGCAGCGGCAGACTGATTGCCCCGCGTGAACGCAGCAGTCACCGCCTATATCGGCATCGGCAGCAATCTCACCGACCCGCAGGCACAAGTGCAGCAGGCCGTAAAAGCGCTCTCCGCCATTCCTGAAACCACCGTGCAGACCGTATCGCCCTGGTACCGCAGCAGCCCGGTGGGTGGCCCCGCGAATCAACCCGACTACATCAATGGCGTCGCCTGCCTGGAAACCACGCTGGCACCTCACGCCCTGCTTGGCGCACTGCAAAGTATCGAACAGGCACAGGGACGCGAGCGCCGCGAACACTGGGGCGCTCGCACACTGGATCTGGATCTGCTGCTCTACGGGCAGCAGATCATCGAGGATGCGCGCCTGAGCGTGCCGCACCCGCGCTTGCACGAGCGCAGCTTCGTACTGGTGCCATTGGCCGACATCGCGCCGCATCTTGTGCTTCCCAACGGCAGCCCGCTTGCGTCATTATTGCGCGACATAAGTACGGAGGGTCTGTGGCCACTCGCCCGCGACCCCAACACGGACAACGCATGACCGACGACCCGTTCGACAGCCTGCATTTCGACTTCGAAGGCCGCACCCTGCCCCGCTTCATTGCCGTGGAAGGCAATATCGGCGTCGGCAAGACCACCCTGGCCAAACGCCTGGCCAGCACCTTCAGTTACCAGACGCTGCTGGAAGCCGCCGAGGAAAATCCGTTTCTGGAACGCTTCTATCAGGATCGCAAGCGCAACGCGCTGCCGACACAACTTTACTTTCTGTTCCAGCGCAGCAAGCAATTCCAGGAACTGCGTCAGGCCGATCTGTTTTCACCGTTGCGCATTGCCGATTTTCTTATCAACAAGGATCCGTTGTTTGCGCGCGTGACGCTGGATGACGACGAGTTCAACCTGTACAAAAAAGTTTACGACCAGCTGATCATCGACGCGCCGAAACCGGATCTGGTGGTGTACCTGCAAGCGCCGGTGGACATCCTGCTCAAGCGCGTGCGCCAGCGCGGCATCGCCGCCGAACAGCGCATTGATGTCGATTACCTGCAGCAGCTGAACGAAGCCTACACGCAGCTGTTTCATTACTACAGCGACACGCCGCTGTTGATCGTCAACGCTGCCGAAATTGATCTCGCCAACAACCCGCAGCATTACAAACAACTGGTGGAATATTTGCTGACGATCCGCAACGGTCGCCATTACTACAATCCCTCCACGCTCTGACCCGTCCACATTCCGATTGCAGGCGATACGCGATGCGCACCATCACCATCAATACCTTGCAGACCATGAAGCAAGACGGCGAAAAATTTGCCGTGCTCGCCGCCTACGACGCCACCTTCGCGCACTTCATCAGCGAAGCGCAAGTGGAAGTGATTCTGGTCGGCGATTCGCTGGGCATGGTGGTGCAAGGTCACGACACCACGATCCCTGTCACCGTTGAACAGATCGCCTATCACACCGCCGCCGTCAAACGCGGCGCCAAACGCTCGCTGATCATCGCCGACATGCCCTTCATGAGTTACGGCGACAGCGAAACCGCGCTGAGCAATGCCGCCGAGTTGATGCAAGCCGGTGCACACATGGTGAAACTTGAAGGCGGCGAATGGCTGGCAGAAACTTTTCACAAAATGTCACAGCGTGGCATTCCGGCCTGTGCGCACCTCGGCCTGACACCGCAATCCGTGAATAAATTCGGCGGCTACAAAGTGCAGGGCCGCGATGCCGATCACGCGCAGCAAATTCTCAGCGATGCACGCACACTGGAACAGGCCGGTGCGGATTTACTGGTACTGGAATGTGTACCCACGCCGCTGGCAACGGAAATCACGCGTGCACTGACCATTCCGGTTATCGGCATCGGCGCCGGCCCGTATACCGACGCGCAAGTGCTGGTGTTGTACGACATGCTCGGCCTCACCCCCAGCCGCGCCCCGAAGTTCACCAAGAATTTCCTGCTCGGACAGGAAGACATTCCTGCTGCCTTGCGCGCCTATGTCGCGGAAGTCAAAGCCGGCAGCTTTCCCGGTGAAGAGCACAGCTTCAAATAACATTTTCCAACAGCACTTGTATTAACAAAACATCTTCAACGGAACACAGCATGAAACGTCGCGGCATTCTCTACACCATCTCCGCCCCCTCCGGCGCCGGCAAGACCAGTCTGGTGAAAGCCCTGCTGGAGCAGAGCAGCAATTTGCGCGTTTCCGTTTCGCACACCACGCGCGCGCAGCGCCCGGGCGAAGTCAACGGTGTGAATTATCACTTTGTAGATCGCACGGCATTTGAAGCCATGCTTGCGCGCGGTGAATTTCTGGAACAGGCAGAAGTCTTCGGCAATTTCTACGGCACCTCACAGAAATGGGTGGAAGACATGCTCGCCGCCGGCACCGATGTCATTCTCGAAATTGACTGGCAAGGCGCGCAACAAATTCGCCGCCTGATGCCGGACAGCATCGGCATTTTCATTCTGCCGCCGTCACTGCAAGCTCTGCTTGAACGCCTCAACGGTCGCGGCCAGGATGATGCCGCCGTGATCGAAAAGCGCATGGCGCAAGCCCGCAGCGAAATTGCCCATTACGCCGAAGCTGACTATCTGGTCGTCAACGACAATTTCGACCACGCACTCGCGGATCTGCTGGCCATTGTGCGCGCACAACCGCTGCGCCTGGCCGAACAACTCAACACGCTGGACAGTTTGCTGAACAGCTTGCTTAACTGATCGTATCCAACTGCGCGTGGATCATTTCCAATATTTGCAAAGCCGCGTGCAACTCGCGTTGCGCTCGGCGCGGCTGGAGGCTATGACACTGCCGCAATGCCCGGAACTGTCGCTGTATCTACTCAATGCCGATTTCTCCAGCGCCGCACTGGAAGCCGATGAATTTGAAGCGGCGATGCACATGCCCTGCTACTGGATTTTCTGCTGGGCCAGCGGACAAATCCTCGCACGTTACATTCTCGACAATCCCGAAACCGTGCGCGGCAAAACCGTAGCCGATTTCGGCGCCGGCTCCGGCGTTGTCGCCATCGCCTGCGCGTTGGCCGGCGCAAGAAAAGTCTACGCCTGCGACATCGACGACGATTCGCGTCGCGCCTGCACACTCAATGCTGCACTGAATGGTGTTGAGATGACGGCGATTGCTGCGTTGGATGAAATCCCCGAATCCGTGGATGTGCTGACCGTGGCCGATGTGCTGTATGACCGCGACAACCTGCCACTGCTGCCGCTGTTCCTGCAACACGCACCATCCGTGCTGCTCGCCGATTCACGCCTGCGCCAGATGCCGGATGCCCAGTACCAACTGTTGGGTCAATGGCCTTCCAGCACGCTGCCGGATCTCGATGAGCACGCGGAATTCCGGCAGGTGCGGGTTTACCGCGCCGACAAGGCTTGCGCGGCATCATTGCAGTTGTAGTACTGCCTTTGCGATACTCCCGACCCTCATGGATCATCCCACCTTGTGTCTGCCATGCTGCCCTCACCGCGCGACAACTGGTACCTGGAGCACTACCTGCAGTTCATCCCGCTGAACACCAGCCCGTTTCTGGTAGGCAGGGGCGTAGACGCCGGCCTTAATCTGGCGCTGTCGGTGATATCACGCCATCACGCCGAACTCGTGTGGCACACGGACGCCTGCCGCTGGCAGCTGCGCGATCTCGGTAGCCGCAACGGTACCTTTCTCAATGACAAACCCCTTGCCGGGGAACAGGCCGCGCTGGAGAACGGCGACTGGCTGCGTTTTGCCAGTGTGGAAGTGCGGCTGGTGCAGATGACCCAGCCGCGCACCATGGCGGACGGCAACCAGCAGACCGACATGTTGCATCGCCTGCCGGACAAAACCCTGTCCATCCGCGAAAAGATCGAACGCTGCATCCACCACAACATCCGGCTGGGCAGCTGCACCGTGCAGGATCTGGCCGACAGCCTCAACGTCGAACGCACCACCATGTACCGGCACATCATGAGCGAGTTCGGCCAATCCCCCTCCGATCTGCTGCGCGACAAGCGTCTGGAATACGCCGCCCAGCTGCTGAAAGACAAAGGCTTGTCCGTACAACAGGCCTCGGATGCCTCCGGCTTCGAAAGCGCCGCCCACTTCAGCCGCGCCTTCAAGAAACACTTCTCCGTCAGCCCGAGTCGCTACCTATCGAAAGAAGATTGACCCTCTGCAACATGGAGTCATGTAATTTCAACAACCCGGAAAGCATCAAAGCCTTGCAGTCGGTACATTGCACCCATCGAAAACAGTCCTCAAAGGTGCAGCATGACTGGAATCATCACCGTCGTAACCGTTGAACCCTCGCAGGCAGCAGAAAGTGCATACGGCAGCCTGCTCAGCTACTGGCGCGCAAACAACCAGCGGCAGTTCATCTTCCGCTGCCCGGTCAACGGTTGCAGCCACTTTGCCGAGACCGGCGCCGTTATCCGGCACGCCAAGGCCGCCGATGACAGCCTTTACGTGATTCCCGCCTGCAGGGAGCACAGCACTGCCGGCCGAATTCTGGCAGTCCCTGCGACATTGACGCAGGTGCCCGTGACAAGAATCAATCCAGGCTTGCGCTGCGCGTGAAACCATCCATGACACCAGTGGCCGTTTCTGCTAGATTTCGGGACGCGCATTTTCCCCCGGCAGCATCCCGGCATACAGGAGACCCGAAGATGAACTGCAAAACCCTTCTTATGGCCCTGATTATGATTGCCAGCCCTGTATCCAAAGGACTGGCGTATGAACTGGGTAAGACAACCACGGGAACATCTACCGGCACATCCACATCATCATCCGGATCGAGCACGACAGGCTCCTGTGTAGGTGGTTACACAGCCGGCAAAACATCGTCTGGATCTGGATCGACAACTTCCGGCTGTACCACCACGCCACCCGGCATTGATGATGATGCCGACGGCATGATCAGCAGCTACGAAATGGGTTACACGATCATTCTGGACAAATATGACGCGCTTGACGCAAAGGAAGATGCCGACAGTGACTACATCACCAATCTCGTCGAGTACTTGCGAGGTCTTACACCCGACGACGACGACACTGACGGCGACGGCGTCAAAGATGGGGACGACCCAGAGCCGACAAACCCGGTCAGAGCACGTTTCAGACTGAACACCAACTTTACAGGCAGCTCAATAACCGAGAATGTGCGGGTCGAGTGACATTCTTTCATCATCTTGAAAGCGGATTAACAAGGAGAAATGCCATGCAGAAAATTTTCATAATGCTGGTCGCGATCACAATAGCAGCAAGCGTCCACGCAATCCCCGCCTACATCAACTATCAGGGCACCCTGCTCAATGACAGCGGCGTACCTGTTACACAGAACAATGTACCGGTCGTGATCTCGATCTGGGATCACGCTACCAATACGGCGGCGGCCAACAAGAAATACCAGGAGAGCCACACCGTCAACGTCGACGACGGCAACTTCTCATTTGCCATCGGCTCCGGCAGCAGCCCGGTGGGCACCTACAACGCCGCACTGTTTGATACTGCCGGCGAACGCTACCTGCAACTGAACGTCAACGGCGAAGACATGCTGCCGCGTGTGCGTTTCCTGAGTGCACCGTTCACCTTGCAGTCGCAGAACACGCAGACGCTGGGCAACTTTCCACCCGCTTACTTCGCCAGCGCATCCGCACTTGCAGCATTGCAAAACCAGGTGAACAACCTGCAAATCCCATCTGCCGAGAACATGTGTCGAGCTACCTTCGGTGCGGTGTGGATTGCCAGCCAGAACTTTTGCCTCGGCGGCTCAGTCGATGCGTCTGATCACGATTTCAACAAGGAAGATTTGACAGGCGTGCACCTGCGCAATGCGAAACTAATCAAGACCAACCTATCGCAAACGCAGCTCCGCAATGCCTGTATTTTCAACACCAGCTTCTCGCCTGAAACGCTATTTGGCGACGCCAATTTTTTCGGCAGCGCCGTGGTCGGAGCCAGTTTCGAAAACATCAATCTTAAAACCACTTTTCTCTCAGGTCTTTATACCGATGGCATCACGGAGTGTCCTGCGCAGGGCGACCTGCCTGAAGCCTGGGAATGCATACCGGTCACTGAAGCTCCCAAAACCTACCGACTGGTAGGCCCGGGGGTCAGCTTCTCCGCGCGCTGTGATTTGCCCGCTGCAAAATGGGAAGGGGTAACGCTGCCAGGAGCTTTGCTGGGCGCGGATTTTTCCCACAATTTGTTTCGCAACTGCACGCTGCAGGGAGGCACCAATTTCAAGGATGCCAACCTCTACGGTGCAAAATTTATCGGTTGCAGCGTGTATTCACCCATAGTTTTCAACAACACCACCTGCCCGGACGGCACCAACTCGGATGACACGAGCAATGATGGCACCTGCTTCGGTCACGGCGTTCCCACTCCCAACAAATAAACCAGCCGCTCGAGGTTTCCATGCGTAAAATCCTGTTCGCCGCCATGCTAAGCATGGCGGCCATGCTACCGGCTAGCCTGATGGCAGCCTCCCAGGCTGATGTACAGAAGGAACTGCAATCGCTGCAGCACCAGATTGTCTACATCAATACCTTCGGCAGCTGGCAGCAGGGCTCGATGAAAGGCGTACACCGCCTGATTCTGGTAGATGCCAAAGCGCCCTATCCACATTCCAAGCTGTACCTGCAGTGGATCAGTCAGGACAAGGATGGCGACGCTGAAAAGATGGTAGCCGTCAAAGCCGTGGATGAAATCAATCTGGCTGCGGTTTACCTGCTGTCCGTGCCCAAAACCGGCAAGGAAGGCATCAGCAACAATACGCTGAACCTCAGCGGCGTTAACCAGTATGCACACACCATGCACAGCTTTGGCATTGTGCCTTCGCTGCCTGGAGAATATCGCTTCAGTTACGGCGATACCAAACCGGCAGGTACCGACAGCAGGAACGTCGGCTTGACGGTGGAACGGGCAGTCTGTGAATTGCCGGTCGCACTGGATTACTATGCACGACCTACGTTTTGAGCCTTTTCGATAACCGTTCATTCAACCAAGGAGATGTCATGAAAATTACCGCCATTGCCAGCGCCGTCGCCGCGGCACTACTCGCCACCAGCGCCGCCCATGCTGAGAACGAATTCACGTTCATTCCGTCAATTGCCTACCAGAACAAACATCTGGAATTTGATCAGGAATATACCGCCGGCGTGCTGGAAAATCGCAAGGCAGAATTTTCAGTCGACATCCCAACCGTCAGCCTTACCGCGACAGGCGTATACGGTAAATTCTACGCCTCGCTGAAATACGAAACCGAGCTTTCCGAGGCATCAACTGCAGTCGATGAAGATCCGCATTCATCAGACCCGATTCTCGGGCAACGCTATCTACTCAACACGCCAGAAGGCGATGAGACCCTGGTAGGTCGTGACGACCAGAGTCTGACCATAGGCATGAACGTTATTGACAACCTAAATATTTTTCTCGGCTACATGGAAGGCACAACAACCCTGACACCAGACGCCATGTGTGCAAACATCTGCACCCAGCCTTGGAATATTGCATACGACCATCAAGTAGCAGGTATTAGAGAGTACCAGCAGGAATACAACGAGGAAGGACCTTTCATCGGAGCCAGCTATGGCTATCGCATTGCCGATATCGGCACGCTGAGCGGAAGCATCGCTTACGCAAAAATGGATGGATCATACAAAGACAATTATGCTGCTGTTGCCGATGAAAACTTCAAATACGCAGGAGACTCGACCGGTTTCAGCCTGGGAATTACCTGGTCTGCACCACTGACCGAGCGCGTTGGCTATTTTCTTGATTTGCGTCGCCAGTCCTACTCAATGGACGGCAAAGACAAAACAGGCAATGCAGGTCTGAGCGACTCAGAAGTTACAACGGACGAAACGATGATCAACCTGACTGCCGGCATCCAGATGTATTTCTGATCTCCCTGCAGTTCCAAAAAAAAAACGGGAGCAGCAGCTCCCGTTTTTTTTAATCCGTATCAAAAACCACCCACAGCGATTGTCTTCTTCTTTTTCGGCGCAGCATTCGCTTCCACCGGCGCCCCCAGCTGTGACTGCGCGGCATCCAGTGCGCCATTCATCAAACCATTATTCCGCGCATCTGCCAGCAGCAGCTGTGCTGCGTCCTTGTTGTCACTCGCGACATAGCCACTCACCAGTGCCGCATAACGATCCTGCAAACGCGCCTTGCTGCCCGCCCAATCACCATCCGGATCAAGCCGCTTCGCATTCTGGATATTGTCCCACGCCTCATTAAGTTTCTTGCGCGCCTGCTCCGGACTGCCACTGCTGGAGGCAATAAGCTTGTCTGCCGTCACCAGCAAATCACCATTCTGCTCCTGCACGCGCCCGCTCTGCGCCACACGTTCACGCAAGGCAGCCAGACGCGGATGGCGAGGCGCATTACGCTCCAGTGCCGCAAGATGTTTTTCCGCAGCGCGCTGATCACGCGCTGCCAGTGCGCGCTCCAGCAGGGTGTCATCCTGCTCTGCGCTTGCCGCCGGCGCAGCTTCAGTGCGAATTTCTGCTGCAGCACTGGCAGCTACTTTCTGCTCTGCGGCCGCAATAGCATCCAGCAAGGGTTTCAGGCGCGCCTTGTCATTGTCGCGCTGCTGCAACAACTGCAAATCCTGTTTTGCCGCCGCGAGTTGATTGCCGCGAACTTCCTGCTCGGCCTTGCTGTACAAGCCATCGAGCAGCGTTTCCATGCCCGCGCGCGCATCAGCATTTTGTGCGTCGAACTCCAGTGCGGATTGGTAGCTGTCCCACGCACAATTGCCGGCAGGCGCGAACAATCGCCCTTTGGCAATATGCTGATCCGCCTCAGTCAGCAGCTCCGTCACTTTCTTGGAAACAAACATCGCTTCCGCCTGCTGCGTGAGTGTGGAATTGCGCGCCTGTTCCAGCTGCGCATTCAGCGCGCCAAGATCCGGATGAGACGGCTCCACACTTTCGACCAACGACAACTGTTCACCTGCAGCCAGCGGCTGTGATGCAGCCAGCAGCTCGCGGGCCTTGTCCAGGTGTTGCGAGGCCAGCGTTTTCTGTAATTGTTTCGCCTGTGCATTATTTTCTTCCAGCACCAGCACCTGCTGTAGCAACTGGGCTACCTGTTTGCCCGCTTTGGCATCAGACGCGACGTTGGCTTTCTGCTGCTGCGCGGCATCTGCCAGCAAGCTGGCAATTTTCTGCTGGGTGGCCTGTTTTGCAGACTCCGCTTCTGCTTTCAGTTGCGCTTCCTGCTGCGGCGCCACCACAAACTGGCGGTAAGCGAGATAGGAAAGTGGCGCCCCCAATGCGATGGTGGCAACTGCGATGCCAAGGAAATTTTTCCGGCGCTGCTTGGCCTGCTCGGCCTGTTTGCGCGCATGAATGGTCGCCTTGGCACTGGTGCGCTTGATCGATGTACCTCGCACCGCCGTCACACGCGTTGCCTGCTGGGTTACCGCATCGGCGGCAACCGTCTGGTCTTCGCTGCCGGCATTGACGACCACAGGCGGCGCATCGGCAAACAACAGTTCAACATCATCCTTCAGCGCTTCCAGATCGCGAATCATGTCGCGTGCACGGTTGTAGCGATCTTCCGGCTTTTTCGCCAATGACAAATCCATCACCGGCTGGAAAATATCGAGGTGATCCGGCAACGGCGGTGCAGGCTCACTCACATGCTTGAGCAATACCGCGACAGAAGACTCTCCCAGAAACGGCGTGCGCCCGGTGAGCATTTCATAAAACATGATGCCCAGGCTGTAGACATCGCTGCGCTCGTCCAGCTCAAAGCCCTGCGCCTGTTCCGGACTCATGTAGGCGGTGGTACCGACGATGGTGCCGGTCTGGGTCATGCGGTTGTTGGTGTTCTTCTGCTTGGCAATACCGAAATCGAGAATCACCGGTGAACCGTCTTCACGGAACATGATGTTCTCGGGTTTGATATCGCGATGCACAAACCCCTTTTCACCCGCGAAGTCGAGGCCATTGGCAATCTGGCGGATGATGCGTACTGTTTCAGGAATCGAGACACCTTTGGCGAGACGCGCTTTCAGGTCCCCACCTTTCAGCAGCTCCATCGACATGTAGTAATAGCCATCGTGATGGCCCACATCAAACACCGGCACGATGTTCGGGTGAGACAACTGCGCCACCACCTGCGCTTCATGCAGGAAGCGCTTGCCCCACATGGCATCTGAAGACGCTAGGTGTGTCGACATGACCTTGAGGGCCACATCGCGGCCAAAGCTGTCCTGTGTCGCGATATAAACCCGCGCCATACCGCCTTGGCCCAGCGTTTTCTTGATCGTGTAACCGGGAATATCGGGGAAAGCAGAAGGCGAATTCATGCGACTGAATTCACTCGTCACAGTTCGAACACGATGGTCAGCTCCGGCGCAGTACCCAGCGGCTGGCCGATACTGATTTCACCGCTGCCCGTCATCGGCACTTCCTCGCGGCGCAGGTAAATATCCTGATGGCCGCGCATCTGTACATAGGTGCCGTTGGTGGAGTGATCAACCAGCACATATTTGCCGCGACGATATTCGATACTGCTGTGGTCGCGGGAAGAAAAACTGCTGTCGATAATCAACTGGCATTTTGCCGGATCGCGCCCGATGTGAAACGGAGTCAGTTCCGGCGCAATGGCAAAATTCTGCCCGAGATACACCAGTTGCAACTTGCCCCCCACTATCGGCGAAGCCGTGGACGTGTCCACCACGCCCATCACGGTGGTGGCATTGGCGGAACCCGTGGTTTCCGGCGATTCCCATCGCACCAGCGAAATATCCTCTTCGTCACGCCCGCCCTTCAGAATCACGCGATCAAACACTGTGCACAGCGACTGCAGCTCGGCTGGCGCATGAACCAGCGTACTGGCATTGGTAACGATCTGGCGTGCACGCGCGATTTTTACCAATGCCGCAGCGTCATTCACGGCCTCACCGAAGACATCGTTGTTTTCCAGCAAGGTCGCCCCGAAGTTGACGCCGATGCGCAGCGGCAACATCTGGCCATCGATGGGCATTTCCGCATCGCGCTGCATGGCAACGGCCGCGAGGAGTCCCTGTGCCGCGCTGGGAAAGCGCGCCATGACTTCATCACCAATGGTTTTGATCAGGGTGCCGCCGTGGCTGTTGACGGCCCGCAGCATGCGCACCACAGCCTCCGAAATCAGCGCGCGCGCAAGCTCATCACCCACCGCCTTGTACAGGCGCGAGCTGCCGGACACATCGGCAAACATGATCGCAAGCTGTTGGTTGCTCATTGCAAACTTATCCCTGATGACGCAGATACCCCCTGAAGTGGCCGTAGTATAAGGGGGCAAGCCGCCTGCCGGAACCTTGTCCCGCCACAAATGCACAGGCTTGTGTGATAGATCACATAGACAGGCAACAACGGGCCGACACGGGCACCTGCCCAGTCGGCCGTTGGCAGCCGATTCAACGAACCTGCTGGGCCAGTTCGCCTTTGGCGTAGCGCTCGGTCATCTTGTCCAGCGAGATCGGCTTGATCTTGTCCGCCTGGCCAGCCGTGCCGAAAGCTTCGTAGCGCTGGATACACAGGTCACGCATCGCGGTGACGGTTTCCTTCAGGTATTTGCGCGGATCGAACTCGGCAGGATTCTTGGCCATGAAGCGGCGAATGGCGCCGGTGGATGCGAGACGCAAATCGGTATCGATGTTTACCTTGCGCACACCGTGCTTGATGGCTTCAACAATCTGCTCTACCGGCACACCGTAAGTCTGTTTGATATCGCCGCCGTACTCGTTGATGATCGCCAGCCACTCCTGAGGCACGGAAGATGAACCGTGCATGACGAGATGTGTATTCGGAATGCGCGCGTTGATCTGTTTGACGCGCTCGATGGCGAGAATATCGCCTGTCGGCGGACGCGTGAACTTGTAGGCGCCGTGTGAAGTGCCTATGGCGATTGCCAGCGCGTCGACGCCGGTAGCGCGCACAAAATTGGCGGCTTCTTCCGGATCGGTGAGCAGCTGCGAGTGATCGAGAACACCTTCGGCACCGTGACCGTCTTCCTCGCCCATCATGCCGGTTTCCAGTGAGCCGAGACAGCCGATCTCGCCTTCAACGGAAACACCGCAGGCGTGCGCAAAATCTACCACGGTCTTGGTGACATGCGCGTTGTAGGCGTAATCCGTCGGCGTCTTGCCGTCTTCCGCCAGCGAGCCATCCATCATCACCGATGAAAACCCGAGCTGGATGGAACGTTGACACACAGCAGGGCTGACACCGTGATCCTGGTGCATCACCACAGGAATATGCGGAAATTCCTCAACAGCTGCGAGAATCAAGTGACGCAAAAACGGCGCGCCGGCATATTTACGCGCACCGGCCGAGGCCTGCACGATCACCGGCGAGCGCGTCTTGTCTGCCGCCTCCATAATGGCGCGCATCTGTTCGAGGTTGTTGACGTTGAACGCCGGCACGCCGTAGCTGTTTTCAGCGGCGTGATCGAGCAGTTGACGCATGCTTACCAATGCCATGATTTTTTCTCCAGTAAAATTATTGAACCGCGCGCAGTTTCAGGATTGCCACGGCAGGAAGTTCCTTGCCTTCGACAAACTCCAGAAACGCACCACCGCCGGTGGAAATATAGGAAATCTTTTCGGATACACCGTACTTGTCGATAGCGGCCAGCGTATCGCCACCGCCGGCAATCGAGAACGCGCTGCTGTCGGCAATCGCATGCGACATTACTTCCGTGCCTTTGCCGTAGGCATCCACTTCAAAGACACCGACCGGGCCATTCCACAAAATGGTTTTTGATTGCTTCAACATGTCGGCAAATTGCGCAGCAGTTTGCGGGCCGATATCGAGAATCATGTCGTTGTCGGCAATATCGGCAACCGCTTTCACTTGAGGTTTGCTGTTGGCAACAAAGGCCATGAAATCGTCGCCGACACTGGAAGCATCTGCCACTACCACATCCACCGGCAGCGGCACTTTGACTTTGGCGGCGATTTCTTTGGCAGTATCAATCAGATCGTGTTCGCACAGCGATTTGCCGACCTTGTAACCCGCAGCCGCAAGAAAGGTGTTAGCAATGCCGCCGCCGACAATCAGCTGATCGCAAATCGTCGATAATGAATTGAGAACATCCAGTTTGGTGGAAACTTTTGAACCAGCCACAATCGCCACCATCGGTCGCGCCGGTTTGTCCAGCGCCTTGCCCAAGGCTTCCAGCTCTGCGGCCAGCAAAGGGCCGGCGCAGGCGACCTTGGCAAATTTCGCCACACCGTGCGTGGAACCCTCGGCGCGATGTGCCGTGCCGAATGCATCCATCACGAACACATCGCACAGTGCGGCATATTTTTGCGCGAGCTCGTCGCTGTTTTTCTTTTCGCCCTTGTTGAAGCGCACGTTTTCAAACAGCACCACTTCGCCCGGCTTCACATCGACGCCATCAAGATAATCGGCGAGCAGCGGCACTTCCTTGCCCAGCGCCTTGCTGAGATAGTCAGCCACCGGCTGCATGGAATTTTCAGCCGAGAATTCGCCTTCAGTCGGGCGGCCGAGGTGGGAACACACCATCACTGCGGCGCCTTTCTGCAAGGCCAGCCGGATGGTAGGCAGGGCTGCCAGCAAGCGGGCATCCGAGGTGATCTTGCCGCTTTTCACCGGCACGTTAAGGTCTTCGCGGATCAATACACGCAGGCCAGCCAGATCCAGCCCGGCCATGGTTTTGACGTTCAAGGAATTCTCGGACACAGCCAGCCTCCCGGGGCGCTTTACTTATTGGCCGGCCATTATACCGATGATGCCAGCCAGCGCCCACGGCTTTAAACATGACTCCCGGTGTGGCTAATGACGAACGCCCATGCCCATATCGTGCATCTGCGCGCGCAGGTTCTCGAGATCGTATTCGGAAAGGTCGACGTAGAGCAGGATTTCCGCCGCATTGTGCTCCCACTCCCAGTCGCGCTCATGCCCTCCCAGTACCGAACAGGTGGCGCACAGATGCTCGGCAATCTTCAACACGGCAATCAGCATTTTCTTGTGTCTGTCGCTGTGATCATCCGGATGAAATATCTGCGCCACATTGTGGTGTTCGGAAATGGCTTCACAGAAATAGGCCGGCATGTTCCAGGCACGGGCGATGAAGTAACCCACCACCGCGTGATTCGTGTTCAGCAAATCATTTTCGGCATCGATGACGCGCCTGTCCGCCTGCTCAACCTGCGCATAGGCCGAGCGCACCACATCGAGATAATCGGGAAACCGCAGCAACAGCGCCGGCACCGCACAGTTGTGGAACAAGCCCAGGCAATAAGCCTCTTCCGGGTTGCCGTAACCGATCTGGTTGGCCACCAGCGTGCAGCACTGGGCAACATCGTTGGCATTGTCCCAGAACAGTTCGAGTGCCGCGTTGTCGGCTTCCGACAAGGCGCAGCGCAGCGAAAAAGCCTGGGCAATGCTCATCACCGAACGCGTGCCGAGCCTGGTGACGGCCTGCTTGATCGACGTCAGCTGATGACTGAGGCCAAACAGGGGAGAGTTGACCGTCTTCAGCACACTGCCGGACAAGCCGGCATCACGTCCGACAATGCCCGCCACAGTTTCCACCGTGCAGTCCGGATCCTGTTGTGCGTGTTGCAGGTCAATCAGGATTTGCGGCTGTGGCGGGATCTTGATGCCGTGCATCAGACTATCGATCTGGGCGGAACTGAGTTCAAGGCTCACGCGCGACGCTCCTGCGACTGAAACTCCAGTCAGTGTAGACCAGCGTATAATCTGCGCTGCCCATCTCGCGGAAACTCGAATGCCCCTCCTCAATACACTCTGGCTCAACAAGAACGCCGAGCGCCGCATCCGCGGCGGCCATCTGTGGATATACAGCAACGAGGTGGACAACAAGCGCTCACCGCTCAAGACGTTTGCCGCCGGCGAACAGGTGATCGTGCAGGATGCCGCCGGCCATGCACTGGGCGTGGCGATGATGAACCCGAATCACCTGATCTGCGCGCGACTGGTGTCGCGCGATGCTGCACAGCCACTGGATCGCCAGTTGCTTGAGCAACGCCTGCGCACGGCGATGCATTGGCGCGATCATCTCTACCAAAAACCCTTTTACCGCCTGGCTTACGGCGATAGCGATTTCCTGCCGGGTCTGGTGGTGGATCGCTACGGCGATGTGCTGTCCGTGCAATGCAACAGCGCCGGCATGGCCGCACTGCAAGCGGATGTACTGGCAGCACTGGAAGTCGTGTGCGCACCGAAGGGCGTGCTGTTTCGCAACGATTCACTGGCACGCGAAGCAGAAGGACTTGCAACCGGCATTGAGGCACATGGCGACGTGCCCGCCTGGATAACACTGGAAGAAAACGGCGTGACGCTGGAAGCACCACTGCGCGAAGGCCAGAAAACCGGCTGGTTCTACGATCACCGCGAAAACCGCGCGTTCCTGCAGCGCCTGAGCAAAGGCGCCAGCGTGCTGGATGTTTTCAGTTACGCCGGCGGCTGGGGCGTGCAGGCACTGGCTGCCGGCGCAGCCAGCCTCACCGCCATCGACAGTTCCGATCTCGCGCTGGAAGCCGTCAATCGCAATGCAGCACGCTATCAGCAGCACGGCGATAAAAAAGCGCCGGTTTCCTGTTTGCAAGGACAGGCAGACGAAATGATGAAACACCTCCTGCATGCCGGCCAACGTTTCGACATTGTGGTACTCGATCCACCGGCTTTCATCAAACGCCGCAAGGATCACGCGGCAGGCCTCAAGGCTTACCACCATCACAACCAACTGGCACTGAAACTGCTCGCACCCGGCGGCCTCTTGGTCAGCGGCTCCTGTTCGATGTCATTGACGATGGATGAACTGACTGGCGTGATCGGCTCTGCGGCCCGCAACAGTCAGCGCCTCCTGCAAATCGTGCATGCAGGCGGTGCCGGTGGCGATCACCCCGTGCATCCGCTGATTCCGGAAACGGCTTACCTGAAAGCTGTTTTCGTGCGCGATGTTGCAGGCCATTAAACGACAACATCATTGCAACGAAGGGCCGCCTGCAGTCGGTGCAGACAGTTTGACATGGTGCAACAGCGTAGCAACTACCGCATCAAGCTCAAACGGCTTGCCAATGTGTTCGTTCATGCCGGCCGCACGCGTTGCCTCAATGTCCGTGGCCATCACATTCGCTGTCATGGCAATGATCGGCAAACTTTTCAAACCCAGCGTGTTGCGAATTTCAGCCGTGGCGGCAAAGCCATCCATCACTGGCATTTGCAAATCCATCAGCACGGCATCAAATGGCTGCGCGGCACTGCGCAAGCGATCGAGACATAGCTTGCCGTTTTCGGCGACAGTGACTTCAGCGCCGGCAAGTTGCAGCAAATCACAGGCAACCTGCTGGTTGAATGCATTGTCTTCCACCAGCAACAGACGCATACCTGACAGGTCGGTTTGCGCGACAGCATTGCCAGCAAGCGGAGCAACTTGCAGCGAAGCAACACGCATATCCAGATCAAAATAAAAATGACTGCCGACACCCGGAGCGCTGTCCAGCTTCAGCTCCCCTCCCATCATTGCCACCAGTTTCTGGCATATGGCCAGACCAAGTCCCGTGCCACCGAATCGGCGAGTGGTCGATGTCTCTGCCTGGGAAAAACTGTCGAAGATATGGCATTTCTGCTCTTCAGAAATTCCGATACCTGTGTCACGCACGGAAAAGCGCAACGCCACAGCCGTTCCATCCAATGTTGTTTGCGGCACACGAATGCGCTGCACCTGCAAGCTGACACTGCCACTCTCGGTAAACTTGATGGCATTGCCGGTCAGATTCACCAGTATTTGCTTCAGGCGCAGATCATCTCCGACCAGGTTGGCAGGCACATCATCGTCAACACAGCAATACAACTGCAATTTCTTGTCCGCCAATGTCACCACAAGCAATTGCTGTATTTCTTCCACCAGCAAAGGCAGCACAAAGGGATGGTCATCAAGTACCAGTTTGCCCGCCTCCACTTTGGAAAGATCAAGAATATCATTAAGGATATCCAGCAGGGAGCGTGCTGCCGCCTCCGACTTTTGTACAAAGTTTGTCTGTTTTTCATCCAGCTCCGTACGCTGAAGCAACTGCAGCATACCCAGCACACCATTCATCGGCGTGCGCAACTCGTGACTCATGTTGGCCAGAAAACTGCTCTTGGCCTGATTGGCAGCTTCTGCCTTGCGTGCCAGTTCGTGGGCCAATGTTGTTTGGGCCTGCAATTCAGCAGTGAGCAACAACTGTTCAGCCTCCTGTTGTTTGCGCTCAGTGACATCCATGATGAAACCGTGCCACAACACACTGCCATCCAGCAGTTTTTCCGGCGCACTGACACCCAGATGCCAGCGCACACCGCGCTCGGGCAATACAACCCGATACTCACAGCGCCATTCTTTCAAGCTCCTGCGCGACTCATCAATGCACGCCATGACTGACGGCAAATCCTCATGATGAATGACGGCAAAAGCCGGTGCAGCATCATCCCTCACCTCATCCACTGTCACACCGAAAGTTTCGACAATTTTCTGCGAAGCGAAAGGGATGCGGTGACGACCATCCGCAAAGAGCTGGTACTGATAAATAAATCCCGGGCTGTATTCCGTGACACGTTGCAACAAGCGATGCTGTGTTTGCAATTCCTGCATCATATCTTCTGCAACACTTTCTGCCCGCTGCTGCCGCGTGGCAAGCAGCCAGAATGCCAGCGACAGCAACACACTGATTGCAACACCCACAGCAACTGCAATTGCACTGCCATAACTGCTTGTATCCATCATGAAAGCAGGCGTCGCCACCATAACGAGCAGCAAGTTTTTTTCACCTATTGGCAGCACCCGTTCAAGCATGGGCACGCCTGATCCTGGCGCGCGATTACCGCTGCTGAACAGAAAATCTCCATTCTGATCAGCGATAGTGAATGCAATCATCCGCTCGCCCGCAACAACAGTTGCCAGCAGTTCCGCAACAACTACGGGCGCATACACAAGCCCACGAATACTCGCCCGTCGCTCCTCGGGGGTTTGCGGGTAGGTGTCGTTTCGGTACACCGGCATCAGATAGAGATAACCCGGTGACTGCTGATTGTCTTGCACCAGAGTGATCCGATCTGTCATGGTCGGCCTGCCACTGGCAATCGCCGCTTCAACAGCCGTGCGCCGCACCACCTCGGAACCCACATCAAAGCCCCATGCCGCGCGGTTGTTATCCAGCGGATCGATAAACTTGATGACATACAGCATCGGCAAGTCACCACTGCTGCGCACGACAAAGTCTGCCGCACCGTCTGCGCGTTCTGCCGCCACAAATGTCTCCAGCTGCGCGCGGGGTACCGGTTGGATGAATCCGAAACCGCGCACGCCGGGAAAATCCTTTGCAAGATCGCGTGAGGCCACATAATTGCGAAACTCCGCCCGCTCCACGGAACGACTGGCGGCATAGACACCGCGTGCGCCTTTCAGGCCGTGCAGCACGCTGGTATGCGCCAACTGGATATCGTCCTGCAGGCGATTGGCCAGATTGGCAAACCTCTCCTGTCGCACCGTTTGATATTCCCGGTAAAAGTGCGCTGTCACGACAGCCGTAACCAGCAAACCCAGCATGAAAATGGCTGCAGCAAGAAAAACCGGCTTGTAAGGCGATGACACTGGCATAACTGACCCGGCAGGGATAAAAATAGCATCCCTTGCAGACTAGACGACATGCCGGTTTCTCGCCTGTAGCAACAGCAGCAACACTGGCAATGGCATCTATACTCAGCGCATGTTCCGGTTTCCCGACAGGTGACTGTTGTGCAGGCTCCCGCGTTTCCCTCCAATGAAGCAGAGCGTCTTGCCTGCCTGCATCATCTATGCGTACTGGATACAGCACCCGAGTCGCGTTTCGATCGCCTGACCCGTATTGCCCAGCAGCATTTCGGCACGCAGATGGCATTGATCAGCCTGATCGACAGCGACCGGCAGTGGTTCAAATCCAGACAGGGACTGGAAGCGGAGCAGACGCCGAGGGACATTTCGTTTTGCGGCCATGCGATTTTGCAGGACGATATTTTCGAAGTGAGCAATGCACTGGAAGACGATCGCTTCGCCGACAATCCACTGGTCACCGGCCCGCCGGCTATCCGCTTCTATGCCGGAGCACCGCTCAGCACCCAGGATGGTTTTCATGTCGGCACGCTGTGCATCATTGACCCGCACCCACGCAAACTGACCGCCGCCGAACGCAATATGCTGCGCGACATTGCCGATTGCATTCAGGTGGAACTGGAGCAGGAACGATTGCTGGGTATCATGCGCGAATATCAGGATGCACAACGCGCGCTGCTGGAAGCAAAAGAAAAGGCTGAAAGTGCCAGCCGAGCCAAAAGTGAATTCGTGGCCAACATGAGCCATGAAATTCGCACACCACTCAATGCCGTATTGGGCATGGCACAAGTACTGGAAAAATCTGCACTCACGCACAAACAACAGGAACAGGTTGCCGTCATACGCAAAGCCGGCAAATCACTGCTGGGCATACTCAACGACATCCTGGATTTTTCCCGCATCGAGGCTGGTCGCCTGGTACTGGAACAGCGCGAGTGCAATCTCAGGCAATTGCTCGACGACTTGCAACCGATGATTCGATCCACCATCGGTGAAAAACCACTGCGTTACAACAGCCATGTGGCGGCTTCATTGCCAACGTTCATCCATATCGACGCCCTGCGCCTGCAACAGATACTGATCAATCTCACCGGCAATGCCGTCAAGTTTACCGATGCGGGCGAAATTGCCGTCAACGTCGATGTACTGCGACAGGATCAACAACATCTGTGGCTGTCTTTCAGTGTGCGCGACACCGGAATTGGTATCAGCGAGGAGCAGCAGCAACACCTGTTCGATGCCTTCACACAAGCCGATAATTCCGTCACGCGCCGCTATGGTGGCAGCGGTTTGGGATTGGCCATTTGCAAACGTCTGGTGAATTTGATGGGCGGTGAAATCACCATCCAGAGCACACCCGGCGTGGGCAGCACCTTCCGCTTCACGGTAAAAACACCGCTTTCGCTGCGCAGCGAAAGCCAAGCAGAAGCAGTGTCACAAGCTGTGACACCACAGGGAAAACCCCTCAGTGGCATTCACCTGCTGCTGGTTGAAGACAATGTCTTCAACCAGGCCGTGGCAGAAAGCTTGCTGCAGGATGCTGGCGCCACACTCGACATTGCCGGCAATGGCGAAGAGGCCATCGAAAAACTGCGCACCAACGCTGCCACTTACCAACTGGTACTGATGGATGTGCAGATGCCACGAATGGACGGCCTCACCGCCACTCGCATCATGCGCACGCAACTGCATTTGCGCGAATTACCGGTTATCGCCATGACCGCAGGCGTCACTGCGATGGAGCGTAAACGCTGCAGCGATGCTGGCATGACAGCCTTTATCTCCAAACCCATCGATATTGACCAGGCCCTGTTTACCATCCTGCGCCACGCGGAATCAGCCACGCCGGCATCCGGAAATGCAAAGACATTACCAGACACGGCGTTCTATCCACCTGTCCGCCAGACGCAGGAACACTGCAACCCTGAAACATGAAGTTCTTTACTGCGTGACGCGAACGTCCGCAGTATTTTCCTTTGGCAACACATTCATCAAGTACTGTTGCGACTGTTCACGCTCGGCAGCATCTGCAGCAAAATGGCTTTGCAGGAATGCATGTGCCGCCAACACAGTAAACATGTGCTGACGCGCCGCTGTCATCGCCACCGGTATGAGGGGCGAAGTGCAAGGCTCGGCGCGGTCACTGAGATCAATACCGTATTCCGAACCATCCAGCCCCGGCATGAACTCAGGTTCTTTGGCACCCGCCGGCTTGTTCTTGAGCCCCTTGCGCACTTCCCGACAACCGACACCATCCGGATTGGCGATGAAACGCATGAACGTGGACGCCGGCTGGGCAAAGCCTGCATGCGAGGCATCCTTGAGCGTCACCAGAATCGTGCCCGGATATTTTTGTGGAATCGGCGCAGCATTTTTAGCGTAGGGGATGATGGCGTCGCCATCACCGTAAATCATCAAATACGGCAACGTGCTGCCGGCAAAAAAGTCTGCCGTGAACATGGTGCCGGGGCCGGCAATCGAAATCGCTGCCGTGATGCGCGGATCGCGTACCTTGCGATGAAACGCCGCCAGTGTTGACGTCATACCGCCGAGCGAAACGCCAGCCACAGCGATTTTTTTCTCGTCAATCGTGTGATACAGCACATCGTTTTTATCCTGTGCACGCGCCAGCATCGTATCAATCAGGAAACTCACATCCCCCGGCTGGTTCACCACATCCGAAACCAGCGGTTTGCCCGGCGCAAAAAAGTTGGTCAACGGATAATCGACAGCCACTACGGTGTAGCCGTGACTGGCGAGAAAGCGCACCAGATACAGGCCTTCCTGATGGAATGACATGAAACCGTGGCTGTACACCAGCAAAGGGCCGGGAGTTTTCATACCCTCCGGCCGCCACACTTTGCCTTTCAAGACGCGCACCGGGCGACCGGCGAAATCATTATTGGGTGATGTGGCACGTTTCTCATCCACTGCCTTGAACTCATCCGCAATGACTTTGTAAGGCCCCGGTGTAAATCGCGCCTGACTGACTGCACCCGAAGGCACCACTGTCGCAGGCATTGCGACAAACCAGTAACCCACTGCTGCGAGTACGGCGAAAACCAGTATCGCGATTTGCCATTTGTTCATGCTGACCTCGTTGCCGCCATAGCGGTTTGCGTTGTTGGAATGTCGCGTTTTGTGATGTGCATGCTGAAGGTATCCGGCAAGCCCATGCCCGGCTCGAACACGGGCCGGTAGCGTTTGCCTGGTTTGCTTGCTGCGAATTCATAATGGCGCAACAGATAGGCTGTCGTGGACAGGAAAATACTTTCAGCCATGGCGGCACCCAGACAGATGTGCGGGCCGCGACCATAAGGCGAGAACGCATAGCGTGCGCGCTGTTCGAGACGCGGCTCGAGAAAACGGTCGATATCGAAGGCTTCGGGATCGCGAAACAGCTGCGGATCAAAATGCGGGCCCGACGAGAAGAAAATGATCTGTTGCCCGGCAGTGACGCGATAACCCTGATAATCAAAATCCTTTGCCGCATGACGCATGGTAGCGAAGGCAACCGGATAGCGGCGCAAGGTTTCCTGAACAGCGCCGAACAGTGCAGGAATATTGCGCATGACTTCAGGCCCCGGCACTGTGCCGCCATTGGCTTCACAGGCCGCATCAACATCGGCGCGCACACGCGCCAGCAATGCCGCATTATTGAGCAGCTCATGAAAGAAAAACGTCATGGTGTTGGCCAGCGTGTCGAGCCCGGCAATAAAGGGCATCAACAGGATCATCAGCAACTCGCTTTCCTCGCGTGCGGGATCACTGTCCACGCGTTTGATCATCATTGAATACAGACTATCTTCATCGAGCCGCGTGCGCGCACGTCGCAACAATTCATCGGCAAACGCCCGCACGTTCCTGTCATGCCTGCGGAAAGCCGGCAGTTTCATCATGAAACCAGGCAGGCTTTTGGCGCCTTTGACGCTCAACACGATTCTCATCCATTCCACCAGCGACTGCGAGAGCTCGGGCGGCAACTGGAACACTTCGCCGGTAAACAGGAAAGACAGTTCGCGCGTCACCAGCGCACGGCAGAACTTGCGCACCGACGTGGCCTCACCGTGCGCATACAAATCCGTAAAGTCGCGCACCACAGCAAACATCTCCGACTGCTCGCTGTTGGCAACATCGCGCGAGATATAGCGTTTCCACAAGCGACGCTCGTCAATGTGTTCCTGGCCATCAATGGATATCAGCACTTTCGGACACTGCCAGTATTCGACCACGTCTCTCCAGTACTCGCCGGAGATAATGCAATCCTTGCCCTCTTCACTGAGAAAACGGTTGGCATCGGTCCCGGTCATTACCAGCATTGTCTGGTGAAAAACCTTGAAACAGAAAACATCACCGCATTCACGACGCATGGACAACAAACCGTCCAGCGGACTGCGTATCATCCGGAACAGACTGCCAATCAGTGGCAGGCCTTTAGCGACAGGAATAGTTCGCGTATTCATGAAGACGACTTCAACGGCAACATGACCTGTTCTACAAACAGACGCAGTGACGCCCACGCCTGCGCCAGTGGCACACCACCGGCCAGCGGATGCAACACAGCCGTCTTGTCACCGTCTGCAGCAAGCCACTCGCGCGCTGCTGCAGGCGAGAGAATGGTAAAGCGACCACTACGCCGCACATCGTCAATCGTGCGCACATCGTCTTCGCTGGGGCGCGGCACACCTTCTACTTTCCAGCTGCTGTATTCCTGCATCTCGCGCAGAAAATAAGGGCCCAGTTCCTGCCACGCTTGCTCCAGGTTCTCGTGCACAAACAACATACTGTTGCCATCTTTCGGCGTGTAGGCAAAACCTTTCTTGCCGTGCTTCTGCAATTCGCTGTAATAGATTTCCAGCAGTTTTGGATCTTCAATCGGCGGATAAAACGGCAAACCGAAACGCGCAGCGCGACGGGCAGCCACTGCACTCATGCCGCCAACAAAGAAAAACGGATGCGGGCGCGATTGCGGCACCGGTGTCACGCGAATGATTTTCCCCTTGTATTCAAACGGCTCACCGTGCCAGGCCTGCAACAAAGTACCGATGACTTCATCCATCAAGCGGCCGCGCGCTGCCCAGTCCTTGTCCATTGCATGGTATTCCTCGGGACGATAGCCGCTGCCGGCGACAAAACTCAACCTGCCGTTGCTGATCAGATCAATCACCGCCAGATCTTCTGCCAGACGCACAGGATCGTACAAAGTCACCAGCAATGCAGTGATACTGATGCGCACCCGCTGCGTGCGTGCCGCGACCGCCGCTGCCATGGTCAGCGGTGACGGCAACCAGCCGTTCTCCGCGCAGTGATGCTCTTCCATGTTGACGATGTCGAAACCTTGCTGGTCGACATACGCCGCCATATCGAGTGCAGCTTGATAGCGTTTCGCTTCCTCGCGCGCATCCGCCTGCATGCCGGTCATGTTGATGCGCAACGCTGTCGTGAATCCCATAACATCAATCCTTGTGTTTCATCTGTATCTGTTCTGTCGTGGCAAATTTGCCGCCCGCAGCGCGCCAGGCGCGGATGGCTTCCGGCGCATCTTTTTTCGGGTTGTAGATATCTTCTTCCAGTGAAAACTGGTTGTTGCCGGCATAGACCAGCCGCGTCCAGTTGGGAAAGCGGAAATCTTTTGTCGGATCCGTCGGGTGCGGCAATACATTCTGCACACAGCAGACAATCGCATCATTCTCTTCGTCGAACACCACCCAGTCCTGCGGGAAAAACATGGTGGGAAATGGCGCCATCACTTTGGTGATCCAGTCGCGGATCGCTTCGCGTCCACGCATCTCGCCGTAGGCGTGCTCAATGTAAATGGCGTCTTCGGTGAACAGACTGGCCCACAAATCCCAGTTGCGCGTTTCTACCGCCTTGCGCACGGTTTCATCATAAAGTTTGAATGCCTGCTGCAGTTCTGCACGGCTGAAACGTCCCATCGTCTGCTCCTGTCTGTAAACCTGTCTTTAGTCCGCTGGCATTCTTGCTATGCTAGCCGCGACATTTCAGACCATGATGCCAGAGAAGAGAGTTTATGCTGATCCGACAATCGACTGACATTCCCAGCTCTGACATCACGCCCGAAGCCATCTATAAGGAGCGCCGCCAACTGATCAAGGCGCTAGGCTTTGCCGGTTTATCCGCGCTGATGCAGCGCGCCGTCGCCGGCAATGCTGCCGCGCTGTCTTTTCGCGCCGGCGACAACGCCTATCGCAGCAATGAAGCCCTGACGCCTTATACCGATGTCACCGGCTACAACAATTTCTACGAGCTGGGTATGGAAAAAACCGACCCTGCCGCCCATGCCGATGAACTGAAAACCGCGCCGTGGTCGGTGGCCATCGAAGGCGAGGTCGCAAAACCCAGCGTGTACACCCTGGAAGACCTGCTCAAGCCACACGCGCTGGAAGAACGCATCTATCGCCTGCGCTGCGTGGAAGCGTGGTCGATGGTGATCCCGTGGATCGGCTTTCCCCTCGCCGACTTGCTCAAGCGTTTTGAGCCGACATCAAAAGCCCGATATGTCGCATTCGAATCCCTGCACGATCCGGCACACCTGAGCGGACAACGCAGCGGCAGTTTTCCCTGGCCCTATGTCGAAGGCCTTCGCATCGACGAAGCCATGCACCCGTTGACCATTCTCGCGGTAGGCCTGTACGGCAAAACCCTGCCCAATCAAAACGGTGCGCCGCTGCGGCTGGTGGTGCCGTGGAAGTACGGTTTCAAGAGCATCAAGTCGATTGTCAAAATCCGCCTGCAAGAACAGCAGCCAGCCACCACCTGGAACAAGCTGGCACCCGATGAATACGGCTTCTACGCCAACGTGAATCCCGAGGTCGACCACCCGCGCTGGAGCCAGGCCAGTGAGCGGCGCCTGCCGGGCAGCCTGTTCAATCCCAACCGCATCGCCACCCAGCCCTTCAACGGCTATGCCGCACAGGTGGCATCGCTTTACCGCGGCATGGATCTGCGCAGCCACTTCTAGGATCACCACCCGCATGAAAAATCTGTCCCTGCCGCGCTGGCTGTACCGCCTGCTCACTGTGTTGCCCTGTTTGCCGTTCTGCCTGTTGCTGGCGCAGGGGCTGTTGAACCAGCTCGGCCCCGATCCCGGCCGCGCACTGGTGCACGGCCTCGGTCTTTGGGCACTGCGTCTGCTGCTGGTCACCCTGGCCATCACCCCCTTGCAGCGTTTTACACCGGTACAGTGGCTGCCACTGCGACGCACTGTCGGTCTGTACACACTGGCCTACGCGAGCCTGCATGTCATCGGCTTTGCCTTTTTCTATCTGGGACTGGATGTGAGCCTGCTGGCGCGCGAGCTGGTAAAACGCCCGTACATCGTGCTGGGCACCATTGCCTTCAGCCTGCTGGTGCTGATGGGCATCACCTCCACTCGCAGCTGGCAGCGCAGGTTGGGGCGGCGTTGGAAACAGCTGCACCGCAGCATTTATCTGGTCGCTGCGCTGGTGCTGGTGCATTTTGCCTGGCAGGTGAAAGCAGGATTTGGCGCAGCACCCTGGTATGCGCTCGTCTTCATCCTGTTGATGCTGGCGCGGCGGCGCTGATCCGTCCGGCATTTGCTTTGTGCTTTTGTTTTATACTGCGGCCATCCATAAATTCCAGGTTCACCATGCTGCTCAAATTCAGCAAGATGCACGGGCTAGGCAATGATTTTGTCGTGTTCGATTTCATCAGCCAGCGCGGCCATCTCAACGCCGAGCAGATTCGCCACATCGCCAATCGCCGTTTTGGGGTCGGTTGTGATCAGGTGTTGATCGTCGAAGCACCGGACCAGCCCGATGTCGACTTCCGCTATCGCATCTTCAATGCCGACGGCAGCGAAGTCGAACAGTGCGGCAACGGCGCGCGCTGCTTTGCGCGTTTTGTGCGCGAACAGCGTCTCACTAACAAGCGCCGTATACGCGTGCAAACGTTGTCGGGTGTGATCGAATTGCGCGTGTTTCAGGATGAACGCGTGCAAGTGGACATGGGGCCACCGCAATTCATACCCGCACTGATTCCGTTCACTGCTGATTGTGAAGCCGACAGCTACACACTCGACGTCAACGGCCAGACGCTGGAAATCGGCGCCGTATCCATGGGCAACCCGCACGCCGTGCTGCGTGTGGAGAATGTCGACACTGCCGCAGTAGCAACCCTCGGCCCCGCCATCGAAAGACATTCGCGCTTTCCCAAACGCGTCAACGTCGGCTTCCTGCAAGTGATGGATCCGCACCACATCCGCCTGCGCGTGTTCGAGCGCGGCAGCGGCGAAACACTGGCTTGCGGCACCGGCGCTTGTGCAGCGGCTGTCAACGGCATGCGCAGAGGTTGGCTGCAAAGCCCGGTGCGCGTGACGCTGCCCGGTGGCGATTTGAAAATTGAATGGTCGGGCGAAAACCAGCCGGTGCTGATGACAGGGCCTGCTGTCACGGTATTTCGCGGCCAGATCCGTTTGTAGTTTTCAGGCCGCAGTGCGCTGCTTGCTGCCCCCTCTTTCTGATGTTGTGTCAATTTTGAACATGGGCGCAGCCGTATTAAACATGGGCGCAGCAAGCGGCGCCCCTACTGTTGATCACAAGGAGTGTGATATGGCGTTTGACAAGGATCTCCACCACCGCAAATCCATCCGCCTTCGCGGATACGATTACTCACAACCTGGCGCATATTTCATAACCATTTGCACGCACCAACGCCAGCAGCTGTTCGGCGCCATTGTGGATGGCGCAATGATACTGAATGCAGCTGGGATGCTGGCGGACTCCATGTGGCGCGAATTGGCAGAGCATTACCCCTCTGTGGCACTGGGCGATCATATCGTCATGCCCAACCATCTCCACGGGATTGTGCATGTAGGGGCGCCGCTTGCTGCGCCCCATTACGGTCTTGCATACTCTTGCGACATTGCGCTCCGTAATTACACAGCGACGCACAATGCAGTGAATCGGATGAATGATGCCACAGAACAGGGTGCAGCAAGCAGCGTCCCTACTCTGGGAAAAATATTGCGACGGTATAAATCCATTTCTGCCACCGCGATAAATCGTCACCTGAACCGTCAAAGTCTGCCTATGTGGCAACGCAACTACTACGAGCACATTATTCGCAACGAGTCGGCATACCAGAATATTTCTGAATATATCCGCAACAATCCACAGCAATGGCAAAACGACCCCTACCGCTGATATTCCACAACCATCCCGAACCGTAGGGGCGCCGCTTGCTGCGCCCCTTTCTAATATCGCGCCAATCTGGAACAAGGGCGCAGCAAGCGGCGCCCCTACATGCGGCAACCGATTACGGCAGCAACATTCCAGTGCGCGATTGCCCACTGCAGGATCGCATCCGGTTTTTCCTGCTGCAATTCCACAGGTGGCATCTGCCCCAACATCTGCAATGCGCGCCAGATATTTTCTGAAGGACGATTGTCATCCAACGCTGGTGCATGATTCTGCTTGCTGAGTTTCAAACCGTCCTCACCCAGCACCACTGGCACATGGGCGTAGCGCAAGGGCGTATGCCCTAGCAATTCCATCAGGAAAATCTGCCGCGCAGTGGCATCCAGAATGTCACTGCCGCGCACGACATCGGTAATTCCCTGGTCGATGTCATCCACTACCACGGCAAGCTGGTAAGCAAACAGACCATCCTTGCGATGAACAACAAAATCGCCATCAGTAGCGAGCTCCTGCTGCTGTTCACCCTGAATGCGATCATGGAAATGGATAACGCGTTGCGGCACCTGCAGGCGCACGGCACAGGCGACATCTGCTGCCGGCACATGCGTGCGGCACCAACCCTCATAGTGATGCCCGAGTGCGGCCAGACGCGCGCGATTGCAGGAACAACGATAGCTGTGACCGCGTGCCGCAAGATCCACCAGCACACTGCGGTAGCGTTCGCTGCGTGTGCTCTGGTACAACACATCACCATCCCAGTGCAGCGCATGCGCTTCGAGACTTTGGCAAATCAGGCTGTCGGCACCCGGCATTTCACGCGGCGGATCGATATCCTCGATACGCAGCAACCAGGACCCGCCGGCAGCGCGCGCATCGATATAGCTCGCCACTGCTGTCAGCAGCGAACCAAAATGCAAAGGACCGGAGGGTGATGGCGCAAAGCGCCCGACGTACTTTGTAAAAACAGGGTTACCGACGGGCGTTTGTGACAGCGTCTCGGCAGCCATCAGCCGCCGATTTGCTTCTCTTTGATTTCTGCCAGCGTTTTGCAATCGATGCACAGCGTGGCAGTCGGACGTGCTTCCAGACGGCGCACACCGATCTCGATACCGCAGGCTTCGCAGTAGCCGTAGTTGTCCTGTTCGATCAGCTCGAGCGTGCTGTCGATTTTCTTGATCAGCTTGCGTTCGCGATCGCGGGCACGCAGTTCAAGGCTGAATTCTTCTTCCTGCGTGGCGCGATCAGCAGGATCAGGAAAGTTGGCGGCTTCATCTTTCATGTGACTGACGGTGCGATCCACTTCCTGCATCAGCTCGGCTTTCCAGTCCAGCAGTAATTTGCGGAAATGCACTTTCTGCGCATCGTTCATGTACTCCTCGCCGGTTTTTTCCTGATACGGCGTGAAGTTGCTGGCGGTGTCGCTTTTCTTGGCGGTTTTACTGCTCACGTTCTTACTACTCACAGATGTACTGCTCACGGATGTACTGCTCACGTTTTTGCTACTGCTGGTCTTGCTGACGGGAGTGGTTGCGACTGGCGCTGGTTTTACGGCAGCTGCCGGTGTTTTTACCGGAGCGGCGGGCGCAGGAGCAACCGTTTTGTTGGCAGCCTTTGTTTTGCTGGCTGCACTATCCTTGGCTTTCGTTATTGTAGATGTTTTTGCAGGTTTTGCCGCAGTCGGTTTTGCAACTGCAGGCTTTGCAGCAGTTGATTTTGCAACAGCCGGTTTTGCGACAGTCGGTTTTGCAACAATCGGTTTTGCAACAACGGCTTTTGCAGCTACAGGTTTCTTGGCAGGCGCTGCTGCAGGTTTAGCTGTTTTTTTTGCGGCGGCAGCTTTTACCGATGCCGCTGGTTTGGCGGCTGCTTTGGTCGGCGCAGCCTTGGCAACCGGTTTCGCAGCCTTGCTGGCAACCACTTTTTTCGCTGCAGGCGCTGCCTTGGCTACGGGTTTTGCTGCCGCTTTTTTTGCCGGTGCTGCTTTGGCCGGTGAAGCCGGTTTCTTGGCGACTTTGGCAACAGCTGCTTTAGGCGCCACTGCTTTTTTGGAAGCTGCGGCTTTCACGGGTGCCTTGACAGGCGCTTTGGCCTTCGCCGCTGCAGGCTTGGCTTTCTTGTTATCCGTTTTGCTGGTCTTGGCAGCCATCGTCTCAGCCTCTTTATCTTTGCGCCCGAACAAATTCTTGATTGCTTTGAGCATACTGTCCTTTGAACCCCACCGACCCTGCCTGTGCATGCCTGATGCAGCACCCGCCTGTCCGGCCCTCGATATTGGCCGCAAAAAGTAACAGAAAGGCTGTGACTGTGCCAGTGATAGCAAGCTGCAAAGCCCAATCGCCCGGCCTTTCGCGCTTTTTTCGCTTGACCGGGCTGCTTGCTGTAACATTTCGCCCGGTAAACCGGCCCCACAGAAGCTGACACCATGACCATCAAAGATTTTCATATCGACACGCCGGCACAAGACCTGGAGTCTTTCGACGATATCAACCCGGATCTGATTGCCGACTACCTGCGCCGCCATCCTGACTTTTTCATCGATTACGAGAACCTGTTGCCGGAACTGGCGCTGCCGCACCACACCGGTGAACACGCCATCTCGCTGGTGGAGCGCCAGGTCAGTGTGCTGCGCGCGCGCAACCGCGACGTGCGCGGCCGCCTGAATCGCCTGCTGGAAACCGCGCGCGAAAATGATCGCCTGTTCCAGAAGACCCAGAAACTGGTGCTGGGCATACTGGAACAAACCGACATCGACGGCATTGTCGATTGCGTGCAATCGAGCCTGCGCGATGATTACCAGGTCGATGCCTGTTCGCTGTTGCTGTTCGCGCAACCGCTGCTGGCAGTCCATTCAGCGCGCACGGTAAGTCTCGAGCAGGCGCGCAGCGAAGTCGGTGCCCTGCTCAACACCCGCCAGGCCATGTGCGGACATTTGCGCCCGGAAGAAATCCGCTTTCTCTTTCCGGAAGCAAGCCAGCATGTGCGTTCGGCGGCTGTCATCCCACTCACGCGCGACGGCCAATTGCTCGGCATGCTCGCCATCGGCAGCTTTGATCCCGACTACTACCGCTCCAGCATGGGCACGCTGTTTTTGACCTACATCGCCGATGTATTGAACCGCGCCATTCCGCGCTTCATGCAAGCGCACTGAGCAGGCAGATATGCAGGCACTTGTCGAACAGTACCTGCAGCACCTGCGCGTCGAGCGCCAGCTGTCGCCGCATACCGGTGCGGCCTATGAGCGCGATCTTGAACATCTGCTCACCTTTGCCAACAGTCATGCACTGACGGATCCGCGCCAGTTGCGCGAATTCCACATGCGCCAGCTGCTTGCCCAGCTGCACGGCGCGGGCCTGGGGCCGCGCAGCCTGCAACGCACACTGTCGGCTTGGCGCCAGTTTTTCACGTGGCTCGCCAGTCGTCGCCTGATCGACAGCAATCCCGTTGCCGCAGTGCGCGCACCGAAAACCGCACGCAAACTGCCGAAAACGCTGGATGTCGACCAGATGAACCGTTTCCTGGCCATCGACGACAACAGCTGGCTGGCACTGCGCGATCGCGCCATGCTGGAATTGTTCTATTCCTCCGGATTGCGGCTGTCGGAACTGGCGGGGCTGGATCTCGCAGCACTACGACTGGATGACGGACTGGTGCAGGTGCTCGGCAAAGGCGGTAAATCGCGCATCGTGCCTGTCGGCAGCCATGCCGTTGCCGCACTGCGCGAATGGCTGCCAGCACGACGCCTCAAGCTGGCGCCGGAAAACAGCGAAAACGCCGTCTTCATCGGCCAGCAAGGCGTGCGACTCGGCACCCGCGCCATCCAGTTGCGCCTGAAGCACTACAGCCTCAAGCAGGGCATGGAGGAGCCGGTACATCCACACATGCTGCGCCACGCCTTCGCCAGCCACATGCTGGAATCCAGCGGCGATTTGCGCGCCGTGCAGGAACTGCTCGGGCACGCCAACATTTCCACCACCCAGATCTACACACACCTGGATTTCCAGCATCTGGCGAAAGTCTACGACGCGGCACATCCACGCGCACAGAAGCGCGCCACCACCGTCGAGGACACATGAGCCTGAAACTGCTGACCTTTGATCTCGACCACACGCTGTGGAATCCGGATGCAGCCATCCAACGCGGTGAAACCGACAGCCATGCCTGGTTGGCTGCACAAGTACCGGCTTTCGGCGAACAATTTCCACCACCGGCATTTCTCGCGCTGCGCGCGGGGCTGCGCGAACAACAACCGCAACTGAAACATCAAGTCAGCGAGATGCGCCGCGTTGCCTTCCGGCTTGCGCTGCAACAGTGCGGCGTTGCACAGACAGACATCAACACTCTGGCCGAACAGGCTTTCAATGTGTTCTGGCAGGCGCGCCAGCAGGTCGACGTGTTTGCCGAGACGCGCACACTGCTGGCGGAACTCTCGCAACACTACACGCTGGGCGCGCTGAGCAACGGCAATGCCTGCCTGCAGACTATCGGCCTCGGCGATTGTTTTGCCTTTCATTTTGCCGCTGAAAATTTCACAGCCGCGAAACCGGCACCCGACATGTTTGTCGCAGCACTGGCACAAGCCGGTGTTGCTGCAGATGAGGCCATGCATATCGGCGATCATCCCGTCGATGACATGCGCGGTGCGCAGGCTGTCGGCATGAAGACGCTGTGGGTCAATCTCACCGGGCAGGACTGGCCACTCCCCGACATCACTCCCGACGCACGCGTACAGGCACTGACGGAAATCCCCCACATCTTGCGAGCATTCTGAACGGGGCTGTCTACACTCAATATGGGTGTAAATCGGTTGTGGAGTTCCGGGTGGCAGAGGCAGCTCACAAGGAGTCGGCGCGCAAACTGCGCATAGGCGACATGCTGGTACAAGCCGGCCTGATCAGCGAACCGCAGCTGCAGCAGGCACTCATCGAACAGAAAACCAGCGGCAAGAAGCTCGGTCGCGCCATCATCGACATGGGATTGGTCGGTGAAGAGGCTTTCCTGCGTCTGCTCGCCGCACAGCTGGGTTTGCAGTTCATCGATCTGAGCAGCTGGCCGCTGCGCAACGAAACCGTCCTGCGCCTGCCGGAAAATCTCGCTCGCCGCTATCGCGCCATCGTACTGGCTGAACAGCCGGGCGGCCTGCTGGTTGGCATGAGTGATCCGCTGGACCTGTTTGCCCTGGACGAGCTGGTACGCGTACTGAAAGTGCCGGTCAACCCCGCTGTAGTGCGCGAATCCGAGCTGCTGCAATCACTGGATCAGCTCTACCGCAAGACCGGCGAGATCGCCAGCATTGCCTCCGAACTGGAAGGCGAACTGAAGCAGACGGATTTCGATCTCTACTCGCTGGGCGGCGGTGACCAACTCACCGATGCACCGGTGGCGCGACTGCTGCAAAGCCTGTTTGAAGATGCCGTCAACATGCACGCTTCCGACATCCATATCGAACCCGATGAAAATCTGGTGCGCATGCGCCTGCGCGTCGACGGTGTGCTGCACGAACAAACCATGAAAGAGACACGTGTCGCCGCTGCCGTGGTGTCACGCCTGAAAATCATGTCCGGCCTCGATATCGCCGAAAAACGCCTTCCGCAGGACGGCCGCTTTGCCATCCGCGTACGCAACCGCAACCTCGATGTGCGTCTCTCCACCATGCCGGTGGCGTGGGGTGAATCGGTGGTCATGCGTCTGCTCGACCAGAGCGCAGGCCTGCTGGAACTGGATCAACTGGGCATGGCGCCCGCTATCGTCGAACGCATCAAGGTCCAGATCGAACGTCCGCACGGGCTGATTCTGGTCACCGGCCCCACCGGCTCGGGCAAGACCACCACGCTCTACGCCATCCTCAACCGCCTCAACAATCCGGCGCGCAAGATCATTACCGTGGAAGATCCGGTCGAATATCGCCTGCCACGCATCACCCAGGTGCAGGTCAACACCAAGATAGAACTCAGTTTTGCCCGTGTCCTGCGCTCGGCATTGCGGCAGGATCCCGACGTGGTGTTGATCGGCGAGATGCGCGACCAGGAGACCGTGGAAATCGGTTTGCGCGCGGCGATGACCGGTCACCTGGTGTTTTCCACCCTGCACACCAACGATGCTGCCGCCAGCGCCATGCGCCTGATCGACATGGGAGCGGCGCCCTATCTGGTCGCCAGCTCCTTGCGCGCCGTGCTGGCACAGCGACTGGTGCGCAGTATCTGCGAACACTGCCGCGAACCCTACACACCGGACGCACAGGAACACGAATGGCTGCACCAGCTCGCTGCAGGCCAGCTCACCATCGGCCAGTTCTGGCGCGGACGCGGTTGCCAGCGTTGCAACCAGACGGGTTACCAGGGGCGCTTCGGCGTTCATGAACTGCTGGAGATGACGCCGGAGTTGCTGGACGCCTTGCGCCGTGCCGATCCCGCCGCTTTCGTGCGCGGTGCTGCCAATGCACCCGGATTCGAACCGCTGGCACGCGCAGCCCTGCGCGCCGCCTGCGCGGGCAAAACCAGTGTTGCTGAAGTACTGCGTATCACTGCGTCACTCGACAGCACACTGGAAGGCGGAGCGTAGAGACCATGCTGTACCTCTACACCGGCAGGGACACACAGGGCAAAGCCGTCAACGGCCGTATCGAGGCGGGCAGTGATCAGCTGGCCGCTGCCGAACTCGGCACACAGGGCATCATCCCGCTGGCCATACGACCGGTATCACACATGGCCACACGTCTCGGCGTGGATCTGGCGGGCAAGACGGAGCGCAAGCCACTGTTCCCGCGCGTGACAACCGATGAACTCATCATCCTATGCCGGCAGATGTATGCACTGGCTCGCGCCGGTGTCCCGGTTATCCGCGCCATCAATGGCCTGGCCGAATCCAACCGCAATCCGCTGCTGCGCGACTGCCTGCGCGATGTGCAGAAAGATCTGGAATCCGGTCTGACCATGTCGGCCGCACTGCAGGCATTTCCCAAGGTGTTTTCGCCGCTGTTCATCAGCATGGTCAATGTCGGGGAAAATACCGGTCGCCTTGATGAAGCTTTCAAACGCCTGTCGGAATATCTCGAAATGGAGCGCGAAACACGCAAGCGTGTGCAGCAGGCTACCCGCTATCCGATGATCGTGCTCGGCTCGCTCGGAGTGGCGCTGATCATCGTCAACGTATTTGTCATTCCGGCTTTCGCAAAGGTATTCATGCAATTCAAGGCCGATTTGCCACTACCCACGCAGTGGCTGATTGCCAGCAGCAATTTCTGCCTGCATTACGGCCCGCAACTGCTGGTACTGATGGCCGCGATGGCATTTCTGTTGACCCGTTTTCTACTCAGCCCGACAGGCAAACTGTGGTGGGGCAGGATCCAGCTGGGCTTGCCACTCATCGGCCCGATTCTGGAACGCGTGGTACTGGCACGCTTTGCCCACTGTTTCGCGATGATGATTACCGCCGGCGTGCCGATTGTCGGCAGCCTGCACGTCGTGTCACGTGTGCTGGGTAACGAATATGTCGGCCAGGCGGTTCGCAACATGAATACCGGCATCGAGAAAGGTGACAGCTTCACCCGCACCGCCGTCGCCACCGGTATGTTCACGCCCCTCGTGTTGCAGATGATGATGGTCGGCGAAGAGAGCGGTTCGCTGGACCAGATGCTCAATGAAGTGGCAACTTTCTACGAGGAAGAAGTGGACTATGACCTCAAGCGTCTGGGCGATGCCATCGAACCCATCCTGCTGGCGGCCATGGGCGTACTGGTGTTGATACTGGCACTCGGCGTATTCCTGCCGATGTGGGATCTGGGACACGCCGCCACGCGCAGGATGTAGGCACACACACGCCTGCGAAGGCGTTAAGATGAGCGCCTCTCGCCTGACACCCTGCACACCCGATGAGCAAGAACAAGACTGCCTTTGTCTGCAATGATTGCGGCGCCGACTACAGCAAGTGGTCCGGCCAGTGCACCGCCTGTGGCGGCTGGAACAGCCTGTCAGAGGTGCGGCTCGGCAGCAGCAAAAGTGTGCGCCCACAAACCCGCAGCGGCGGCTATGCCGGTGCTGCGGGCAGTGGCGTGCAGACGCTGGACCAGATTGCCGTGCAGGAACAGGCGCGCATCACCACCGGCATGGCCGAACTGGATCGCGTGCTGGGCGGCGGACTGGTGGCTGGCTCGGCCATCCTGATCGGCGGCAATCCCGGCGCCGGCAAAAGCACTCTCCTGCTGCAATTGCTGTGCAAACTCGCACAACAGCAATCCTGCCTGTACGTGACCGGCGAGGAATCCCTGCAACAGGTGGCCATGCGCGCACGCCGCCTCGGCCTGCCCACCGATCAACTGCAGACGCTATCGGAAACCAATGTCGAGACACTACTCGCCACGCTGGAGCAGGTGCGCCCGGCTGTAGCGGTCATCGACTCCATCCAGGTCATGCACTGGCCGGAACTGTCATCGGCACCCGGCTCAGTGGCCCAGGTGCGCGAGTGCGCCGCCATGCTCACCCGCTTTGCCAAACAGACCGGCACCGTGCTGATTCTGGTTGGCCATGTCACCAAGGACGGCACACTGGCGGGCCCGAAAGTGCTGGAACACATGATCGACGCCTCCATCATGCTCGAGAGCACCGATGACTCGCGCTACCGCACGCTGCGCAGCCACAAGAACCGCTTTGGCGCTGTCAACGAACTGGGCGTGTTCGCCATGACCGAACAGGGCCTGCGCGAAGTGAACAATCCTTCGGCCATTTTTCTGTCGCGCAGCGACGAAGTCGCCAGCGGTTCGGTGGTGATGGTAGTGTGGGAAGGCACGCGCCCACTGTTGGTGGAAATACAGGCGCTGGTCGATGCCAATGCTTACGGCAACCCGCGCCGCGTGGCGGTGGGGCTAGACCAGAACCGGCTGGCCATGCTGCTGGCCGTTCTCCATCGCCACGGCGGGCTGATGCTTGGCGACCAGGACGTATTCGTGAACGTGGTGGGCGGCGTGAAAGTGGTGGAAACCAGCGCCGATCTGGCCTCACTGCTGGCGATGGTGTCGAGCTTCCGCAATCGCCCCCTGCCACGCGACATGGTGGTGTTTGGCGAAGTGGGGCTGTCCGGAGAGATACGCCCCGTGCCCAGCGGCCAAGAGCGCATACGCGAAGCGGTGAAACACGGCTTCCGCACCGCCATCGTGCCCGCCGCCAACGCGCCGCGCGAAGCACTGGGCGATATGCGGGTGATTGCCGTTAAAAAACTGTCGGAAGCGCTGGACGCGCTGGAATAACCCTGACCTTCAGATCAGGCGTTGGCAGGCGCGCGGTTGCGATATTCGCCAGCCGTGCGATACAAGGTGACACGGTTGCGGCCTTTTTCCTTGCTTTCATACAGCGCCTGATCAGCCATCTCGATCAGATCGCCATAACTCAGACCCTCTTCCGGCACCATGCAGGCCACACCCATGCTGATGGTCACCACACCAAAACCGGTGTTGCCCGTATGTTCAATGGCCACATCCTGCACCGCCTGCCGACATTTCTCCGCCACTTCGCGGGCAGCTTCCAAAGTGGTCTCCGGCAGGATAATGGCAAATTCCTCCCCACCGTAACGTGCGAGAATATCGCCGGGCCGATGCACACATTTCTGCAACGCCTGCGCCACATCATGCAGGCAGCGATCACCGCGCACGTGACCGTAGATATCATTGTATTTCTTGAAGTTGTCAACGTCGGTAACGATGATCGCCAGCGGGCGGAAAAACCGCTGCGCGCGGGGCCACTCCTTGTTGAGCTGCTCGAAAAACTTGCGCCGGTTGGCAACACGCGTCAAACCGTCAATCAATGCCGCATCCTGCAACTCTTTGTCTACACGACGCAACACACCGAGATAGGCCTCAATCATCAACGAGAACAACAAAATACCGACACCCAGCATGTAGGGGAAAGCCGTGCGGTGTTTGCTGAAATACTGTTTTGAGGGTTTGCCTATCAAAAACCACTGCAAATCTGCTATCGGCGTCAACTGCTTGTTGTACTCGAAGCGCGCATCGTCAACGATGTCCACACCCGGTTGTTCTGCGACACGCGTCTGCGTACTGCTCTGGCCGGAATTGTCATCCAGCGCGATGCTGTTTGTTGTGTCCCAGCTCCAGGCACTGTCGAGTACATTGTCAAAAATCGCTTCAATATCATAAAGACCGACAACAAAACCTTTCAGCTGCTCCCAACGTTCATCTTCGCTTTCAGAACCCTTGTAATAGATCGGCAACGAAATGAAATAGATGTAACTGCGCTTGCCGTTTTCAGTCACGGTTATCGGCTTGCTGCCAATTGCCTGATCATTGGATGCCGCTGTTTCAAGTGCCGTACGCGTCTCGATGCGCGAGGCCAGATCATAGCCAATGGGCAATTCCTGCCGCGCTGCCGGCTCGGAGATCAGGATGGGGTAATACTCGTCGCTGACTGGCGCCGCCTGCTGGCTACCCGCGTCAGTAATATCAGTAATATGCGGTACACCATATTTGGCAGACATGCTGTTTTCAAATGCGGCGCGATCCTGGTCACGCACCCTCGGCGCCCATTTCATGCCGTAAACGCCGCCATTGAACTGCCGGGCATTGCGGCTAAAGATACTGAAACCCTTCTCATCAACCTGGGGAAAAGCTTCATGAAAGCTGCGAAATGACATCAACAAGGCGATATTGCGGCCCAACTCCAATTCCAGCGAACTGGCCAGCGCATCCACTTCCGACGTATAGCGCTGAAAGATCTGCTCCTGTTCGTGGCGGTAGGACAAATAGAACGACGTCGCCGCCAGCGCCAGTCCCAGCAGCAAGTTCAATATCCGCAGATATGTAAAATGGCTCAGCATATGCGCGCCTTTATTTTGTTATCAAGTTCCCTGAATCCACATTACTCCTCGACAGCCGGCTCAACGACGGGGCGCAAGGCCAACGGTCGAAATCACCCGACCAGCGGTTGAGTCGCATCCAGTTTATTCGGCCAATCACAGACAGAAATACGACTGTTTCACATTTTGCATATGACACAGCATGCGCTGGCACCCAATAGCCCCGCAACCCGTGGTGTCGTTCCCGAACCGGCGTGTGTCTATAATGCGCCCCCTTGCACGATTGCCCAGTACCCTGCCATGACCACATCCCTGATACCCGAGATCGAGAATGCCCTGCGCCAGTGGACAGATCCCTACCTGCAAGCCAACCTACTCGATGCCGAATGCCTGCGACGCATCCGTGTCGATGACGGCGTGGCAACACTGGAGGTCGAACTCGGCTATCCGGCAGCCGGTTTTCGCGAGGAGATGGCCTCGGCACTGCGCGCAGTGATCCTGCAGCAGATACCAACGCTTCAAGCAGTGGATCTCCAGATCGGCTGGCGCATCAACGCCCATGAGATCACGGGCAAAACAGCTCCCATGCGCAAGGTCAGCAACATCATTGCTGTTGCATCCGGCAAGGGCGGCGTGGGCAAGTCGACCACGGCCGTCAATCTGGCACTGGCACTAACCGCCGAAGGTGCGCGGGTCGGCCTGCTTGATGCCGACATCTATGGCCCAAGCCTACCCATGATGATGGGCATTGCTGCCGATGCCCGCCCCGATACGCGCGACCAGAAATATTTTGTGCCACTGACTGCGCATGGCGTGCAATTGATGTCCATGGGCGTACTGGTTACGGAAAACACACCGATGGTCTGGCGCGGCCCGATGGCCAGCGGCGCCTTGCAGCAACTGCTGAACCAGACCTTGTGGGAAGATCTCGATTACCTGCTGATCGATATGCCACCCGGCACCGGTGACATCCAGCTGACGCTGTCACAATCCGCACCGCTGACAGCTGCCGTCATTGTCACCACTCCGCAGGACATCGCTCTGCTTGATGCCAAAAAAGGTATCGAAGCTTTCCGCAAGATTCATATCCCTGTATTGGGCATCATCGAGAACATGAGCCTGCATGTGTGTTCACAATGCGGCCACACCGAGCATATTTTCGGCAGTGGCGGCGGCGAACAGCTCGCCACGGAATATCAGGCACCGCTGTTGGGAGCCCTGCCACTGGATATCCGCATCCGTGAACAGGCAGGGAGTGGCCAGCCAACCGTGATCGCCGAACCTGATGGCAAACTGGCTGCCAGCTATCGCGAAATTGCCCGTCAACTGGCGGCTCGACTATCTAGCCTGCCGCTGGGCAACAGCATCCCCAACATCGTGCAGCTATCCTGACCAGCCCTTGTCTGCCAAAGGGCTTTATCAGGTAGAATCGGCGCCCTTCAGGGGACCCAGAGATTTTGTGACACCGTGACAGCCTTTCTGCCACCGCTGCTGCATGCCGCGAGACAATCCTTTACCCTGCGCCTGGCAGCCAGTTTCGGCGCCGTGTTTCTGGCCGGCATACTGGTCATTGCAGCATTTGCCAGTTCACGCGTCACACAACTGATCGATCAATCCATCGATGCCTGCGGCAACACAGTGGCAACACAACTGGCGAACAGCGCTATTGATGCCACCATGCAGCACGACCTGATCGGCCTGCAAGCCCACCTGGCGCGTCTATTGAAAACCCCGGTTGTGGTTAGCGCCTCTGTTTATGATGTCCAGAACCAGCTTCTGGCACAGGCAGGTGCAACACCATCAGAACTCCATGGTCGCCCGCACCTACATCATTACCCTGCCAGCATTGCACTCGGCGACAATGTACTGGGCCGCGTGGTGGTGACTCTCGATACCGCCGAAATCGAAAAACTAGAGACCGAAATCTACTGGGTACTGCTGGCGAGTCTTGCCCTGGTGATGTCTGCCGTACTGATACTGAGTTACCGCAAAGGTCGACAACTTCGCGACATGCAATCCGCCATCGCGCAGGAGCTGGTGGATGTGCTGCCCGCAAGCCTCCGCAGCGCGCTGCCACATGACGGCGCAGGCGCGCCGCGCTTTGACGCCAGCATCTGCCGCGAATTGCTGCAACAGCAGGAAGCCAACCTCAATGCAGCACTGCAACCCTCTCCAGCTGCGCTCCTGGCAACCGCCTCGGCCATGCTCAACCCCGTCCAGGGCGGCGCATATTTGATGCTGCACTGCCATAATCTGGATCAGTTACAGCGCCAGGTCAGTCGCGACCGCCTCCGGGCCTTACTGCAGAAATCGCAGTCGGCCATTGAAAATGCCTCCCAGCTTTACGGCGGCCAGCGCACCCCTGTTTCCGGGCCGTACATCAAGATTTTTTTCCCGGCACAACCGGAACAGCCTGACACTGCACCGCTGCACGCCGCCTGTTGCGCCGCCTTGCTCAAGGGAATTCTGCAAGGCTGCCGCGACGAGGAACTGGCTCTGGCTCTGGGCTGGAGAATGGCAATCGACTGCCACAAGGCCTGTGACAGTGACCTGCTACGCAATACCGGGCAGGCCACAGATGAGCAGCGCACACAGTGGCTCTGCCAACAGGCAAGCCCGCAACACCTGGTTTTCAGTGCAGAAGTGGCCGCCTTGCTGGAAGGACAACAACAACTGGAGCTGGAAGCAGATAACGGTACAGGAGGTCGCATCTATTACCGGATGCTGCGTTTTGCCGAGAGCCATCAGCGTTTACTGGACAAACAGATAGAACAGCTGTGCAATCTTCCAGCCTGAGTAGCCAGATCCATTCCTGAAAACTGGATAGCAGAGAAAAGAAAGGAATTGAGAATCCGGAAAGAGCCGGAAAATAAAAAGCCCGGCTAAAATGGCCGGGCTGAAACTTTCTCAGGGGGTTCAGAGGTAACAAATTTCGTTACTGTCTGTTACTCATAGTAACAAATATTTCCAGGCTTGCAAGCTCGGTAACACATTTTTTTCAATTAAATTAAAATTCATTAAAAATCAAATAGATAAAAAAACAGGCAAGGAAAGAAAAAACCAGAGATCAGCCGTAAATAAGATTAATTCTCATAAATAGTCCGCAGTAACGCGCTGGTGGTAACACAAACGCTGGCGATACTCCGCCGAAGGCTTGTGGGCGTGCACCACACCAGGCCGCGCTGGCAGCTTTTCCTGCAACAAGCGTGATAACCAGAACCGACAAGCAGCCAACTGTAATACCGCCTGCCAATGTTGCCGCTCCTGAGTCGTAAGAGGTCGCTCACGCTCATACGCACCCAATAGCGACCGAGCCTTGGCTTCATCAATGCCACCATCCTGTGCAGCGCACCAGTCATTGAGCACAATGGCCAGATCCAGCAGCAAAATGTCGGTGCAAGCATTGTAGAAGTCAATAACACCGGTCAGCCTGCCATCATCAAATAACGCATTATCGTGAAACAAATCCCCGTGAATAACACCCATAGGTATCGACAGTGCGCGCAGCTCAAGCGCATTGGTAATCTGCCCATCAAGCAAGTCCAGATCATCAGCATCGACAAGCCCCTGCAGACGCTCCCTGCCCTGCTGCATCCAGAGCGTGCCACGCGCGTTATGACGCCGTTCCGGATAATGTACCGTTGCAGAATGCATCCGGCCAAGACTGCGACCGACTTGTTCACAATGAGAAATCGTTAGCGGAGACGGATGGCGGCCGGGCAGCCGGGGAAATAACAGTGCCGGCTTCCCGGATAGGGCATGAAGGACAACGCCGCTCTTGCTGGGCAGTGGGCAGGCAACCGGCAACTGACGCTCATGTAACCACTGCATCAATCGCACGAAAAATGGCAATTCCTCAGCGGAAAGCTCTTCAAAAATGGTGAGTATATATTCGTCACGACCAGCAAACAGGAAATAAGTGCTGTTTTCAATGCCGTCACTAGCACCACGGCAATCGTCCAGCTTTTTAATACCATAGCACTCCAGCAATTGCTGGAGCTCCTGTTGATCGAGAGCTGTGTAGAAAGCCATAGGGAATATGCTGCGAAAAGCCGTTGCTCACTGAACCTGTAAAATACAAAACCCCTTGTGAACAGCCAATAATTTGCTGTTCACAAGGGGCGCAGCCCGACTTGCTCAGGGATTTTTGACGACGTCTGCCACAGCTAGCGGACGATCCGCTTGCAATACCAGAGCAAAGCTGGTTTTTTCAAACACATTGAAAACCATCAACATGCCCGATCGCTCATTCATCAACTTGACCCACTCACCGGTCACTGGATCACGGACGCTTTCACCCTTCTGGTAGATAGCCAGCACATTGCCCGGCACCAGACCTTCGCGTTCACCTCGGTTGATCAACACCACACTCATCGGGCCGATCTGGCTGACGCCCCCCTCAACATCAAGGATCACACCTTCAATGTTTTTCTCGGGGGCACTTGGATAGAAAATCGAGTTGAGCTTGCGCTCTTCACTCGGCAACAGACGGTCGTTGATGCGGGTTTCCTGTGTACTGCGCAAGATCGACAATTGGGCAACATCACCCTCCACCGACTTGACTCTGGCCGCACCAAGATCAATGGCCTGCACACCGAGCACTTCGCCGGTGGCATCATCGGTATACAGTTTACCCTTGCGGTACAAGCCATAAACCGGCACGTCCGGATCGAAGCTGCCACGCGCATACACAAGGTCACCCGTTCCGGTAACAATATGCTGCTGGCTGCCCATCAAGGTATAGGGGGCTTTTTCCAGCGCTCCCGGAGATACCACACGTGTACCCGACAGGAATGGGTCGATCATATCCAGTGGAATCGCCGGGATCGGTGCTTCCAGCGCCTCAATACGCGCTTCTGGTGCCAACTTGCCATCGCCCGGGGACATTTTGACGGTTTTACCCGCTTCGCCACGATCCACGACCAGGCGCGGCTTGCCGTCAATGTAGACCAGCTTGAGCGTATCGCCCGGATAAATGAGGTGAGGATTGGCAATTTCCGGATTGGCATGCCAGATTTCCGGCCACAACCATGGTTTTTCGAGGAACTTTCCCGAAATATCCCACAACGTGTCGCCTTTCTTGACGATATAGCTGTCAGGGTGATTGTCCGCCAGCTGTACATCTTCAGCCAAGGCGGCAAAACTCAATACGAAAGCGCCCAGAAAGCCCAATACGTTTCGTTTCAGCACGTTTTTTATGAACATTGTTTGTCATCCCATGAGTGAGGCACCGCGTCCGGCGCCGTATAGCGTGACCTCGTGTATACTACGCCCTGCACCGAGGCAACTCAACATCAAAAGCGAGCTATTTGCTTTAGGATCATCATCTTAGCAGCGCAAGCTGTCAGATTACTAGAAGTTCATCACAAAACTGCCCGCAACGACTATGGCCCTGCTCGAGATTCTGGAATTTCCCGACCCCCGCCTGAGAACACAGGCGAAAACCGTTGCGCAGGTTGACGAGCGCATTCGTCGCCTGATCGACGACATGTTTGAAACCATGTATGCCGCACCCGGCGTAGGCCTGGCCGCCACCCAGATCAATGTACACGAGCGCGTGGTCGTCATTGATGTGTCGGAAGACAAGCAGGAACCTCTGGTCTTCATCAACCCGGAGATCACCGTTCTGGATGAAGCGATCTGCGAGTACGACGAAGGCTGCCTGTCTGTTCCCGGTTTCTACGAGACGGTAACACGACCTCAGCATGTGAAAGTGCGAGCGCTGGATCGCAATGGAGAGGCCTTTGAAATCGAGCCCCAGGGTCTGCTCGCTGTGTGTATCCAGCATGAAGTGGATCACCTGAACGGCAAACTGTTTGTCGATCATATTTCGGATCTGAAACGCACGCGCATTCGCAAGAAGCTGGAAAAAAAGCATCGGGACGGAGAGTAATCGTGTCTGGCCCGTTGCGCATTGTCTTTGCCGGGACACCTGAATTCGCCGCCGCTCATCTTGCAGCCCTGCTCGACAGCTCTCATCAGGTGATAGCCGTCTATACCCAACCGGATCGCCCCGCAGGGCGCGGCAAGAAACTTGCTGCCAGCCCTGTCAAACAACTTGCGGAACAGCATGCCCTGCCGGTTTACCAACCCCAGACCTTGCGTGATGGACAAGCGCAATCCGAACTGGCGGCACTGGCACCGGACATTATGGTCGTTGTCGCCTATGGCTTGTTGTTGCCGCAAACCGTCCTCGATATACCGCGCCACGGTTGCATCAATGTCCATGCCTCACTGCTGCCGCGCTGGCGCGGTGCGGCGCCCATCCAGCGCGCCATTGAAGCGGGTGACAAGGAAACAGGGATTTGCATCATGCAAATGGAAGCCGGCCTCGATACCGGCCCGGTTATTCACCGCCTCAACTGCACTGTCCAGCCTGACGACACTGGCGGCACACTACATGACAAGCTTGCGAAACTGGGGCCGCAGGCACTACTCACCGCATTGGAAGCCATCAGCAGGGGCCACACACAACCGCAAGCACAGGATGACAAGCTTGCGACCTACGCACACAAGTTGAGCAAGGAAGACGCCAGACTGGATTTCACCCGCAGCGCTACAGTCCTGTGCGACCAAATTCGCGCATTCAACCCGTTTCCTGTGTGCTGGTGCCTGTTGCCGGATGGCGAACGCTTGCGTGTGTGGTCCGCATCCACTGCCGGTCAGGCTACACATGCCTCACCGGGCACCGTCCTCGACTGCGACGCAAACGGGCTACTGATTGCCTGTGGCGATGGTGCGCTGCTGCTGCAGGAGCTGCAGTTGCCCAACCGCAACCGCATGCTGATGCGCGACATTATCAACGGCCAGCTGCTGCCACTATCAGCCGGCATGCAACTTACATAATGTGCGCCCCGTGACGCGAAAAACACACAATACCCGTGCTGTAGCCGCACAGGTGATCAACAGCGTTCTGCAACACGGCCGTTCGCTGGGCGAAACGCTTCCCGCCGCGCAGCAGACTGTTGCAGACAATGATCGCAGCCTGCTGGCGGAATTGTGTTACGGCACACTGCGCTTTTCCTGTGAGCTTGATGCGATTACGCAACTCCTGCTGCAAAAACCGCTGCAAAAAAAAGACGGCGATATACAGGCATTGTTGTTGATTGGACTATACCAGTTGCGGCACATGCGCACTGCCGAACATGCGGCCGTCAGCCTGAGTGTCGACGCAGCCAAGGCTTTGAAAAAAGACTGGGCAGGGAAATTGATAAATGGCGTATTGCGCAACTATCTGCGCCAACAAAACGAGTTAGCCGAAAAAATAGCCCGTATTCCCGTTGCGCACCACAACCATCCCGCCTGGCTCAGGGCGATGATTGAGAAAGCCTGGCCTGAACAGTCTGCAGATATTTTTGCTGCCAACAACCAACCGGGCGGCATGACTCTGCGTGTCAATAGCCTTCACCATACAGCCGAAATCTACCGACAACAGCTTGCCGATAAAAACATTGTCGCGACCACAAATGCACACGCACCAAGCTCTCTGCTGCTCGAGCATGCGGTCGGCGTGGAAGCATTACCCGGCTTCCTTGACGGCGACTTTTCCGTACAGGATGTAGCCGCCCAACTCTGCGCGCCACTGCTGGACTTGCAACCAGGCCAGCGTGCACTCGACGCCTGCTGTGCACCAGGCGGCAAGACCGGACACATGCTGGAACTACAGCCAGCACTCAGCGAACTGGTTGCTCTCGACAACGACGAAAAACGCCTGCAACGGGTTCATGAAAACTTATCGCGCCTGCATCTGCAGGCAACAGTGATTTGTGCAGATGCCGCACAACCCGCGTCATGGCATGACGGTGTTTTGTTTGACAGGATTCTGCTGGACGCACCCTGCTCCGGCACTGGCGTGATTCGCCGCCACCCGGACATCAAGCACCTGCGACGCGAAAGTGACATTGCCGCGCTGGCCGTGCGCCAGCGCCAATTGCTCGATAATCTGTGGCCACTGCTGCAGCCCGGCGGAGTACTGTTATACACAACCTGCTCAATACTGCCGCAGGAAAATGAAAACGTGATCAATGCCTTTCTGCACGATCACACAGATGCAGAAGTCAAAACGATCGAGGCTGTCTGGGGAATAAAAACCGACTGTGGGCGACAACTACTTCCATCACAGAACAACGACGGCTTTTATTATTCCCGCCTTGTGAAGAAACTGACGCAAGAAGCAAGATAACGCATTGACACTGCCAGTGCCCGCCAAGTCGCAGGCTTTCACCAACAAAAAACCTGCCGGCAGATCGCCGACAGGCAATGTCTTGCAGAAACGTTACTGACCAGCTATTACTCTGCTGGTTTTTCTGTCGGCGCCGCGTCGCCGGAATTTGCAGGAGGATTAGCCGGCTGAGCCATGCCATGTGGTTTCGGCATACCTGGCTTGCCGCCACCTGTCATTGGCATGCCCTTACGATTCATCATATTGGGAAGGTTGGGGCGCATCATGCCGCCAGCAGCGCCTGGCTTGCAATTTTTTAGCGTGATCGCCGTCGCATCAACCGGTTTACCTGCCTGATACTGCACAAAGGTGCATGTGCCGGTCTTGGGATCAAAGCTCTCTATCCAGAGATCATTGCCAGCCCACTGGGCACCGATGTGCACCTTGCCTTCCGGCAATTCGATCTCTTTTGCACCAGCATCTTTCTTGCAGCCAGCCAACACCAGCGTACCCGCAGCCAGAGCCGCAACAACGTACATACGTTTGTTATCAATCATGTGTATTCCCTGTGTCAGTCAATGGAGTAGCCAGAATCTGAACAGCGGCAACAAATTCACCCCATCGGCACGGCAAAGCGATCTATATAGAAAGCGAAGCGGTCGACGATCTGCTTTTCAGTCAGGCCATATTCTTCCAGACGGTAATCATGTTTTCCATGCTTGCCCATCGGGTGCTCGGCAGCATACCGCAAGAAGCTGTTTTCCACATCTGCCGTTAACGGCAGACGGAAGTGGTCGTAGATTTTCCTGACCGTGCCAACACCATCTGCAATGAAATCATTGAACTGTAGGTCAATAATGCGATCAGCTGAAATATGCTCGCGCTGTTTCAGGCTGGATTCGACCTTCCGCGCGAGGTATTCCATCACCACTGGCCCGAACTGCTTGCGATCAAAATCGCGACCGATGAGCATGGATTCCATCATGCTGGCATAGGAAGTAACACATTCCAGCGGGTTACGGTGGGTGATGATGATGGAACAATCGGGAAACAGCGTCGTAAGACAATCCAGTGCCCACAGATGCCCGGGCGTTTTCAGCAGCCAACGCTGACCGGGACGCTGCCACTGCAACATGCGCAGGATATCCGCGTAATAGCGATAGCTGGGCATGTGGTCCTGTTGCTGAAACCACGAGCCGTAAGGCTCCATCATGGTCTCAACACCAAACTGCACATCCTGGAAGGTGTGATTCAGCAAATGAATGCATTCTTCCGGCGTATCAGCATTGGTGAAGTGAATCTTGCCAAAATCCGGATTTTTCTTGTGCGCCTCCTCGTAGAACGCTTTCAGCTGCACATAGCGCGGATCGTCGTTTTCTGCGGGATTGCCGGGCAGTGGATCGGGACTCATGCCTTCCCACAATTTCAGTGGCCGCGCCGCCGGATCCTGCGACAGCAAATTCAGCAGTGCGGAAGTTCCAGTGCGCGGCAGACCGGTGAGAAACATCGGCGCCTTGATCGCCACCTCGCGAATTTCCGGGTGCTCTTTCCACGCAGCCTCCATGCGCAGACGCACCTGCAACAGCTTCACGAGCCTTTTGCGGTTGCGCTTGACACCGCGCTCGTCGAAACCGTTTGTGGTATAGGTCTCGATCAGTTTCTGCAGTCCCGGCTTGAAATCGTCCGGACCAAAATCGTTGAGGCCGGTGGCAACACTTGCTTCAGCGAGCAGGGTATCGAGATCAAAGGCAGCTTCGCTCATGATTTTTCCTCACAGATCTGAAATTTTCATCACCCGCGCCTGCGGCTGCGGGTGCTCGCTTGCACGTATCCAGCGCAAACACAGCGTGCCTTCGTTACGGCCGCAGGTGTCGAGCCAGTTCGGCACGTTGATTTTGTTTTTGCTGATGACGATGCGCACGGAGCCATCAGCGTTGTAATGCGCTGTGCCCTTGTTCACATGCACCGGGAAATAGCGATAGTCGAGACTTTCCAGCCAGTAATTGGCGAGCTGCAAGTTCCAGAAATCGCATGCTGGTGGTGTGAACTCCACCACCAGCGCTTCATCATCAGCGAGCTGGAAATAACCGTGGTAGTAGGCGATGTTAGGATCGCCACCGGCAGCCAGTGCTTTCTCGGGATTGAAGCGCGGCAGTGTGTTGGGGTGCTGACGAAAATCTTCCGTCCAGCGTGCAAACAGTGCAGCGGAACCGGCGACAAACATCGCTGCACCGGCCAATGCCTTGTCAACGCGCTCGGCGATCAGGTGGCGTGGCTGATTGGGGCCATCAATGCGTTCAATTTTCACCTGGGCGGGAATTTCTTTCTTGTGATCCATGCGTGTCTGGCGCACCTGAATCAAACGTGTTTCCGGTGACATCTTCAGCCAGTTGCCGGGCTGCGGTGTACTGGAGGCGATGATCTCGAACGAGCCGTCTGCGGCAATCTGCATATCTTTCGCTTCGAGATAACCGGCAGTGTCGAGCGAAGCCGTTTTGCCGTAGCCGCCGGCCTGCGCGCCGAAACCCAGGTAGTGCACCGTACCGCGTGTGCCGGTGATGCGGTAGGTGTAAGTGCCGTTGACTGGTGCGGCGAGGTAGATGTTGTCCGGGTTGTCCATGCCCATCTTGATAGTTTCATGCACCGCGCGCGAAAACTCAGGCGCCTGCGTATCCGCGGTTTCCAGCATGGATTCCAGTGCGCCGCGGGTCAGACGCGCCAGATAGCGCCAGCCTTCGGCGCGATCGATCGGGTTATCTGGGGCCGAAGTGGCCAGCACCACATCGTGGCCGGCTTTTTTGAGCGCATCACAGAAATCGTCCCAGCTGCGTCCGTCCATCACGCGCGCAATGGATGCCTGTCGCTGCTGTTCTTTTTGCTCGTCATTCATGGCGCTGCCTTCCCGGGTGATTTCATTGGGGACCAGCATAACAAAGTGAGCGGCGCGCGCGATTGTGGTCACTCACAGTGGGCAGGGTATGCAAACCTCTATACACGGAACCGGATCAGAGCCAACCGGATTTCTTGAATCGGTAATACAGATACGCACAGCAACTCCCCATCATCGCCAAGGCAAATGAATAACCATGCCGCCAGTGCAACTCGGGAATGCTGTCAAAGTTCATGCCGTAAATGCCGGCAATGGCGGTAGGCACTGCCAGCATGGCAGCGTAACTGGCCAGGCGTTTCATCACTTCATTTTGCTGCAGGGACGCCATCAGCAAATTGGCTTCCAGAGCCGACCCCAGCAGTTCCCGCACATAGCCAATCGCTTCATCGAGACGCAGGGCATGATCGTGAATATCGCGAAAATACGGGCGCATGTCCTCGTCTATCATGGCGGAATCAAAACGCATCAAACGATTACAGATATCCACCACCGGCGCCACCGACCGATGTACCTGCAACAATTCGCGCTTCAGTTCATAAATGCGCGTCACCATGGCCTGATTGGCGCGATGTTCCAGAATTTCCTTTTCGATCAACTGCGCTTCATCTTCCAGCTCATTGAGCAATGGCGTGTAGCGGTCAATAATGAAATCCATCAATGCATACAGCACAAAATCCGAGCCTTTCCTAAGCATCATTGGCGCAGCTTCACAGCGCGCACGCACTTCACGGTAAGGTGCCGATGGTCCGTGACGCACAGCGACCAGATACCCGCGCCCTGCAAAAATATAGGTTTCACCCAGCTCGAGGTGACTCTTGCTCAACTGTGCCGTATGCAGCACCAGAAACAGGGAGTCACCGTAAAACTCCAGTTTGGGACGCTGGTGGGCGTGCAAGGCATCTTCCACGGCGAGATCATGCAAACCGAACTGCAACTGCACTTCGCGCAGGAGCGCCTCATCGGGCTCGTGCAGCCCGATCCAGACAAAGCGGTCTTGATCGCTGATCCAGTCTCGCACCTCGGCAATCTGCAGCGTTCTCGCACGCTCACCCTTTTCATAGCCTGCACAATCAATAATCATGTTCTGCTCGCTACCCATGGTCGCCCCTGCTTTTGATTGTAGGGTATCGTACACACCCTTTTTGTTGATTGCTGAATACGCCTGGTGGAGAAACATGACGAAACACTGCAAGTTGCCAATGCTGTTGTTGACGCTGTGGATGGCCGGATGTGCAAGCCTGCAACAGCCACAGGTACACGGCACACCGGATCTCCCCTTGCAGAATCGACTAAGGGCTATCAGCCATTGGCAACTGGAGGGTAAGCTCGCCGTGCGCGCACCTCGCCAGTCCGACACCGCACGCATCCAGTGGCAGCAGGATGGCGAGGCATTCGACATCCACCTGAGCGGCCCGGCCGGCCTCAAGGCCACCCACATCTATGGCATTCCCGGCGGGGTGCGTTTCGAACAGGGTGAACTGCGGGAACAGGCCGGCTCCGCAGAAGCTCTTTCGCAGAAACTGATTGGCTGGCCGCTCCCCGCCACGGAACTGACAGCCTGGCTGCGCGGCCTGCCTTCGCAGCACCTGAAAACCACCACCATCGCCTACACAGCGACAGGATTGCTGTCTGAAATACAGCAGGATGACTGGCGTATCCGCTTCAGCGACTACCGCAATGTGCAGGATGTCAGCCTGCCCGGACGCATCGAGGCTGTGCGTGGCGATACGCGCATCACTCTGATCATCAAGCAGTGGCAGTTGTGATGCAGCTGACACTACCCGCACCCGCCAAACTCAACCTGTTCCTGCACATCACCGGGCGGCGTGCCGACGGTTACCATTTGCTGCAGACCGTATTTCAGATACTTGATTATGGCGATGAACTGGCGTTCAGCTTGCGAGCAGACGGCAGCATCACGCTTGCCGGAGAAGTGGCTGGCGTGCCGGCCGAGCAGAACCTGATCGTGCGCGCCGCGCGCCTGCTCCAGCAGCACAGCCACTGCGAGCAGGGGGCCGAAATCGCGCTCACAAAACGCCTGCCTGCCGGCGGCGGCCTTGGCGGCGGCAGTTCGGATGCAGCGACCACCCTGCTGGCACTGAACCAACTGTGGAATCTGCAACTCGACATCGACACGCTGGCACAACTGGGCCTACAACTAGGCGCAGACGTGCCAGTTTTCGTGCGCGGCCACAGCAGCTGGGCCGAAGGCGTGGGCGAACAACTGACGCCGCTGGCGCTGCCCGATCACTGGTTTCTGGTATTGACACCGGATTGCGCCGTGAATACAGCAGAAATCTTCCGCGCAGAGGAATTGACACGCAACACGCCCCCCATCACAATAGCCGCCTTCTTGCAGGGGGGGGGTCGAAACGACTGCCAACCGGTGGTGGAAAAACGCTATCCAGCGGTCAAAAATGCCCTGGAATGGCTGTCCCGCCACACGGCCTGCCTGATGACCGGTACCGGTGCCAGCGTGTTCGCCGCCTTTAGTGATCGCGAACGAGCAGAAGCGGTATTGGCACAGAAGCCCGCCTCATGGCGCGGTTTCGTGGCGAGAGGCGTGAATCTTTCACCCGTGCATCGCCAGCTACAATACGGTACAGACAACTGTACAAACCACAGGGGTATCGCCAAGCGGTAAGGCAGCAGGTTTTGATCCTGCCACTCGGAGGTTCGAATCCTTCTACCCCTGCCATTTTTTTTGCTGCAGCTGCACACAAAAACCAGGGTCGCCCGCATGTCCAACTTCATGGTTTTTTCCGGCAACGCCAACCGAGAGCTGGCCAACCGCATCGTGCAGCGACTGGGCATCCGCCTCGGCGATGCCACTGTCAAGACTTTCTCCGACGGCGAGATCTGCGTTGAGCTGAACGAAAACGTTCGCGGCGGCGACGTATTTATCGTGCAGCCCACCTGTGCACCGCCAAACCGCAACCTGATGGAAGTGCTGTTCATGGCCGACGCCCTGCGCCGCGCCTCCGCCGCGCGCATCACGGCTGTAGTGCCCTATTTCGGTTATGCGCGTCAGGATCGCCGTGTGCGCTCGGCGCGCGTACCCATCAGCGCCAAGGTGTGTGCCGACATGCTGGTTGGCGCCGGCGTCGACCGCGTACTCACCGTTGACCTGCACGCCGAACAGATTCAGGGCTTTTTCGATGTACCGGTAGACAACGTCTACGGTTCGCCGGTTCTGCTCGACGATATCCGCGCCCAGAAACACGACAACCTGCTGGTGGTATCACCCGATATCGGCGGCGTAGTGCGCGCCCGCGCCGTCGCCAAGGAATTGCAGACCGATCTCGCCATCATCGACAAGCGTCGCCCGCAGGCCAACGTCAGTGAGGTCATGAACATTATCGGCGAAGTCGAAGGCCGCACCTGCGTGCTGGTCGATGACATCGTCGACACTGCCGGCACCCTGTGCAAGGCTGCAGACGCCCTGAAAGCCAATGGCGCCGGCAAGGTCTACGCCTACTGCACGCACCCGGTGCTGTCCGGCAAGGCCCTGGAAAATCTCAACAACTCGACACTGGATGAGCTGATCGTCACCGACACCATTCCACTCAGTGACGAAATGAAAAAATGCAGCAAGATTCGCCAACTGACGATGGCCAATCTGTTGGCTGAAGCGATGCGTCGCGTCAGCAATGAAGAATCCATCAGTGCCATGTTTTCCTGATCCAGGTTTTCCTGATCAGCACTGAGGTAAAGCGCCGGCATTGGTCGCAAATGCCCGGCAACAACAACCGCAAAGCCTTTGCTTTTACAGTTACATGGCTTTGCACAATGAGGTAAAAACCATGTCCAGCTTTACACTGCAAGCACAAGCTCGGGCCGACAAGGGGAAGGGTGCGAGCCGCCGCCTGCGTCGCCTGAACGATCTCGTTCCGGCCATTCTCTATGGCGACGACAAACCTGCCGCCATGCTCAGCGTGCCACACAAAGACCTGATGAAGTGTCTCGATGCCGAAGCGTTCTACAGCAGCATCATCACGCTCAACGTTGATGGCCAACCGCACAAGGTATTGCTGCGTGACCTGCAACGTCACCCGGCGGCTCCACGCATCCTGCACGTGGATTTCCAGCGCGTCTCCGGTACACGCAAGATCCATATGCGCGTCCCGCTGCACTTCCTGAACGAAGACAGCTGCATCGGCGTTAAGCAGCAGGGCGGCGCCATCAGTCACAGCATGAATGATGTTGAAGTGAGCTGTCTGGCTGCCGATCTGCCTGAGTACATCGAGGTGGATCTGGCTGCCGTTGAAGTCGGCCAGGTTGTACACATCTCTGACCTCAAACTGCCGAAAGGGGTCGAGTCTGTAGCCCTGTCTCACGGCGCCGACCACGACCTGCCCGTGGTGGCCGTCAACGCCGTCAAAGGCGACTGAGCCCCTGCTGCAGCAAAAAAGGCCAGCACCTGCTGGCCTTTTTTATAGGCCACACCAGACACTGCCATGAGCGAAAAGATCCAGTTGATTGTCGGACTCGGCAATCCCGGCCGCGAATACGAACACACCCGCCACAACGCCGGTGCGGATTTTGTTGCGCAACTGGCCAGCGACCATCGCGCCAATTGGCAGGAAGAAAAAAAATTCTCAGGCCTCACTGCGCAAATCAGCATTAATCACCAGCCTGTACGCTTGCTGCTGCCACTTACCTACATGAATCGCAGCGGCCAGTCGGTGGGCGCCATCGCCAATTTCTACAAAATTGCCGCTGAAAATATACTGGTTGCGCACGATGAACTCGATCTCGCGCCAGGCACCGCACGTTTAAAAACCGGCGGCGGCCACGGCGGGCACAACGGCCTGCGCGATATCATCAGCGCACTCGGCAACCAGAACAGCTTCATGCGCTTGCGTATCGGCATCGGCCATCCCGGCCACGCAAAAATGGTGGCCGACTATGTTCTGAAAAAAGCCGCGCCCGACGATTACCAGCTTATTGAAGACAGCATCAACAAAGCCCTGCGTGTTCTTCCCGATGCCGTCTCCGGCAATCTGGACAAAGCCATGCATGCCTTGCACACCAACAACTGAAAACACGTTCACACAGAGGTTCAGATCATGGGATTCAATTGCGGTATCGTCGGTCTGCCCAATGTCGGCAAATCCACACTGTTCAACGCACTGACCAAGGCCGGCATCGAAGCGCAGAACTTTCCGTTCTGCACCATTGAACCCAACACCGGCATTGTGCCGGTGCCCGATCATCGTTTGCAGGCGCTGGCCGAGATTGTGAATCCGGAGCGTGTACTGCCGACCACAATGGAATTCGTTGATATCGCTGGTCTTGTCGCTGGTGCGTCGAAGGGCGAAGGATTGGGCAACAAGTTTCTCGCCAATATCCGCGAGACGGATGCCATCGCGCATGTAGTGCGCTGCTTTGCCGATGACAACGTGATCCACGTCGCCAACCGCATCAATCCGGTAGACGACATTGAAATCATCAACATGGAACTGGCACTGGCCGATCTCGACACGGTGGAAAAATCGCTGCTGCGCTGCCAGAAACAGGCCAAAAGCGGCGACAAGGATGCGCAGGCACTGAAAAATGTATTGGAAAAAGTGCAACCCGTACTCGCAGAAGGCAAACGCGCCAGCACCGTAAAACTGGACAGCGATGATCTGGCGCTGCTGAAGCCGCTGTGCCTGATCACCATCAAGCCCACCATGTACATCGCCAACGTCGCCGAAGACGGCTTTGAAAACAATCCGCACCTCGACGCCGTAAAAAAAATTGCCGCCGATGAAAACGCCATCGTCGTGCCGATTTGCAACAAGATCGAAGCCGAAATTGCCGAGCTCGACGAAGCCGACAAAGCTGAATTTCTGGAAACGCTGGGAATGGAAGAGCCGGGCTTGAACCGTGTGATTCGCGCCGGCTACCAGTTACTCAACCTGCACACCTACTTCACGGCCGGCGTGAAAGAAGTGCGCGCCTGGACGATTCCTGTCGGTGCCACCGCACCCAAGGCTGCAGCCGTCATTCACACCGACTTTGAAAAAGGCTTTATCCGCGCCGAAGTCATGGCCTACGAAGACTTCGTGCAATACAAGGGTGAACAGGGTGCAAAAGACGCCGGCAAGTGGCGACTGGAAGGCAAGGATTACATTGTGAAGGATGGCGACGTGATGCATTTCCGGTTTAACGTCTGACGACGTTTATCGGAATTTCTTGCGGTCGGCATCAGTTGCCGCATCCTCGCACTCGCCACGCAAATAGGTATCCAGCGGATCGGTACTGGTTTCAATGGTGATGAAACCCTTGCGGCAATAACCGCTGGCAGCCACACGGTTTTTTGCCTGCTCTGCCAGCATTTTTTCTGCACCTTCCTTGCGCCTGCCCATGCCTGATTCTTCAGGACGCATGTTGCGCCCGTTAAATCCGCCATCATTGGCATGATTGTCGCGTGCACGCTGCGCTTCAGCACTCGACATGCGTTCATCCCTTTCCGGCCTTGCCGGCACACGATAGACAAATTGCTTGCTGCCATCGTGGCCGATGGTGGTTTCCAGCACACCATCCTGCGCCACTGGCATATCTTCAAACACACAACCCGCCAATAGACTGGCCAGCACAATTGCACACCCGGCATGTTTACGCATCAACGCTCTCCCGCATCCAGCCTGCGCCGGAACTCCGCCATGATCAGGTCGTAAAGTTTTTCCTTGAGAAAATCATCCTCGACGCCAGAATCCACCGAAGGATTGTCATTGACCTCAATGATGTAAACCTTATCGTCTTTCTGCTTGATATCCACACCGTAGAAACCATCGCCAATGCGTTTGCAAACATCCAGAGCTGCTTTGATAACCGCATCCGGCGCCTCGTAGGTGGGCAACGTATCAAAATCACCGGAATGCGTTTTATCACCTTCATGCCGGTATATCTGCCAATGTTTTTTGGCCATGAAATAGCGACAGGCATACAAAGGCTGATTATTCAGCACGCCAATACGCCAATCGAAATCGGTGTAAATGTATTCCTGCGCCAATACGAGAGCACTTTTGTCAAACATTTCATCCAGATTTGCCTGCAGCTCTTCGATCGTTGAGGACTTGGTGACTCCCACCGAAAACGAACCATCCGGAATTTTCAAAACGATAGGTAAGCCAAGCGCATCGACAACAGACTGTAACGACTGTGACTTGGTCTTGTTCAGGATAAGCGTTTTCGGTGCCGGCAACTTGTAAGTATTCAGCAGACTCGCCAGATAAATCTTGTTGGTGCACTTGAGAATGGATTCGGGATCATCGATTACCACCATGCCTTCCGACGCCGCCTTGCGCGCGAAACGGTAGGTATGGTGCGGCACCGCAGTGGTCTCGCGAATAAACAGTGCATCGTACTCTGCCAGACGAAACAGATCCTTCTTGCCAATGCGCTCTACCAGAATGCCGTGCTTTTTTCCTGCTTTCTCGAATTTTTTCAGCGCTGATTCATCACTGGGAGACATCGCCTCCTTGGGATTGACCAACATGGCCAAATCATAGCGATAGGTCTGCCGTGGGCGCTCGGTGCGCCAGACTCGTGACGAAAAAAACTCCAGCGCATTGGCAAATGCAGTTTCTTCCTGATCATCCAGCGTTGACAAACCCACCATCTGTATTGATTGCAGACGCCAGTTGCCTTTGCGGTGCACCGCGATTTCCATCACCGGCACCGGGTAGCGTTCGAAAATCTGCCGCGCGACATCGCGCAAGGCCTGTTCGTCGGTCTGCCCGAAATAGACCTTGCAGACAAACTGCAAACCGTCCTTGTTGCCCAGCGCTGCGGACAGCTGTCGCTCGAAATCCTCATCCAGCAAACTGAAAATGGCTTTCTCATTCAAATCAGACAAGGTCTTGACCGAAGGCATGACGCGATGACCGCGCGCCTCGGCCAGCAACGAGACGTAATAACCCACACTGAGATAGCGATAGCGTTTACAGAGGTTGATGACCTGCACACGATCCTGTGTCTGGAAATTCTGGATGTAATCATGCGCACTGATGACATCCTGTGAAGGATAGAACCCACGCCAATCTTCCAGCTTGTCAACAACAACCAGCAGCCGACTCATTTGTCACCAACTCCCAGCGCCTTGTAATCCTTCTCCCACTGCTTGCTTTCTTTTTTCGATACGCCTCCCGCCACCTGCAAGGCCTCGCGCAGTCGTGCGCGTGTGAGATCCGAGCCCAGTAACGACATCGAATCAAACAGTGGCGGCGACGATGTGGAGCCCGTCAGCGCAATAAACAACGGCTGCAGGAAAATTTTGAACTTGATATTCATCGCATCGGCCAGTGCCTTGATGGATTCATACAAAGCGTCTCGTTGCCAGCTGCGCTGAGTGTCCAGCATCCAGCCCGTATATTGCAGCACACGGCGCAACTGCTCGTCGTCCTGACCCAAGGCATCAAAATCCGCCTTGCTGATATCCGGCATACCCGAGAAGAAAAAACTCACCAGTGCCGGCAATTGTGAAAAACGCTCAACGCGACTCTGGATCAGGGGGATCAGTGGTTTCAGATAGTTTTCATTCAGTGCCCACTGGCCTACGCGGGCAGCGAATGCATCCGCATCAAGATTCTCGCGTATCCAGCGACCGTTCAGCCAATCCAGTTTTTCGATATCGAACACCGGACCACCCAGTGTGATGCTTTTCAAATCAAAGTTGGCAAACATCTCATTTAGCGTGAACTTTTCTTCTTCATTGGGCATCGACCAACCCATGCGCGCCAGATAGTTCAACAGCGCTTCCGGCATATAACCCATGCGTCGGTAGTAATTGATGCTGGTGGGATTCTTGCGTTTGCTCAGCTTGGATTTATCAGGGTTGCGCAACAGCGGCAAATGACAGAACACAGGTACGTCCCAGCCGAAATACTGATACAACAAAATATGTTTGGGCGCGGAGTTGATCCATTCTTCACCGCGAATCACGTGCGAAATCTGCATCAGGTGATCATCAACTACGTTGGCAAGATGATAGGTCGGCATGCCATCGGCTTTCATTAGTACCTGCATATCCACTTGCTGCCAGTCGATAACAATCTTGCCACGCAGCAAGTCATCAATCTCGCAAGCGCCCTGCTCCGGGATTTTCATGCGAATCACATGCGGCTCACCGGCAGCCAGACGCCGCTCGACTTCATCCTGCGTCAACAACAGGCCGCGGCCGTCGTATTTCGGGGTTTCACCGCGCGCCATCTGCTCGGCACGCATCTGATCCAGCTCTTCGGAAGTCGCAAAACAGTAGAAAGCATGCCCTTTGTTGATCAACTCCAGCGCATAGTCCTTGTATATCCCCATGCGCTCACTCTGGCGATACGGGCCATGCGGTCCGCCGACATCCGGGCCCTCGTCCCAGTGCAAGCCCAACCAGTGCAGGGAGTCCAGAATCGCCTGCTCAGACTCCGGCGTACTGCGCGCCTGATCCGTATCCTCAATGCGCAGGATGAACTGGCCTCCGTGCTGACGGGCAAAGCAGAGGTTGAACAGCGCGATATAGGCGGTGCCGACGTGTGGGTCGCCAGTGGGAGAAGGGGCAATGCGGGTGCGTACGGGGGGCATGAAAACATTATCCTGAGTCAACAAGCCCTAATTATATTGGCAATCGACCTACTCCGCTAAAAGCCAGACAACAATTCAAACGCTCTAAAAAATAAAAGCCCGGACAGATTTGCACCCGCCGGGCTCATGAACAAGATCTTACAGGCCGGTCTCGTCACCGTAGACCAGAAGGAAGTTCAAGCTGCACGCGAAAGTAGTGCTATTGGGATCCACGGTGTAGTTAACCATAACAGACTGCCCTGTGGCATTTGCAGAAGCCGCAAGTGCCATGGCCTGTTTACCAATATCCGTACTAAGGTCAATTAGGACAGGCCAACCCACATAAGGAACACCACATTTAACGTCATACCCAGTGTTCTCAGGATCATTACCATCTTTATCCCAATCAAAATAACCCTCACTGTTTGGGTTGACCATCAACAGAGCGAATGAACCCAGCTCAGAAGATGGCGCTGCCGCCACACTGTACAACTTACCTCTAATCTGATCCGCCATAGCAGGTTGCAAGCACAAACCCAAAGCGGCCGCAACAATGATCTTTTTCAACGACATAAAAACCTCCAAAGTTTCAATTATTGTCCAGAGGACATCCCAACTTCGCACTTACTGCAACCTCTTGCAGCAAGTGCGAAAGCATCAGTGTTTAGCAACAGGAGAAACGCACCCTGTCACTGATTGCCATTCATCATCCACTGCTTGAATTCACACTCCGGCTTGAGCACAGGCACATTGAACGGAACACCTGTCAGATGGCCGCTAAAATCCACAAAGCGCGTACAGGCCATCATGATCAGCGAACGGTCATTCGCATCGACATCACCATCATTGTCGATGTTGTAATCACACGCATTACCTTGTCCATCCTGATCAAGATCGGCCTGAAGTGTGTTAAATGTCTCAGGGCAGTTATCGCTATCATCATCCATACCATCGGCATCCTGATCAGAGCCATATGGCGCAGGATCCAACTCCAAACCGGAAGCTTCCTGACAGGTTTGATCACACGCAGGGTTCCAGAGATCCGCCAAACCATCGCCATCGCTATCCAAATACGCTGCAGCATTGGTTGGATACGCATCATCTGCATTGGCAACACCATCATTATCGAAATCCGTGCTCAATGTACCGCCGGCGCTGTAATACGCCACCTGACCAATACTTCCAGGCGCACCACATGTAAGCGTCACACCATTGGCAAAGAAGTTGTTTTCCGGCAACAAGACCTGATACCCGCGAATCTGTTGCAGCAAGACTTCGTCTGTCATTTCCAGCCCCAACGCCGCGCGAGTGACTTTGATACAAACATCATCGCCGCTACCAGCAACATGCGCACAAGCAGCAGGATCGCGCCAGCGTTCACCCACCAACTGCCTGGAAACAGCATTGCCGCTCTCGTAGGCCACCGCGTTAATCAGCAAATCACAATTACCTGCCTGCGCCTGCTGAACAAGCACATCAAATTGTGAACGCTTGCCGGATGCCAGTGTGCCGGCGCCATCAAAATCGCCAGCATTGATGGTTACCTGTTGGCCGACAACCGGTTTTACATTGCTTGGGAACGCCATCATGAAGTCACCAATAGCATTGCCTGTCTCGAGCGCCACAGAACCAGCACTATCATCCGCCTCATGCGTGCTGAAAAATATCAGCGGAAACATATTCAGCCCCGGAAAACCTCCAGCATGGAGATAACCAAAACCCAGAATGCTTTCTGGTGACGCCAGCGTTTCCAAGACGAAGGTATCGCCAGCAACAAAGCCTGTCGCACCCTCTACCAGCCTAAATGCGAGATGCCCATTGTTGTAAAGATCACCGACTGTTGCCTGTGACTGCTCACCGGAAACACTACCCACAACACTGAACGTATCCGCATCCAAAGCTGTAAGCGTCCATATCTCCAGTCTGCCTGAAAGCGCACGCTCATCTTGCAGAACACCGTGTTCAGGATCCGGCCGCTGCTCAGCCCTGTTTATCACAACTTCAGTATTAAACTTACCTACTTTCTGATACATATTGCGTAACTGCGGCACTTTGATAAATGGGGCGCCACTCAAAAGACTCTTGTCTGTACCAAACAAATTTTTGTTCTCGTCAAGCAAATGACAGGAATTGCAGCTTGCACCATCATGAGGAATACCTGTCGACAAGTGGGTATTATCCAGCGGTGGCAGCAAATCACCCTGAGGTACCCCCATGAAGAGATTTTTTCCCATCTCCTGATGAGATGTGAGCGAATCATCCAGATTGCGCACCGGATTTGGCGGCATCGTCAACTGCATGATGAAATCCGTGAAAGCCTGCATCTGTGTCGGCGTCAAGCCCTCTGTACCTCCGGTGGACGAAACATTCTCACGTCCGAGCAAGTTCACGAACGCTTCATTGAACTCCTTGAATGCACGCTCTTCCTGCGCCTCACCATCAGCCAGAGGCTCCAGACATTTAGTGACCCCTTCCTCATAACGGCAGCCTTTCTTGTCACCACGCCAATGCAAAGCGCCGCTGTCAGCAATACCGCGCAAGGTTTGAGTCGTCATGACTCCCTTTGCCGTCGTGAAGTTTGAAAAGCGCACCAACTGCGTCCCGCCGACAAACTCCTGAATCCATTTATCATTACCAATATGCATGATAATGACTTCACGCTCATCATTTTCCTGCACATGCGCATTCAACCAATCCGCAGGGTCTGAGCTGCCCGAATAATCACCACAGTTATTCCAGGCAACACAGACATCCCATCGGGCCTTGTAAGCACGATAGGTATCAACCGCTGATGCAGATTCTTCCAGGTGCCTGCCAGCCACACACTCCATTCCAGCCTCCTGGACGATCGGACGCATAGGGTCTTTCACTGGCGAACCATCAGACACGCAACTGTACTCATACCGATCACACATGTAGTGTCCGCTATTTTCGTCCAGCACAGGCTCCCTGCCATCAAGGCAGATATAGTCTCCATCTACCCAATTATTTTTCAGCCCATCAAAAGCAGAAGGCTTGAACGGAAGCGACTTGAAAAGATTGAGATGGCCATATGCATGGCGCGTCTGGTTAATCAGGTATACCTTATCTTGATATTGTTCATAGCTAGTCACTTGATCATTTTCCGCCGCCACACGCACTGCATCGTAATTCGAGGCTTCGGTGAAAATATCCGAGCCATTGTCATCTGCAAGCAGCTCCCCCGTCAGCTCGCCTTTGACAGTCACCGGTTGATTAACCTGCAACCCTGCCGTGCTGGGAAAGTAACCACCACCCAACATCCAGGTGCCACTATTACCATTTTCCATCAGCGACACATCTGACAAGAACGTTGTAGATCCTCCCAAAGGATTTTGTTGATTCATCGGTAGCGTTTCCGTGCTATGAAAATTTCCCTTCAGGTTGCCAAGATCCCACGCCAGCAAATCAAAATCTCCATACGCGTGACAAGAGGCACATGCCCCTGTGCCATTGGCCGAAGATATATTTGCGTCGTAAAGGAATGGTCGCCCGTTAACAACAAGCGCACTTTCCGGCGTACTCATTGATGCCTCAACCAACTCTGCTTTGCTTGCAACATTGATCGCCCTTACAGCATTATCAAAACGGGTGTAGACAAAGAGCGTACCATCGGCCATCACCAGACCTGCTGGACCACCGCCGCCAACACCGTCGTTGCTGTTGCTCGAGAATCCAGCCAGATCAATATACTCATTGCGCAGCATTGAATCATTAGACAAATTCATAACGCCGATTCTACGAGAGCCATAGGCAGCGACATACAACTTTCCATTATCAGCAACCATATCAACCGGCTGAGCCAAGCTCTCATCAGCAAATTGCGCCTGATCGGCATCGTTGTAATCAATATGGCCATTCAGATGGTTGATAACCAATGGGTTATTTACCTGATCACTCCAGGCAGCCGCAGGTATGCGAGTAATGTTATGCTCGACAAAATGTCCTTTAAGTTTTTCACCTACAGGCTGGCTAGGATCAGTGGAACCATCCGCAACAAAACGCACATGGTTTCTGGCATCAGTATTCGAAACAAGAACATCCGTACCGCTGACCACCATGTTGAACAATGTTGTACCAACACCAGTAACCGATTCCACACTGTAGTCACTGACATTTATCTTGAATACATCGCGATCGGTAACTTTTCCGACGAAATCATCCCACACCAATTCTGAATCATCATTAGTACGATCATTCAGCATGGTTTCATCACGGTAGTGTCCATCGGCATCTTTGCGCACGATGACATCACTGCTTATCAACAGCAAACCATCTTCAGTACTCGTCACGCCCATCAACGCCAATTCACGTTGACTAGCATTCGATAACGTAGACCCATTACCGCTCAAAAAACCTGCTGCATAAACCGTGCTGCCGTCTGCACTAACTGCCAACGCACGCGGCGCAGTCGTAAACAACTTCAACCTGTCTGGCGCACTGCCTGTTGGATTTTCAGCATCAAAGGACCAGACACGCGCCAGACCAGCCGTGCCCTCCGTCGCACTTGCTTCAGGTGCATTGAACAGATCCATACTATTGAAGCCGGCATCATGCTGACCACGTACTGCAGTTGTAATAAATGCACGATTACGGGAATTGGTTTCGCTGCTGTTATTGGCACCTGAACCATCATCCGCAAAAACAATGTCTCTCGGCTCATCACCAACAAGCAATGTTTCAGCAACATGCGGCGCATCCGACGCACCCCACTTCACGATACTGACAGAATCAGAAATATGGTTGACTACCCACACCTCACCAGAGTTGCGCACCGCAACCGATACCGGATCAACACCCACCGCCACTGTACTTGCCAGCACCATGGCATCATCTGCAGTATTCTGGTTGCCGGTTATGGAGCTGACATCATAAATCTCTAGGCAGTCGGCAGGGACATTAGTGACGAACAACAATTGCTTGTCATCAGAAAGCGCCAGCGGCCGCACAGGCCCTGATTCAAACAAGGTATACCCGCCATTCTTGTCGCGGGTAAACAGTGATGCGATGTCACCCGCATTGTGCTGGTGATCTCCATATTTTCCAGTTTGGATATCCGCACCACTGCCGCACTGAAATACCGGCTTATCGATTCCAGCCAGCAATTCCCCCGCAGCACCAGCCGCCATTAGCGCAACAAGCAAACGTGAAAACGAACGGAAACGAAGCGTTATTGTCTTGTTATTCATGCAAATATCCTTGCAACCCTTTAAGCCAAACAGCACGGATCACACACAGGCCACCGCGCCTCCACTAAACCTTGCCATACCGCTCAAAAGACGATGGCGGCCAGATACTAGTATTCACTATATACACTGTCAATATATATAAATTGAAAATACGACCCACTTCAGCAAAAAAACAATGCATTTGCCGATTAAAGTAAAACTCGAGATTCATAACTACCAATATTGGTAGTGCGCAACTAGCTCACAGCGACAGGAACACAATTACCCGGAGGAAACCAATGGTTATAAAAGCAGAAAGGCCGGCGCCTTAAAAAAGAGAGCCGGCCTTAAATAAATCGCTATGTGTATAAATCAACGCAAACTGGCGTTAATCCTGTCCAACGCAGCCGACCCAGGGCAAAGCTCTTTTTCTGTAAGTGTATTGAGGGGAATGGATGTGGTATTGAGAAACTGATGGGTTTCCGCAGCTTCGGGATCAATATACAGAAGACCCGTGAGGATATCGCCGTCTTTCAGTGCCGCACGCTGTGCAGCCAGTGCCGCACTGCGATCACGCGGATCGTGATTGCTGCCCGCTTTCTGCAAGCGCACCACCGAACCATCGTGCAGCGTCACTTCCTGTGTGTTGCCTTCGAGATAACTGGTGACAATTTCTTCGCGCATCGGTACAAAATCCACTGCACCGGTCGCTTCAATATGTTCACGCACATAGTCGTAGCTTTTGGTGGAGCCTTTGTGATTGTTGAAGGTGACACAGGGAGATACCACATCAATAAATGCAAACCCTTGATGTGACATGGCCGCCTTCAACAAGGGCACCAGCTGCTGCTTGTCGCCGGAAAAACTGCGCGCCACAAAGGTTGCACCCAGCTGCAGGGCGAGACTTACCAGATCCATGGGTTGGTACTGGTTTTCGCTGCCTTTCTTGCTCACCGAGCCGACATCTGCCGTCGCAGAATCCTGACCCTTGGTCAGACCATAGCAACCATTGTTCTCGACGATGTACAACATATTGAGACTGCGGCGCACAACGTGGGCAAACTGACCCATGCCGATGGAGGCCGTATCACCATCACCGGAAACACCGATGTAAAGCAGATCGCGATTGGCGAGATTAGCGCCGGTCGCTACGGAAGGCATGCGGCCGTGCACCGAATTGAAACCGTGTGACTGGCCAAGAAAATACGTGGGCGTTTTGGATGAGCAGCCGATGCCGGACAATTTGGCGACACGATGCGGCTCAACAGACAACTCATAACAGGCGCGCACAATGGCAGCCGAAATCGAGTCGTGGCCACAACCGGCGCACAGGGTAGACAGGGAACCCTCGTAATCACGCATGGTATAACCGAGACGGTTGGGCGTCGCGGAGGGATGTTCAAAACGGCTGCGAACGTAAGTCATGACAATCTCTTTTAGACGCTCTTGCGAATCGGGGTAACAGTTGCAGGATGCAGGTGGCCGCGAATCTTGCGCAGGATCTGCTGCGCCGTAATCGGCATGCCATCGTAGTTAAGCACTGGAATCATCTGCTGCGGCGACACATCGTTTTCCGCCATCAGCAAGGTGCGCAATTGCGCATCACGGTTCTGTTCAATGACAAACACTTTTTCATGGCGCGCAATAAACTCGTCCACCGTCTGGTTGAACGGGAAAGCGCGAATCCGCAGTGCATTCAGCACAATGCCTTCTTCGGCCAGAATATCCAGCGCTTCGCGCGCAGCTTCCGTTGAAGTACCAAAGAAAATAACGCCATGCGTGGCATTGTCGTGCAACTTGTACTGCTCCGGCGCCGGAACATACTGTTTGGCGGTTTCAAACTTGCGGATCAAACGATCCATGTTCTCGACATATTTGTCGCCATCTTCCGTGTAAACCGCGTACGGATCACGCGACGTGCCGCGCGTAAAGAAAGAGCCCTTGCTCGGATGCGTACCGGGAACCGTGCGATAGCAGATGCCATCACCATCGACATCCAGATAACGGCCAAAGCGCTCGATCTTGTCGAGTTGCTCGGCATTCAGCACCTTGCCACGCTTGTAGGAACGTTTGTCATCCCACTTCAGCGGGTCAGACAGATGATCGTTCATGCCGAGCTCAAGATCTGTCAGCATGATCACTGGCGTTTGCAACTGCTCGGCGAGATCGAATGCGTCTGCCGTCATGTCGAAACATTCTTTCGGCGTAGCCGGGAACAACAACACGTGTTTGGTATCACCGTGTGACGCATACGCAGCAGAAATAATGTCGGATTGCTGCGTGCGGGTTGGCATGCCGGTAGAGGGGCCGGCACGCTGCACATCGATCAATACTGCAGGAATTTCCGCGAAATAGGCGAGACCGAGAAACTCGCTCATCAGCGATACGCCGGGGCCCGATGTTGCCGTAAAGGAACGCGCACCGTTCCAGTTGGCACCGATCACCATACCAATCGCCGCCAACTCGTCCTCAGCCTGCATGATGGCAAAATTTTTCGTGCCGGTCGCCGCATCCACACGCATGCGGTTGGCATATTTATCAAACGCATCCACCACTGAAGTGCTGGGCGTAATCGGATACCAGGCTGCCACTGTCGCACCGCCGTAGACTGCACCCAGGCCGCAAGCCGTATTGCCGTCCATCAGGATTCTGTCGCCGACTTTATTGCAACGCTTCAGCTGCAAGCTGAGCGGACAGGCAAAATGATCTTTTGCATACTGATAACCCAGCTCCAGTGCATGCACGTTCGGGGCAATCAGTTTTTCCTTGCCCTTGAACTGGTCACCAATCAGGCCAGTCAGCACTTCAAACTCGATATCGACCAGTGCCGCCAGTGCGCCGACATAAATGATGTTCTTGAACAGCTGACGCTGACGTGCATCCGTGTATTCACGCATGCTGATTTCCATCAGCGGAATCGGCAGTATGTGAATATCGTTACGTATCAGCTTTTTATCCAACGGTTTGGTGGAATCGTAAATAAAATAGCCGCCGGGCGCGACTTCCTGTAAGTCGCGCGCCATGGATTGCGGATTCATGGCGACCATGATCTCGCAACCGCCGCCACGGCGCCCGAGATAACCTTTCTCGCAAACACGCACTTCGTACCAGGTGGGCAAACCCTGGATATTGGAAGGGAAGATATTACGCGGACTCACCGGAATGCCCATGCGAAATACGGCTTTCACGAACAGGGCATTGGCGCTGGAAGAGCCGGTGCCATTTACATTGGCAAACTTGACGACGAAATCGTTTACCGCTTCGAGTTTTTTCACGGATGCATTCTCCTCGTCATCAAGCGGCACATTTGCCGGCTTTGCTGACGGTATACAGGTATTTCTGCATGTCCCACGCAGAAGTCGGGCAACGCTCGGCACACAAACCACAGTGCAGGCACACGTCTTCGTCTTTGACCATGATGCGACCCGTGCTCAAGCCATCCGCAATATAAAGCGCTTGCTCATGATTAACGGACGGCGCACTCAGTTTTGTGCGCAGTACATTCTCGTCATCCGCTGCCGGCGTAAAGGTAATGCAACGTGTGGGACAGATATCGACACAGGCATCACATTCAATGCACTTGTTCGCCGTAAATACGGTTTGCACATCGCAGTTCAGGCAACGCTGGGTTTCCTGATAGCCCGTATCGCGGTCAAAGCCGAGTTCCACTTCCAGCATGCGATCGCTGAGCGTCTTTTCTTTCGGCGCATGCGGCACGGCGTGACGCAATTCGTGAGAGACAGCGCTGTCGTAACTCCACTCATGGATTCCCATTTTCTGGCTGACCAGATTGGTACCCGGCGCCGGACGCTCCTGCACAGACTTGCCCATGCAGAACAGGTCAATGGAGATTGCCGCCTGATGGCCTTGCGCTACGGCCGTGATAACGTTTTTCGGACCAAAAGCCGCATCACCACCAAAAAACACTTTCGGATTGGTTGACTGGTAAGTCACGGCATCCAGTACCGGCATGCCCCATTTGTCGAACGCAACACCACTGTCGGCTTCAATCCACGGGAAGGCATTTTCCTGACCGACTGCCATCAACACGTCATCGCATTCAAAGAATACGATCTCGCCGGTCGGCTTCATTTCGCGCCGGCCTTCGGCATTGATAGAGGCAACCGCTTTTTCGAATTTCATGCCAACCAGCTTGCCGTTTTCCACCACGTATTCTTTGGGCACATGGTTGTTGAAAAACGGAATGCCTTCGTGCTGCGCGTCTTCAATTTCCCACGGCGAGGCTTTCATTTCCTCGAACGGGCTGCGCACCACGATCCTGACATCTTCACCGCCGAGGCGGCGCGCTGTGCGGCAGCAATCCATCGCGGTATTGCCACCGCCGATGACCAGCACACGCTTGCCGATCTTGTCGGTGTGATTGAAGGCAACATTGGCCAGAAAGTTGATGCCGATCTTGATGTTGGCATCAGCCTCCTCACGACCCGGCAATTGCAGATCACGACCGCGCGGCGCGCCAGTGCCGACAAACACTGCATCGTAGTTCTTGTCGAGAATGCCGTTCAGGCTGTCGATGCGGGTGTTGTAGTGTGTGACTACGCCCATATCGGTAATGAAATTGACTTCCTGGTCCAGCACTTCATGCGGCAGACGGAAAGAAGGTATCTGGCTGCGCATGAAACCGCCACCGGCGGGCTGATCGTCATACAGATCAATCTCGTAACCGAGCGGCATCAGATCCCGCGCCACCGTGAGCGCCGCAGGGCCGCCACCAATCAGCGCAATGCGCTTGCCGTTTTTCTGTGCCGGTATCGCCGGCATCATCGCCTGCACATCGCCCTTGTTATCGGCAGCGACACGCTTCAGGCGGCAGATGGCCACCGGCTGCTCTTCCACGCGCCCGCGTCGGCACGCCGGTTCGCAGGGGCGGTCACAGGTGCGGCCCAGCACGCCCGGGAATACATTCGATTCCCAGTTGACCATATAGGCCTCGGCATAGCGTTCCTGAGCGATCAGGCGGATGTATTCGGGGACTGGCGTATGCGCCGGGCAGGCGTACTGACAATCAACGACTTTATGGAAATATTCAGGGTCTTGGATGTTGGTGGGCTTCACCGGAGGCTCCCCAAAGGGCGGTACTTCAATTGGCGCGGCATTCTACAGGAAAGCCCCGGCAATTTGTCCCCGCTATTTGACTGAATTTTGCAGCTTGATTGACAAATAACACCAGCTCGCCGCGCCGTGCCTCATTGAGCAAATCGCGACGCGAATGGCAATCCGGAAATCCGCTACTACAGTTCATATAGCCACCAATCGCAGCTGGAGAATGACCATGCACCGCCTGAAATTACAGTTTGCCGCCTTGCTAGCTTTGGCTGTTACCACTTCGATGAGCGCGCTCGCTGGCAGCCCGGAAAGCGTCGAAGCGGAAGTCGCCAAGTGCGCCGCCCTGCCTGAAGTGGTCGCAGCCGTGGAGGCCCAGAATACCCAGGGACTCACGCTGGAACAGATTCAGCAAACAGATAAAGCATGGACCGAAGCCAAAGGCGCTGTGCCACTCGCCCAGGAACTCCAGGCTAACCCGGCAGCTGTTGCGCTCAGCGCCTGCGAGAAGGCCCAACCCTATTTCAAGGAATCCATCCTCACGGACAATCAAGGCGCTAATGTCGCGATTACCGAAGTCACATCGGACTACTGGCAGGGCGATGAACCTAAATTTGCCGAAGCCTGGGCCAACGGCGCAGGCAAAACGTTTATCGCCCGCCCCAAACAGGATGCCAGCGCCGCAGAAACCATTGCCCAGATATCAGTCCCTGTCATGAAGGACGGCAAGGCCATTGGCACGCTGACCATGGGGTTGCGCATCAACCAGATTCCCTGAGGCGCACGCAATGACCAGCAGGACAGGACACAGCTCCTTCCGTCAGCAATTGACACTGACACTGGCACCACTGTGCCTGTTCATGATCATCATTGCCAGCGCCGCCATCGAGCGCATGCACGCAATGGGCCTACGCACGCAACAGACCTTTGATGATGCCATCACGATTAACACGAATACGCGCCAGCTGCTCAAAAGCAGCGATCTAGCCAGTCAGTTGCTGCATGACCTGCTGTTGACCGACTCCCAAGCCGACTACGACAACAAGAAGAAAGCACTGGCAGCTGCGCAAACAGCGGAAAAATTCTCTCTGGATAGCCTCGCCGCCTTGCAGACGAGTGAATCAATCAAAGCGCTTGTTGCACATATCAGGCAAGCACGCGATCAGGTAATACCGGTACGCAACCAGATCATGCATTTTTCGGATAACGGCGAAGTGCAGTCTGCAACACTGCTGCTGCAGGGCAGCTATGACAAATCCGAAGCAGACTATGTCGAGGCCATTGACGCGTTGATTGCCACTGCCGATGGCAACACGCGCAGCAGTACAGAAGCCTTGCAGCAGGATTTCAATCGGGTTTCAAAAGGAATTCTGGCAATTTCCAGCACGGCCATCATTATTGCAGTTTTGCTCAGCGTGCGACTGACACGCAAACTGATGAACACACTGGGCGGAGAGCCTGATGAGGCCCACTACATTGTGCAGCATGTCGCCGAGGGCAATCTCGCGATTGACATCAATGCCAACGCAAAGCCCGGCAGCCTGTTGGCCAGCATGCGCGACATGACAAAACATCTCGCCGACATGGTGCGCACCATGAAGCAATCCAGCACACAGATCAGCGCGGCAACCGCATCACTCGCCGATGAAAGCCGGCAGGTGCAATCCATGGTCGACAAACAAAATGATGCTGCGCTTTCCATCAGTTCGGCTGCCGAAGAAATCTCGCGCTGCGCAAAGGCCGCACAGGAAAAAACGGAAGTCTGCGAAAAAAATTCGCGCGAAACGGTGGCTTGCGCCGAAGAGGGCGCCGCATGTATCAATGATACCAATCGCCAGATACAGGACTTGTACCAGCTGATACATGCTGCGTCAGGCAATGTCGAACGACTGGCTCGTCAATCCGAAAACATCGGCTCCATCGTCGGTGTGATACGCGCCATCGCCGAGCAAACCAACCTGCTGGCGCTCAATGCCGCTATCGAAGCCGCGCGCGCCGGCGAGCAAGGTCGCGGTTTTGCCGTGGTGGCCGATGAAGTACGCAGCCTCGCCAGCCGCACCGCAGAAGCCACCAGCCAGATTACAGGCGTAGTCGAAGGTATACAGCAGGACACGCAAAACGTGGTCAAAACCCTGCACGCTGCAACCGACGGCATAACTACCGGCGTCAAAACCACCGAGAGCGCCGCCGCCACACTGAAGGACATCGCCAGCAGCACACGAGGCAGCCTGCAGCAAATACTGGATGTGGTGCAGACCGCCAAGGAACAAACCCTCGCTACCAATACCATTCTGGATGAAATCAGCAGAATCACCACACTGTCGGAAAAGGTTGGCTGCACGGTGCAGCAATGCCTCGAAGCCACCACGCAACTGCAAGGCATGGCAACACAAATGGATGACAGCGTCTCACGTTTCCGTTTTTGATTTCGGCCTGCAATACCGCTTGGGTTTTGCATATCTTCGCGCATAATGCGATCCCGCTTCTCGGTAGCACCCCGGTCATGCAGTGGCACGCGCTCTGGCAACAATTTCTGATGGCAGTCATGTTTCTCACTCGCCTCCCGGTATATCGCTGGGTGCGATTCGATGCTGCACTGCACACAGGCATCTCACGATGGTTCGCACTGGTCGGCGCACTGGTGGCGCTGATCCATATCGCGTTGCTCTGGAGTTTCATGCAGGTGTTGCCGTGGTGGCCCGCCATCATCCTAAGCACCGGACTCACCATCCTGCTCACTGGCGCATTCCATGAAGACGGCTTCGCCGACATGTGTGACGCTTTTGGCGGCGGCTGGGAGAAGGAACATGTGCTGCTGATCATGAAGGACTCGCGCCTAGGCACCTATGGCACACTCGGGCTGACATTGATGCTGGGCGCGAAGATCAGCCTGCTGGGTAACATGGATTTCAGTACTGCTGCACGCGCATTATTTGTCGGACATGTGCTGAGCCGAGCACTGTCTACATCCCTGCTGCTATCTCTTGATTATGTCAAAGACTCCCCTGATCCCAGCAAAATCAAAACACCGGATTTTCCATTCACACGCAATGATGCGTTATTCCTGCTTGCCACCTGCTTGCCTGCGATTCTGTCGATGCCTCTGGCACAAGCATTGATCGCAGTATCACTTATGTGGGCTTTGCGCAGTGCGATGGCCTGGTATCTCAAACAACGCCTGGGCGGCTATACCGGCGACTGTCTGGGCGGCACTCAACAACTCGCCGAGTTGGCGATACTGATTATCCTCTGCTCAAACTGAACGTCGGAAATTCAACGGCCAACGGGGCCAGAGTCAAAAGCGCTTGCGCTAGACTCTGACCCCATCTTGACCCCACTTCAATCCATCAGAAGGATGCCTGCATGGTCAACCACAACTTGGCCTTGTCATCCACAAGAAACCCGCTATCGACATCGTCTGCGCTGTAAACAGAATACTTGATGCCCACCAGATAATTGTCCCAGCTTTTCTCGAGTGACACACCTACCTCGCTGCCCATATCTTCCACGCCATCCCACGCAGCCAGTGTTGAACTTTCAGCGGCCTGATAGTCATGGTAATTCACACTCCAGCTGTAATTCTTGATCTTGCCCTGCACCACGGCATAAGTATCTTCCATACCGACCGGCACATTGCCCGTACCTCGAAACAGAAATTGATCCGTCCAGCCCTGAAATTTATGCAGCGTTGCCAATGGGGTCTGGAACCCCTTGTTGGCCAATGCCCCGCTGACTTTGGTTGTGGCATCGGTATCCGCCCCCAGAATTTCACGGCCTATACCTGCAGCAATCAAGTCACTGCCAAACGTGAATTCCGCCAGCTTGTAATCCGCCTCATATTCAACAGGATTATTATCAGCATCATTCTGTTTTGCGTATTCCAGATTGTATTTGAACGCCAGATTTCCAGCCGGAATTTTTCCAGCCCAGCGCACACCATAGGTATCAGAAGAATATTCACCTTCAGTATAAGTTGCACCAGCAGTTGGAGCCTGATCATCAATCAGGTATGCATAGGTACTGAGCGCACCATAATTCCCGAACTGGTATTTGAGATTGATCAAGTGGGTATTCTGCTCATGATCGCCTGCCGTCTTGTTCGACTCACCAAAAATGCGATTGACATTGTTTACATACGCATAGAATGCCGTGAGATCCTTGATGCTTTTATTGGTTACTGAAAATGCATCATACGTCTGCTCATTCTGGCGAAATCCCACTGCACCCACAAAACGCTCATTATCGAGCATGATACGCTGGCGTCCGTATTTAAATACGGTGCCAGGAACACCTGCGTACGACAAGGAAGCCTGATTCACTTCCGTGCCTTCCGGATCAGTTATAACGCTGTAATTGTGGTCACCTGTATTGTTGCCATTGACTCCGTCGTCGTAATGCTCCGCCATCAAGGCGCTGACATCATCCAGCTCCAGCAGCAACGACAAGTCGTTCCAGGTACCGGTTTCATAGGTAATGCGGCTGCGCAAGGTAATGGCCTCTGCATCTTTTTTGGTCTGCGCAGATGTCAGCGACAGATCCTTTGCAAAACCATCAGCAAGGTCATCCGCCACATCCTCATAGCGCAAACGGAAATTGAGCTTCACCTTGGCAGTGGTAGTGAATGCGTCCTGGATCGGGTCCCAGGCTTGCACTACCGAAGAGAATCCTGCGGCGCTTGCCAGCAAGGGTAAAGAAAACAACATACGCTGACGACAGCTTCTAGATTTCATGGGCATTCTCCAGTGAGTTAACAGTGCAATGCCTCACAAGCAACCACAATGCCAAATATGAATATTTTGTTACAGAATCAAAACCGCACCAATAAAATGCAGCTGGCGATTCTTTAATTTTATTTTTTGAATTTTATTACTCAGTTTGGTGCAAAACTCTTATCGCGGAAAAAAATATAAATGCAGAACAACTCATAACGTACACAATAGGTGCGCCACCGTTATTTTCATGCCAAAAAAAAGGGCGCTTAGCGCCCTGAAGTTACTGCGGAGTGTTCGGCGACTCAGGCGGCCGGGCGCTTCTCGCGATGATAGAGAAACTGCATGACTGCCGTGCGGTAGTGATGATAATCCACGTTCTCTGCAAGCGTGAGGCGATCCCTTGGACGCGGCAGACGCACATCCAGAATTTCACCGACAGTTGCAGCAGGCCCATTGGTCATCATCACAATGCGATCCGACAACAACACAGCTTCATCCACGTCATGCGTCACCATGATTACCGTGCTGCCGGTTTCACCTACAATACGAATCAATTCATCTTGCAAATGTGCACGCGTCAACGCGTCGAGCGCACCGAAAGGCTCATCCATCAGCAAGACTTTCGGCTCCATTGCCAATGCCCGCGCAATACCCACACGCTGTTTCATGCCGCCGGAAATCTCGCCCGGCAATTTGTCGCGCGCATGGGTAAGCCCCACCATATTCAACGCTTTGTCAGTACGCTCACGCAGGGCATCTTTTTTCTCCGCGCCACCAAAAACTTTCTCGACGGCCAGATAGACATTTTCAAAACACGTCATCCAAGGCAATAGCGAATGATTCTGGAACACCACGCCGCGATCCGGACCAGGCCCGCCAATTTCACGGTTATTGCACAACAACACACCTCGCGTAGGACTGTAAAGCCCCGCCACCAGATTCAGCACCGTAGACTTGCCGCAACCGGAGTGCCCGATAATCGAGACAAATTCGCCTTTCTTCACCGCAAGATTGACATTCTGCAATGCCACAAAACGTCCATTCTTGCCATTGAATTCAATGCCGACATTTTCAATCGACACAAATTTTTCCGCAGATACAACATGGTCAGACATATTCACACCCCGACATTATTCATAGGAAAAGCGTTTGGCGATCAGCAGCAACGCATATTCCAGCGCGTAGCCCACCATGCCCACCACAAAAATAGCAACGATAATGTGTTCAACATTGAGATTGTTCCACTCATCCCACACCCAGAATCCCAGACCCACGCCACCCGTCAGCATTTCCGCTGCCACGATAACCAGCCACGCCACACCGATGGACAGGCGAATACCTGTCATCATGTAAGGCAGAACAGAGGGAAACAAAATGCTGCGAAAAATTTTCCACTCCGACAACTGCAATACCCGTGCGACATTCAAATAATCCTGTGGAATACGCGAAACGCCGTGTGCTGTATTGATAATGATGGGCCAGATACTGGAGATGAAAATTACCCATATGGACGCAGGATCGGCTTTCTGGAATACCAGCAAACCAATCGGTAACCAGGCCAGTGGCGACACCGGGCGCAGCAAACCGATAATGGGCGCCATCATGCCGCCCACAAAAGCAAAGCGACCAACCAGAAATCCCAGTGGAATACCGACTGCCGCTGCCGCACCAAAACCCAGCCCGACACGCTTCAGTGAATTGAGAATATTCCAACCGATACCCTGATCATTCGGCCCGTGCTTGTAGAAAGGATCGGAAAACAATTCCACCGCTGAATGCCAGGTTGACAACGGACCGGGCAGGTCGTGACGCGTGCTGGCCAATACCGCCCACAACGCCACGAACAGCCCCATACCCAACACAGGCGGCAATATCTGCAATGTTAACGCGCGCATTTTTTCCAGTTTGCGTTTCTGCAAATCCAGGCGCGCCTGCATTGCTTCAGTCATCACCTTTTCAGCAGGGGCCGAGCCAGCAGGCGCTACACTGCCACTCTCCGCCACAACGCCTGCAGCAAGTACCACTTCATTCTCTGCTTGTGCAGACACCGCATTGAGCTTCATCACCGCCCCCATCTCAACTACCTCACTCACGACGATTTCAGGCCTTGATGGCAAAACTTGCTGCATAAGCGCCAGGATTGCTGCCATCCCACAGTTTGCCGTCCATCAATGTGCTGCTGCGCATCGGCGATGACGGCAGCGCCACTTTCAATTGCGTGGCCGCCTGCGTGTACAAATCGATCTGGTTCACTTTTTTCGCCACTGCAAGATAATCCGGTTCGGATGGCAACAATCCCCAACGCTTATGCTGCGTAAGGAACCACATGCCGTCAGACAGATACGGATAATTGGTCTGGCCGCCATTGAAGAACTTCATGAAATTCGGATCTTTCCAGGTCTTGCCGGCACCGTTGTCGTAGTCACCGACAAAACGGCCGGCAATCACTTCTTCCGGCGCATTGACGTAAGACTTCTGCGCAATCAGTGTTGCAACTGCAGCGCGGTTTTTCATGTCGTCGATGTACATGGAGGCTTCCAGCACTGCCATGATCAATGCACGTGCCGTGTTGGGATTTTTCTGTGCAAACTCTGCCGTGCAGCCCAGCACTTTTTCCGGGTGATCGGTCCAGATGTCCTGTGTGGTGTTCACGGTAAAACCGATCTTGTCCGCCACGGCACGCGCATTCCATGGCTCGCCCACGCAATAGCCGTCCATATTACCGACACGCATGTTCGCTACCATTTGCGGCGGTGGCACGACAATGCTTTTCACATCCTTGAACGGATCAATGCCATTCGCTGCGAGCCAGTAGTACAACCACATGGCGTGCGTGCCTGTCGGGAATGTCTGGGCAAAGGTGTATTCCCGATCCTTGCTGCTGATAATTTTTTTCAAGGAAGCACCATCTTTCACGCCTTTCTCCAGCAACTGACTGGAGAGCGTAATAGCCTGGCCGTTGTTGTTCAGGTTCATCAACACCGCCATGTCTTTCTGCGGGCCGCCCACACCGAGATGCACGCCGTACACAAGGCCATACAACACATGAGAAGCATGCAGCTCACCGTTGGTGAGTTTCTCGCGCACGCCGGCCCATGAAGCCTCCTTGGATGGCGTGATCTTGATACCGTACTTCTTGTCGAAACCCATTTCCGATGCCACAACCACCGAGGCACAATCCGTTAACGGAATAAAACCCACTTTCACTTCCGTGATTTCCGGCGCATCACTGCCGGCGGCCCAGGCTCCGGTAGAAAAACCACCCAGCATACTGCCGGCACCCACGGCACCCGCCATCAAAATCGAATTGCGCAGGAATTTGCGGCGTGAAGGCAGATCAACACCATCAGTTTTCATATCATCACAGCTCATACACAGACCTCAACATCAGCAGGGGAACGGGAAATTCTTCTCGTCCTTTGCAGGGGCTGTGCCAATCCTGTTTTTTGTGTGACTTTGCACCGTTACGCGCCGTCGCGACGCACATTTTGCAAATCTGCCCGGCAAAACGCACCGCTAACGCGCATTAATGAGACGCCAACGTCTTTTCTGTTGCACATCACATCGGCACCGCCTCCGTCTGGCGCACCATATTGAGGCGCATGAGCTGTTTCACGAATAAAAGAGGTTAACCTGCATCAATGAGCGCCATCAGCATCGGCTTATCATGAAGCGAGAACTATCGGGAGCTTTGCCATGTTCGAATCCGCTGAACTCAAACACAAACTGTCCGGCAAGGAATATGACCTGCAGGCACCGCTGCTGCGTGAGGCCCTGCTGGATGCCCAATTCGATCTGCTGGAAAAGAAAGATCGCTCACTGTTGATCATCGTCGGCGGCGTGGATGGCGCCGGCAAGGGCGATACCGTGAACCTGCTGTCGAGCTGGCTCGATCCGCGCCATCTCGATATTCACGCGCTCGGCGCACCCAGTGACGAAGAGCGCGCCCGCCCCGAGTACTACCGCCACTTTCGCCGCCTGCCGCCGAAAGGCAAGATCGGCGTGCATTTCGGTTCCTGGCATTCACTGCCCATCCTGCAGCACGCCTACAAGAAAATGTCCCGCAGCGAAATGGACGCGGCGCTGGCGCGCATCTGCCAGATGGAGCGCATGCTGGCCGATGAAGGCTGGGTGCTGCTGAAACTCTGGTTTCATCTCTCCAAGGCCCAGCAGGAAAAACGCCTGAAGACCCTGTCCAAGGACAAACAGCAGAGCTGGCGCGTCACCGACATGGACTGGGAGCGCTTCGGCATGTACGACCGCTTCGCCAAGGTGTCCTCGCGCGCCCTGCGCGAGACCAGCACCGATTTCGCGCCCTGGAACATCATCCCCGGCGCCGACCCCAACTACCGGCACATCACCGTCGGCAATGCCGTGCTCAATGCCCTGAAACCGGGGCATGCGCCGAAGCCATCGCCATCCGTCGCCGTGCGCCCTGCCCCGCCTGCCGACGGCGTGCACATCCTCGGCACACTGGACACCAGCAAATCCCTGACCAAGGCCAAATACGAAAAGCAGTTGCTGGATCTGCAAGGCCGCCTCAACCAGGCGGTGCGCCACGAGAAATTCCGCGACCGCTCGCTAGCACTGGTATTCGAAGGCTGGGATGCCGCCGGCAAAGGCGGCGCCATCCGCCGCATCACTTCAGCGCTCGACGCCCGCAGCTACCACATCGTCCCCATTGCCGCTCCCAGCGATGAGGAACGTCGTCATCCTTATTTATGGCGCTTCTGGAAACACGTACCCAAGGCCGGGCATATCGCCATCTTCGATCGCTCCTGGTACGGGCGCGTGCTGGTGGAGCGCGTGGAAGGTTTCTGCTCGGAAACCGACTGGATGCGCGGCTACACCGAGATCAACGAATTCGAGGAGCAGATGCACGAACGCGGCACCGAAGTCATCAAGTTCTGGCTGCACATCAGCCCCGACGAACAGATGCGCCGCTTCAAGGAGCGCGAGGCCACAGGCTTCAAGCGCTACAAGATCACCGAGGAGGATTGGCGCAACCGCAAGCAATGGCCCGCCTACGAAAGCGCCGTGACCGACATGGTGGACCGCACCAGCACCGAGCACGCACCGTGGACACTGGTGGAAGCCGAGGACAAACGCTATGCGCGCATCAAGGTGCTGAAGACCATCGTGCAGCGCCTGGAAAACATCCTGTAAACCGCTGCGCATTTCCTTGACAGCCCGGCAGGCGGTTCATAGAATGCCGCCTCTTTTGGGGGTATAGCTCAGCTGGGAGAGCGCTTGCATGGCATGCAAGAGGTCAGCGGTTCGATCCCGCTTACCTCCACCAAATGAAGGTACAGCCAGTACCAGAAAAGCCGGAACACCTGCAGAGGGTTCCGGCTTTTTTTATGCCCAGCGGTTTTCCATGACCAGTGGCCACTCCCGCCTGCAACCGCCATAATCGCGCACAACTTCTGGCGACCATTGCCACTATTGCCGTACAAGGAATTTCCATCCATGTCACAAGCTTCCAACAATCTCGCGGCCTATATCTGGTCTCTGGCAGATCTGCTGCGCGGGGATTTCAAGCAGAGCCAGTACGGTCGCGTCATCCTGCCGTTCACCTTGTTGCGCCGTCTGGAATGCGTGCTGGAACCTACCAAGGCACAAGTGCTGGCGGAGTACGAGAAAGTCAAAGCGATGAACCTGCCGGAAGAAGGCCAGGAGAAGCTGTTGCTGCGTGCTACCGGTGGCTTGTCTTTCTTCAATACCTCGAAGATGGATCTCTCCAAGCTGGGCGAAGCCGGCATCAAGGCCAACCTGGAATCCTATATTCAGGGCTTCTCCAAAGATGCGCGCGAGATTTTCGAGCACTTCAAGTTTGGCGAGTTTCTCGGCCAGCTGAACGATGCCAACCTGCTCTACAAGATCGTGCAGAAGGTGCGCACCACCGATCTCAGCCCCACGGCCATCTCCAACCATGAAATGGGTCTGGTGTTTGAAGAGTTGATCCGCCGCTTTGCGGAAAGCTCGAATGAAACCGCCGGGGAGCATTTCACCCCGCGCGACATCGTGCGCCTCACCACCTCGCTGGTGTTCATGGAAGATGATGATGCCCTCACCAAGCCCGGCATTATCCGCACCATTTACGATCCCACCGCCGGTACCGGCGGCTTTCTGTCTTCCGGTATGGAGTATGTGCACGAGCTGAACCCGCAAGCGGTGATGCGCGCCTTCGGGCAGGAACTGAACCCGGAGAGTTACGCCATCTGTAAGGCGGACATGCTGATCAAGGGCCAGGATGTCTCCAACATCAAGCTCGGCAACACGCTGTCCAATGACCAGCTCTACGCCGACAAATTCGACTACATGCTGTCCAACCCGCCATTTGGTGTGGACTGGAAAAAAATCGAACAAGAGATCAATGACGAACACAGCCTGAAAGGATTCTCAGGGCGCTTCGGCCCCGGTTTGCCGCGCGTCAGCGACGGTTCGCTGCTGTTCCTGCTGCATCTGATCAGCAAACTGAGGCCGAACGACGGCGATGAGCAGGGACGCACAAGTGTCGCGGGAGGCACGATGCCGGGAGCGACCGGTGCCCGCATCGGCATTATCCTCAACGGCTCACCGTTGTTTACCGGCGGCGCCGGCTCCGGCGAATCGGAAATCCGCCGCTACATTCTCGAAGCGGATTTGCTGGAAGCGATAGTCGCGCTGCCTACGGATATGTTCTACAACACCGGCATTGCCACATATGTCTGGGTGCTGTCGAACAAGAAAGCCAAAGAACGCAAAGGCAAGGTGCAGCTGATCAACGGCGTGAACCTGTGCAGCAAGATGCGCAAGTCGCTTGGCTCCAAGCGCCACGAAATGGATGAAACGGATATCACCACCGTCATCCGCTGCTTCGGTGCATTTGAAGAAGTCGAGCCTTACGCGCTGGACAAACAGGCCGCGCAAAAGAGCAATCGTGGCAGGCAATCGGCCAACCCGAAAACAGAAGCCGCGAAAACTTTCGCCAGCAAGATTTTCGCCACGCATGAATTCGGTTATCGCCGCATCACCATCGAGCGCCCGTTGCGGCTCTCGTACCAGTTCACGGATGAGCGCATTGCCGAGTTGCGTTTTGCCTCCGGCAGCCTGAATGCTGCCATGAAATGGATCTACAACGAGTACGCCACCGAAGAAGGCAAAGCCTGGACAGACGAAGCGCCTGCGGCTGGTAAAGAGCCCTGCCCCAACTACGGCGAGCTGAGCGAGCATGAAGAAGCCATCCGCCGTTACTTCAAAACCCATTTTGCCGACCTGAAAGAAAAGCAGGTGAAAGACCTGCTGGAGCGCAAAACCTGGCTGGATCAGCGGCAGGTATTGCTGAAAGCGCGTGCGCTGCAAAACATCATCGGCACCGCGCAATGCGATGATTTCAATGGTTTTGATGATGCGCTGAAAGCTGCCTGCAAGAAAGCGGGTATCGCGCTGGATGCCAAAGAGAAAAAACAGATCACCGATGTGGTGAGCTGGAAGAACCCGGCGGCAGAGAAAGTCATCAAGAAAATTCACAAGGCCAAGGCCAGCCCGCTATATGGCTTGTTCGAAGTCAATGGCGAGGTGGTGGAGTATCAGGCCGATGGCGATCTGCGCGACAACGAGAACGTCAGCCTCGACCCGTCAAAATCAGTGAATGCGATTAACGAGGCCTACTTCCTCAAAGAAGTGCAGCCGCATGTGCCGGATGCCTGGATTGATGCCAGCAAGCGGGATGAGAAAGATCAGGAAATCGGCATTGTCGGTTATGAGATTCCCTTCAACCGCCATTTCTACCAGTATCAGCCGCCGAGGGATTTGGTGGAGATTGATGCAGATCTGGATGCGGTGAGTGCCGAGATTATGAAGTTGCTGCAGGAGGTGCATTCATAATGGCGGGCAGATACAAGCCTTATTCTGAATATAAGGATTCTGGGGTTGAGTGGCTTGGCGACGTCCCAAATTTTTGGTCAGTTAATCGCCTTGCTTATATTTTTACTCAATCAAATGCTGGTGAAGTCATAGATAAAAATTATTGGGGAGGTGGAGAAGAAATACTTTATACATGCAATAGAACACCTTTGTCATCGGATTACACGGGTTTCCCCGCTGTAAAGCGAACGGGTAAAAATGATCTGTTGTTGACGAGAAATGGAACGCCTTATGTTCACAAGCCAGTTTTGAATGCAATCTATTCAAATGTGGTGCAAAGAATTTCATTGAATGAAAGTTTTGATAGAGATTATTTGGCTCTATGCCTCAGTAATTCTGCTACTAACTTAAAAGGGTATGGCGTATCGATTGAAAGCCTTAATTTCGAGAATTGGAAGACCCTTTCTTTTGCTTATCCAGATAGGGAAAATCAGCGGAAAATTGTTGAATTCCTCGACCACGAAACCGCCAAAATCGACACCCTGATCGAAAAACAGCAACAGCTCATCCAGCTGCTAAAAGAAAAACGCCAAGCGGTCATCAGCCATGCCGTTACCAAAGGCCTGAACCCCAATGCCAAGATGAAAGATTCGGGTGTTGAGTGGTTGGGGGAAGTTCCGGAGGGGTGGAGTGTAATGCAACTTAGGCGTATCACTCACCTTCAGCAGGGTTTGCAAATCCCTCAAGAAAATCGATTCTCTGAAGCCGGGGAAAATCGTGTTGAATACATTACGGTAAAGTCTATTAACGCTGGTGATACAGCGGAACATAAGGAATATATCCATTCGCCATCTAAGCGAGTTGTTTGCGAGGAGGAGGATATTCTTCTTGCTCGTACAGGAGCTACTGGACAAGTTGTAACAAATGTTGCCGGTGCTTTCCATAATAACTTTTTTAAAGTTAATTATGATAAAAATATGGTATTGAGAAACTACCTTGTTTATTTCCTAACAGTTACTGAAGTTAAAAGCCATCTATTGATGCTGGCAGGAACAACAACTATTCCTGATTTGAATCACGGTGCTTTCTTAGGGACGCTAATCTGTCTTCCTGATTTCGAAGAGCAACAGGGCATATGCACGTACTTGGACGAAGCGCTAGAAAGGTATAACTACAGTGGTGAGAAAGCCCAAAGCTTTGTTAATTTATTGCAAGAACGACGCACTGCATTAATCTCCGCTGCTGTAACCGGCAAGATCGACGTTAGAAACTGGCAAGCGCCACTGGATTCCCGCCTGCGCGGGAATGACGTTAACAAGGACGTCGCTGCATGAAACAACCATCACCCATCGACAACACCCTGTTTGCAGATATTGCGCAACTGATACAGGCGGCCCGGCAGCGTGCCGTGGTGGCCGTGAATGTGGAACTGACCCTGCTGTATTGGCAGGTGGGTAAACGCATTGCCGATGACGTGCTGGGCGGTGAGCGCGCCGGGTATGGCCAGCAGGTGATGGCCGGCCTGGCCCAACAGCTGACGCAGCATTACGGTCGCGGCTGGTCTACCCGCAATCTTGAGCAAATGGTGCGTTTTAGCCAGGTATTCCCCGATTTTCAGATTGCGCAGACACTGTCTGCGCAATTGAGCTGGAGCCATTTCAAGTGTCTGGTACCGATTGCCGACCCGCTCAAGCGCGAGTTCTACCTGAGTATGGCACTGCAAGAGCGCTGGTCTACGCGCACGCTCACCGAGCGCATCGATTCACAGTTGTTTGAACGTACCGCCTTGTCACGGCAGCCAGATCAGACCATCCTGCAAGAATTGACCACGCTGCGAGCCAGCGGCCAGTTCAGTCAGGATCTGATCTTGAAAGATCCCTACGTGCTCGATTTTCTTGAGCTGAATGATAGCTACGCTGAAAAAGATCTCGAAGACGCCATTTTGCGTGAGTTGCAGCACTTTCTGCTGGAGCTGGGCAGCGGTTTCAGTTTTGTGGCCCGGCAAAAACGCATCCAGCTCGACGACGATGATTTCTACATCGACTTGCTGTTCTACAACCGCAAACTGAAACGCCTGATCGCCATTGATCTGAAAGTGGGCAACTTCAAGGCCGAATACAAAGGGCAGATGGAGCTGTATTTGCGCTGGCTGGCCAAACACGAACAGGAAGTCGACGAGAATCCGCCGCTGGGCATTATCTTGTGCACGGGCAAAAAGCAGGAGCAAATCGAGTTGCTGGAGCTGGATGGCGCGGGCATTCATGTCGCCGAATACCTGACCACCTTGCCCCCGAAAGCAGTACTGGAGCAGCGCCTGCATCAGGCGGTGATCAATGCCAAACGGCGGTTGGAGCAAAAAACGGATGAATAACGGATGAATAAGGCCAACGAACTGACCTTTCAGAACGACATGCTCAAACATCTGGTGGCCAATGGCTGGCTGCTGGGCAAAGCCGAACACTACAACCGCGAACTGGCCTTGTACCCGGAAGACCTGCTGGGTTTTGTGCAGGAAACGCAGCATGAGCAATGGCAAAAATTCTGTGCCCTCTATCCATCAACACCTGAGAAGCCCAACAACCCCGAGCAGAAATTTCTGGAGCGCGTTGCCAACCAGCTCAACAAGACCGACCCCAATGCACCGGCCAAGGACATGCGCACCTTCGGCACGCTGGGCGTGTTGCGCCATGAGATCCGCGACCGTGGTACGCGCTTTTCGCTGTGCCAGTTCAAACCCGAACACGATTTGAACCCGGATACCTTGGCACGCTACCAACAGAACCGTTGCCGGGTAGTACCGGAGCTGGTGTATTCCCCGTGGGCGACGGAAGAGCACTTGGCTGAAACCGGCAGCAAAGCCAAAGCCTGGCGCATTGATCTGGTGCTGTTTGTAAATGGTTTGCCAGTGGCCACGCTGGAACTCAAATCCGAATTCAAGCAGGCGGTGCAGAACGCCATCAAGCAGTACAAAACCACACGCTTCCCCGTTGACCCTATCACCAAAAAACCAGAGCCCTTGCTGACCTTCAAACGCGGCGCCCTCGTGCATTTCGCCGTGAGCCAGTACGAGGTCTACATGACCACCCGGCTGGAAGGCGACAACACTTTCTTCCTGCCCTTCAACAAAGGCACCAAAGACGGCGGTGCCGGTAACGATGTGCCTGAAGACATCAACCAGTACGCTACCGATTACCTGTGGAATGAAGTACTGCTGCCGGAGAATCTGCTGAACATTCTTGCGCGCTTCGTGCATTTGCAGATTGAAGACAAGGAAGACTGGGAAGGCCGCAAGTACAAGAAAGAAAGCCTGATCTTTCCGCGTTACCACCAGTGGCATGTGGTGAACAAACTGGTGAATGCTGCCAACAGCGAAGGGCCAGGCCATAAATACCTGATCCAGCACAGCGCCGGCTCGGGCAAATCCAACTCGATTGCCTGGGTAGCGCACCAGTTGTCTGCCCTGTATGACGAACACGGCAACAAACGCTTCAATTCAGTAATTGTTGTGACGGATAGAACAGTGCTGGATGCGCAGCTGCAAGACACCATCAACCAGTTTGAGCATGTGGATGGCGCGGTAGGCCGCATCAACAATCAGGAAGGTGATGGTTCCAAATCGGAAAAGCTGGCCAGTGCGCTGGAGCATTCGCAGCCCATCATCATCGTCACCATCCAGACCTTTCCCTATGTGCTGCGCGCCATTGAAAACAGCGTGAGTCTCAAGGAGCGCTGCTACGCCATCATTGCCGATGAAGCGCACTCCTCACAAACCGGTTCGACTGCGCGGCAACTGAAAGAAGTGTTGATGCTGGAAGCAAAAGGTGACGGCGAAGAGGAACTGACCACGGAAGATATTCTAGATGCCGCCGTGGCTGCACGCCGCAGCTCGAAAAACCTGAGCTACTTTGCCTTCACCGCCACCCCCAAAACCAAAACGCTGGAATTGTTTGGCCGGGTGCCGAACCCCAAAGAGCCGCCATCGAAGACCAACAAGCCCGAGGCCTACCATGTGTACAGCATGCGCCAGGCGATTGAAGAGGGTTTTATTCTCGATGTGCTGAAAAACTACACCAATTACAAAGTGGCCTATAACCTGGCGATGAAAATGCAGGCCGCCGATCAGGAAGTGGAAAGCAAGAAAGCCAAGGTGAAGTTGAACCAGTGGGTGCGGCTGCATGATTACAACATCGCGCAGAAGGTACAGGTGATTGTCGAACACTTCCGCAGCAACGTCATGGGGCTGCTCGGTGGCCAGGCCAAGGCGATGGTAGTGACCAGTTCGCGCAAGGAAGCCGTGCGTTACAAACACGGTTTCGACAAGTACATCACCGAAAAGGGCTACGCGAAAATTCACGCCATGGTCGCATTTTCCGGCGAGGTGGAATTCACCGACAAAGATCCGAATGCCAGCGCATTGCTCGACAAGAAATTCACCGAAAGCACGATGAACCCGAACCTCAAGGGCCGCGACATGCGCAAGGCCTTTGATAGCGATGATTATCAGGTGATGATCGTTGCCAACAAATTCCAGACGGGATTTGATCAGCCCAAACTCTGCGCCATGTACGTGGACAAGAAACTGGGCGGCGTGGAGTGCGTGCAAACCTTATCGCGCCTGAATCGCACCTATCCCGGCAAGGCCGAAACCGGCACTTTCGTGCTCGATTTCTTCAACGAGCCGCAAGACATCCTCGATGCCTTCCAGCCTTATTACCAGACGGCAGAACTGGCGGATGTCTCTGACCCGGACAAGATCTTTGATTTGTTCGACAAATTGCGCGCGGCCGGCATTTTCACCTGGACGGAAGTGGAACAGTTCTGCGACGCCTTCTTCATCAGGAACAAGAGCAACGCGGCCATTGCCAACATCTGCAAGCCCGCCGTTGAACGCTGGAGCAAGCGTTACAAATCCGCCGTGGATGCCTACAAGCAGGCGGTCAGCCTGTTTGAGCGCACCAAGAAAACCGGCGATGCCGTGCTGATCGCCAATGCAGAAAACAGCTTGGCGGACTGCAAGAAGGAAAAAGACGCCCTGGAAATCTTCAAGAAAGACCTGGGCAGCTTTGTGCGCTTCTACGAGTTCATGTCACAGATTGTCGATTACGACGACAAACAACTCGAAAAGTTGAGCCTCTACGCGCGTAACCTGCGCCCGATGCTGCGCGAATCCGTGGTGGAAGAAGATGACATCGACCTCGATACCGTCGTGCTCAGCAAATATCGTCTCTCGAAAATCCGGCAACAAGACCTGCAGCTGCGGCAAAACACCGGTGAATACAAACTGGAACCGGGTGATGGCTTGGGTGCAGGCAGGCCGCGAGATCGACAGGAAGAACTGCTGTCACAGATTATTGAACGCTTGAACGAGTTGTTCATTACCGATCAGCTCACCGAAAAAGATCTGGTCAATTACGCCTACACCATTCGCGACAAGGTCAGCGAGAACACCTTGGTGATGAAGCAGATTGCCAACAACTCTGCCGATCAGGCGATGCTGGGTGATTTCCCCAAAGCCGTGGACGATGCCATTCTCACCAGTGGTGATGCCCACCAGAACCAGATGCTGCAGCTGTTATCCGACCCCGCCAAGGCGCAGAAATTTGCCAAGGTGGTGTTTGATTTGCTGACCTTGTCTGAATAAAAAACATTCCACTACGAGGCCAACCCAAAAAACCGCTTGATGCCTGCCAGAATGCGCGCCTCGTGCTCACGTGCCGGCAGCGGTTTTTCATCGCGCACCGCAGCCAGCTGGTGCTCGCGCTCGCCGAGAATGCGCGCGCACTCGCCGGCGATTTCCGGGCGCGCGTGCAGGATTTTCTCGAAACCGGATTTGTCGAGACGATAACAGAACGCATCCGTGCGCGCGGTAACGGTGGCGCGGCGCGGTTCGCCTGTCATCAAACCCATTTCGCCGAAGACATCACCCGCGTGCAGTGTGGTGAGATGGCGACGATCCGAACCGTTGGCTTCGTACCAGATATCCGCCTCGCCATTCACCAGCAAGTACAACCAGTGTGCCACTGCGCCCTGGCGCGTCATCACATCGCCGCGAATGAATGGTGTCGGTTTCAGGCTTTCCGCCAACTCACGCAACTCTTCTTCATTTAGACGCGCAAATACCTCTACACAAGACAGCGCCTGTATGCGTTGCTGGATTTCCTGTGCGTGCAGGAGCGCGTCGCGCTCGGCATTTTCGGTGGTGACATGCGTCTCCAGACAGGGGCGCGCGAGCTGGTAACCGTTGCGTACCAACGCGGAATAAATGTGAATGCGCACAGCAGAATCCGTGGTGTCATCATGCAGGGGATCGGTGAGCCAGTAACGCAGCGCATAAATCGTTGAACCGTCGTTGTAATCCATCACCACACACTGCGGCGCAGGCGTCTTCGCTACATTGGTGATGTCTGCATCGCGAATCGCTTTCTCGACTGCGTTGATCACCTGTTGCGGCGGAATCGGATAATTGAGCGGAAAATACACCCAGCGCCGAAAATGCGGGCGCGCTTCCGAGCAGAACACATCCACTTTGGATTTCATCAACAAGCTGTTGGGCAACACCACCACATCACCGTTGTTGGTCAATACCGCCGTATGGCGCCAGTGCACTTCGATCACGCGGCCTTTGACATCATCCACCTTGATCCAGTCGCCGATGCGCACGGAATTGTCGAGCTGCAGCGCCAGGCCACCGAGAATATTGCCCAGCGTTTCCTGCATGGAGAAGGCGACGATACCGGTGATAACCGCCGACGTAGTCACCAGACTGCTGATATCCAGCCCGGCATAACGCAGCCGCACCATGCCCCAGCCGACATAGGCCAGCACCAGCAGAATATCCTCGACGATGCGCGGCGGCACAAAACCGGCGGCGGGCAACAACACGCGAAACAGCGCGAGCCCCGCCAGACGCAGCAGCAGAATACCCATGATCAGCAGGGACACGGCCTCGCCCAGCGCCGAGCCGGCTTTCAAACCCACCAGCGGCAAGACATGAGCTGCCGCCACGGCAAACAGACACAACAGCGCCATCACACCGTGCTGGCGGAGCAAGGCGCGCTCTTCCGGCAACTTGCGCAACAGCAACAGCTGCAGCAACACTGCGACGATGACCGCCTCCAGCCAGCCCACCTGCCAGCCGTAGAGAGAAAATGCATCTGTTTTCACAACCACCCCTGCTTGATACGTTCAGCCACGCGCCACACCTGCGCACTCTTCGCCGAGGCTAGTCTAACGCCTGCGCAGCCGTTAAGCTTGCCGCTCACCGGCGGCGCCCGGATCCCTATCCCACACAAGACGTTTCATGCTTATCTACCCGGAAATTGATCCTGTCATCGTCAGCATCGGCCCTTTGGCCGTGCGCTGGTACGGCCTCATGTATCTGCTCGGCCTCGCCGGCGCCTGGGGCCTGACCCTGCGCGGCATCAAGACCGGCCGCGCACCGCTGCAAACACGCGAGCAAGCTGACGATCTGATTTTCTATGGCGCGCTCGGCGTGATATTCGGCGGACGCATTGGCTACACGCTGTTCTACCAGTTCGATCTGTTCCTGCACAACCCGCTGTGGCTGTTCAAGATCACGCAGGGCGGCATGTCTTTCCACGGTGGTTTGCTCGGTGTCATTTTTGCGCTGTGGCTGTACGCCAGAAAACTCGGCGTGCGTTTTTTCACGCTGATGGATTTTGTTGCGCCACTGGTGCCGATAGGTCTCGGCCTCGGCCGCCTCGGCAATTTCATCAACCAGGAACTGTGGGGCCGAGCCGCTTCTCCTGACTTTCCATGGGCAATGATTTTTCCTGCCGACCCGCTGCAACTGGCGCGGCACCCGTCACAGCTGTACCAGTTTGCACTCGAAGGTGTTGCCTTGTTTGTGTTGCTGCAACTCATCGCGCGACGACAGTGGCCGACCGGCATCGTCTCCGGATTTTTCCTGATTCTCTACGCGCTGTTTCGTTTTGCCGTGGAGTTTTTTCGTGAACCGGATGCGCAAATCGGCCTCGACTGGCTGGGCTGGATGACACGCGGCCAGGAGCTGTGCATCCCCATGTTCATGGCCGGTATCGCCATCTGCGTATGGAGCCTGCGCCATCGCAAACAGGAGAACAACTGATGCAACAGTATCTCGATCTGATGCGCCATGTGCGCGACAACGGCGTAGTGAAAACCGACAGAACCGGCACCGGCACCGTGAGCGTTTTCGGTTACCAGATGCGTTTCAATCTCGCCGACGGTTTTCCGCTGCTTACCACCAAGAAACTGCATCTCAAATCCATCATCCATGAGTTGCTGTGGTTTCTCGCCGGCGACACCAACATCAAATACCTGAACGACAACGGCGTGAAAATCTGGGACGAATGGGCCGATGCCAACGGCGAACTCGGCCCGGTATACGGCCACCAATGGCGCTCATGGCCGGACGGCAAGGGCGGCACCATCGACCAGATCACCCAGCTGATCGACATGATCAGGAAAAATCCGGATTCACGCCGGCTGCTGGTCAGTGCCTGGAACGTAGCCGAAGTGAACAACATGGCGCTGCCGCCCTGCCACACGCTGTTCCAGTTCTACGTCGCCGACAACAAATTGTCCTGCCAGCTGTATCAACGCAGCGCGGATATTTTTCTGGGCGTGCCATTCAATATCGCTTCGTATGCATTACTGACCATGATGATCGCACAAGTGTGCGATCTCGAACCCGGCGACTTCGTGCACACCTTCGGCGACGCACATTTATACAGCAACCATCTCGAGCAAGTGGAACAACAGCTGCAACGCACGCCGGGCAAACTGCCGCGCATGCACGTCAATCCCGCCGTAAAAGATATTTTCGCGTTCCGCTTCGAGGATTTTGAATTGCTCGATTACCACGCGCAGCCGCATATTGCAGCACCGGTGGCGGTATGAATGCCTCACAAAAAACCATTGCCCTGATTGTCGCCCGCGCGCGCAACGGCGTCATCGGCCGCGACAACCAGTTGCCCTGGCATCTGCCCAATGACCTGAAACACTTCAAGGCACTGACGATGAACAAGCCCATCATCATGGGCCGCAACACCTGGGAGTCCCTGGGCAAACCGCTGCCGGGCCGCGACAATATCGTGGTGACACGCAACGAAAACTATTACGCCCACGGCGCCACGGTAGTGAACGATCTCGACACCGCCTTGCTGCTAGCCGACTCGCTGGCGACTGCGCGTGACACAGATGAAATCATGATTATCGGCGGCGCGCAGATCTACCGCGAAGCCCTGCCGCGCGTTAGCCGCGCCTATGTTACGGAAGTCGATGCTGACATCGACGGTGATGCATGTTTCCCGCCATTGAGCAGCACAGACTGGGAAGAAACCGCGAGGGAGGGCTTTCCTGCCTGCGAAAAAAATCCTTATGCGTACTTTTTCACAACACTGGATCGCAAACAGGCAATATCAGAATGAAATACCGGCATCAGAATGAAATACCAGCATCAAAATGAAATACCGGTAAATGAAATGTAGGGCTCGTTGGTAATCAATGCGTTCAGCAGCATCGGATCCTGCCGATACCTCGAGTCTTCACCGATTTCACGCAACCTCTCCACAGACATATCCGTGCGCGTCAACAGATACAGTCTGTGGTAATAATCGTAATCGGCCTGCGACAGCCGGGCAGTTGAATTGGCTTGTGCAACATCCGTTGCCAGCACATGCTCCATTTCATCAACCTGACGCGTATAGTCATAGGTCGGGAAATTGGTCATTTCTGCAATGCCCAGCATCTTGATCGACTTCGGCAGCTCCAGCAGAAAATTGAACGTCCCGCGCAAATCTTCTTCCGTTTCAAATGGCACATTGCTGATCAGGTCAAAGAAGCCACGAACATCCGGACCGAGATCGACAATTTCCTGCGCAGCTTTCAATACCCGTGCAATTGCCGTCGGGCGATTAAAATGCTCGCGGAGAATACGCTCGCTTCCTGACTGTATGCCCATGGTAATGGACACCATGCCCGCCTCTTTCAGCTTTCGCAGGATCTCCGGCGTATGCGTCGTAGGATATGTGTAACACCAGAATGGCAAACCGATTTCCTGCTGGTAACGCGGCAAAAATTCATCCAGCCAACGCGGATTTACCGTGAAAACCTCGTCATAAAAAAGAATGGATTTTATATCGAGGTTTTCCTTGGCCCAATGCAACTCCTGCAAGACGACATCAATACTGCGGCGGCGAAGCGAATTTTTCTTGCCGAACATATCCTGATAACGGGATTCGATACAAAACGAGCAGGAAAAAGGACAACCCCGCTGCGTCATGATGGGGTATTCCTGTTTCAGGTTGTTCGGATATATCCCGGTACGCCTGCCTTTGAAGTTATTGATGTGCACATAGTGCTCAAGATTCCAGTCTGGAATAGCCAGATCATCCAGTTTCAGCAAAGGCTGGTTTTCATTGCGCTGCAAGCTGCCATCGGGCTTTCGCGCCCACGTTCCGGGAATGTCGTGAATATCGCTGCCAGCATCAATGCGATCCGCCAATGCAACGATGACGGCTTCACCTTCGTTAATGCAAACCAGATCCGCATGCGCAAGACATCGCTCAGGCTCCAGCGTAGGCCCTGGCCCACCCCAGATAAACGGTACAGCAAAGTGCTGTCGCAAAACTTCCGTCACCATTCCCGCTTCACGGATAATCCCTGACACCACACTGAAACCGATCGCATCAGGCCTGAAGGCTTGCAAATCCTCGATCAGCAAGCGCCACTCCTTGTCGGTGAATGGCTTGTAACAATTCCAGACTTTTTTAACGCCGTCTGCAGCGGTAAACACGCCCGGGTAATCTGTTATTTCATAATCCGTGTAATTGTCATAATCGACAATATGGTGATCCTTGAAATAAATGATGCGCGACATGTGACCGGCACGCTGCAATTCACCCGACAACTGTGCGGGTGCAAGATTCAAACCGGTGAATATTTTTATCAGGGCGATACGGGCCATTTGCCTGCGCTACTGCGTTGTTATCAATGATCTGTCCGTGCAAGGTACACCAGCTGCCCCACGGAAAACAACCTTGCACAAGATGGCGTTATTACGACGCCACAAGCTGCTTGTAGCCGACTCTGAAATCCGGATACAGAAAGTGATAACCCGCGCGCTGCAGCAAATGGCTGTCGCAGCGTTTGCCGTGCGCCGGCTGCTGTCGCCACGTGTCACCCGGCAGGGGATTCGCAATTCCCATCGTCTCCGCCAGCCATTGCCACACCTCACCCAGTTGTGACGGCACAACATCACTCGCCACATAACAGGCCGCAGGTGCAAAACCGTCTTCCCAACGCTCGATCAGGAACGCCAGCACCCGCGCACATTCATCGGCATGAATGCGATTGCTCCACTGCGCGGCATCCGCCACATCAACTTTCTGTTCGCGCACCAAACGGATCATGCGCTCGCGCCCGGGTCCATAGATGCCGGAAAAGCGCACACAACTCGCGGGCAAGCCGCTGTTGTGTACCAGCGCCTCGGCTTCCAGCAAACAGCGACCGGAGAAGCCCTCGGGTGCCGTCACGCTGCTTTCATCGACGACCTCACCGGCATTCTGGCCATAGACCGAAGTACTGGAGATAAACAGCAGCCGCGGCTTGCCTGACAAAACCTGAAGCAAATTGCGCGTGCCATCCACATAGACTTGCCGGTAGCGCTGCTCGCTGCGCTCGCCCGGCGTCAGCGTGATCACCACGTAGTCAAACTGTCGAGCCGACAAGCATGAAGACAACGCTGCGCTGTCGCAGAGATCAACCGCCAGCGGCTCGATATAGGCAGGAAGGGAGGCAGGATGGCGGCGCAAGCCACAGAGCCGATAATCCTGATGCAGCAACAGGGCCAGCCGCTGGGCGATATCGCCACAGCCAGCCAGCAGCACAGAAGGAAGTTTCACGCGATTGCCGTGCTCAAAAATACAGCGCTCGCCTCAAGGATCCAGCATGGCCAGCTGGTCGGTGTTGCGGTTGGCCTCCAGCCAGTTTTTCAGGCGCGAGGCATCGCCCTGGGCCGAAAGTTTGCCCTCGGCTTCGAGAAACACCATCACCGATGGGCGATTGGCCACCGTGGCCAACATCACCAGACAGTGGCCTGCCTCATTGATGTAGCCGGTCTTGCTGACAGCGATATCCCACTCGCCGTTGCGCACCAGACGATTGGTGTTCTTGTACTCCAGCGGCTGGCGCGAGTTATTGATGGCCACTTCGCGGCCCGGCGTTGTGGTGAATTCATGAATCAGCGAGTACTGGCTGGCCGCCTTGACCATCTTCACCAGATCTTCGGCAGTAGACACGTTGGCGGGCGTCAGGCCGGTGGGATCGTAAAAACGCGTGTTGCCCATACCCAACTTGCCGGCCTTGGCCTGCATGGCGCTGACAAACGCCTGCTTCCCGCCAGGATAGTGACGCGACAGTGAAGACGCCGCGCGGTTCTCGGATGACATCAACGCCAGACGCAGCATTTCATAACGCGACAATCGCGTACCTACAGGCAGGCGTGAAGTGGTGTGCTTGAGGTTATCGACATCTGCCTCGCCAATCGTCAGGGATTCCTGCATGGAAGGATTGGAATCCAGCACCACCATTGCCGTCATCAACTTGGTAATGGATGCAATAGGCATCTGGCTGGCCGTGTTCTTGGCGTACAGCGTACGGCCCGTACTGGCATCCACCACCAGCGCACTGCTGGAAGCCAGCGGCGGCAGATGCTTGCCGGCAACGGCCGGTTTGGCAGCACTGACGGCCGTTTTGTTGTTTGCTGTCGATTTGTTGTTTGCCGTCGTTTTTTTGATGCCGGCCGCGACCTTGCTGCTTTTGTTGGCTGCACTCACCTGCGCCGGCTTGCGCGGCGCAGTTTCCGCACTGGCGACACGCGACGGGGTTGCGCCTTGCACCACCAGTGTCTGCCCCACACTCAGCGCAGACTTGGCGCCGAGATGATTGAGTTTGCGCAGCTGTTCAACCGTCATGCCATTGGCACTGGCAATGCGCCACTGCGTATCGCCAGGCTTTACCGTGTAGCTGCCGGCATGCGCCGCGCTGCCGACAATAGCCAGGCAGCACAGGCAAGCTTGTAGTGCGGATCTGAGCGTCATGAGTCTGCCCCCATCTTCATGAAGTCGTTTCTCTGCATTTTACAGGCCAGATCGCATGCACCACGGCTCCAATGCAATCCGCCAATTTATTTTCCATTTTAAATTGTAGGCCTAAACCTTTAATGCTTAAAGCATTTTATCAAGCGTGCAGCAGTGCTCGGACAAGCTGCTACAATGCGCACCCATTTTCCTGCTTGCGGTGCTGTTTGTGCTGCCTCTTTCCCAGACATTGATGGCACTCGCCGCCCTGTACGGCTTTCTCGGGGTGGCTCTCGGTGCCTTTGGCGCACACGGTTTGAAAGATCGGCTTCCCGCCGACCTGATGAGTGTCTGGCACACGGCGGTGCAATACCATTTCTGGCACACGCTGGCGCTGTTCGGTGTCGGCATCCTGCTCGCACAAGGCAACACATCGAAATGGCTGCCAGTCAGCGGTTGGTTGTTCGCTGCCGGCATCCTGATTTTCAGCGGCAGTCTTTATGTGCTCTGCCTCAGCGGCATGCGCTGGCTGGGCGCCATCACCCCCATCGGCGGCACGCTGTGGCTGATTGCCTGGGCCTGCCTCTGCTACGGCAGTGTAAAAGGCAGCTGAGATGCAAATCACCCTCAACGGCGAGCCACATGCGCTCGACAGCAATACCAGTGTTTCAATGCTGATTGAGCAGCTGCAACTGGCCGGTAAACGCATCGCCGTGGAAGTGAATGAAGACATCGTGCCGCGCAGCGCGCACGCCACCCATTTCCTGCAAGCGGGCGATCGCGTCGAAATCGTCCATGCCATCGGCGGAGGTTAACCATGAGCATCACTGACAAGCCCGAAACTAACAAACCGCTGGTCATTGCCGGCAAAACCTACAGCTCACGCCTGATTGTAGGCAGCGGCAAATACAAGGATCTCGCGGAAACCGCCGCCGCCACCGAAGCCTCCGGCGCCGAAATGATCACGGTGGCCGTGCGCCGCACCAACATCGGCCAGAATCCCGGCGAACCCAATCTGCTGGATGTTGTGCCGCCCTCGCGCTACACCATCCTGCCCAACACTGCCGGCTGCTACACCGCTGCCGAAGCTGTGCGCACCTGCAAGCTCGCACGCGAACTGCTGGACGGCCACAAGCTGGTCAAACTCGAAGTGCTGGGCGACCAGAAAACCCTGTTCCCCAATGTCACGGAAACACTGATCGCTGCCGAGCAGCTGGTTGCCGACGGCTTTGACGTCATGGTCTACACCAGCGACGACCCGCTGGTCGCCAAACGCCTGGAAGAAATCGGCTGCTGCGCGGTGATGCCGCTGGGCGCTCCGATTGGCTCAGGCCTCGGCATCCGCAATCCGTACAACCTGATGATGATTCTCGAAAACGCCAACGTGCCGATCATCGTCGATGCCGGTGTAGGCACTGCATCCGATGCCGCGATTGCCATGGAACTCGGCTGCGACGGCGTGCTGATGAACAGCGCCATCGCCCACGCGCAGAACCCGGTGCTGATGGCGTCCGCCATGAAGAAAGCCGTGGAAGCCGGACGCGAAGCGTTTCTCGCCGGTCGCATGCCGCGCAAGCTGTATGCGAGCGCGTCTTCACCATTGACGGGTCTGATCCACAGCTGATTTTGATTGCCCTACATGCTGCCGTTACAACCACAGTTCAAGAAAAAAGATATCCGTTCCTATGTGATTCGCAGCGGGCGCATCACACCTGCACAGGAAAAGGCGCTGGCCGAACAATGGCCGGTCTATGGTCTGGATTTGCACAAGGGCGCACAGGCGCTGGAAGGCGCTTTTGCCAATCATGCTGCCGATCTGGTACTGGAAATCGGTTTCGGCATGGGCGACTCGCTGCTGGAAATGGCCGAGCGCTTTCCCGAACAGAATTTCATCGGCATTGAAGTGCACCCACCAGGGGTGGGGCGTATTGTCAGCGAAGCCGCCAAACGCGGCCTGCCCAATCTGCGCATCTTCTGCGCAGATGCACTCGACGTGCTCAACGACTGCATTGCCGACAGCAGCCTCACCCGCCTGCAACTCTATTTTCCCGATCCCTGGCACAAGAGCCGTCACCACAAGCGCCGCATCGTGCAGATGCCGTTCGTCGAACTGGTGCTGCGCAAACTGAAGACTGGCGGTGTCCTGCACATGGCTACCGACTGGCAGCCGTATGCAGAAGTGATGCTGGAAACCGTGTCCGCCTGCCCTGGATTTCACAACTGCGCCGGCAACGGCCAGTACAGCCCCCGTCCCGATTACCGACCCGAAACCAAATTCGAGAAACGCGGCCAGAATCTCGGCCACGGCGTCTGGGATTTGCGCTTTGCGAAATCCTGAGCGACCGGCATTTTCAGCAAAGCGTGATAAACTTCACATATTCCCCCCGCAGTAACCGATGGCAGCAACATGTCTGACAACATCCCCACCCTGGAACCCGCTTCTCACGAATCCAAACGCGAGCTGATCGACAAGTGCATCGCACTGAAAACCATGCCGCACGTCTACGAGAAGCTGAAAAAGCTGTGGGGCTTTCCTGCCTTCTTCAACTACATGGACAACTTGATGCTGGTGGAACCGGGCCGTGAAAACCGCCAGGGCTTTCCTGAGCCCGTCTACAAGGAACTGGATGCACTGGAGCGCCTGTTCATGAAGTTTCCGGATGAAATCGCGCACCCGACGCTGGTGGCGCAGGATCGCGAAGAGATCAAGAAACTGATTGCTGAACGCGGTATCAAGATCAACTATACGGTCGGCGACCGCCAGTAATCACTCCACCGTCACGCTCTTGGCCAGATTGCGCGGCTGGTCCACATCCGTGCCCTTCATCACGGCGACGTGATACGACAACAATTGCAGCGGAATCGTGTACAGCAGCGGCGTCAGGCTTGCCGGCATGGCTGGTAGCTCAACGTAGCTGATACCGTCTTCTGCTGCCAGATCCGGCTTCTCATCACAGAAGACAATCAACTGCCCACCACGCGCGCGCACTTCCTCCAGATTCGACTTGATCTTGTCGATCAGCTCGTTGCCGGGCGCAAGCGCTACCACCGGCATGTGTTTATCCACCAGCGCCAGCGGGCCGTGCTTCAATTCGCCGGCCGGATAGGCTTCGGCATGGATATAGGAAATCTCTTTCAGTTTCAATGCACCTTCCAGCGCCACCGGATACTCACGCCCTCGCCCCAGAAACAAGGCGCTGTGTTTTTCCTCAAACAGCTTGGCAAGTTTTTTTATCTTGCCATCCAGTTGCAACACCGTGCTGCACAGTTGCGGCAGTTGATGCAGTGCTTCCACCCAGTTTTTTTCCATTGCAGCATCCGGCTGATTGCGACGCGCCAACGCCAGCACCAGCAATTGCAACGCAGCCAGTTGACTGGTAAACGCTTTGGTAGATGCCACACCGATTTCCGGGCCGGCCAATGTCATCAACGAGAAATCGGATTCACGCACCAATGAACTGTTGGCGACATTGCAAATACACAAGCTGCCAACGTAACTCTCCACATCAAGGCCACGCAGCGCCGCCAGCGTGTCTGCCGTTTCGCCCGATTGTGAAATAGTGACGAACAAGGTATCCGGCAAGGGTTTGCGCTTGCGGTAACGGAATTCACTGGCCACTTCGACCTGACAAGGCAGACCGGCAAACTCCTCGATCCAGTAACGCGCAATCATGCCCGCGTGGTAACTGGTACCGCACGCGACAATTTGCACCGCCTTGGCTATATCAAACTTCTCACGCGCCGCCGCCCCGAAACATTCCTCTATCAAATGATCTTTGCCGATACGCCCCAGCAAAGTCTGTTCAAAAACCTTGGGCTGCTCGTAAATTTCTTTCAGCATGAAATGGCGGTATTCGCCCTTGTCTGCCGAATCATGCAGTTCATCAACCTGCTCGATGACACGCTGCTGCTCCACACCTGACGCATCGACAATCGTGACATCTTCAAGCGTCACCACAGCCATATCACCTTCATGCAGGTAGATGAACTGGTCGGTGATCATGCGCAGCGCAAGTGGATCCGACGCGACAAAATTTTCACCATAGCCGACACCAATCACCAGCGGACTGCCTGCACGCGCAGCAATCAGTTTGTCCGGCTCATTAACCGCAATCACCGCCAGGGCATAGGCCCCATCCAGACGCAAAACGGCATTTTGAACGGCCTGCAACAAACTGCCACCTGCTTTCCAGCAGTCATCAATCAGATGCACGATAGTTTCCGTGTCGGTTTCGCTGTCGAAGCGATAGCCTTTCTGCAACAACTCCGCACGCAACTGCTGGTGATTCTCGATAATGCCGTTGTGAACGACGGCAATGGCCTTGTCATTGGAAAAGTGTGGATGCGCATTCAATTCACTCGGCTTGCCGTGTGTCGCCCAGCGCGTGTGCGCAATCCCCAACTGTCCGCGCAGAGGTTCTTCCTTCAAACCCTGCTGCACATTGGCCACTTTACCTACGCGCTTGCAACTCTGTATCGCACCCGCATCGGTGAACACGGCGACACCGGCAGAGTCATAGCCGCGGTATTCCAGTCGCTTCAAGCCTTCGACCAGAATGGGCGTGATATTGCGCTGGGCAATGGCACCAACAATTCCACACATGAATATTTACTCTCGAATTCGTGACAGAGGAAAAACAGTTACTTCGGCTTTTTCTGCGGCCGTTTCCAGCCCTCAATATTGCGCTGCTGACCACGACCGACAGCCAGAGCATCCGCAGGCACTGTCTTGGTGATGGTGGACCCGGCACCGACAAAGCCGCCGCTCTCCACCGTCAACGGCGCCACCAGCGTACTGTTGGAACCGATGAAAACATTATCGCCCAAGCTGGTTTTGTGTTTGTTCACGCCATCGTAATTACAGGTAATGGTTCCCGCACCGATATTGCAATCGCGACCTATGCCGGCATCGCCCACATAGGCCAGATGATTGGCTTTGCTGTTTTCGCCAAAAACCGCATTCTTGGTTTCCACAAAATTGCCGATACGAGCACCATCGCCAAGCACGGTGCCGGGGCGCAGACGGGCAAACGGCCCGACATCCACATTTTCGCCAATGACAGCATCTTCGATCACTGTGTTGGCCTTGATCCTCGCACCGTTGCCAATCCGTGCGTTGCGGATATAGCAGTTGGGCTCAATGACCACGTTGTCGCCGATCTCAACCTGTCCTTCAAACACCGCATTGACATCAATCAGCACATCGCGACCGGCGCGGATCTGGCCGCGACAATCAAAACGGGCAGGATCCATCAAGGTAACGCCCTGCGCCATCAAGGCACGCGCCTGTCGCTCCTGATAAATGCGCTCCAAACGCGCCTGCTGGTGACGATCATTGACACCGAGAACTTCCGCTTCACTCAATGCGGTTTGTGTATTGATGCGCACATCATCAGTGCGCGCCATGGCGATGATGTCCGTCAGGTAGAACTCCTGCTGCGCATTGCGATTGTCCAGTGACGGCAACCAGCGCGCGAGATGCTCGCAGCGAACAGCCATAATGCCGGTATTGACTTCACGAATGCGCAACTGCTCTTCGCTGGCATCCTTCTGCTCGACAATTCTTACCACATGATTATCGGTGTCGCGCATAATGCGGCCGTAGCCGGCGGGATTGTCCAGCTCAACCGTCAGCAGTGCCATGCTGCCGGCATCCACCGACAGCACCAGCTGCTTCAGGGTAGCCGGATTCACCAGCGGCACATCGCCATACAAAATCAGCACAGTGGCATCACGGCGCAAGCTGGGCAATGCTTGCGCTACTGCATGACCAGTACCCAGCTGTTGCTCTTGCATGACAACGCGAATATCGGCACCCAGAGCCGCACGCACCCGATCCGCACCGTGCCCGATCACCACGTTCAGCACAGCATCATCAAAAACCCGCGCGGCGTCGATGACATGCTGCAGCATCGGCTTACCGGCAATCGGGTGCAGCACCTTCGGCAACGAAGAATGCATGCGCGTGCCCTGACCAGCGGCAAGAATGACAATATCCAGGGGCATACCCAGCAATTCCACAGATCAAACTGGCGCTATTAGACCATAAAAAAAGGCGGCTCAAGCCGCCTTTGAAGAGTCTAAACCTCAATGCAATACCGGATCAAGCGGGTAAGCATCCACACCATTCTTGTACCCATCACCATCACTGTCCGTCTCTGCAAAGAAACGCTGCACAATGACAGCGGCTTGACCAAAAGGCTTGTTGCCCACTGTCACCAGCTTACCATCTGCCTGCTGCAAAACTGCACGTGCCGATTCAGAACCAGTCAGTGCGGTTTTCACACCTGCAGTCGCAAAATCATTGTCGAGCACTCCCGTTGACAAATAACGAGCCAACGTGAAGTTTGTACTGCCATTCACGACTGAATAACCCGACAGCACCAATTTGCCATCTGCCTGCTGCAACAAATTGTAAGTCTGATCATTTCCCCCGCCCGCACTAATAGCCGTTACCACTTTCCCAGCAGCGCCAAAGCCCGCATCTAGCGTACCATCACTGTTGTATCGCACCATAGCAAAATCAGGGCCTGTCCCTGTAGCAGAAGCCGTGCCCCCGACTACCAGCTTACCGTCAGACTGAAGCAAAACACCATTTGCCCAAGAATCACGACCCGATATAACTTCTGTATTAATAGAAAGATTTACCACCCCAGCATCATCAAGACGAAGCAGTGCAACACGCTGGCGACCACTTAAGATGGTGTAACCCGCCATGACAATCTTGCCATCTGGCTGAACCAGTATGCTCTTGACCTCATCGTGCGAATCGGCACTCAACGCAATAACACGCTTGCCGTCGCCATCAAAGCTTGCATCAAGAGAACCATCAGCGCCATAACGCATTACAGCAACATCCTTAAAATTATTGCCCGATGCCACTGTATAACCCGCGACTACAATTTTGCCTGCCGCATCAAATGCCATTGATGCCACACGCGCAGACTTGCCCGTGAAAAACCCATCTGCTCTAACTGAACCGCCATTAAATGTTTGATCCGGCGTACCGTCTCCATTGTAACGTGCAATCGCGAAGGTAGAGGGAGCCCCGGATACCGCAACGCTATAACCTGCCACCACAATTTTTCCATCAGCAGGCTGCACCAACACCGCAGTTGCCTCACTGCTATAGCCTACCGCCGGCATCAAGATTCCATCGTCATCAAAACTGCTGTCGAGAGAACCGTCGCTGGTATAACGCAAAACCAAGAATTGATTACTTGCAGAACCCGCGACAACCACTTTTCCATCAGCCTGTAACGCCGCCGCATAAACTTTCAGCGGAGAAGCGCCTGCAATAGTTGTTTCGGCAGCACCGTCATTGGGATTTGCATGCGGAGGTACATCAACATCAAAACTACAGTCATGATCACCAGCCTTGGTAGTACCAGCGAACATCGGGGCGGGATCTGCGCCGTCCAGATAGCAGTCATTATCATCATTAGCGTCAACGTTGTTGCCAACGCCATCAGAATCGGTATCAAGCCACTCGGTCGGGTCTGATGGAAACGCATCCAGCACCAAGCCAGAAGCATCCTGACAAGCAGCATCACATCCAGAGTTCCAGACGTCGGGATAGCCATCTCCATCTGTGTCTACTGATGCAGCTATATTGGAAGGAAAGTGATCAACAGGACTTAGCACACCATCGCCATCATCATTATCAGGCCAGCATCTAACAGCCATCGAAGCATCGGCACTCCCTTGCTCCACCACACAAACACGATTCTGTTCAGCAACAACAGCCACAGGAGCATCAACATCAAGCACTTGCGGATTTTCTACCGTGCCGTAGCCCGCCCCCCAACAAAGTACACGCAGACTGGCGGGCTCAAGGTAATTACCTTCCAAAACACACATATGTTCGTCACCCGCCACCAACCTCAACGGGCTTACATTATTAATATCCTGTAAAGCCCCAGCAAAGTGATCTCCTGATATATCAAAACAAAGAACTGCCGAATCTATCGTGAGGCAAAAACCAATATCATTGACCGCCAGATTTTTAATACCGTGGTTAAAACCATAAGGTATTACAGGAAGCCACTGCGCATTTGGTAAAGCATTTTTCCAACAATAAATACTCTGCGGCCCCAGCGCACAGCTGCCACCCCCCCCCACACTAATATCAGCTGCATACGTGAATTGAGCAGTAGGAACTGGTGATACAGGCGTTGTATTCAAGTCACCCCCGTACCAACACGCAACAGCCCCACTCAGCAACAAAGCGCAATTATAGTCACCATCCGATTCCAGTTTTGCGACGTTATTAAGAGTCCCATTTCCGCAGTCTACCGTTGCACCCACGAGCCAACAGCCGCCTGGCACTCCCTGTGGGATCGTCACAGACTTAACAAGCTTGCTTACGCCCACAATCCCGGCGTATGTCAAATTTGGAGCTCCCCATTGAAAAGAACGCGCAGTCAAATCACCCGGGGCTGCATAATCAACATCATCGAATGCGAACAGACTTCCCGAGGCTAAAGCAATCAACGGTGGATCCAATGAATTTACGGTCGATGACCCCAAAACAACTTCCTGTGCATCACTATATGCATCACCATCATCATTCAGATCACATAAATCGCCGGCAGCGTCACCGTCTGTATCCAGCTGACTTGAGCCCATGCCAAACGATAGAGGGCAATTATCAAACACATCCAGCTCGCCATCTCCGTCGTCATCAACATCGCCGTTATTGCCGATAACGTCACCGTCCACATCTGAGTTTTCTACTGGATCCAGCGGGAAACCATCCTCGCCATCGGCACTGCCATCCCCATCATCATCCTCATCACACACATTGCCCTGTCCATCACTATCTGTGTCTGTCTGGTCAATTCCTGCGGCAACTGACAGAGCGCAATTATCTGCCACATCTGCGACACCATCACCATCATCATCTACATCACACTCATCACCTGCACCATCGCTATCCGTGTCGAGCTGGTTCGCATTGGACGCAACCGGGCAGTTATCCACCAATTGATCCACGCCATCGCCATCAGCATCACCATTTGGCGTCAAATCACACAGATCACCTTGAGAATCACCATCGATATTCTCCTGGAAATAGTTTGAGTTTACAGGGCAATTATCCACCCCATCGAACAACCCATCACCATCGTCATCTGCATCCGCCGCATTACCAATATCATCAGCATCAATATCAAGCCACTCGGCTGGATCATCAGGAAATGCGTCTTCAGCATTCTTCACGCCATCAAGATCAAGATCGCCAGCCAGCCATTCATCCAGTTTCGCACTACGAGAATTTATAAACGCAATAGAATTTAAAGCATCCTGATCCGCTTCTCCGATAGTTGTCAGCATACGCGGATCAGTCAAAACATAGTCATCTCGCAAGAAACTATAGATATCCTGCGCTTGCTGAGTGAGATTTACTACTCCTGCCTTTGTACGCACATCCTTAAGCGCATTAGCATACATACCATAACAAACAACATCTTCCATACAGCGCTGAAATAATATTCCAATACCATAATCAAATGGATGCCTATTAAGATCTACATCCTCATTAACACCGCCATGAAAACCCGTGAAACTTTCATCCAAGCCTGATGGCAACATGGTAAAATTCTGGAGCTGCGAACCACTGAGAACCGTACTACTGTGGAGGTAATAATTATTCAGGTTGGACGTGTAACCATCAAAGTTACCAATATAATGTTCAACCGCCCACATTTTGACCATCAATTGCAGATCAACAACTTTCTCAACTTCACTGCGCCATGCTGTGCCTTGCACCTGAGCCGCCGCAATGAGAGACGTTAAATCACTTTTATCTGTATTACCCTCATCAATTTCGAAAGCGGCCTCATTGCCCGGGGCAACATCCACACCATGAGAAGCAGCTTCATACAAATGCTTCGTGACACTGCCATTGAAAATTTTTGGCAAAGAAGTTTTATCGTAGGTTTCTATATTGGCATAAAGCCCATAATCCATATTCTGGCGATCAGGATCTCCATTAACACTAATGGATACTCGCGCATAGCCAACTCGAGAGGCTGGAACACCAACAGCCCTGTAAAGCCCATACGCCAATGCCTCATGAATTTTTGAATCATCCCATAACATATTGTTCAACGTCAGCTTGCGCAAACCATTGAGTCTATCGCCCAACTTGATTTTAAATGCCGCTTTTCCGCTCAACTCCTGAAAGGAACCACTGCCTTTAAGCTTTACTTGCCCTCCTGCAAGAGTTGCCTTTAACACCCCCTTATCCATAACAACTATAGATAAAACATTTACATACGCTGGCTTGCCATCTGCGTCTCTATTCCATGGATCATTAAGAGCTGCGTATGCTTGCGGCTCAAGAATCATCTTGATATCGATCACATTGTCGGTTTTGAAGATCCACTCAGCCGGATCACCGCTATAGCAAGGATAAGAATCAAAATTCTCAGGCGTTAAACTGCATACAGCAAACACATTGCTCGCCATCAAACTCAGTACTACAACCCTAAATAAGACGAAAAGACATTTATTTTTCTTCATAAAATTTCCTTTTATTCCCGTTCGCAAATTTTGAATTATCCGTGTTTATCACGATGCGCCTACACAGCAAGCGAAGCCAACAAAAAACTATGGATACACAGCCGTAATAAATGATAATGATACACACTAACAAAATACATTGGCAACAAAATCCCGCAGTATAAGCAAATAAAAAAGGCAGCCTAAGCTGCCTTTTTTATTTGCTTATACTTACATTGAGCAATCTATTTACCAAGCTTTTTACGCAACTGCTGAATGGTACGCAGCTGGGCAACCGCTTCGGCGAGCTGTGCTGCAGCACGTGAGTAATCCATCTCGCCAGTTTGATTGGCCAGTACATGTGCAGCAGCCTGGCGAGCAGATTCTGCAGCAGCTTCATCCATATCATCCGCGCGAACAGCGACATCCGCCAGAATGGTTACCACATTCGGTTGCACTTCGAGATAGCCACCGGAAACGTAGTAAAGCTCTTCTTCACCACCCTGCTTGCGCACGCGCACCGGGCCAGGTTTCAGATCGGTGAGCAGCGGCGCGTGGCCGAACTGCACGCCGAGATCACCCAGCGAACCGTGGGCAACCAGCTGCTCGATCAACCCGGAGAAAATAGCTTTCTCTGCGCTGACGATATCGCAATGTACTGTCATGACCATTCTCTGTTCCCGTTACACGTCGTATTCGGGGGCAGTATTACCCCCGCGCGTCTTATTTCAGGGTTTTGGCTTTTTCTACCGCTTCGTCGATGGAGCCGACCATGTAGAACGCCTGCTCGGGCAGGTGATCGTATTCGCCGCTCAGAATACCTTTGAAGCCGGCAATGGTGTCTTTCAGTGACACGTATTTGCCTGGTGAGCCGGTGAATACTTCTGCCACGAAGAAAGGCTGTGACATGAAGCGCTCGATCTTACGCGCGCGGCTCACGGCCTGTTTGTCTTCTTCAGACAGTTCATCCATACCGAGGATGGCGATGATGTCTTTCAATTCTTTGTAGCGCTGCAGAATGGTTTGCACGCCACGAGCAACATCGTAGTGTTCCTGGCCGATTACCAGCGGGTCGAGCTGACGGCTGGTGGAGTCGAGCGGGTCGATAGCCGGATAGATACCTTTGGCCGCGATGTCACGTGACAGTACAACAGTGGCATCCAAGTGCGAGAACGTGGTAGCTGGCGACGGGTCAGTCAAGTCATCCGCCGGTACGTATACCGCCTGAATGGAAGTGATGGAACCGGTTTTGGTGGAGGTAATACGCTCCTGCAACACACCCATCTCTTCGGCGAGTGTCGGCTGGTAACCTACCGCCGATGGCATACGGCCCAACAATGCTGATACTTCGGTACCGGCCAGCGTGTAACGGTAGATGTTGTCGACGAAGAACAGAACGTCACGACCTTCGTCACGGAATTTCTCGGCCATGGTCAGACCGGTCAATGCCACGCGCAAACGGTTGCCCGGCGGCTCGTTCATCTGGCCGTACACGAGTGATACTTTGTCGATAACGTTGGAGTCGGTCATCTCGTGATAGAAGTCGTTACCTTCACGAGTACGCTCACCTACACCGGCGAATACGGAGTAACCGCTGTGCTCGATGGCGATGTTACGAATCAGTTCCATCATGTTTACGGTCTTGCCTACACCTGCACCACCGAACAGACCGACTTTACCGCCCTTGGCGAACGGTGCGACCAGGTCGATAACCTTGATACCGGTTTCCAGCAATTCGTTGCTGGCAGACTGCTCGTCATATGAAGGCGCCTTGCGGTGAATCGCCCAGCGCTCCTGTTCACCGATCGGACCTTTCTCGTCGATTGGCTCACCGAGTACATCCATGATGCGACCCAGTGTTTCTTTGCCAACAGGCACAGAAACCGCCTTGCCGGTGTTGGATACGCTCAAGCCACGGCTGATACCTTCAGAGGAACCCATGGCGATGGCACGTACCACGCCGTCACCCAGCTGCTGCTGCACTTCCAGTGTCAGGCCTTTGCCGTCTACTTTCAGGGCGTCGTACACACTGGGAACGGCATCGCGCGGAAACTCTACGTCGATTACCGCGCCGATGATCTGGACTATGCGACCGCTGCTCATCTTGTATTCCTCTAACTCAATGTTCGTTTACTGGGAATTTCGTTACTTAAACCGCGGCTGCGCCGCTGACGATCTCGGACAGCTCTTGTGTAATCGCCGCCTGACGCGCCTTGTTGTAAATCAGCTGCAAGTCGTTTATCAGCTGACCGGCATTTTCCGTAGCGTTTTTCATCGCCACCATACGCGCCGCCATTTCACACGCCTTGTTTTCAACAACTGCCTGATACACCTGTGACTCGATATAGCGCGTCAACAGACCGTCCAGCAGATCACGCGCATCCGGCTCGTAGATGTAGTCCCACGTGTGCGCGAGCTTTTCGTTTTCATCCGCCACCAGTGGCAGCAACTGCTGCAACACAGGTGTCTGTGTCATGGTGTTGACGAATTCATTGCTGAGCACAAACAGACGATCAATCTTGCCTGCGTCGTAGGCATCGAGCATGACTTTGACGCTGCCCAGCAAATCAACAGCAGAAGGCTCGTCACCCAGATCACGCACAGCAGCAATCACGTTGCCGCCGACACTGCGGAAGAAGGTCTGCGCCTTGGTGCCAATCGCGCACAGGTCAATACCTACGCCCTGGTCAGACCAGGCTTTCATGGATTTGACGACCAGCTTGAACTCGTTGATGTTCAGGCCGCCGCACAAACCGCGGTCTGTAGACACCACAATGTAGCCAACACGCTTGACCGGACGATCCACCATGAAACGGTGCTTGTACTCGGGCGTTGCACTGGCAATGTGGCCGATCACGCCGCGCATGCGCGCGGCGTACGGCTTGCCGTGCGCCATGCGCTCTTGCGCCTTGCGCATTTTGCTGAACGCCACCTTTTCCATCGCCTTGGTGATTTTCTGCGTGCTCTTCACGCTGGCGATCTTGGTGCGTACCTCTTTGGCGCCTGCCATAGTCTGCTACCTTAATTACCAGGTTTGAGTGGCTTTGAACTTGTCGAGTGCCGCGCGAATACCGGCTTCGATGTCTGCGTTATAGTCACCAGACTCGTTGATTTTTGCCAACAACGCCGAGTGATCCGCGTGCAGATACGACAACAATGACGCTTCGAAACTGCCAATTTTGCTGACATCCACGTCGTCGAGATATTTGTTGTCTGCCGCGTACAGCAGCACACCCATTTCCGCAACGGACTGTGGAGCATATTGTTTCTGTTTCATCAGCTCGGTGACGCGCTGGCCGTGTTGCAACTGTGCACGGGTCGCTTCGTCGAGGTCAGAGGCAAACTGGGCGAAAGCCTGCAGTTCGCGGTACTGTGCCAATGCCAGACGCACACCACCACCAAGTTTCTTGATGATCTTGGTCTGCGCTGCACCACCTACACGCGACACCGAAATACCGGCGTTCATGGCAGGGCGAATACCGGCGTTGAACAACGAGGTTTCGAGAAAGATCTGACCATCAGTAATAGAAATTACGTTAGTCGGTACGAAAGCCGATACGTCGCCCGCCTGCGTTTCGATGATTGGCAATGCGGTCAAAGAACCGGTTTTGCCTTTCACTTCACCTTTGGTGAATTGCTCCACGTATTCTGCGTTAACACGCGCAGCGCGTTCGAGCAAACGTGAGTGCAGATAGAAAACGTCACCCGGATAGGCTTCACGACCCGGCGGACGGCGCAGCAACAGGGAGATTTGACGATAAGCCCAAGCCTGTTTGGTCAAGTCATCATAAATGATCAGGGCATCTTGTCCGCGATCGCGGTAGTACTCACCCATGGTGCAGCCGGCGAACGGGGCCAGAAACTGCATGGAGGCAGGATCGGCAGCAGCTGCAACCACCACGATGGTGTGCGCCATGGCGCCGTGCTCTTCCAGTTTGCGCACCACGTTGGCAATGGTGGATTGCTTCTGGCCGA